>CAYSIG010000021.1:0-87842 GCA_964430995.1 uncultured Flavipsychrobacter sp.
GGGGCACCCCGAAAATTATCGGGTAAGTTCTTTGAAATATCGCATCGTGAACTGCGTGCTGTGGCGAGCATCCCCGAACTCATGTGTTTGCTAAACTGCATCTTGTAAGCAGAACGCAGGATTAGCTAACCAATGTACGGTAATATCAGGACGAGGCATTTATACCTTTTAGGGTATAATTATACCTTTGGGGGGTATAAATATACCTTTTGGGGTATAATTATACCCTTTTACACCCCCTTTATACCTGAAAATAAAACACATAATATGCACCCGCAGAAGATCACACCCACATCTCAAAAAAAAAGCATTTATCAAAACCGTCAAAATGCTGAAAACTATACCCTCTTTTCCGCCGTTATTGATCTTATTTCTTTACCAACAACGCAGCAATGAACCAAAGATGAAATAAAGAAGCAATGATATATTCGCGAAGTACAAAATATCCAGCGGCTCTGTCGCTACCGAATATAAGACCCGCCGCAGCAGCACAAAGGATTTAGAGTGCGGAACACCAGCAAAGGTGAAATACATTAAAGCAAACCATACTAAAAGAATGATGAAGCAATATCTAATTCATATTCTTTGCTCTCATCACCTTTAGGGTATCCGCCCATTTATGTAGCTCGTCCAGCATACTTTTTGCCGATTTGTCAATCTGCTCATCCGTGATGAATTTGCCATTTTCGTCTACATGTTTGGCAATGAACGGTATGTTCACATTATCTGCCAGCGTCACCATTTTCAGGGCGTTAGTCACTTGTTTCAACATCTGCACCGAGCGTGTGCCGGCGGCAATGCCGCCATAGCTCACAAATCCAACCGGTTTATAATTCCATTCAAGATAAAGGAAGTCCAGGGCGTTCTTTACCGATGCCGGAAAACTATAATTGTATTCGGGTGTCACAATAACAATGGCATCGGCCGCATCAATCATGGCGCTCCAGTCTTTTGTGTGCTGGTGTTCATATTTTTTCAGCCTGGGGTGCTGTGGCTCATCGAGGAAGGGTAAGCCTATCGAAGCAAGGTCCAGCAGTTCTGCGTTGAAACCGTTGTGCCCGGCGGCAATTTCATGAAACCATTTTGCGACAGGTTCTCCCTTTCTGCCGGGGCGCGTGCTGCCGAGTATTATTTTGAGGTTGAGCATAGTGTTATGTTTTTATGTCGGAAAATATGTTCAGGAACCCTGATCCACTAATATACTAAATCTAAAAATCACGCCAACTCACAAAAAAAGCCCGGAAAAGACCGGGCTTAAAATTGAATCAAGTGATAATTAATCCCTCCTGCCGCCAAACAACCTCAGCAGCATAAGGAAAAGATTAAGAAAATCGAGGTAAAGTCTTAGTGCACCCATCAATGCCAGTTTTTTTGTATTCTCGGCAGAGGTGCCTTCATATTCCAGGCCAGCGCCTATACGCTTCAGTGTTTGTGTATCATATGCTGTGAGGCCGGTAAACACAGCCACACCCACAATACTGATAAGATATCCCATTGCCGAACTCTGGAGGAAAAAGTTTATGAGCATCGCCACTAACATACCTATAAGGCCCATGGTAAGCAGCCTGCCAAACGAAGTGAGGTCTTTATCGGTAGTGTAGCCCATGAACGCCATAACGCCAAACATAACCGCAGCCGCACCAAAACAGCCGATTACAGAGCTGGAGGTGTAGATGAGCAGAATATTGCTCAGGCTGATTCCCAGTACGGAGGCAAACGCAAGGAACAATAAAGTAAGCACTGGTGCTGATAACCTGTTCATGCCAAACTGCATGATGAGCAGGAAAGCAAAAGGTGCAAATGTAACCACCCAACTGAGTGTGGATGGGCGCAGGCCCTTATCGGTCTGCACATAAAGGTCCTCCAGAAGTGAAGGGGTGGTGGCGTAAAGTACGGAGAAGAACGTAGAAACACCTAACGCGACAAACATCCACATGAATACGTTTGCCATAAATTTTTTGGCCACAGCACCCGTGCCTGAGGCCGGTTGACTGTCGATAACTGTGTAATTAGAAAAATCCTGATTGTAGTTGCTCATAATTTTTTGAAAAAATGTTTAGTAAAGTTAGCGATATAATTGTAAAAATTAAGTGAAATCTAACCCAAATTACTAAATGCCGCTGTGAAAACTCAGTAGGCTATATCAATGGAGAATTTCACTCTTTCGCGCTTTTTAGTGAGTATATGCCAGTTGCCATCATAGCCTATCCTTGTAGGATATAGCTTGCCGCCTATATTAGTTGTTCGCACACTCATTCGCACATCAAAATCATAAATAAGGGTGCTATACGACAATGCATAATCACGGGCTATGATGCTGTAATCGTTCTGCCGGAACCACGTAGTAAGTTCATTATACAATGTCTTTTTTTCATAACCTTTTTTAGGTGTTATGCGGAATACAAAGCACTGCTGCCCTTCATAGCTTTCCCTCGCTATCCTGAAGTCATACTTTTCTGCTTCTCCCTGCTCAAAGATAGATTCCCTGTCGCCCATGAACGGCACGCCACGAACCGGTGCGCCGGGATTGAATATAAGCTGCTTCAGCTCGAACTTGCTTTTTTCCATCTGGCCTTTCCCTCGGGTATTCAGCGAAGTTGCTACAATGTCCGTCTCATTACAAACCGGCCTGGCAGCAAAAAACAGGTAGGCATAAAGCTCTGCTGTATAGTAGCGGTATTCGCCATTCTTTTTGTAAAAGTCCCCGGTTACATGTTCCTCCGTAACCTTTGTTGAGCGGCATTTTTGCTCATACACCTGCTTTGTGGTGCTGTGTAGCGTAGCCACAGGTTTATTTTTGCCATACACCTGTATATCATTAATGGCGGCGTACGGCACAAAGCGCATGTTCTTAAACGCTTTAAAAAAGGTGGTATCAGCCTGCATACGACGAATGAAGGCGGATACATCAAACCCGCTTTTCACTACATAGGAGTCTAATTGCACTGGCACTCTGAAAATACTGCCTGTATCATAGCGCTGTGCAGAAACATCAGCAGAAAAAAAAATAACAAACCCCGATACGAGAAACAACAACCTCTTGCCAGATACCGGTATTGATACAGCTTTCATAGCTACACATGCTCCTGAATACGGGCATTGAGCAATGCCTCTGCCACTATCATATCATTGGGCGTAGTTACTTTAATATTGTCCGGCATACCGTCTATAAGGTGAACGGTAGTGCCATAAGCCTCCAGCACGGTAGCCTCATCTGTGAAGGAGGGAATATATGCCTGCCTGAAAGCAGGCAAGATAACTTCTGTGCGAAATGTCTGCGGTGTCTGTACTATTCGCAAATTCTCCCGGTCAAGCGGTTTAGATTGTTCGCCATCCACAATGCGCGCACTTTCCACCAATGGTATCACCGGTACTGCGCTTCCCTTCTCTATAGCCTGTTCATAACAACGCATGATAAGCTCACCCGAAATAAGTGGCCGGGCGCCATCATGCACAAATACAACTCCTTCTCCTGTTATTTGTTTAAGGCCGTTTTGCACGCTGTGATAACGTGTTTCACCACCGGCAACCGTAGTTACATCAATATTGCCTATATAAGACCTGAGTACTGTTTGCGCGCTGCCCACCTGGTTTGCGGGTAATACCAGTATGAGGTGAATACCTGGCATAGCTTGTGCAAAAGATTCAATAGCATGGCAGAGCATTGGCTTGCCCAGCAATGGCAAAAACTGCTTTGGTATCACCGATCCCATTCTTATACCCTGTCCACCCGCTACAATTACCGCGTATTTCTTAATTTCACCCATAAATATTATTTTTATTACATAACCGCACTAATCCGGATGCAAAAAAACACTATTCTTATGGCACTGCAAAAAAACTCACCTTTATTAACGTTTATGATAACGTTTCTGTTTACGGCAATCGATTCAGGCGCACAAGTTGTTTATTCTACTAAGTACACCAGCGAAGCTGATGTGAAGGTTTATGTTACTAAATATAAAAGTGATGCAGACCTGGTTGTGTTTAAAACAAAGTATAAAAGTGATGCAAATGATAACAATGGGGTTTGGTTTTTCACAGAATATAAGAGTGATGCAAAAAAGAAAATATACTTCACGGATTACAAAAGTGATGCCGGGCTTATCATCTTCTTCACCGAATACAAAAGTGATGCTGGCTGGAAGAACAAAAGCCGCCAGCAGCTGATGTATTAGAACGTCAAACCTTCTTTTTTTCTCTGTTCAATAATGAATTCTGTTCCGAAGGAGAGCTTTTTAGCCACTGGTGCCTTGCTGTCTATCATACGCCAGAAGGGGGTGATGTTTTTCAGCGCCTTGCCCGCGGCTATTTCTTCATATGCCGCCTCCGATACGATACGCAAAAAAATACCCGATGTAATGGGGCACGTATACTCCGCATTGTGCTCCGCGGCCAGGTCTTTTCGCATCTGCTGCAGGCTGGTATGTGTGCCTTTGGGTATATTACGGATATAGGCATCCACTATCTCCGGTGTAGCTATATACATAGATGCCCCGGCGGGTATATCAGCAAATTTTCTATCTACTGTTTCCACTTTTTCGGGATGGGTGTTATGTAGTTTCTCCTGCCATGTTTTGCGCCTGTATGCCATAGAATACAATTTTACTGCAAAAATAATTGCTCAAACTAATTGGCTAAGTGATATTGGTCAGATAAAGGTAAATTGCACCGTGGAACCGCTCTATATAGCATCAATAAATTCGGGGAGTAACGGTAATTGCTACTATGTGGGCAACGATAATGAAGCGGTGCTGGTCGATGCCGGACTATCATGTCGGGAAACTGAGCGGCGTATGGCCCGTATAGGATTGAGTATGAAGCACGTAAAGGCGCTTTTTATATCCCATGAGCATACTGACCATATACGTGGTGTACAGACAATAGCCAATAAACACCGGGTGCCTGTTTATATCACCCCAGCTACCCTGCAGCACAGTCGCATCAAGATAGCAAACGACCTTATCATGCCTTTCAGCCCCTATGAGCCTGTGCAGATAGGTGGTTTGTCTGTTAGTGCCTTCCCGAAGCAGCATGATGCCATTGATCCGTTCAGCTTTATCATTCGGGGAAATGGTGTGAACGTAGGTGTGTTCACCGACATAGGCACCATTTGTGAGCATCTTACCGACGGCTTCAAAGAATGCCATGCAGCCTTCCTCGAGGCCAATTATGACGAAATCATGCTGGAGGAGGGTAATTATCCCATTCACCTAAAAAGGAGGATACGCGGGGGTAAAGGCCATTTATCTAACCGCGAGGCACTTGAACTGTTTATGGCGCACAGGCCTGAATATATGAGCCATTTACTCCTATCCCATCTGTCAAAGAACAACAACCGCCCGGAGTTAGTAAGCGAACTGTTCAGTCCATATGCCGGCGAGATGAATATTGTGGTGGCATCACGTTATAATGAGAGTGAAGTGTACCGGGTGCATAGTAATGCCAGGAACAAAGTTAGCGTGCCCG
The DNA here is from genome assembly GCA_964430995.1 of uncultured Flavipsychrobacter sp. Taxonomy (GTDB): domain Bacteria; phylum Bacteroidota; class Bacteroidia; order Chitinophagales; family Chitinophagaceae; genus Nemorincola. Next base: position 5,470 of record CAYSIG010000021.1, read on the forward strand.
TTAAATCTGCAAAGTCTGTTCAGGCATCGCTGTTTTAAGCATCACTTAATCACATACATCAGGCGCAGGCACGCCATTTGATTCAGTTGCCTGTCGCTGCCGTCGCTATAGCGGGGAGGTACGCGTTCACGGGGCCTGATAGATATTGCCGAGTACTGGAACCTGAAATTCACCGCCCACCGTTTATTTATTCTGTAGGATAGACCGATGAGATAATTGATATCATACGGTTTGAATGTCCAGAGGTTATTATCTATATGCACCGGCACATCAGCTTCAGCCCATTCCTTTGAGTGCACCAGTCGGGCATAGGATATGCCACCCTCATAGTCAAAAACGAAAAAGTTGAAATGTAGCAGCAATGCGGCCTCTACATAATCAAGGTTCAGATAGTACTTATCAAAATAGGTGCCCACCGTATAAGACTCCTTTACATTGGCGCCGCGCACACCCTTCTGGCTATATAGCAACTCGAAACTTGCACCGAAATGGTCTTTATAACGTGCATAAACTGCCCCGCCTGCGTTTAGCCCTACCTTATGAAACCCCGTATTATTATCGCCCATTATCTGGGTGAAATTGAACCCGGAGATAAGCCTGCCTTCAAACAGCTTGCTGTTGCCAATGTCTATTTCATCTTCCTGTGCCGATGCAGCAATGCTAAACAGCAGTAAAAATAATAAACCTGGATACCTCATCTGGCTATGAATAACGCAAAACGGGGTTGAATATTTCCTGGCTTTCGGTTTTTACATAGTTTTCTTACTTTTGTGTTCCGTTTAAACGGGATGTAGCGCAGCCCGGTAGCGCACTACGTTCGGGACGTAGGGGTCGCTGGTTCGAATCCAGTCATCCCGACCAGGCAGGTCAACATGGCCTGCTTTTTCTTTAGAAAGAAGGGGTTAAAAACGTTTTTTTTACATAGTGAGCAATGCCGGACAATCATAGATAAAAAATCATAAATGACACGCATCGGCCTCATATCAGATACCCACAGCTATCTCGGCGATGCGGTTTTCAAACACTTTGAACACTGCGATGAGATATGGCATGCCGGCGATTTCGGCACAATAGAGGTGGCTGATAAACTGAAAGCCTTCAGGCCGTTTAAAGGTGTATGGGGCAACATTGATGGCCAGGACATCAGGGCCGCCTACCCCGAGACCATCCGCTGGAAATGTGAACAAGTCGAAGTGGTGATGACGCACATAGGCGGCTATCCTGGCAGGTATGCACCTCAAATAAAACCCGAACTGCTTTCGCGCCCTCCCCAACTGTTCATCTGCGGCCACTCACACATCCTAAAAGTAATGTATGACGATAAGCTGAAGTGTCTCCACATGAACCCCGGCGCCGCCGGTCTCAGCGGATGGCACAAAGTCTGCACCCTCATACGTTTTGTGATAGACGGCAAAGACATGAAGCAGTGCGAAGTAATAGAAATGCCGAAGAAAGCAGGTAATTAGGGATTGGGAATTAGTAGTTTGAAATTTGGATTTTGGATTTTGTAAATTGGAATTTTAGAAAGTTATGCCAAGATATGTATTAGAGGTAATGTACGACGGGACCAGGTTCAACGGCTCGCAGATACAGGGCGAACAGCCCACTGTGCAGCTTGCGCTCAACAAAGCGCTATCTACCCTGCTGCGTCTGCCGGTCATCACCTTCGGCGCCAGTCGCACCGATGAAGGCGTGCACGCCCTCAGCAACTTCTACCACTTCGATTTGCCCGCTCCCCTCTCCTTCGACCTCACCTACAAATGCAACGCCATCCTGCCTTCCAGCCTGGCGGTAAAAAAACTATACTCTGCCCCCGATGATTTCAACGCCCGTTTCGATGCCCTTACACGCAGCTACAGGTATCGCATCTACGCCCACAAAGACCCCTTCCTTGTTGACAAAGCCCTCTTCTACCCCTTCCCGCTTGATGAAGAACTACTCAACGAAACGGCTGCCATCATCATGGAGCACGAGCATTTCGAATCGTTCTCAAAAAGGAATTCGCAGTCGAAGACTTTCATCTGCCGTATCAAACGATCTTACTGGGAGCGTCGTGGCGAAGAACTCCACTACGTGGTAGAGGCCAACCGTTTTTTACGTGGCATGGTGCGCGGGCTGGTGGCCACGCAACTGCACATCGCCCGTGGCAAAGGGGGTATAACAGATTTCAGAAAAATAATAGAAAGCAAGGATTGTACTAAATCCTTTTTCGATGTCACAGGCAACGGTCTCTACCTCGAAGAAATAAAATATAATGAAGGGGTATTATTACCCGTTATAACGATTAGCTAATGAAACCGCAATGAAAGTTTAGCATACGTCATTAGCTATTTACCGAATAAGATAATCAGCTAATTAACAGCTACCAGTCGCCACCGGCGCCACCACCACCAAAGTCACCACCACCAAAACCGCCAAATCCTCCGCCTCCGCTTCCACCACCCCAGTCACCGCCTCCGCGCCTGCCGCCAAGCATACTGCCTATCAGCATACCGGTGGCTATATCGCCAAAGCCGCGGCCGCTCATATAATTACCTCCACCTCCGCCGCCTCCCTTGAACATTTTGGCAATGAAAACAATGATAATGATGAGAATGATAACCGCAGTCATTGGCACATGCTTCTTTTTCTCGTGGTGGTCAGCCTTATATTCACCCTTCGATGCTGCTATGATAGCATCTGCAGCTTTAGAAAACCCCTGGAAATAAAAACCACTCTTAAACGATGGCACCATCTCGTTCCGCACTATACGTCCACACAGCAAATCTGTAAGCACACCTTCCATACCCTTGCCGGTAGCTATAAATGCTTTTCGCTCCTGCATTGATGCCAGCACCACTACGCCTGTATTTTTACCGCTTTTACCTACACCCCATGCTTTACCCAGCCTTATCGCATAATCTGAAATGTCGTACTCACCGAGAGAAGTAATAGTGACCACGGTTATCTCAATAGAGGTCTGTCGTTCGAATTCAAGCAGCTTTTGTTCCAGTTGCGCATGTTCATTCGCCGACATCATTCCGGCATAGTCATTTACCAGTCGTGGCGGGTTTGGCCTGTCTGGGAAAATCTTCTCCTCACCATGCGCATACAACCCTGCTATAAGTAATAGCAGGGTCAGCCCAAGCAGGCGAAGATTATCGATTATTTTGTGCATCATTTCCCAAAAACTATTTCGTCAGGCAATTCATTTTTATTGATCGAAGGATCGTATGGGAAATGGTTCGCAAGTGCAGTTCCCAATTCGCGGATGCAGTTACATAGGCCCTCCGTCAGTTCATTTTTCCTCAGGTGGCCGGAAAGTGTCTGAGCTGCTTTCTCCCAAAATGCCGCCCCACCAGCCTTCTCATAAATCACCTTATCACCAAACAGCGCAAACTGTCGGTCTTGCAATGCAATGTATATAATGATGGCATTACGCTCCACTGTTTTCTCCATTCCCAGGTTAGTAAATATCTCCCGGGCGCGGTCAAGAGGGTCCACGTAAGTACAATGAGGCTCTATGAATATACGTATCTCACCGCTGGTCTTGCTCTCCGCCTCTTTGATACAGGCCACCACCCTCGCCTGCGAGTCGCTATCAAGTGCGGACTTCTTTTTGAAAAAGGAGAACATGTTATGCCCGATTAAAATTTCACAGACGGGGCTTTCTCTGCACCTGCCTCAGCCTGGAATGACGGACGTTCCTTTTTATTGAATATGCCCGCAAGAATATTATTTGGAAAATTTGAAACCTTGATGTTGTAGTCCTTCACAGAGGCATTGAAAGCATCGCGTGATACCTTGATACGATTTTCTGTACCTTCCAGCTGATTCTGCAAATCCCTGAAGTTCTCATTTGCTTTTAATTGCGGATACTGTTCAGACACTACCATCAGGCGGCCAAGTGCCTGGCTCAGTTGACCCTGCGAGGCCTGGAATTGCTGCATTTTTTCAGGCGTAAGGTCTTCAGCGTTCACTTTCATCTGGGTAGCTGATGCCCTTGCTTGTATCACCTGAGTGAGTGTTGTTTTTTCAAAATCTGCTGCGCCTTTTACGGTTTCCACTAGGTTGGGTATAAGGTCTGACCTACGCTGGTAACTGCTTTGCACGTCAGCCCACTTTTGGTCAACATCTTTACTGGCTGCATTCATACCATTGTAACCGCAGCCGCCCCATAATACGATTAAGAGAATAATGCCTAAGGCAATATATAATCCTTTCATTGCTTATAAATTTTCACCAAAAGTAGGCTATGTTAATTGAATATCACATGACCTGTCGGCGAGCAACGTTAAAAAATCGGTAATTATCACGCTCCGGGAAGCGAATACCATACCCGGCAAGGAAAATGTTTTTATAGAATGTGGGTTTCACCCGGCAAAATATTTTGTTCCTTTTGTCCTAAAATTAAGCATATGGGTGCTATTTTTGCCGCAAATACCAAAGCATGGCATCATCATATGAAGCGTCACTGGAATATGCACAGGGCGAAGATCAACTGGATACGCTTTACTCATTCAGGGAAAGATTTTTCTTTCCGCAGCATGAAGGGGCTGATGTGCGGTATTTTTGCGGCAATTCACTAGGCCTTCAGCCTAAAAGTGTTGAGTACCTTATGGATAAGGAACTTCGCGATTGGGCAAGATATGGCGTGGAAGGACATTTCCAGGCAGCATACCCATGGTTCTCTTATCACCATTTTTTTAGCGAGCGGCTGGCAAAGATTGTTGGCGCAAACAAGGATGAAGTAGTAGCAATGAACACGCTGACCGTCAACCTGCATATGCTTATGCTGTCGTTTTACCGGCCCAAAGGAAAACGATACAAAATTTTGATGGAAGCCGGGGCATTCCCCTCCGACCAGTACGCAATGGAGACACAAGTGCGGATGCATGGTTACGACCCTGAAGACACCATAATAGAAATCACTCCACAGAAAGGATCTTACTTGATTGAAGATGAAGATATCATTAATGCCATAAAAGAAGCTGGAGATTCTCTCGCTATAGTGATGATAGGCGGAGTGAATTATTACACTGGACAATTCTTTGATCTAGAGCAGATTACTAAAGCGTCTCATAGCGTTGGTGCCTATGCGGGATTTGATCTCGCACATGCAGTAGGTAATATCCCTCTAAAACTTCACAATTGGAATGTAGACTTTGCTTGTTGGTGTTCCTATAAATACCTTAATTCCGGCCCGGGTGCCGTGGGTGGCATCTATGTGCACGAACGGCATGGTAACGACCCTACCCTGTTCCGCCTCGGCGGCTGGTGGGGTAATGATGAAAAGACCCGGTTCAAAATGCAAAAAGGTTTCGTGCCGCAAAAAGGCGCTGCCAGTTGGCAAATGAGCAATGCCCCGGTATTCAATATGGTGGCCCACAATGCAGCGCTTGATGTATTTGAAAAAGCAGGCATGTCGGCGCTCAGGGAAAAAAGCCTAAAACTAACCGGCTATATGGAGTACTTGCTGAAACAGCTAACCCACTTACCCTTTGAAATTATTACACCAACGGAGCCCGAAAGAAGGGGATGCCAGCTATCCCTGCTTTTTCATGAAAAGGGAAAAGAAGTATTTGAAGCACTCAGCATGAATGGCATTGTAGCCGATTGGCGCGAACCAAACGTCATCCGTATCGCTCCTGTACCTCTATACAATACTTTCGAAGACTGCTTTAAGTTCTATGAGGTCCTCGCTGGGATTAGGTAAGTGGGTCAGGCTTACATATGTGTAGCGCCGGCACCCGCTGACATATCATCATATACCAGCTTTGAAACTCTACTGATGATTGCTGCCAGATCTTTTGAATTACTCCCCTTTGTAACCACAGTAAGTAAGTATGGCTTGTTTTTAAGATAAACGACACCTGCTTCATGCATCTCATGCACATTCACACGGTTATCACCCCACTCACCAAACTTATGGGCGACTTTAATATTAGCCGGCAATTCCTTCAGCATACCCTCCTTAAAATCACATTCAGTAAGCAACTCCATGGCATACTCCGAATTTTTCCGTGAGATATATGTCGCATAATACAACACTATGAAAAACTCTGCCATACTCTGAGCAGAAGTCTCGTAAAAACGGTCTGACACATTGGGCTCAGGCAGGTTCAGATCGGTAAATGTTTTTATGAAATTCTTTACATCAGCGTTTTCATTGAGTATCCTGGTCGCATAATTATCAGAGTATGCCGCCATATACTTCAATAATTCCCGGGCAGTATATGACTTGCCCTTCTCAAGTGTCATTGAAGAAGTGAATGTTTGGGCCGGGACTTTAATATCATTACTTAGCAGAAATTTTTTATTCAGCATTTCCGGGTTCTGGTCCGCTTCCTTCAGATAAGTCAGCAGCATAGGCATCTTCATCATAGATCCCGGATGGTAAACCTCATTGGGATTTATATACATCCACTTACCATCCGACAGGCTGAATAAATACACCGATGAAGATGTAAGTATTCCCGTCCTTTTATTGTCCTCAAAAAGGTTCTGTATTCTTGCCCTGAGTGTAGTAAAGACTTCCGATTCATTCTCCTGGTTTGCCTTCAGCAACGGCTGCACTAAATGATATCCTTTTTGACTCGTAAGTCTTAATGGATTGTTAACGTCTGTAGCGGTAGCTATATTTAAAGATGACTGATCTTCAACCCTCTTTGAATTGTTTATATAATAGTATGCCACACTACCTAAAACAATAATTGCCAATACATAATACAAATGAATCCTGAATTTTGCCATTACTCCAGTATAGTTCTGAAGCTAAATTATTTAATTTATCGTATCACAAAAAATTTCACACATATATATATTACATTACAGCATAAATAAATGACATTGTATTTATATTAAATATAAATTTTGACACACATCTGCGGCTTTAACGAGGCATTAATATTATTATTCAAGTTCAATCAGCATTATTATAGTATTATTGTAACGAGAGTTACAATAACAAATGCATTTAAAAAATATAGTACCAATTTGCGTTCTTGCATTTTTGCCTTTTCTTTTACAGGCGAAAGAGTTTGTGCTGAACGGGACTATACACGTAAAAAACGGGAATACATTTCCTTACCACCTTGTATGCAACATAAAAGGCACCCAAATTACCGGTTACTCCACTACTAAGTTAAGAAATGGGGCTCAACCAAAAACCCCTATAAAGGGCATTATCAACCAAAAAACGCAAATATTAACCTTCACTGAATATCCAAACGACACAGGAGGGCAGGATGCAATAACCTGCTTTGTACATGCTTCGGTTTCATTCAGGCTTATCAACAACAAGTATCAGATAAAAGGCGTTTTTAAGGGGAAGGATCATTTTGATGTCTATTGCGGCGAGGGAACAATAAGCTTCAGTGCGCCTGCTACTATAAACGAAATTCTGGGAATGCCCCACCAAAGCGCAGGCGAACATACACAGAAAAACGCAGAAGGAAACGAACAATCCATGCAAAGCCCGAGTTCAGGATTGCATCCGTCGCAGGTAATTAACGATTTATCGCAGTCCGGAATACACGCAAAACAGCCACACCCCAAAAAACACACGCATATTGTTGACACCACACAGCACCATGAACATGGGAAAGAGTATGCTATTACATCGGGAACTACAAGGCAATTTCATTGGTATAGCGACACCTGCATTCTAGACATTTATGACGGGGGCGTAATAGACGGGGACATAGTCTCCGTTCTGTTTAATGCCGATGAAATACTTACAAAACATACGCTCACCAAGCAAAAACACCAGATTAAATTATACGTGAAAGGAAAAGTAAATACTATCTCAATCATTGCCGAAAATCTGGGAAAAACTCCGCCAAACACGGCTAATTTTATACTCACTGATGGAACAAGGCACTATAAGATAAAAGCGTTCAATGATATTGGCGAAAGTGCCGAGATAATGTTGAAAAAAATTGACCTGTAACCCTTTTTAATACATCTCCTATCCAAACACCTTTATTATTACCTTTGCGCCCTGTTACATGGCTATATTTACAGATACAAATGACCTGCCTGCATTTCACAATGCAGTAATTACTATTGGTACTTTTGATGGTGTACACAAGGGGCACAAGGCTATACTGAACGAAGTTGTGGCTCATGCAACGAATACCGGTGGCGAAAGCATATTGCTCACATTCGAGCCTCATCCTCGCAAACTCCTGTTCCCGGATCAGTCATTGGGCATCATTACTCCGTTAAAGGAGAAACTTCAACTAATCACAGATTCCGGCATTAAGCATATAGTCATTATTCCTTTTACAAAAGAATTCGCCGGTATTTCCGCCCACGACTATATAGAGAAATTTCTTGTCGAAAAATTCCACCCTCACAGTATCATTATTGGCTACGATCACCGTTTTGGCAATGATCGGAAGGGAAATCTGAAGTTGCTGGAAGAGTATTCAAGTGAATATAACTACGAACTACTCGAGATACCCGCACAGCTTATTGATGATGCCGCTGTCAGCTCCACCAAGATACGTAAGGCCATATTGGCCGGTCACATAGAAGATGCAAACCACATGCTTGGCCGGCCATATGAGCTGACGGGAACAGTAGTACATGGCAACAAACTTGGCCGCACCCTAGGCTACCCTACCGCAAACTTACAGCCACTCCACCCCGACCAAATTGTCCCCGCATTGGGCATTTATGCTATAAAGGCAATGCACGACGGCAATAAATACGATGGAATGTTGAGCATTGGCTACAATCCTACTGTAACCGATAAAAAAGAGTTACGCATTGAAGCGAATATTTTCGATTTCGACAAAGACGTATACGGGCAGCACCTGAGTATCATTTTCATCAAAAAACTCCGCGATGAACAGAAGTTCGCTTCTTTAGAGGACTTGATTGCGCAGCTACACAAAGACAAAATAGAAACGCTTAAGGTACTCCAAAGTCTATAATGCCAGCTCCAGGAAAACCGGGCAATGATCTGAATGCACAATATCCGGCATTATCCTGGCATGTTTCAGCGACTTTTTCAGGGGTTCAGTCACATTTATATAGTCTATGCGCCAGCCCTTATTATTCGCACGCGCACCGGCAAACTGGCTCCACCACGTGTATTGGTGCGGTTCCTGGTTGAAATGACGGAAGGTATCCACAAAACCATTTTCAAAAAACCTATCCATCCACGCTCTTTCTTCAGGCAGAAAACCGGTATAATTTTTATTGCGCACCGGGTCATGAATGTCTATTACTTTGTGGCAAATATTATAGTCACCGCACACTATAAGTTTCGGCTGTTTTTTCCGCAACTCGCCTATATATTCAAAAAATTCATCAAGCCATTGGTATTTATATACCTGCCTGTCTTCGCCACTGGTGCCACTCGGGAAATAAGCATTTACCAGCGTTATCTTCCCGAAATCAGCACGGATAACACGCCCTTCAAAATCACTTTGCTCACGGCCATTACCAACGGAAACAGCAGAGGGCTTTATTTTAGTAAGTACTGCTACCCCGCTATACCCCTTTTTTTGCGCAGAAAATGAGAATACATCATAACCTGCTGCCTTTATCGCTTCCTCCGGAAAATCCTCTTTGTTTGCTTTTATCTCCTGCAGGCATATCACATCTGCAGGATCGGTTTTCAGCCAGTCAATAAAGCCTTTCTTTACCGCTGCACGAATACCATTTACATTATATGAAATTATTCTCATTGAGTTGATTGTTAGTGCTGTGAAAGTAGAAAAAAAAGTGGACATAGAAAGGTGCTGTTGTCATATCAACCCTTCATCCGCCATGCTCAAGTACTCATTCCCCGCAACTATAATATGGTCTATTAGCTGTATCTCCATAAGGCGGGCAGCTTCTTTTATCTGCCCTGTGAGGCGTATATCGCTTTCGCTCGGCTTTTTACTCCCCGATGGGTGGTTATGAGCTATTATCATCCTGCTGGCATTATGTAGCAGGCAGCTTTTCAGTATCATTCGTACATCTACTGTCGTCTGAGTATATCCACCGCTACTGATCTTTTCTTCTTTCAGCAGCTTATTATTATGGTTCAGGTACAGCACATAAAACACCTCATGGTTCAGATCCTGTAGATGGGGCATCACCATTCTTGCGGCCACAGCAGTATTGTTCACAGATTGCCTGTCAGGGGTTTCGCTCAATTGCCTGCGTCGTCCCAGCTCCAATGCTGCCGCGATGGTAATGGCCCTCGCCGTGCCTATCCCCTTCACTTTCTGTAGTTCAGTTACACTCAGCCTTCCTATATCCCGCAGTTCATTATTTGCCAGCCCCAGCACATCTCTCGCGAGATCCAGTGCGGAGCGTTTGGGCGTGCCGCTGGATATGAGAATGGCCAGTAGCTCAGCATCCGTCAATGCAGAAGCCCCTTTTTGCAACATTTTTTCGCGCGGGCGCTCATCCTCCAGCCAGTTTTTAATGCTTTTTGATTCACTCACCGCATGAAAATACAAGTTTTCCCGATTTTCAGAATACTTTATAAGTTTTTACTTCATGCATATCAGCACACCCTATTGACATCGGTGCGCTATTTATCAGTATTGGCTATTAACTTCGTCGCTCAATTCAGCGCAGTGGCTCACAGTTTTACATATCTGTCTTATAAAGAAACCGGGTACTTCTCTCAACTGGTCACGGACCACATTGCCGGGCACGAAAACCTATTGCCATTTTACAATTATTCACCAAATACTGAAGGACTCGATAAAGCTATAAACGACCGTGCGGCTTTTCCCACCAACCGGGAAATACTTACAGCAACCTTCAAAAAGCAATACGAACACCTGTCCCCGAAGCCTGAAACTGAAAAGAACATACAGTCTCTGCTCAGCGAAAATACATTTACAGTTTGCACCGCACACCAGCCAAACCTGCTTACAGGCTACCTGTATTTTGTCTACAAGATACTTCATGCCATAAAGCTGGCACAGCAACTGAATGAACAATTCCCCGACAAGCATTTCGTGCCGGTATTTTATATGGGCAGCGAGGACAATGATATTGAAGAATTAGGCACCTTCAGGTTCAGGGGAGAAAAATACGTATGGGATGGTGACGGACAAACGGGCGCAGTGGGCCGTATGCATACAAAAGGGCTCAAGCCAATGCTTAATGACCTGTTTAAGTTGTTCGGGCCTCCGGGAAAGAATTGCGAAGACCTCCAGTCACTCATAACCGCAGCCTATTTAAAACACGATACTATTGCCGCTGCCACTCAACACCTCGTTCACGAATTATTTGGTAGATATGGATTGCTTGTTCTAAACCCGGACGATGCCGTATTGAAATCGGTTTTTATACCAGTCATGCAGGACGAACTGCTGAATGGAAACGCATACCCTATTGTCTCAAAGCAGATAGAACAGTTGGCGGCGCATTATAAAATACAGGCCTCCCCCCGCGCTATTAATCTATTCTACCTCACAGACAATATACGCGACAGGATCGAACGAACGGGAGATGGATGGCGGCTGGCAACCCTTGAAAAAAAGTGGACACAGACGGAAATAATTGCCGAATTACAACAACACCCCGAAAGGTTCAGCCCGAATGTGGTATTAAGAGGGCTCTACCAGGAAACCATTCTGCCAAATGTAGCCTTTATCGGTGGCGGCGCTGAGGTAGCTTATTGGATGCAATTAAAAACCCTGTTCGCGCATTACAATCTCTTTTTTCCTTGTGTGCTGCTCCGCCAGTCCGTGCAATGGGTAAGCACAGAGGCATCTGCACTACGCACAAAGCTCGGATTAAGCATCAACGACCTCTTCAAGCCGGAAACTGAACTGATCAAAAGCCACATTGCCACCCAAACCGGAAATGAATGGCAGACAGCTCCGGAAGCGAAGGAACTGGAACGGTTATTCGTGGCCTTGAAAAAAAAGGCCGAAACTATAGACCCTACACTCGCCCCTGCTACTCAAGCAGTGCTTGCACGAATGAATAAACAGTTAGCGGCACTCGAAAAAAAAATGTTTCGTGCCGAGAAAAGAAAAGAAGAAGTGTATATAAGTAGGATAAGTAAGATGAAATCACTGCTTTTTCCCAACAGCGCATTGCAAGAGCGGGTTGAAAACTTCATGCAATACTACCTGGTTTCAGGCCCTGCTTTCTTTGATATTGTCCTCGATGGAATAGACCCTTTATCTGCCCGTTTTTTGGTAGTTGAATAAAAAGCCGCTTATTTTGCACAAAGCGCGCTAGTGAAGAAAAAAATATCATTCTCCTTTTCAGGCATTTTGTTGTTATGCACTACCCTCATCTTTTGTAACAAGAAAGAAAACAACAGTCCTGTTTTCCCCGTAGACTGCGCCCACAATGTAGCAGGTGTATATACTGGCAACGACTATTGTGCTTCTACAGGACCGGCCACTTATTCAACTACCATCATTGCACGTGACTCCGTAAACATTACATTCAATAACCTTAGCGGCGTGCAGGTTGCCGCCATTCTCAATTGCAGCGATAATACCATCACGATACCTACACAAACTTTCCCCGGAAACTTCTCCATTTCCGGCTCCGGCACGTACACCTCCAACAGGATTATTCTTACATGGAATGGTTTGTCTTATGGCATACCTTTCAACTGCAATTCCACACTCACACGCTAACGATTATTTCATCAGGTCAGCATAGTTCATCACCACATATGCAGCACCGGTATCAGGCTGAAAATAATAGGTATTTACCTGGCTTGTTGGCCATTTCTGCCAGCAGCCTAGTAGTGTGTCCCTCCCCATATTCCTTACACCAGGCAGCAGACCTGGGTCTAAAAAAATAAACGTTCTTTGTGGTTCTTCTTCCTTCAGTTTTGAAAAAATAATACTCTCCACAGGAGCCCCCCAGTTGGTAAGAAGTGCATTGTTGATTTCCGGCACAGGTTCAGGAATAATGACCTTTGATAACCCCTTCTCTTTCATTTTCTCATTTACTGCAGCTACCATCTCTACTCTGCTTGTAAATGTTCCCGATGCCGCATATATATAACCTATACGCACGGCGAATATCAGCAAGATGATAGTGAGTCCCAATCTGGTTTTCAGCGTCGGTAGCAAGAAGTAAACAAATGGCGCACAGCATATAAAAGTCAGCGGCATATACTCGCTCTCTATGTAGAAAAGATTTGGAGCTACATCTCTGAATACAATACACACCAGCAGCAGGTAACCAGCGGCATACCCTACAGTGAAGGCAAGTAAAAGGTATTTTCTGCTCCTCACCAGAGCAGCAAGTCCCGCAACGAAAAGTAGCGTAAATATCCAATAGTCTGTTATGCAACTTTTCAGGAAAGACCGCAGCATGGGTGATGTCAGCACATCCTTAATATTTTGCAGGTCGAAATGAGTGACCACTTCTATTTTGCTGTTGTCATATCCATGTCTGCTACCCTGGTAAAATTTTAGAAATGAAAGCGTTAACAGTATTATAGTAAGGATGAATGCCTGCCACTTCGAAAATGGATAAAATGACATAGAAAGCAGCATAAAAAACCACAGGTAAATGGCCACAAACATCACTAATGGATGCGTCCATATCGCCAGCCCGAATAAAACAGTAAAGGACAAAATCACTACGAGTTTATTCCTCGGAGAAAAATAAAAGCTGCTGGCAAACGCCAGCATTAACCACGCTACCCCTTGATGCACTTCATTATTCGGCCAGTAGTAGGTATCACTTACCAGCAAAGTAAGGTACAGACCATACAGTATGGCAAGTGCATAATTCCTGAATTTATACACTAGCAGCGCAGCAGCAGACAAATAGAACAGGTAAAAGCTTGCCGAATAAAGTACTACCAGCAACTTGAAAGGTAAATGCAGTTTGGAGCAGAACAACGGGAACATCTGCGTGATGAAAGATCCTATCCGGAACTCCTCTATATGCAACCGGCCGTCATTAATGATGCGGAACAATATGTGCGGCGCGTCAATGAACAACATACGTTCTTTATAAAACAAAACAGCCCCAGCCAGCAGTATAGCTATCAACGCCGGTATAAACAGTGCTATTGTCCGCAGTTTACCTTCTGACAAATGAGAGCGATGGTGTTCATTTAACATCGGTCAAATGTAATTTTAATATCACGAATATCTCTTTAACCCCCGGAAAATCAATAACATGATTCTCACATAATAGCATTAATAATACACAGGGCATAATTTTTGTATACTATATTTGCAAAAAATGACCTTATATGAAACGCGTTCTTCTTATAGCCATCCTTGCGGCTACAATTTCCGGGAGTGTTTCCGCACATCCCATAGTGGGCAAAATACTGCCTAAATTCACAATCGGTATTAAAGCCGGAGTAAATTTGCAGCAGTTTACCGGCAATTACTCAAACAGTGATTTTAGCACGGGTATTGTTGGTGGATTTTTTGCAGGTGTTACCAAGAAAAAAATAGGTGTACAGGTTGAAGGACTGGTAAGATCCGCTGACATTACCTATACTCCACCAATATCGTCAGCCCCAACTTCCATAAAAATAAATACAGTATGCCTCGACATACCTTTGTTATTCCAATACAAACTCTTTTGGCGGGTATGGGCTCAGGCTGGCCCACAGTTCAGCACCTTCATTTCTGCCAAACAAAACAGTACTGACGTGAAAAACAACCTGAATACAACAAATTTTTCAGGCGTTTTGGGCTTGCAGGCAAACCTACCATTGCGTTTATCTCTTTCTGCACGCTATATCCTTGGCCTTACAAATGTTAACAACGAATCCAAATCGGGAATAAAAGATGCATGGAACGACCGCAGCATCCAGCTATCATTAGGCTTCAGGTTCCTATAAAAACGTATATTTACGCTTAAAAATAACATTTTGAAACTAATATCAGCATTCACTCTTTTTTTAGCATCATTGCTCTTTTCTTCAATAAGCAACGCACAACTTTTATCAGGGTCGGCAAAGGACTCAACGGCACCAAAAATCGAGTTCGGCCTCAAAGCCGGGCTAAATATGCAGAAGGTTTCCAGCGACTCGGCATGGGAGAATAATTATAATACCGGCATAGCCGGGGGCGCGTTCATGCAGATAGGTAATACATTCAGTTTCAGAATAGAAGTACTGGCCGCTACCTCCCGCTATACATTCAAATACTTAACTGATTCTTTGGGCAATAAAGGAGACTTCAATGCACTGAATTTAAACCTCCCGGTTCTCTTACAATACAAATTCTTTTCCGTTGTTTGCATTCAGGCAGGGGTGCAGTATGGCAGCATGATTTCTATAAAGAACAATGGTGGATATTCCGGCAATGCAAAGATGCTCTTCAGAAGCGGCGAATTTTCATTGCTGGGCGGCATTGAAGGTCGGCTGCCATTAAACATTATTGTAGGTGCACGTTATGTTTATGGGGTAACAGACATGAATAACAATGACAACTCCATCTTCTACACAGAGCCCTGGAAAAACTCAGCCATACAGGCATATGTTGGCTACCGTATTCAATAAGATAATTTAGTGAAATACCAATTGAAATACTTTGATTGCGGTTGTTATGCAGTTTAGCGAAGCAACGAAAATACCGGTATGGATAAATGATTAGGGCAACCGTACCTCTTGGTGCCACACGATGAAATAAATACCAGGAAAATAATGGCTATAATTGGAGCAAAGCGCCTGAATGTTGACAAATGCTGCATACGTGAAAGTTATAAATAGTAAAAAGCTCGTTTAACTTTGTACGAAGTTACGAAGAAAATATGAAAAACATTCATTTTATAGCAATAGGCGGTGCCATTATGCACCAACTGGCCCTTGCCTTACAGCGTCAGGGCTACATAGTTTCAGGCAGCGATGACGAGATTACCGACCCTGCCAAAAGCAACCTTGCGGCAAAGGGATTACTACCTCAGGAATTCGGATGGCATCCGGAGAAAATAACGCCTGCTCTTGACGCAATTGTACTCGGTATGCATGCGAAAGCTGACAATCCCGAATTGCTGGCAGCAAAAAGTATGGGCATTCCAATATATTCTTTCCCTCAATATGTGTATGAGGTGAGCAAGAATAAGAAAAGAGTAGTGGTAGCCGGCAGCCATGGTAAAACAACTATTACCTCCATGATCATGCATATTCTCAAACAGCAGGGAATAGAATTCGACTACCTAGTAGGTGCGCGTGTAGCAGGTTTTGAGCAATCTGTGCAACTTACCGATGCACCGCTCATTGTGCTTGAAGGTGATGAATACCCCGCATCTGTCGAAGAAAAACGTCCAAAAATTTTCTTTTACCACCCGCACATCAGCGTAGTAAGCGGAATAGCTTGGGATCATATCAATGTATTCCCAACCTACGAAATTTACTTCAACCAGTTTGAGCAATACCTGCAGGGCATGGATAAAAACGCCAAGGTATTTTATAATAACGAGGATAGTGAGGTGCAAAGAGTTATTACCACTTCCGGTGGGCATGTATCCGTTACTCCATACGAGACCCCACCCTTCCACTACGAAGATGGTTTCCCCGTAATGGATACGGCCGCAGGGCCTGTGAATGTATCTGTTTTCGGCAGGCACAACCTGCTGAATATGCAGGCGGCTATAGATGTATGCATGGAGCTGGGTGTGTCCGAAATTGATTGCTATAAAGCCATAGCCACCTTCACAGGAGCTGCACGAAGGCTTGAAAAAGTAAAAGAAGAAAGAGGATTACTTGTGTACCGCGACTTTGCCCATGCCCCAAGTAAACTGAAAGCAACCCTGAACGCTGTGCGTGAAGCATATGCTACCCATCATCTTATTGCCTGCTTCGAGCTGCATACGTTCAGCAGCCTGAACGAAAAATTTCTGGCCGAATATGCACACAGTATGGATGCCGCCGATAAAGCCATTGTTTACTTCAGTCACCACGCATTAAACCTTAAGGGCCTGCCTCATCTCGACCCTGTCACGGTAAAAAATTATTTTGCACGTAATGATATTGATATTATAGATGAGAAAACACAGCTTGAACAGAAAGTTAAAGAACTGGTTGCCCGGTCAGGCAATGCCGGAAAACCTGTTTTTTTATTATTGATGAGTTCCGGAACTTTCGATGGAATTGACTGGAATACTGTAAGTTCGCAACAGAATTAGAATTCACAACATGCCGAAATTAAATTTAAAAAGACCGATTATTTTTTTTGACCTCGAAACTACAGGCACCGACCACGCAAAAGACCGCATTGTGGAACTTGCCTTTGTAAAACTATTGCCGAATGGTGATCGTGAAACGATGACGAAAAGAATAAACCCGGGCATACCTATACCACCTGAAGTAACACTGATACACGGCATTACTGACGAGGATGTGAAGAACAGCCCGCCTTTCAAACAAGTGGCGCACACTTTATGTGATTGGATGCGCGGTTGTGACCTCGGCGGGTACAATTCCAGTAAATTCGACCTTCCCCTCCTGGCAGAAGAGTTTTTGCGTGCTGGCATCAATGTTGATTTCACCGAACGTCATATGATTGATGTACAGCAGATTTTCTTTAAAATGGAAGCCCGTACATTGTCCGCTGCCTATACATTTTACTGCAATAAGCAACTGGAAAATGCCCATAGCGCCGAGGCCGATATAAATGCAACAATAGAAGTGCTGGATGCACAATTGGAAAGATATGCGGATATTGGCAATGATGTGGCCACGCTGCACCAGTTTACACACACCGATGAATATGTGGATTATGCCCGTCGCATAATTATGAAAGACGGCCAACCGGTATTTAATTTCGGTAAACACAAGGGCAGAAAAGTAGAAGAGATCTTCACTAGCGAGCCCCAATATTACGATTGGATGATGCAGGCTGACTTCGCCCTTCATACCAAACAGAAGATATCCGAGATATTAAACAGGATGAAACTGAAAAAAGCCGGTTTAAAACCATAAGCCCTGAGTTTCCGCCTTTTAACCACAATTAACCAAAACTTTAGCAAACTATTTTAAATAATCATTACATTATCATTATTTTGCCGACTTATTTTTGCCTTGATTGAAGAAACTAGTTATCATACCGACCTATAACGAAAAGGAAAATATCGAAAAGATTGCCCGTAAGGTTTTTTCCTTACCGGGCGATTATCACCTACTCATTGTAGATGACGGCTCACCCGATGGAACAGGCGAAATAGTAAAACGGCTACAACAGGAATTCTCCGGTAAGCTCCACCTCATAGAACGAAAAGGAAAACTCGGTCTCGGTACAGCCTATATAGCCGGGTTTAAATGGGCGCTCCATAGGGATTACGAATACATCTTTGAAATGGATGCTGATTTCTCTCACGACCCCGACGACCTGAACCGGTTATACGATGCGTGCGCAAAAGGAACAGATGTGGTAGTTGGTTCGCGCTACACCAGCGGTGGTAAAGTGGTAAACTGGCCGTGGGACCGAATATTCATTTCAAAAGGAGGTGCATTTTACACTAAGATGATATTGTGGATGCCGGTGAATGACCCTACAGCAGGCTTTGTGTGCTACAACCGCAAAGTTCTCAGCACTATTCCCCTCGATGAGGTACACTTTATCGGCTACGCCTTCCAGATAGAGATGAAATACCGTGCATGGAAACTGGGATTCAAAATCGGAGAAGTGCCCATCACATTCCGCGACCGAAAGGAAGGCACATCCAAAATGAGCAAAGGTATCATCAAAGAAGCCATGTACGGTGTTTGGAAGATGAGAGGATTTTAACGCCTCCTGCTGTCAGCGTATCAACCTGTCAACCGCCTCCGGCCCTTCAGAAAATAACAGGTCAAGTATACTCAGATCGGGTTGAAAGCCAATACGGTCTTCAAACACCTGGTAATATTTTGGCACCACCACATTAGCGACCTTTTCGTTTCTCAGGTCCACCACCCCTGCCGCGTATTCTCTGACATATTCATCCGTTTCCACAATGTCCATATCCATTTTCAGTTGCTTCACCACCCAGTCTATTGATGCCCTGTTGAATGCCGCAAGGTGGGTATATTGCTGTTCATACAGCGGGCGCAGCAGGTCTTCGTAGTGCTCAAAATAAGGCGTACGTTTATACACCGATACCAGCGTCCGCCAATGCTGCACTTGCCACAGGCCATCATTGTATATCAGCACATCTGCCATCTGCAAGCGTTGTTCTCTGCCATTTATGAGCGGCACTGTAAGTAATATACTGTTATTGGCTCCCGATATCCGGTACCTGTTCCTGTAGCTCATTTTCTGAAAACGCTCCGCTGTGTCAAAAACGACCGTACCGGCATTCATCACCTTCATCCACCAGCTTATATTCGGGAAAGTCAGAAAAGACGAAACAACCATGCCGCAAAATAAGAACAAAAAGCTTTAACAATATGAGTAAACCCTTTTAGGGGTTTGGGGTTATATTTGCACAAAGCTTCGCTAATGTCCCGCAGGTTTATTATATATGTATGCATATTGCTATGGTCCTCACCTGCCTTTGCTATTGATGCAGTGGTGTCACATACTTTGTTTTTTAAAACACAGGGCGGCAAATTAGTATCCAGTCTCGACCTTTACTGGCAAATAAACCCTAATACACTGCATTACAACACAAACAGCGATAACAAAATAGTAGCACAGGTACGCACCAACATCGTTATTTTCAATGATGCTGGCATCATAAAGCAGGAGCAATATATAATGCAGACTGTGCCACGCACCGGAATAAACGAGATTATGCAGCACCCGGTCATTGAGCTGCGCAATTATGATCTGCCCGAAGGTATCATAAAGGTTCGAATGCAGCTTACCGATGCCGGCGACACCCTGAACCGTTTTTCATTCCGCGATAGTTTTATGGTTGCCCCACAGAAATATACGCCATTCTATAGTGGCATCCAACTGGTAGATACCATCATTGAAAACGCCCCCCCCGGCAAATTCACTAAAAATGGAAGGCTGCTTATTCCCTTCTGCACAAATTTTTATGACGATGGCATGAACCGCCTGCGCTACTATGCCGAACTATACAATGCAGATAAAATAACAAAGGCTGATTACCCGTTGGTACAATCCGTTGCCATATCCAAAAATGAGGCACAGGGCGTTTTCGGCACCATGCAGAAAATTGACACCATAAGCAACGCACCAACCTTCGCATTTGCCTCAGGTAGCTTCAACCTTGCTTCGCTTCCGTCGGGCAATTACTACCTGCGCATGGCCCTGCAAAACAGCAGCAGAGAAACCATTGCTTCAACCACTCTTTTTTTCCAGAAGTTGAATAAACACCCATACATCCCTCCGTCTGACACCCTAAAAAAATCCGCGCCCATGGCTGATACCGGCGTGGAGAGCGTAAATGTGTTGAACCTCAGCAAAACTTTCCTTGCCAAATATGACCTTGCTCAGGTTCGCGCCATACTGAAAATGCTGCTGCCTTTCAGCGACCCTGCTGGCAGGCAGACCATCAACAACTTCCTCAAAAGGCCCGACGAGATGTACATGCGTTATTACATCTACAACTTCTTTGCCAATATCAATAAAAAAGACCCCACCAAAGCCTGGAAAGAATTCACCGCCAAGATTACCGATGTGAACAAGCGGTTCAACAGCACCACTACCCCCGGCTACGAAACAGACCGCGGCTTCATATACCTCCGGTATGGCCCGCCAACAGATATTATTACTGTCGAGAACGACCAGGGATGCCTCCCCTACCAGATTTGGCAATACAACGTACTCACCCAGCTCAACAAAAAGGATGTAGCCGATGTTTTTTTCCTTTTCTATAAATCAAACGAAATGATCAATGACTACAGGCTGCTGCACAGCAATGTAGCCGGCGAATTGCAGAATAACCAGTGGCGTACGCTCCTCTACGTAAATAATGGAACGGGTGATTATTCCAACAGCCGCGCAGAGCAATACATAAACAATAGATAGTGTTTTCTGATTTTGTCAGAAATAGATATTAATTTTGATAGAAATACCGGGATATGAGCAAAAACTATAGGGTAATATTGGCGGCAGGCTTGTCTTTATTCATGGCCGCTTGCGGAGAAAGCACAGAAAATAAGAACACTGCTGCTACTGATACGGTTGTGGCAGCTGCCCCCCTGTTGCCGGTAGCCATAGGCAGTGTCACCCCGTCCCCCGAGTTCCCGGATGCAACCCTCGGCATAGGCAATGTTAAAGCCGAAAAAGTAGGCACAGACTCTGCAAAGGTCACGTTCAACTTCAGCATCAGGAACTACGAGCTGAAGTTACAGACCTCCGATAATGAAAATAAGATGTGCAATAACTCCGCCCAGGGCCAGCACATTCATTTTATTCTTGACAACACCCCATATAAAGCCCTGTACGAACCCACAAATGCCGTAACGCTGGCAAATAATACCGAACATTACCTCGTAGCGTTCCTCTCGCGCTCCTACCACGAATCTATTAAGTCCAAAGGTGCTGCCATAGTTTATCATTTCAAAATAGATGAAAAAGGCAACCTGAAAAAACTGGACGAACCCAAAACACCTATGCTGGTGTATAGCCGGCCAAAAGGCGACTATATTGGTAAAGACACCACCAACCTGCTGCTCGATTTTTATGTATTGAATTGCGAAATCGGCCCAGAAGCCTATAAGGTAAAAGCAGATGTGGCAAACACGGACAGGCCCACACAGGTAATGAGCGCTACCCTTGTGAAATGGGAACCTTACTTTATACAAAACCTCGGTACGGGCAAAAGCAAAGTGACTCTCTCCCTGCTTGATAAAGATGGTAAGCCTGTCGAAGGCCCTCTTACCAGTATTACAAGGGAGTTCAATTTAAAAGCGGAATAATTTTCATTAGCTTTGGCCCTGAATAAGATCAAAGTATGAAAAAATTCACACCAAAGGCTATACTGATGATATTCCTTTCGCTGCTGTGCCTGGCAGGAGCTGTTTTTTCAGTTTATTACTACCTTACGCATCCCTCTTGATGTGTTTTTAAATTGTTTATACATTATCACTTACACTGAATTAGTTTTTTCATTGTAGCGATTACTTATCCCCACTATATCCACCTTTTTTCATATTAACAGAGCTTTAGGCTAATCTCAGGCAATTTTGCAGCAACTTTGCAGTTATAATATTGCTTACTAAACAGTTTCTATGCAACTCAGACAATTGCTTATTTTAGGGTTATCCTCTGTATTTATCGTCTCTTCCTGCACCACAACGAAAAAACTTAAAAAGTGCGCCGAAGCCAACACCCGCCTCGACAGCAACTATAAGGCGTTGCAGGGCGACTATAATTTCTGCCGGGAGCAGCACGCCGCAGATATGGCAAAAATACAGGCACTGGAAGCACAACTGGCCGACGCGAAATCCAACAACAACCAGTTGCTGAACCAGATGAAGGACCTCTCTATAATCAGCGGATCACAGGCGGAAAGCATCAAAAAATCGCTCGATAACATCGGCGTAAAAGATGCCTATATCAATGAGCTGCAAAAAGCCATTACCCGCAAGGATTCTATGAATATGGCGCTGGTCATCAACCTGAAGAGCGCTATCGGCAACCTTAATGACAAGGACATAAACATCAAAGTGGACAAAGGCGTGGTATATGTAGACATATCAGACAAGATGCTCTTCAAGAGCGGAAGCTGGGATGTAACCGACCAGGCAAACGAGGTGCTGGGTAAGGTAGCAATGGTGCTCACCAGCCAGCCCGATATCGAATTTATGGTAGAAGGACATACCGATAACGTACAATTCAAACGCGGCGACCTCGAAGACAACTGGGATTTAAGCACTAAGCGCGCCACATCTATCGTCCGCATCCTTCAGAATAAGTACCACGTACCACCATCACACATGACAGCCGCCGGCCGTGGCGAATACCTGCCCATAGCAAGCAACGACAGCAAGGAAGGCAAAGCAACAAACCGCAGAACAAGGATTGTTATCCTCCCTCAGCTCGACCAATTCTTTAAAATACTGGAGAAACCAAGGAACTAAATTTCTCCTATACTGCATTCACCATCCCCGGCCATCTACCACCGGGGATTTTTTTTATCGGGCTCACCCAAGAAAATTCCCTATCATAAAGCTCAGCAACGCCACATCCACCTGCTCCAGCGGGTGAGGCGTGTTGGGCAGCACACCCATACGGGCGTTGGGCAATGCTTTATAAACAGCCAGCGTTTCGTCAAGTGTAACCATCTTATCCCTGTCACCAAGTAGTAGCATAGCGGGTGTGGTGATAGTCGTATGGTCTTCCGGCTTCAGCGGGTTATCTTTCCCTAAGGTCAGCATCATTTCGGCTGTTTTGCCCATCAGTTGTTTCCAGTCATTAGGTTCGTGCAGCTTACGGAGGCTTTCGGCAAAGACCGGCACTTTCTGCTCAATTTTTTCCGGGTTCAGCATTTGCACCTCTTTGGCAGCAGTAGCCTCATCCCAATGATACTTGGTGGCCAGGGTTATCAGCTTGTCTACCTTTTCCGGGTAATGTTTCGCCAGGTACATACCCACATAGCCCCCCATACTATAACCGAATATAGCTACCTTTTCCAGTCCTTCCTGGGCCATATACTGAAGCACATCTTCCGCAAAAAGGGCCATTGAGAACAGGGTATTCGTCCCCGCCCTGCCCCCATGCCCGGTAAAGTCAGGCGTATATACCTTAAAAGCCCTGCCCAGGCTATCGGCCAGCGGTTTCAGTTGTGCTGAGGCGCCTATCGCGCCATGTAGTAGTAATAGTGGCTGCATACGGCCGTAAATATAAGATTTTTACCTGCTGCTTTTCGTTACGGTTGGCATTTGCAGAATTCCGCCTTAAAGGTTACATTTGCACTATAATAAATTTCTTCATGGGTCACGATACACACGGTACTAACGAGAACAAGACCATCATATCTTTTAAAAACTCTTTCTGGCTGGTCATCATCATTGTTGGCCTGTTCATAGCTGCGCTCAACTTCATTCAGGATGTTAGCAGCGATGAAGGGCACGGACATAGCGAGGGGCACGGCACTGAAATGAAGGCCCATGAAGGGCATTCAGGTGGCGGACATGAAGCAGAACATGCTGCACCTCCGGCAGAAGAGCACCATACCGAAGCTGCACCGGCTGCTGCCGATACGGCACACGCACACCACTAGTCAATTCCACGGGGTATTATGCATACCCCCTTACCTACTTTATGGAGCGAAACGAAGTGATAGCAGTTACCGGGGCTGCGGGGTTTATAGGCAGTTGTCTTACCGGCCTCCTCAACCAGCTTGGCTTTTACCAGTTGGTGCTGGTAGATGATTTTTCCAATGAAAAAAAATCCGCCAACCTTGCCGGCAAAAAATACTTGCATAAAGTACACAGGGAACAATTCTTTGAGTGGACTGAAAACCACCCGGGGCTTATCAATCGTGTCTTTCACCTCGGTGCCCGCACTGATACCACCGAAATGGACTATGCGGTTCATAAAAAGTGGAACCTCGACTACTCCAAGCTCATTTGGCATTACTGCACCGGCAACAACATACCGCTTGTTTACGCATCATCTGCAGCTACCTATGGCAATGGCGAATATGGCTATAATGATGACCATGACTTAGTGGGTAAACTACAGCCGCTGAACCCATACGGCGTATCAAAAAACGAATTCGATCTTTGGGCGTTAGGACAAAGGGCTACCCCGCCTTTCTGGGCAGGGCTCAAGTTCTTCAACGTATATGGCCCTAACGAATATCATAAAGGCAGGATGGCTTCCGTTATTTTCCATGCCTATAACCAGATTAAAGAAAAAGGCGAGGTAAAACTCTTTCGCTCACACAACCCAAACTTTGCCGATGGCGAGCAGGTACGCGACTTTATTTATGTAAAAGACGTGCTGAACATCTGCCTGTGGCTCATGGAGCACCAGCCCGCAAGCGGCCTCTACAATACCGGCACCGGTATTGGCAGAACTTTCAACGACCTTGTAAGGGCCATCTTTGATACCCTCAAATACCCGGAACTGATCGAGTACATAGACACCCCAGCCGACATACGCGATAAGTACCAGTACTTCACAGAGGCCAATATGGACAAGCTGCGTACTGCCGGATATGATAAGCCATTCTACACACTGGAAGAAGGTGTGCGGGAATACGTGAGCGATTTCCTGATGCAGGACAACTATTTTTAGTCCTACCTTACTACCGTAAACTTACTGTAGTACCTGTTCACCCCGCTTTGCAGCACGCACACATACATGCCCGGAGGCAGCATAGACACATCAATTTCTGAACTGTTTTCTGTCGAAGCTACCGAGGCGGCATACAACACCTGTCCGGTCATGTTCGCAAAACTGATACGCACCTCAGGCTGCGCTACCCCACTCCACGACACATGCAGCATATCTGCCGCAGGGTTAGGATATACCAGCACCGATGCACGCTCGTTCATATCGTCCACGCCCGTCTTTTCAGGTATAGGATAATACACCTTGCGCTTATACAGTTCCAGTCCACCCTTGCTGTTGCCCACCACCATATAGTAGTTGCTGTCGCTGTTCACATCGCCCACAGCCACCGTGCTGCGCAGCCCGTCATAGCAGCCGTAAGTGGGGGCAGAAAATATAGAGAACGTCGTATCTATGTAAGCATACCGTGCATCCAGCAGTGTATATCTCGCCGTGGTATCCCCGCTCTGGAAACCCGTGAACTGATATATGTGCCCCGTACCACTGCCCACCATCAGGTACTCTGTGCCGCTACTGTCTATCCGGCCTATAAATGGCGCACTATAGCACCCAAAGCTACGTGGTGAGTCCACCTTGGCCTGCCCCAGATGTTTGTTTACCAGCTTCAGGCTTATGGTGCCCGGCACAGTGCTCACGTTCTGGTAATACTCTATGTAGCCGTATATATTGCCTATTATCAGGTCTTTCTTCCCATCCCTGTCTATATCATAGATAAACGGTGCCGAATAGCCTCCCGTATTGATGGTGTCACCATTCATATCGGTAAGGTATAGCTGCATCAATTGCCAGTCGGGCATCACTGCATCACTTGCCGCCATATTCTTGTAATATGATAGCGTTCCGTTCACATGGCCCAGCACCAGGTCGGCCTTGCCATCATCATCAATATCTCCCGCCGCTGGTGCCGTGCCTCTGAAATTCATGGCATCCAGCCCCAACATATCTGTTGTCTGTAGCGTGTACGACGAACTGCCCGCTGTGCTTGTATTAAGGTAATACGACAGCCTGCTGCGCAAAGTACCCGATTGATAATACCCATCAGACCCTACAAACAAGTCAGGTTTACCATCTTTATCGTAGTCAAAGAACATAGGGTACGATCCCGCGCCTAAGTCTATAAGTTTATTTGTAAGAAACGAATCCGATTGGAAACGCCAGTCGGGTGCACCGGGTGTCGAGTAATTTTTATAGAACCATACACCCTTTGCATTCTCCGTATAACTACCGGGGGCATTCGGCGCTATCACCAAATCCTTCTTGCCATCCTGGTCTATATCTATATTGAACGCCGCCGGGAACATAGGTATGTTTATCGCCTTCCCTCCCGACTGCCACATGGTATCTTGAGATATGGCAGAGTCTGGCCCGCTGCCCTTTTCTATCCGGCCATTTTTTAGAAAGGTCATTTCGTTGAATGATACACTTCCGTCAAGATAATCGTAATCGCCATCCAGGTCCCAGTCAAACAGGCAGGGCGTATTACCCGAGTGTGTCAGCTTCTCGCCCTTGCCGCCAAACGGCCGCAGCAGGTGTGTATTGTCGCACGAGTAGCCCAGCATATGCGTCCGGTAAAAACCCTGGTACACCCTGCCCCAGCAGCGGTCTTTAAGCGCTATTCGTATGCTGTCGCAGGGCAGGCCATGCTCCACGCGCATATCCTTATACAGCTTCATGGTGCCGCCCGCTATATCGTAGGCCACGTAATCAAGGTCGCCGTCATTATCCACATCCACTATAGATGGTATATCGCCCGGATTATTGAATGCATTGGCCCAGCCGCCCGAATACTCGTCGTTGGAGTAAAACAGCTTCTGATAGTAAGTAAAGCGCAACTGCCCGTGCCCGTTATAATATCCCCTGTACACCTCAAAGCCCGTGCTGCCGTGGTTGAAGAGATCTGGCACGCCATCGCAGTTATAGTCAGAGAGTATGAGATAGTTAAATACCGGCGGAAACTTCTTGGCATATTCCGGCGCGTAGCGGTAATCAGGATTGCCCGGAGTGCCCATATTGATGAATGTGCGCACACTGTTCCACGGCTCAAACACCACCAGGTCCTGCAGCCCATCGCGGT
The DNA here is from genome assembly GCA_964430995.1 of uncultured Flavipsychrobacter sp. GTDB lineage: Bacteria > Bacteroidota > Bacteroidia > Chitinophagales > Chitinophagaceae > Nemorincola. The sequence goes on from CAYSIG010000021.1 coordinate 32,689, forward strand.
TCAGGTCGCCCATGGTAAACTGAGGGTTGTTGAAGCCACCGCACCACGCCATCGTCTGCTCATTGCCGTAAGCAAATACCTTCACAGATGCATCGTGCTGGTAAAATATAGCCTGCGCCGGCGCAAGAACAGGAAGTAACAGGGCGAAAAAACAAAACTGTAAACGCTTAATAATAGGTAACATAGCTATGATAAAGTTACCAAAAAATGTGCCAAATAAATAAACTATATTCTTTAACTGAAAGGTAAAAAAAGAGAGATACTGGCTCAGCAAACTGAAGCTTATGTTAATTCCAAAATCCTAAAACACCCCTAAAACCCTTACCCATACTACACCCAAAAACCGTCAAGGTACACTTACTGTACCACCATGCTTTTTTTATTTGGTAAACATTCCCGCATTGGCGAACTTTATTTCACGGCGAAAATCTTTGCGGTTTTTCTTTGCGGCTTTGCAACTTTTGCGGTAAAATTTCACCACAGTAATGAACGTAAGGAAAAATGTAAAAAAAGTGTAAAGATAGTGTCCATAAAAATATTTATAACAAAACTAAAAACCAACTGATAACACATTAAAACCACTATCCAAAAAGAGTGTAAAAAAACAATAAATTTTGAACCAAATACCCACATCCCTTTTACAGCAACTTCAGGGCATCACCGGCTTTGATGAAACGGCTTTCCTTGCCGCCCACAGCCAGGCGCCCCTCACATCGGTGCGGCTGAATCCCGCCAAGGACATAGGCCTGTACACCACCAACAAGCGGGTGCCGTGGTGTAGCAATGGCCTGTACCTGCCCGAGCGACCCATCTTCACACTCGATCCCGCTTACCATGCCGGGGCCTATTATGTGCAGGAGGCATCGTCCATGTTCCTTGCGCATATGCTCTGCCCTTTGCTTAAAGACCGCACGGGCCTGCGGGTACTCGACCTTTGCGCCGCGCCGGGCGGCAAAAGCACCCTCATTGCCTCCCTGCTCGATAGCGACAGCCTGCTTATTTCAAACGACGTGATACGCAGCCGCGCCACCATACTCGAGGAAAACATGACCCGCTGGGGCCACATCAATACCTGGGTCACCAGCAACGACCCGCGCGACCTCGGCAAGCTGAAAGGATACTTTGATATAATAGTAGTGGATGCGCCATGCAGCGGCTCCGGCCTGTGGCGAAAGGACGCAAAGGCGCTCGATGAATGGAGCGAAGCCAATGTGCAGCTTTGCGGCGAGCGCCAGCAGCGCATTCTCGCCGATGTGTGGCCCGCCCTCAGGCAGGACGGCATACTCATCTACGCCACCTGCTCCTACTCCCCGCAGGAAGATGAGCAGATACTCGACTGGCTGGCCGATACCTATGAGGTGGCCTCCGTCAGCGCAGAGATTGATGAAGCTTGGGGCGTAGTCACAGCAACCTCCGCAAAGGGGCTCACAGGCTACCGCTTCTTTCCGCACAAGGTAAAAGGCGAAGGATTTTTTATAGCCGCCGTGCAGAAGAAGGAAGAAGCTGATACTGCACATTATCCACGCTTTAAGACCGGCCATGATAAAAAGGTGCAGCAGCAGGCGGGCTACCTGCTGAAAGAACCGGATAAACTATTTATACAGATAGATAAGGAAAACTACAGTGCCATTATGCCACATCACGAGCAGGACCGGCACCTGCTGCAGCAGCATGTTTACCTGCGCAATGTGGGTTTAAACATTGGCGCACCCGCTGGCAAAGACTGGATACCCGCCCACGAGGTGGCGCTGAGCATAGATGCCGCTGCCGATATACCATCAGTAGCCGTAAACAGGGAGCAGGCCCTGCGCTTCCTGAAGCGGGAAGATATGGGAATTGCGGATATTGAAAAAGGCTGGCAGATGGTACGGTACAATGGCCTGGGCCTCGGTTGGATAAAATCGCTCGGCAACCGGGTGAACAATTACCTGCCCAGGCATTGGCGCATAAGAATGGAGATAACGGAACTGTAAATAGCTTTAATTTGTTAAGTTAAAACCAATAATACCAATACATTAACATAATATTGAATAACAATAGTGAAATTGGGCATAATTGTTGTACTTTTCGCAACAAATTCTCTTCAAGTATGTCAAAATACTTATTTATAGCATTATTACTCATATCTGGTGCCGGCGCTACTGCGCAGACATCCGATAGCATTTTCGCCGTTCATAAGAACAGCGTACTGTATATTAAACACCAGGTAAAAACCGGAGAAGACATGCAAATGCTGGCTACAAGGTTTTACCTTGCCCCATCGGCTATTGATGCGGCAAATGATGCCGATGTGCTCAAAAAGTTCACCCCTGGCAGTTACATCAATATCCCCATCGTGAGGGAGAACTTTTATATCAACAAACAGAACTTCAGGGATTTGCATGAGTTGTATTACCGCGTAGTACCTAAAGATGATATTGGTGTTATCAGCACATATGCGGGCGTCACAAAATCGCAGATGAGGATGTGGAACGATCTTAAAGGTAATACCCTTCACGAAAATGATGTGCTGTTCATGGGCTGGGTAAAAATGATGAGCTTTGATACCACTAACCCTGCAACACTTGCGGCGTACCCCATGCTCAAAAAGAAATCGCCTGCCGACACTGGCAAAGCAGTGATTATACCCGGAGGACTCGATACCATTTATAACAAACAAACTAACAGCGGCACTAATATACTTACCGAAAAAGGCACAGCTGTGTTTTTTGAAAAACCCGGAAAAAACAATATTTACTACGCATTCCACAATGCCTCACAGCGCGGCGCTGTCATAAAGGTGTTCAACCCCAGCAATGGCAAGACCATCTATGTAAAAGTGCTCGGCCCCCTCCCCGACACCAAGCTATACGCCAACAGCATCATTGGCATATGTAGTGCAGCCAAAGAAGACCTGGGCGTCACAGACAACAAGGCATGGTGCGAATTATCATACTCTCCTAATTAAGAGGGTATTTAACATTAACTACAATTTTCCTCCTGCCTGGCTATGAAGGTACTGGTGATACGTTTTTCTTCCATTGGCGATATTGTGCTCACCACACCCGTTGTCCGCTGCCTGAAGCAGAAATACCCGCAGGCCGAGGTACACTACCTCACTAAGGTGGCGTATGGCCCCATGCTCACCAGCAACCCCTACATAGACCGCCTGTTCTACCTGAACGACGACCTCGCTGAAGTGACGGAACAGCTTAAGAAAGAGAAATACGACCACGTGGTAGACCTGCACAACAACATCAGGACTATGCGGGTGAAGAAAGCGCTGAAAGTAAAGAGCTACGCATTCCCGAAACTGAACTTCAAAAAATGGCTGCTGGTCAACCTTAAAATGGATGTAATGCCCGACAAGAGCATCGTCGAAAGGTATTTTGAGGCGGTAAGGCCACTCGAGGTGTACAATGACGGCAAAGGGCTCGACTATTTTTTACGCACCGATAAACAACTCACCAATACCGACATACCCATGAGCCATTGGGGCGGTTTCGTTGGTTGTGTGATAGGTGGCTCATACAATACTAAAAAGCTGCCGGTGGCGCAATGGAAAAAGTTCTGCGAAACAGTACCCTACCCTGTTATGCTGCTTGGCGGCCCAGAAGACCGGGCTGAAGGAGATGAAATAGCCGCTCTTGACCGCATAAAAATATACAACTCCTGCGGCAAGTTCAGCCTCAATGAGTCAGCGGAGCTGGTGAAGTATGCCAAAGTAATAGTAAGCAATGATACCGGGCTGATGCATGTGGCGGCGGCTTTCCAAAAGCCGATCATTTCATTATGGGGCAACACCTCGCCCGAGATGGGCATGTTCCCCTACTATGGTTTCAACAACCTCAAGGACAGGATAGCCGCACAGTCGGTGATTATGGAGAACAAAAACCTCGGCTGCCACCCCTGTAGCAAACTTGGCTACGCACGCTGCCCGAAGCGACACTTCAAATGCATGAACGAACTGGATATGCAGGTTGCCGTAGAGCAGGTAAAAAATTTCTGGCCAAAGAAGCCGGCAGCAGAATAATTCCCAACAACTATATCTCCACCTTCGCCAGCGACTTTTTCAAAAAGTCGATCACCTTTACTTCGGTAGCATCGAGCTGGCGCATATCGGCCAGCATTACAGATACCCAGTCGGTGAGGTGTACCAGGTAAAAAGCCTGTTCCCAGTAGCTTTTGCCTTCCGCCTGTATCTCAATGATGTGAGGTGTATATTTCCTGATTACCTTTTTGTTTATCTCCATGCGCAGTTGCACCCGGCTGAAGTCGTCGTTGCTGCGCAGTATGATCACAGCCTTATCCTGTGCATCATCGCGCCAGCCTACCAGCTCGTTGTGGTTCATCTCGGGTATCACATGGTGCCATGCCAGTATCTTGCTATTCTCATTCAGTTGCTGGCGGAAACGTACCGCCACGCCTTCCATACTGCCCGACGAATAAATAATAGGCAACTTGCCATAGACCTTTTTGGCCACCGCCAGCGCTTTCTTCTGTATGTCGTGCTCGTTTTCTTTAAGCGTCTTTACAGAGCGTTTTAATTCTTTCTCAAACTGGTAACCGATAAGGCCGTAATGCGCCAGCACATACAGTATCTGCACCAGAGAATAACCTAAGCACGAGCGTGGTGGCATACCAGCGGGTACCAGTATGCAATCCAGCCTTTTGCTGTTTGCTATCTCCGCTATCTCACCACCCGATGTAATACATACTACTGTTGCTCTCTTCCTAATAGCCTGGCGCATAGCCATCAATGTCTCCTCCGTATTGCCGGAATATGAGCAGACAATAACCAGCGTTTTCCGCGATACAAATGAAGGCAGGGAATAATCCTTATTTACTGTAAAAGGTATTTTCAGTTTATCGAAAACATAATTCTGTACTATAGAGGCGCCAATACCACTGCCACCTAATCCGGTAACAACTACGTTATTAAATTCTTTAGGGTGGGCAATAAATCGGTGATTTTTTCCTATTATTATTGCTTCGTGCAATTGTATTGGAAAATCCAGTACCAGCTTTTTCATCGTTATAGCTATCGTTTAATGTCCAAACATAGTAAAATTGGTATAAAGGGCGAACAAATAGCCGCAGACTTTTTGCTAAATAAAGGTTATATTGTTTTGTTCCGCAACTGGCGCAGCGGCAAAAAGGAGATAGATATTATTGCATTTAAAGATAACACATTAGCGATTATTGAAATAAAAACCCGCAGCCGCAGCGACATTAGCTTTCCCGAAGAATCCGTCACCCATCGCAAACAACAATTCTTAAAATCAGCAGCGATAGATTTCGTAACGCAAAACCCTCAATACATTAACATCAGATTTGATATAATAAGCATCCTTTTAGACAAGGGAACGACAAAGGAAATCATCCATTTTGAAGAGGCTTTTCACTGATAGTATCACTCCATACAGGGTAAAGCCTTATTGAACATTAATCTTACTTTTACCGGTAACTATTTATATAATGAAGAGAATAGCCCTTTTACTGATATTCCTGCTACCCACCCTACCCTGCTTAGCGCAGGTCATATCTTCCAACACTACTCCTAAAGATACCGTACAACATATTACCCTCGACACCCTTGAAGTAAGCGCACCGCCGGGCCCTCCCCCATATCAGGCATCTGCCACAAAGGCCTGGGAAATAAAAAACACACGCATAGCCCTCTCCTTCAACCTGAAAGAAAAAACAGCCGACGTGAAAGAATGGATTTCACTGCGCCCTTATTTCTACGCCACCGACTCACTGGTGCTCGACGCCAAAAGTATGCGCATAGACAGCGTGATGCTGATTAGCAGCACGGGTAAGACAAAGCTGAACTACACCTATGAGAATGATCTGCTGACCATACGCTTTGCCCGTCAATATAAAATGACCGACAATGCAGAGCTATACCTTAAATATACGGCTATGCCCTATGCCACACCTACAGGCGGCAGCAGCGCCATCAGGGATGACCGGGGCCTCTACTTCATAAATACCGACTATAAAATACCACACAAACCGGCACAGATATGGACACAGGGCGAAACAGAATCAAACTCGCACTGGATGATAACCATAGACAAGCCCAATACCCGTTTTACCACACAGGTGGAACTCACCGTTCCCGATAGTTTCACTACATTAAGCAATGGTGCGCTGGTAAAGAAAGCACCCACGGGCAAAGGAATGCGCACCGACATATGGAAGATGGACATGCCCATACAGGCTTATGCAGTAATGTTTGCCATAGGTAAGTTTAAAGTGGACGTGAACAACTGGCGTGGCAAAGAAGTGAGCTACTATGTAGAACCGGAATATGAGCAGTACGCCTACCTCATGTTCAACCATACCCGCGACATGATGGAGTTCTTTTCCCTGAGAACAGGCGTACCCTACCCTTGGAATAAATACAGTTCGGTTGTGGTCAGGGACTATGTATCGGGCGCTATGGAGAATACAACAGCTACACTTTTCGGCGAATTCATGCTCCAGAACCCGCGCGAGGTAGCAGACAAGAATTCTGAAGACATAGTATGCCATGAGTTGTTCCATCAATGGTTTGGCGACTACGTTACCTGCGAATCGTGGAGCAATGTGACCGTAAATGAATCATTTGCCAACTATGGCGAGCAGATGTGGCGGGCATATAAATACGGCCGTGCATACTGCGACGAGCTCGCCTACAACGATCTTCGCGGTTACCTTTCTTCGGCTGCCGGCAACGATGCCCCGTTGGTACGCTTTAACTACGACAGCCGTGAAGAAGTATTCGACCCTATATCCTACAACAAAGGCGGTGCCATTCTAAGATACCTGAATGCACTCATCGGCGATGCCGCATTTGATAAAGCAATGAACATTTACCTCACCCGGAATGCGCTGAAGTCGGCAGAGGCACACCACTGGCGCATGGCCGTGGAAGAGGCTACCGGGCAGGACTGGAACTGGTTTTTTGATCAATGGTACTACCGGGGCGGACACCCTTTACTGAAGGTAAATTATGACTATAACGACTCCTTGCAGCAGGTATTGGTAACAGTAACACAGGCACAAAGTGACAGTACATTCGCATACCGCCTGCCGCTGAAATCAGCAATATTCTATGGCAGTGAAAAAACGGTTGTTGACTGGAACATAAACCGGAGAAAGGAAACATATACCTACCCGTATAAGAACGGCATCGCCCCGGTAATAATACCCGACTGCACCCACCTGCTGCCCGGAGAGTTACGCGATTATAAAAAAATGCCCCAATGGCGCGTGCAGCTAACCCATACCGATGACTATATAAGTAAACGGCTGGCAGTATCAACAGCAGGCAGGCAGCTATCCGACACCAACTCACAGGCAATTATAGACTTGGCATTGACCGACAATATCCACCCCATACGCCGCCACGCCTTGACACAGATTCGCAATTCCACCAACGAACAGTACCACAAAAGATGGGCTGAATATGTTACCTCGGTGGCAAAGTACGACAGCGATAAGCTGGTGCGCGCTGAAGCCTTCTACACACTTGGCGACTGGAAAGTGACGGAAGCCCGCGACCTCATGCTGAAAGCCGTAGGCTATAGCTCCTACGCCATAGCCGGGGCCGCGCTTGAAGCCCTGTCTAAAATAGACCTCGACACCGCTTACCTTATAGCCAAAGAGTTCGTACACAAAGACCCCAAAGCTACTCTTGAGAGTGCAGTATGGACCATCATTGGAAAAATGGGCGCAGACGACGATGCCGACCTCTTTGAGCGATATGTACCCTACGCCTTCGGCAGTAAGCGATACTGGTACTGCTCGGCAATGGCGCAGTACATAAAAAAAGTAAAAAGTGATGAATCGTTCCGCAAATGTGCAGAGGTCTTTGCCACAATGGTAGTAACCGAAGGGCTAAAACAATATAGGTCCATATATGGCAGTTTCCTCTTCCAGGCCGCCACGGAGTATAAAAACAATCTAAAATCTGAGAACGCGGAAGAAGCAGAAACAGCCAAAAAACGGCTGGAACTCCTGAAACCCATACTACAGCGCATCCTCAATGAAGAATCAGACCCCGACGCTGTCACAGCGGGAAAGAAGAAGATGATAAGCATATTTGAATAACCGTACCTGCACTTTTTTCATGTTGTGCATAATGCCTAATTTTAACAGCACATCCGCAGTATGAAAACGTCCTTTTATCCGCTTATTATTTCCATTCTGTTTTGTTGCACCACCGTTTCTGGCCAAACCCTTAAACCCGGCTTCGATGCCGATGAATATCTCGGCGTACTGCGGCGCTGCGCCGGCCAGGTGGGCAAATCCTTCCGGGGCGATATCCCCAAGGAAACAGACTTTGACAAGGTGTATCAGTCGCCCGAAATGGGCTTGCATAACAGATGGGAGCTATGGGTGAATAAAGACCATACCATAATGGCCATCAACCTCAGGGGCACAACAAATGATGCCGCCAGCCTCTTCGAGAATTTCTATTCTGCCATGATACCCGCCACCGGCAGCCTGAAGCCCGACGGCATCAATCCTGTGGAGTATAAATTTGCTACCGACCCAAAAGCATACGTGCATGTGGGCTGGACGCTCGGCCTCTGCAGCATGCTGCCCGATATTACTGAGCGGCTGAAGATATGGCACGGCAAAGGGATCAAGCAGGTAATCATAGAAGGGCATAGCCAGGGTGGCGTGTTGGCGTTCCTGCTCACCTCCCATATACACTACAAGATGGCCGAAGGAGCACTGCCTAACGACCTCATCGTTAAAACATACTGTAGCGCAGCCCCCAAGCCCGGCAACCTTTACTATGCCTACGATTTCGACCACTTTACCCGTGGCGGATGGGCACACAATGTGGTGAACGCCGCCGACTGGGTGCCCGAAATGCCCATGACCGTGCAAACCATAAAAGACCTGAACCAGGACCCTTTCGCACACACGCGCCAAAGCCTGCGTAAGCAAAACTTCCTCGTACGGTACTACATAAACCACATATACAAGAAATTAGACAGGCTCACCCGCCGAACGCAGCGCAAATACCAGAAGTTCCTCGGGCGGGTGTTATATAAGCAGGTACGAAAATATATGGCCGACCTTGAGCAGCCGCGCTACGCCGCCAGTTGCCACTATGTGCGGGCAGGCGTGCCTGTGGTGCTCATACCCGACGAAGAATACCGCCGTAAATTCCCTGACACCAGCGCCAATATTTTTCGCGATCACCTCTTCGGGCCATATTATTACCTCGTCAGCAAGACCTATAAATAGCAGCTATAAAAGTTATCTTTGCCCCTGTATATGTCTGTAATACAAGATAAGGTAGTGGTCATCACCGGCGGTTCTTCCGGCATCGGCAAGGCGCTCACTGAAGCTGCGCTGGCGCGCGGCGCGCGTGTGGCCGTGTGCGCGCGCAACCTGCCTAAACTTCAGGCCCTCTTCCCGCAATCAGATAAGTTGCTGTGCTTGCAGGCCGATGTGAGCCGGGAGGCCGACTGCAAGGCATTCATAGATATGGTGCTTCAAAAATGGGGCGTGGTCGATGTGCTCATCAACAATGCAGGTATAAGTATGCGCGCGCTGTTCGAGGATGTGGACCTGGCGGTGATAAAGGAGCTGATGGACATCAACTTCTGGGGAGCAGTGTACTGCACAAAATATGCCTTGCCATCCCTGATAAAGCAAAAAGGCGTGATAGCGGGCATATCATCTATAGCCGGCTACAGGGGGCTGCCGGCCCGCACCGGGTACTCGGCATCAAAACATGCATTACAGGGCTTCCTTGAAGCATTACGCACCGAACTGCTGAACACCGGCGCGCATGTGATGTGGGTGAGCCCGGGGTTCACATCGTCCAACATACGCAATGTGGCGCGCAGCAACGATGGCACCGCCCAGGGCGAAACCCCGCTCGACGAAAGCAAGCTCATGAGCGCCGAAGAGTGTGCTACACGCATACTCGATGCCGTAGAAACCCGTAAACGCACTGTGGTAATGACCTCACAGGGCAAGCTGGCCGTTTGGCTCAATAAACTGCTCCCATCCCTTGCCGATAAAATGGTGTACAAACATTTTCTCAAAGAACGGGACTCGCCGCTAAAGAAGTATTTGTAATTGCAAATTGACCGGACATCAATTATCATCCTCAGCTACCATCTCCCTCAGTATCCGTGCAGTCACTTTGTTTATATCGGCGCTGTAGGTGATTTCTTTAAGACTCTCTTTTGTAAGCGTTTTAAAAAACACACAGGCGATAAGATAAGACCCTTCTTTAGATGGGTGGCTGTCGCTGGCACCCGCATATAATTGTATTTCCGGATGCTGCTGTTTACAGAGCTCAAAATAATGGCCCACTTCGGCCACACTTGCGCCTGTTTTGGCAGCGAGGCTATCTTGTTCTTTCTTAAATACCGCAAATTCCTCCCCGCTGTTCAGAAAACTATCAGAGCAGGCAGCGTTTGCGGGCAATTCCATCTGCTGGCCAGGGTCGAATGCCATTCTCCTGAAAATAGCGTCTGAAGCCCCATAGGAGAAGCAATATTTCTGTGGGTATTCCTGCAAAGCATAGTTCTGGTATAATATCGTCCTCCCGCTCCGAGCCTTGATCAGGCTATCGAAATACATCACTGCTGGGGTTACCCAATATCTTCTTTGTTCGGGTATCAGCACAGATATTGCACTTTCCTGCAATACGACGGCAGTCCAGCTTTTGCTGAGTATCTTCTCCACGGCCGGGGTAGACTCCCCTTTTTTTACCCGCATAGAGTTCCCGGAACTTTTCTGATCAACCTTGAACTTCGCGTGACCCGTAAGAGTACTTCCATCAGCAGTCACCTGCTCTATCTTCATTTTTATTTTCTTCTCATCGATCATTTTCTGCACGGTCTGCGGCATCTGGTTGTAGCTGGTATGGCTATTACCTATGAACAGCACACTCTTTTCTTGCGCAGGGCTCATGAAAAAAGTAGATAACAGCAGAACGGGAATGGCAAAAAATTTCATGGCCCTTTGAGAATAAAATGTACACTTATATATCTGGTTAACCGAAAAATTACTCAACTCTGTCACATCTCAAAATCAATACCCGTATAGTTATGCGGTGTTATGGCCTTAAGTTCTTTCTTCAGCTTGCCGGTTATCTTCAGCGTATCTATGAACTCATGTATGTCCTGCTTCGTGATGCTTGCCTTGCCTCGCGTCAATGCTTTCAATGCCTCATACGGCTGCGGGTAATTCTCGCGGCGCAGCACAGTCTGTATAGCCTCTGCTACGACCGCCCAGTTACGATCCAGGTCATCGTCCATCCGCTGCTTGTTAAGCAGCAGTTTACCCATGCCCTTTTCTATCGAGCGCAGGGCAAGGAAACTATGGCTCAGCGGCACACCCACATTGCGCAACACAGTACTGTCTGTAAGGTCGCGCTGCAGGCGGCTTATCGGCAACTTAGCGCTCAGGTGTTCATAGAGTGCGTTGGCAATGCCCAGATTCCCTTCGGCATTCTCAAAGTCTATGGGATTCACCTTATGCGGCATGGCGCTGCTGCCCACCTCGCCCGTCTTTATCTTTTGCTTAAAATACTCCATGGATATGTATTGCCATACATCCCTGCACAGGTCTATGAGTATGGTATTGATGCGTTTCAGGGCGTCAAACTGGGCTGCGAGGTTATCGTAATGCTCTATCTGGGTGGTATACTGCATACGCTCCAGGCCCAGTTTCCTGTTCACAAAATCGTTGCCGAACTTCTCCCAGTTTATCTGCCCGAAAGCTACATGGTGTGCATTGAAGTTGCCTGTAGCCCCGCCAAATTTCGCCGCGAACGGAATATTCAACAGTTGGTCTATCTGTCCCTCCAGCCGCTCCACAAAGACCATGAACTCCTTACCCAGCATGGTGGGCGATGCCGGTTGCCCGTGTGTGCGCGCCAGCATAGGTATGCTTTTCCACTCCGTAGCCATATGATACAGTTGCAGGTGGATATTCAGCAGCAAAGGCAGGTATTGTTCTTCAAGCGCTTCCTTCCATAGCAGTGGTACTGCAGTGTTATTAATATCCTGCGAAGTGAGTCCAAAATGTATCCACTCCACGCTGTCCCCCGCCCCTAGTGCCTGTAGCTTCTCTTTCAGAAAATATTCAACGGCCTTTACGTCATGGTTGGTTGTCTTCTCAATGCCTTTTATTTTCACCGCGTCCTCTTCGGTAAACTGTTCATAGACCGCTCTCAACTTTGCGGGTTTCAGTTTTGCAGGCAGTGATATTACTTTTTTCTCGGCCAGGAACAGGAAATATTCCACCTCCACCCTCACCCTGTATTTAATAAGGCCATATTCTGAGAAATAAGGGGCGAGAGCGGCAAGCTGTGAGCGGTAGCGCCCGTCTACGGGGCTGATGGCAGTAAGTGCGTTGAGGTCCATGCGGCAAAGATATAACAAACCGCACAGCCTTAGTAACTGGCTACCCCTTCACTTCATCAAGGGCTGTGTCTATCTTCCTCAGTTGCTTTTGCAGTGTTTCGCGCAGTTCGTGCAGCGTTTCCCTGTCCAGGTCTTCCACCTGCCCGTTTTCACCCAGGCCCAGTTTACGCCTGAGCTTGTTTATTTTACGCCGGGTCTCGGCACCTTCAGTAGGCGCATATAGCATCCCAAATATAGCGCCCACCACAAAACCGGCCGAAATAGTATATAATATTTTGCGTGCTTTGGTCATGGCTGTTTATTTATCTGCTTAAAACTTTATCTCCTCAAGGCGGTCGTTCACTTTGGTCAGCTGTTTTTGCAGCACACCCTTTATTTCTTCCAGCGAATCCCTCCCTTCGTCAATACTGTCATTCACCAGCCCCGCCAGCTTTTTACCTTTTTTCATAAGACGGCGCCTTGTTTCTGCACCTTCTTCAGGAGCGTATAACATTCCTATTGCTGCACCCACGGCCAAGCCCGCACCCGCGGCAAGTAACACTTTTGATAACCCGTTCATAAAAACAATTTTAGTATGAAAATCAGGATACAAAAATAGTGCCCGCATAGTTGGCCAATGATGATACTCATCAGCCTACGCTATGATACACATCAATTATATTAGGAATTAGCGCTTTTTTTACAGCAAAAAACACGAGGTTCACGAAATGAATTTATCCGGCAGCGCATGATAGATTCTAGTGACCGCATTTGCAATTGAGAGGAAAACGTTCGATTTAAACTTTAAAAATACCGCACCCACAAGCGGCGGCCACCGTAGTTAAGCCCTTTTTTGTAATGTGCCTTCGGATGATAGTTAGTACTCCAGTTCTTATGCGCCGGCCTGCGCCAAAGGCATGAAGAAAAAAGCGCGGTAACTAAAACAAGCAGCAAAACTTTTACGAGGGTGTTCATGAGCAACTATTCTTTCAGCAAAGAAAATAAAATAAATCTAATGTTGTACGCCTTTGCCAATTTTTATGATTGCCTCCGGGGCAATGGGCTTATTTAGGCTCTTCTTTTGGCGGCTCACTCGGGGCAGGTGGCACCGATGGCGGAGCCTCCTGCGGGGGGGCTTCCTGTGGTGGGGCCGTTTCCGATGGGGCCTCCTGCTGCGGTGTCTCATTAGGGGCCTCCTTATTAGTATCCTTGCCGCTGCTGTCCTTTTTCTTTTGTTTGTCCTTCTTACTTTCTTTGAGCTTTTTATTCGGGTCCAGATGGTGCCTGCTTATCTTCTTCTGCTCCCTTTTCGGCCTGTTCTTGAACTCAGTATGCCCCGTATTCCACAGTTGCTCCCTGTCATGACGCTTATGGAGGAACCTGTACAACCAGCTTTTTTTGTGTGCCTTCTTCTTCTTTTTATTCTTTTCCTTAGCCACCGATTCCAACGGCGAACATGCAAGCAGCATTAAAAAAGTGATAAATATGGCAATGATCCTCTTCATAAGCGATTTTCTGTGCGCAAAAATAACATAAAACCATTAAGTAAGGAACGTTGACACAATAAAGTACGTTAGGTTAACTAGTTATTTTTCTTTTGTGCAAGGAGCAAAATCTGCGAATAGTGACTATTTAAAGACTTTTGCAACGCAGCAGAAATGGAACGGCGAAGCCCTCACCGAGGCAAAAAATCATTATGAACGAGGTAAAAGAACAGTTAAATTGGTGTACTTTATTGTGTCATCGTTCCTTAAGATATAATAAGGATTACCTAATTTCGCTGCAAAATCAATTTCCTATGAAAAGAATGTTAAACATGTTGCTCTTCGCCATATTACTAAGCCCTTTATTAAGCTACGGACAAAAGGTGACAGAAGAGACGATAAAAATAGGAAAGACCGAAGCAGCTGGCTTTGTGGCCACCAGCAAATACGATAAAACATTGATTGAGGAGGCCCTGGCTTCTGAACTGGCCAAAGCCGGACTGAAGAAACCGGGAAGCAAAAAGAAATTCAAAACCTATAAAGAAGTGGACTGGCAGGCAATAAGCCCGGCCAAAATAGATGTATACTACAAAGTAGCCAGGAAAAAGCGCCGCACCAAGGTGTATTTTGTGGTATCTAAAGGGTATAACAACTTTGTGACTACAACCACCGATGCCGGTATTGCGGCCAGCATTACCGCCTTTCTGGGTCAGGTAGATGCCGCCGCCGCTCTGAACAAGGAAATAAAACGCAAGGAGCAGGAAGTAAAGGCCATGAACGAGAAACTGGAAAAAGAAAAAGCTGCCATGCAGAAGGCCGAGGATGAAAAAAGGAAAAAGGAGCAGGAAATAGAAGCGATGAAGAAAGGGAAGTAGCAAAAAACTTCTTTTCAAAATCTACCATTTACTATTTACTTTTGGCAATAGTCTTTTTTCGCAACGAATAGGTCTCGCTGACTTATGACTTATGACTCACGACTTACGACTCCCGACTAAATAAATGAGCGACTACATAGTTTCAGCACGTAAGTACCGCCCGCAAACGTTTGATACGGTTGTGGGGCAGGAGCATATCACTACTACGCTTAAGAATGCCATAAAGAATCAGCACCTGGCACACGCCTACCTTTTCTGCGGGCCGCGTGGTGTGGGGAAGACCACCTGTGCGCGTATATTGGCTAAAACCATCAATTGCGAATCGCCCACGGCCGATATGGAAGCCTGCGGCACCTGTAATACCTGTATTAGCTTTAAGAACAATACCTCGTTCAATGTTTTTGAACTCGATGCCGCCAGCAACAACTCGGTAGATGATATTCGCGAACTCACAAATCAGGTACGCTTTCAGCCGCAGCAGGGCAGGTACAAGGTCTACATAATTGATGAGGTGCATATGCTCAGCGCAGCGGCATTTAATGCCTTCCTGAAGACATTGGAGGAACCACCGCCCTATGCCATCTTCATCCTTGCCACCACCGAAAAACACAAGATACTCCCCACCATCCTCAGCCGGTGCCAGATATTCGATTTTAAACGTATAACCACCCACGATATAGTTGCCCACCTTCAGAGCATTGCCGTAAAGGAAAGCATGGTGGCGCAGGAGGCCGCCCTGCACATCATATCACAAAAAAGTGAGGGATGCATGCGCGATGCCCTTTCGATGCTCGACAGGATAGCCAGCTTCACCAATGGTATGCTTACCTACAGCAACACCATGGAGCACCTCAACCTGCTTGATGCCGACTTTTACTTCCGCCTCACAGATGGTATGCTCAGCCAGGATGTGGCAGGTACACTGTTGCAATTAGACAAAGCCCTTGAAAAAGGTTTTGAGGGCGATGTTATCATCAGCGGCCTTGCCGAACACTTCCGCAACCTGCTGCTGTGCAAAGATGCCCGTATGGCAAAACTGCTGGATGTCCCCAACGACTTCCGCCCCATATATAACGAAAAATCCAATCAGTCGCCACCATCATTCATCCTCTCCGCGCTGAACGTAATAAACGATAGTGAACTGAATTACAAGACTGCCACAAACAAGCGTCTCCATGTAGAAATGTGCCTTATAAGGTTGTGCTTTTTATTACAAAGCCTGAAACCAAATGACACTTCTCTCTCCTTTGGCGACGGCCAGGGGGAGCATGTAAAAAAAAACACTAGTAGTGTAGAAATTACCCCCCAGGCGCAAAATGAACATCAGAAAAAAACTTCAATAAACGAAAATAAAATAGCTGAAAATCAGCAGGTTGCAGAACAAAATATCATAAATGCCACTCCGCTCCCTGAATCCGTAAAACCTACCCCACCTCCTGTTTCAAACACGCCCTCACCTACCCCCTCCCCGGAAATACCCAACGCTTCCCAGGCTCCGGCCAGGGGCAGGCGGCTGAGCAAGGGCATGCTATCCGACATTGACGCCAGGATAATCCAGGCATCCGAGCAACTGGAAGACGAAAAAAAAGAACTCACCGAAGAAATGGTGAACACACTCTTTGAACAATACAAACAACAGCTAAAAGCAGCAGATAAAAATGTAATATTTGCTCAATTCTGCATGATGCGGGTAGAATTACTCCCACCCGATGAGGTGCGGCTGATATCCCCTACCGAACTCACCGACACCTATGCCCGCGAGCAGCGCACTCACCTGCTTGACTATTACCGGGAGGCCACTAAAATACTTGTACGCATCACCACCCACATAGTGGAAGATGAAGCCACAAAAAACGCACCCAAGACCGTAATACTCAGCAAAAGCGAAGTATTTGACGCTATGGTGCAAAAAAACCCCGCTCTCGGAAAACTTAAAGACGGACTAGGGCTGAGCATCGAGTACTAACAGTAAGCAGGAATTTGGGTGAAAAGTAAAGAATACTGATTAGCACAGCAATTCCTAATTCCAACTAAAAAAATTACTTTTGACTTCTAAATACATGAAAACTTATGGCGGAAGCAATACGGATGCCCTTGCTCAGTGATACAATGAAGGAAGGGATTATTGCGGAATGGCACAAAAAAGTAGGTGATACCGTAAAATCAGACGATATAATAGCCGAAGTGGAGACTGATAAGGCTACTATGGAGGTAATGCCATATGTCGACGGCACGCTCCTGTACATAGGTGTGGAAAAAGGCAAAGGCGTTCCGGTAAATGGCATTATGGCCATCATCGGCAAGCCCGGGGAAGATTTTCAGGCTATCCTTAACGCAGAGAACGGGGGATCCACCCCGGCAGCTGCGGCGGCTACTCCTCCCCCTGCACAACCTCAACAAGCCACGCAGACTGCGGTTCCGGCAGCAGCCCCTGCTCCACCTGCTGCGCCCACCCCTGCTCCGGCACCTGCCACAGATGACCGAATAAAGGCATCGCCCCTCGCAAAAAAAGTAGCACAGGAGAAAGGTGTAGACATACAGGCGATAAAAGGCTCCGGAGATGGCGGCCGTATCATTAAGCGCGATGTGGAGACTTATACTCCGGCTGCCGCGCCAAAGGCACAAAAGGCGGCAATGCCTATGGTACAGGCTCTGCCCGTTGGCCAGGAAGGCTATACTGATACCCCCAACTCACAAATGCGCAAGATTATAGCGCAAAGGCTTGGTGAAAGCAAATTCAGCGCGCCGCACTTCTACCTGCGCATGACCATGACAATGGACAAAGCCATAGAAGCCCGCAAAGCCATAAATGACGTTTCGCCGGTAAAAGTTTCTTTCAATGACCTCGTCATAAAGGCATGCGCCATGGCCTTGCGCCAGCACCCGGCCGTAAACAGCTCATGGATGGGCGATTTTATCCGTCAGAACCACCATATACACATCGGCACTGCCGTGGCTGTAGATGAAGGACTGATAGTACCTGTAATCAAATTTGCCGACCAGAAATCGCTGTCGCAAATAGCCCAGGAAGCCGGTACGCTGATCGACAAGGCCCGCACCAAGAAGATACAACCGCACGAATTCACTGGCAATACATTCACCATCTCTAACCTCGGCATGATGGATATTGATGAATTTACCGCCATCATCAACCCGCCCGATAGCTGCATACTGGCTGTAGGCAAGATAACGCCAACCCCGGTAGCAGAAAACGGACAAGTAGTAGTGCGCCAGCTGATGAAGGTGACACTTAGCTGCGACCACCGTTCGGTAGATGGTTCAGTAGGCGCTAAATTCCTGCAAACGCTGAAGACGTTTATAGAGAACCCGGTGACTATGATGGTGTAGTTTGTTTTTTAAAAATATACAGAAGATAGCCGGAACCTAAAACAGTTCCGGCTATTTCTTTTCTCCTTTAATACCGATACACAAAAAAAAGCGGCCCGAATCAGGCCGCTTAAGAATATGAAAAATCAGGAAAATTTACGCCAAAGTGGCAGAAACAACTACTTTCTCACAATTGAATAGTTTACCCACAAGGCAACCTGCATGAGCCTCATCCACACACTGCTTAAACTGCTCAGCGCTGATGCCGGGCACTTTACCCGTCACGGTCAGTTCGCTCTTAGTGATGGTACCGTTGTCGAGTGTGATATCGCACTTAGTTTCCAGGTGCTCTGGAGTAAAGTTTGCGGCTCCCAGCACAAAGGACAACTTCATGGTATAGCACCCTGCATGGGCTGCTGCTATCAATTCTTCAGGATTAGTCCCTATTCCATCCTCAAAACGGCTCTTCCATGAATATTGTGTCTTATTCAGTACGGTGCTTTGAGTGGTCACATTGCCACTGCCTTCTTTACCCGAACCATTCCATATAGCTGTTGCGTTACGTTTCATAATTATATGTTTTTTTAGAACGGCAAAGATAGGGGTCTGTTCCTAATTCTGAATAAGATTTGCTTATATCCGAATACCTAATTCCTAATTCCGATTCTTAATCCCCTGATTCCTTCCTATCTTAGCGCTCCTTTATGCAAAAAATACTGATTGCCAATCGTGGCGAAATAGCTATGCGGGTTATGCGCACAGCAAGGGAGATGGGTATAAAAACGGTCGCGGTGTTCTCAGAGGCCGACAGGAATATGCCCTTTGTGCGCTATGCCGATGAGGCAGTATGCATAGGCCCTGCCCTGTCCTCGCAATCCTACCTTAGGGGCGAAAAAATAATAGAAGTAGCAAAAATGACCGGTGCCGAAGGCATACATCCCGGCTATGGTTTCCTCAGTGAGAATGCCTCCTTTTCTAAGGCTGTTGCTGATGCCGGGCTCATATTCATTGGCCCTTCCGCCCACTCTATCGAAACAATGGGGAGCAAAATAGCCGCAAAACAGGCAGCTAAGCAATTCAGCGTGCCTATGGTGCCCGGCACGGAAGAACCATTAAGTGACATAAATGAAGCGCGCAAAATAGCCAATGGTATTGGCTACCCTATCCTGGTAAAAGCATCAGCAGGCGGTGGGGGCAAAGGCATGAGGATTGTAAATAATGATGGTGAGTTTGAGGAACAGATACGCGCAGCAAAGAGCGAAGCGCTGAGTGCCTTTGGCGACGACGCGGTTTTTATAGAAAAATACGTTGCCTCCCCTAAGCATATAGAGATACAACTTATAGGCGACCAGCATGGCAATTACGCCTACCTTTTCGAGCGCGAATGCAGTATACAACGCCGCCACCAGAAGCTGGTAGAGGAAGCGCCCTCAAGTTGCCTCACACCGGAGATTCGCAAAAAGATGGGCGAATGTGCTGTGGATGTGGCCAGGTCGTGTAAGTATTACGGGGCAGGCACGGTAGAGTTCCTCGTAGATGACCAACTGAATTTTTACTTCCTCGAAATGAATACCCGCCTGCAGGTGGAGCATTGCGTCTCGGAAATGATAACCGGCATAGACCTGGTACAGGAGCAGATAAATGTGGCGAGGGGCAATAAATTATCTTTTACTCAGGCCGACCTGAAGATAAATGGCCATGCCATAGAGCTGCGCGTATGTGCCGAAGACCCCTTCAACAACTTCCTGCCCGATACCGGCAGACTGGAAATGTACCTGCCTCCCAAAGGGCCTGGAGTACGTGTGGATGATGGCTATGAAGAGGGCATGGAAATACCTGTGTTCTACGACTCCATGATAGCCAAGTTGGTAGCCCATGCCGATACGCGCGATGGGGCCATAGCCCGTCTTTGCAGGGCAATAGATGAGTTCTACATCAAGGGCATTCAGACCACCCTGCCATTTGGCAAGTGGGCTGTGCAAACCGAACCTTTCCGCACAGGCAATTTTGATACTAAGTTCATAGAAAAATACTTCAAACCCGAATACCTGTTTACCGAAGACGCCGGGGCTGAACAGGTGGCGGCGCTGCTGGCAGCAGAGGTATGGGAAAGCGGCAGCAAGCAACAGGATACCAGGCCGGCAATGCAGGGCACGGTAAGTAAATGGAAGATAAACCAGCGGTGATTCTGCGTTAAAAATCCATTAATATTCAAATAAGGGGTTATTTTATCGGCAATAATGTCGTAAATTGTAGCTAATAAAATTTACCCGTTATGGCAGCAGAAAATGATAGGTTCTTGCAGGGTGCCGGAAACGACCCCAAACACCATTCTTGGATTGACGATATCACTGATGACCTGAAAAAGGTGAATACCGAGTTCCCCTTATCAGGTGGCGAAACAGATGAAGACTTGGACAAGGCCCTGACTGATGATGAAAAGACCTCATTCTTCGACGACCTCGACACCGAATTTCCCCTATCCGGAGGTGAAATAGAACGTTGAGGAAAGAACAATTGAGCGGGTGTGTTGCTGAAATTACTCAATGATAACAGCAACTGTTTTCCTTTTTTTCTAAAAATTCGTACATTGCATTACATTAAATATAACAGCTATGGCAAACGAACAAACAAATCCGGAAGGAACTGAAGAAAATAAAGCACCCGAACATAAATCATGGTTGAAACACATCGTTGAAGAAATACGGGAAGAATTTGATGAGCTTATAGAAGAGGCACAGCAAACAAGCCCGGATGAATTTCCCGTGGTGGGCGACGGCAAGATACACCATGTGCACGACCATCATCACGACCATGACAAAAAAGAGGAGGAAAAAAAATAATTGCCTCCACTTTACAAATAACTTCGAAACCCCGCTATGCGGGGTTTTTTGCATCCGTTTTTATACATAATCATTCTCCCGCCAAATCAGCTTATCTTCGCATTAACGAATGATTTCCCCCGCCTCCATACAGGAAGTAATGAACCGCGCCGATATTATCGACGTCATAGGGCAGTTTGTGCGGCTTAAAAAGCGAGGGGCAAATTACATGTCCAATTGCCCTTTTCATAATGAGAAGACACCCTCATTCAATGTTTCCCCGGCAAAGGGCATCTATAAATGTTTTGGCTGTGGCAAGGCAGGCAATGTAGTTACTTTCTTACAGGAACACGAGAAACTCACTTACCCCGAAGCTATCCGCTGGCTTGCCGACCACTACAAAATAACTATAGAAGAAACAGAACGTACACCCGAACAACAGCAGAAACAACTGGCTGAAGAAGGTCTGCGCATTCTCAATGAATACGCTGCGGGTTATTTTCATGATACCCTCCTGAATACCGAAGAGGGAACACTGATAGGACTCTCTTACTTCAAGCAGCGGGGCTTCAGGAAGGAGATTATTGAGCGCTTCAGGCTGGGTTATAACCCCGAGCATGGTGAACATTTTTATCACGCTGCCACCAATAAAGGCTACAAAGCAGATATGCTGGAACGCGCGGGACTGGTAAAGAACCGCAACGGCAGCTACCACGATGTCTATCGCGGGCGGGTCATCTTCCCGATACAGAGCATGACGGGTCGCATACTGGGCTTCGGGGCACGTATACTTAAGAGCAATGATAAAGCCCCCAAGTACATCAATACCCCGGAGAATGAACTCTATGTAAAGAGCAAGGTCCTCTATGGTATGTACCAGAGCCGCTCGGCCATTAGCAAGATGGATGAATGCCTGCTCGTGGAAGGCTACACCGACGTCATATCACTGCACCAGGGCGGAGTGGAAAATGTGGTTGCCAGTAGCGGCACCTCGCTCACCGAAGACCAGTTGAGGCTCATAGGCCAACTGACCAAGAACCTGACCATTCTTTATGATGGTGATTCCGCCGGAATAAAGGCAGCCCTCCGTGGCCTGGATATGGCGCTCTCGCAGAGCTTCAATGTGCAATTGGTTTTATTGCCGGAAGGCGAAGACCCCGATAGCTATGTACAAAAATCTGGCGCTGCAAAGTTTCACGAGTATATAAAAGACCATAAGCAGGATGTCATCAGTTTCCGCCTGCAGGTCGGCCTTAACGATGCGGGTACCGACCCCGTAAAACGGTCAAAACTGGTAAACGAAATTGCAGAAAGTATTTCCCGCATCAATAAAGCGGAAGACTTCTCCCTGCAAACACACTACACAAGGGAAGCTGCAAGAAAGCTGAACGTAGATGAAGCAGGGCTCATAAACCTCATCAACAAATACATTCGCGACCGTATAGAAAATGAGCAACGGCATGTGCGGCGCGAAGAGGCTATGCCAAAGCCCGAGGCGCTGCCTGTGGAGCAGGGGCAGGAAATGAAAATGCCCGCCAAGGATGAGCAACAGGAATGGCAGCTACTGCGGGTACTGATAGAATACGGCCACATGCCCTATGAAGGGTTTGAATCTGTTGCAAAACTCATCGAAGACCGCATAGAAGCCGATATGCTCGAGGAACCTACGGTACACCGGCTATTCTTAGAGTATTACCGCCATTATGCCCACTTTGGCGCCACACCGGAGATGCATTATTTCATCAACCACCCCGAAAAACCTATACGCGACAGGATGGCATCGCTGCTCCACCCCCGCCAGGACATCAGCACCCAATGGAGTTCAAAATACGGAATAGAGAGTGTTACAGGGGCTATGGCTTATATGGATGATGTAGATAGCACTCTTTCCTATTTCGAACTCAGAAAAATACTGATCATACAGGATGAACTCACCTCAAAGATCAACCAGGTAAAAGACCCGTTGGCACAAAAGGTTATGCAGCAGGAATTCCTCAACCTCCGGCAGTTGGAACGGGATATCCTGAAAAAGCATCGCACCGTAGTGTACAAATCGCATAAATACAAGTAAACCGGCAATTGGCACGTATCATATCATTAGACATCGGAAAAAAACGCACCGGCATCGCCGTCAGCGACCCCTTACAAATTATAGCTACTGCATTGAACACCGTTGATACCGGTGAACTCATCGGCTACCTGAAAAAATATATGGCCGCCGAGCCGGTAGAAAAAGTGTTGGTTGGCTACCCCCTGAACTTCGACAACGCCTCTACCCATGCCACACCCATTGTCGACAAATTCATCATTAAGTTCGGTAACGTTTTCCCTCAAATACACATAGAGAAAATTGACGAACGCATGACATCAAAAATGGCATCTCAAGCCATCTCCGAAATGGGCCTTAAGAAAAAAGACCGCGAGAAAAAAGAACTCATAGATGCCGTCGCCGCCACCATGATGCTGCAGGAATACTTACAAAACACCCCACGCAATACAGCTAATTAGGGAAAGGTCGTTTAGGGATTTAGACTGTTCGCATTAAAACTTAAACCCCACCGTCCACGCCACATTGTTCAACACCTGGTCTATGGTGGCTACAAGCACAGTTGCCGGGCTGCCTGAATGCACAAAATTATTCCCCGCCCCATCGTTGTAAACAATACTGTAAGGCTGCTCTATACGCTGATACATACTGCGCACAAAAGCTATATCAGTAAAGAAATGACGGAACCTGAAGCCCATCCCCAGGCTCAGGTCAATACGCTCTGCAGTATAGGAAAGCCTGTTAGCCTTACCATATTCGGTATATGGGTCGCCATAATACCCAAACCCTGCACGCAGCATGAACGACTGCCCTAACCTCGCCTCACCGCCCAGCCTGAAGTTAGGCGTTCCTTTATAGGTCTTTTTCACCTCTGCATTCAGAACGTTTTCCTGTTGCTGGTATTCACTGGTAGTTGCGGCATCAGGCCCCTCGGGGAAACGGAACCGTGTAGAACTATGGTCCACATACTCAATATCAGCCGTAATAAACCCGCGTTTGTTCAGCATTAAAGTAGCGCTCACAACACCTTTCCACGGAGTAGACACGCTATAATCAAACCGGTTTTGCACCAGGTCCACACCCGATAGCAATGCAACATTATACCCCTGCGCATTAGCCGTCATACCCGGATCGTACACATCATTGAGCGCATACCACGTAGGCGTATGAAATGCTATCCCCGCCCGAAACATGTCGGAGAACTTATAGATTGCCCCGAGTTTTGTATTTATCCCCACCCCGGTAATATTCACCCGCTGCGAATAAGTGAATGAATTAAAATTATCAGGATTAGTGGTGTTGTTTGCCGCTACTGTTTCTGTATAGTAGGAGTTACGCACATACTTTATTGAAGGTATACCAAGGGTAATACCCAGCATCAGCTTTTCTTTGTAATTCCCGCCAAGTGCAATCACGTACTCATTGATTCGTCCACGCTCTTCCACGTTCTTCAGTTGGTTTATCCCCCCCGAAAATGGCACGATGGAATAATACTGTCCGTTCGCATTCTGGTTGATAAGGTATGACTGGTAGCCTATATAGCCCGGCGCATTCGAAGCATCAGTAGAACTTGCATCACCCGGATACATATTCGCATCCGACTCAAATGCCTGCGACGCAGAACTGGTGTTGTTATACCCCGAATAAGTATAATTACGATTATAATCCGCTATCCTGTTCATCCCAAACGCAAATGACACTGCCTTCCAGTCACGCCGCTCATAGCGCTGCCCCTTTGGCGCGCTGGTAAATACGAACGCAATATGATTGATATTGAACCGTGAATTAGCATCGAATGCAGATGAACCCGCATACACCGCATTCGCTGAATTCAACCTCAGCGATGGAGTGAACGACACCTCAGAATTACGGTATATCCCAAGCCCTGCCGGGTTCACACTCAGCGAACTGAAATCCCCGCCCACCGAGCCAAGCGCATTCCCGAATCCCATAGACCGGGCCGAACCCTGCACAGTAGTATTTGAAAGGTCGTAGGATTCTCCCACATCCTGCCCGCTTGCTGCATTAGACCCTATAAGTAAAGCTGATAAAAATAATGATGCTGGTATGCGCATATATTCTCGAATTTATCTTTAGACGGTGATTATTCAGAAACGTTTAAACCCGATTCTTAATTATAGCAAAAATAGTACCCGTACACCGCCTAAAATTGAAAAAGGCATCATTACAATGGTAACAATGCCTTTTTTATAAGTTCATTAACAGATTATCCTACCTGCGGCCTCCGCCACCTCCTCCACGGCTGCCGCCACCACCTCCGCCTCCGCTGCTGCGACCACCACCGCCACCGCCAAAACTACCACCACTGCTACGGCCACCGCCGCCACTATTGAAACTGCGTGATGGGGCCGGGCTGCTGAAACCACCACCCCTGTTTCCCCCGCCGCTGCCAAAGCTGCGTGATGGGCTTGGGTTGCTAAACCCACCGCCACGCTGCCCGCCAAAATTCCTCGAGCCCCTGTCATAGCCGCGCGAAGGTGCGCCTCCACCGTTTTCACGATATCCCCTGCCTGGCTCACCACCCCTGCGGTCATAGCCATTGTTATATCCCTGTCCCGCATTGCCACGCTCATTGCGGAAGAAACCGCGTGAGCGCTCGCCCCTGCTTCCCCTTTCATTATAACCGTTTCCGTTATTATTGTTATACCTGCCACCCGCACCCGGTGCGCTCCTTTCAGCTATACCATTTCTTCCTCCGCCATACGAGCCTCTGTAGCCACGTTGGTTGCCATTCAGGGCTGTTGTCCTCAGGCCTATCTGGTTGGTGTAGCCACCTGTGCGGTAGCCGCCCGATGCCAGCCTGTTACCCACCCTGTTACCTATGCTGTTTTGGCGTGGGCCATAATTGTATCCACGATTATTGTATATACGGTTATCTACTCCGCCATAATACCTGTTCCAGTAGCCGTTATTGCAGTTGCCATACCACCCGCCTGCATAATAAGGATAGTTGTAGCAACTGTTGAATCCTGAATAACCATACCAGGTGTTCCAGCCCCAGTACGAGTTCCAGTATGGGCCGCCAAATCCTACACCCATACCATAATACGGCCGGTTCCAGCCCCAACCCATGCCCATACCCATCCCCCACGATGGCCCCCAGAATGGGTCATACCAATACGGATTATAGAATGCGCTGTAATAGCCCATATTATAGAATGAGTAATTAAAACGGTTTATCCGTGTGGCATATGAATAATCGTCATCATCATCTATATAATCCTCCGGGTCATTGTAGCTCAGGTAGTCGTCTGATGCATAGGCATCATCGGCACTGCTCTGCTGCGATTGGTTCGCACCATCATTTTCATTGGCAGTCTTTTGCCTGCTTTTCTGCTGGTCCGCGCCGGTGGCATATATATCATCTACCTGGGCATATCCGGCATGTCCTGCACCTGCCAACAACAATCCGATCAATAAGAAGCGTTTCATCCTAATAGTTTTTAAGTGAAAAAGCATAGTGAAATTACTACATTTGCACAACTTTAGACGGGCCAAAGAACCCAAAGTTTAGTTATGGCAAAAATTTTAACAAATAGGAAAGATGATTATGCCCAGTGGTATAATGATATAGTTTTGAAAGGCGGCCTCGCCGATTACTCAGCCGTAAAAGGCTGCATGGTCATCAAGCCTCATGGCTATGCGCTGTGGGAGCATATGCGCGACCAGTTGGATAAAATGTTCAAAGAAACAGGCCACCAGAATGCCTACTTCCCACTCTTCATACCCAAGAGCTTTTTAAGTAAGGAAGCCGCTCACGTCGAGGGCTTTGCAAAGGAGTGCGCAGTGGTGACCCATTACCGCCTCAAGAACGACCCCAACGGCGGCGGAGTGATCGTGGATCCCGATGCCAAACTGGAAGAAGAACTGATTGTGCGCCCCACATCCGAGACCATCATTTGGAATACCTACAAAGACTGGATACAGTCTTACCGCGACCTGCCCCTGCTCATCAACCAGTGGGCCAATGTAGTGCGCTGGGAGATGCGTACACGCCTGTTCCTGCGCACCACAGAGTTTCTGTGGCAGGAAGGCCATACCGCACACGCCACACGCGAAGAGGCTATCGAAGAAACAAAGAAGATGCTGGAAGTATATGCCACCTTTGCCGAAGAGTTTATGGCAATGCCCGTAGTACGTGGCGTGAAGACCGCCAACGAGCGTTTTGCCGGTGCCGAAGATACATACTGCATAGAAGCGCTCATGCAGGATGGCAAGGCGCTGCAGGCAGGCACATCGCACTTCCTTGGGCAAAACTTCGCCAAGGCGTTCGATGTGAAGTTTCAGGACAAGAGCAATAATTACGATTACGTTTGGGCAACCTCATGGGGCGTATCTACCCGCCTTGTAGGCGCGCTGGTTATGGCCCATAGCGATGACGATGGCCTTGTGCTACCGCCCAAAATAGCACCGCTGCAGGTGGTCATAGTGCCTATCTTCAACAAAGACCCCGAAGCGCAGGCCAGAATAAGGAAAGTGGCCGACGACCTCGTCGCTACACTGAAGCAAAACAACATCAGAGTAAAATTTGATGATGACGACAACACCCGCTCCGGCTGGAAGTTTGCCGAGTACGAACTGAAGGGTGTGCCTGTGCGCGTGGCCCTCGGTGCACGCGACCTCGAGAACAACATAGCCGAAGTAGCCCGCCGCGACACCAAGGAAAAAGCCAGCGTATCGCTCGACGGCCTCTCTGCCCATGTATTGCAACTGCTCACCGACATCCAAAGCAATATGTACCAAAAGGCGCTGCAGTTCCGCACAGAGAATACTACCAGTGTGGACACCTGGGACGACTTTGTAAAAACTCTCGATGAGAAAGCAGGCTTCGTCTCCGCACACTGGGACGGCACCGGCGAAACCGAGGAGAAGATAAAAGAACTCACCAAAGCTACCATTCGCTGCATACCACTCAACAACCCACAGGAAGATGGTAAATGTATTCTTACTGGCAAGCCATCGAAGGAGAGGGTTTTGTTTGCGAGGGCGTATTGATAAACACTTTTATTTTTTAAGCAAGACGCGCAATACTTATGTCACCAACAATAGTCTTTCTTAAACAACTGATTCTGCTATTGACAACTGTTCGTTAAAGACAGCAGGATTTAATTCTTTTGCATTGAAAATATCTCTATCAAGGGTGTCTGCATCCCAAACTATATTTTCGATTTCATATGATGCAGGAATTGCATTTTTATTTAGTTTCTCTTGTCTGGTTATTCTTGTAATTGTTGTATCATCCAACCTACCAAATACTTCATATGCTAAAACATCCGTAGAATCATCTACATAGTAGTAATAAGGCATTTTAATTTTTTGTGCTTTTAAAAACTCAATAGTGTTATCAAAAATCACTTTAGTCCTACCTTCTATTTCACCTTTTTTATCTTGTGTGAATGCATTTCTAATACCATTTTCTATGAACCTACTTATTAAAATAGAACCTTTCATTAATTTTAAAGCATACTCTTTTACTCGTATCTCCCCATCTTGAGATTTATAAGGGACATCATACAACATTGTAAATTCATTTAGTAAAGCATCTACATTGCCTAACGTCTTGGCATGCTCAATGGCAGTATTATCTAACACGCAACCCGCAAAACTCATAGCTTCGGACTTACTGTAAGCGTCTACTAACACTTTCCCATATATCATATTCAACATATATCTCCCCCCTCGTTGGTTTGCCTCATCTAATTGCTTTAACCAAAGATTACCATATGATAATCGTCCTCTACTTGGAAAATCATAGCATACATTAAAATGATTATATCTACTGCATACTTTCAATATTTCTTCAAATTCTGGTAGCGTGGCTGTATTACTCCATAGGACTACGGTATCAGAAAATGTTAGACAGTTCAAATTAGATAGAGTAATGTTGGGTACTATTTCTCCGGGACGTTCGGTCGGCAAGCTACCATTATCAAGAGCTAAAGCCATTTCAATATTTCTACCAAAATGGTCTGTTCTTTTATCCAACCATTCATCGGTATTATTTTCAATAAACTTCTTGTACCCCAACAGGTCAAAGTAAGCAAAAAAGGTAGCCATAGATTTTAATTTTTGCCGTACCCTCAGAATCTTCTTTTTCTGGTACGCAGTTGTAATTAAGACACGAAAGTTGAATTTTTCGCCATAGCGTTCACCAATACAAACCCAAATTATTGTTTCTGAAAATCATATACCTAGACGCTTTTGTACAATATTTTGCAGTTCTTCTGCAGCCTTAAAAAGTACTTTCATTTTATCAAAATTATCTGAAATGGACAATTCCGATATTGAATATCCCTTATGCGCAATCGAATGCCTAATTTCCAAAATATCGCCTATCTGTTTTCTGATAGTCGATGAGTCTGGCAACAAGCTTGTAATTTTTTCAATTCCTACTACACTCTTAAATATTTTGTCAATATTCTCTGCATTCGGAGTATTAAATTTTTTTAGATTTTCATCAAAATTATTCTTAATAATTGTTTTAATATTTAAGTCTGTAGTCTTAGCTATAACTTCAATTATTGCAAATTCTAAAAGTTCTTCAATAAAGGTTTGCCATGACGAAACCAAATTGATAATGTATGAATTTAATAGGTAGCTCTCTTTTAATTCTCGTTTATTAATCTTTTCAATTTTTTCTAAGTCCGCAACAATTAATTGGGAAAACTTAATGCTAGCAAGCTTCTTGCTGAACTTTTGCACAGGAGTTTTCTTAAGTATCAACATAAAATTTTACAATTCAAATAAACGTCTCCAAATCTCCCTTTTCAGATACTCGGAGGTAATCAAGGTACAATAGTTGAGGTGTATTTCAAAAGCAAGAACTACTAAATTACCCCAATTGTCCGTAGTGTTCTTAAAAATAAATAAAATTGTTGTTGGGCTTAGAATTTTTCTACCCGCGCGGATGCTAATCTCCTGATAGGCGAGTGTGCTGTGAGGGGTCGTTATTTTCCGCCGCTGGCTAGTCTTCCTTCCCTGGCTGGTTGATGAAGGCACCAACGGCGGAAATGATACTACGCTAAATGAATGGATGAATAAACTATAGTTTAATAACGGTTTAGGGTTGCCCGAATAAAGGAAATAACTTAGTATTGTAAACCTAATGTGAAGTCCAGCCATCACGTTAAAAAACGGGGCAAATCCGAAAAGCCAAAAGAGTAGGAATAAACAAAAAAAAAATCATGAAATTCTTGATCTATGCATCTTACTCTGCAGAAGGGGCAAAAGGAGTTTTAAATTCTGGTAGCGGGACCAAACGGAAGCAATTGACCGAAACCATGATCAATGAAATGGGCGGCAAAATGGAATCATTTTATTACATTAGCAATTGTGATGCTTATGTGATATGTGAACTTCCCAACACAGCAGCAGCAGCGGCTATTGCTTTAGCTATAAAGGCAAGCGGAATGGGATCAATTTCGACAACAGTTCTGCTTGAGCCTGAAGAGCTGGATATTGCAAGCAAGTTGTCTGTAAATTATCGCCACCCGGGAAGTTAAACCACACTCCCTTGAATGCTTCGAGGATGCAACGGAAAAGCGTTTTAAACGCGATTACAGATACATTTATTTACACAACAAATACAATACCATAAACAAACCCAAAAATCCTCCAAAACCCTTATCCACAGAGTGATGAGCTTGCAAAACTATTTTCCATGATGGTACAAAAATTGTACCATGATGGTACAATTTTTGTACCATCATGGTTTTTAAATTTGGCAGGAACAACAGCATTAATGAACTTTACCCAATTCCCAAAAAATTGGGGCAAGTTCTTTGAAATACTGACAGTTTATTTATCTGCCGAAGCATTGGCGTAGGCATGATTTATCAGCCGGAGCATTTGCGCATGATGACCAACCACTCATGACTATTTTTGCGTAGGCTGATGACTTATGATTTTATACACCTTGTTTGAGGGCAACGACTAACTAACACCCTATTTTATACCTTCTATAGTATAATTATACCTTTTAGGGGTATAAATATACCTTTGGCGGTATAAATATACCCTTTTACACGCCTTTTATACCTAAAAATAAAAAACATAAAATAAGCCCATAGTCCATTTCAGCCACATTTTTAAAATAATATTTATCAAAAACGGCCAAATCCCGAAATTATACCCTCAACTCACGGAAGTCTGCAGTTGCTGCATCTATTAATAAAACGCCATTGTTAGCACTTTGGGGAAAAAAGCCCTTAGCGGGGTTGGTGTTTTTATTACCTTTGCCATCATTTTAAGCACATGAACTCCTCAGTAAAGATATTTGCCGGCAATGCCTCCCACTACCTCGCAGAAAAAATAGCCAAGAACTTCGGGAAACCGCTCGGGGCACTCACTATACAGAAATTCAGCGATGGCGAGTTTCAGCCGGTCTTTCAGGAATCTATCCGTGGCGACTATGTTTTCCTGGTGCAGGCCACATACGCACCGTCAGATAACCTGATGGAGCTGCTGATGATGATTGATGCCGCCCGCCGTGCCTCGGCAGGCTATATTACCGCCGTCATACCCTACTTCGGCTATGCCCGGCAAGACAGGAAAGACAAGCCCCGCGTGGCCATAGCCTCAAAGCTGGTAGCCAATATTCTGGCCAAAGCAGGCGCCAACCGCGTGATGACCATGGACCTCCACGCCCCGCAGATACAAGGTTTTTTTGATATACCTGTGGATCACCTCGATTCATCCGCAATATTTATACCATACATTGAAAAACTGAAGATAGAAAACCTTATCTTTGCGGCCCCTGACGTAGGTAGTACCAACAGGGTACGGGAAGTTGCCAAATATTTTGAGGCAGACATGGTTATCTGCGACAAGCAGAGAAAGCGCGCCAATGAGATAGCAGCAATGACCGTAATAGGTGATGTGACGGGCAGGAACGTGGTGCTGATTGATGATATTTGTGATACGGCGGGCACATTGTGCAAGAGTGCGGCGATACTGAAGGAAAAAGGAGCATTATCAGTGCGGGCGTTTTGCACACACCCGGTATTAAGCGGCAACGCTTACCAGAACATTGAAAACTCTGAACTGGAAGAACTGGTAGTATGTGATACGATACCGCTGAAGAAAGAATGCAGTAAAATAAAAGTATTACCCACCGGCGACCTGTTTGCAGTAGCCATCCGTAATACTTTTGAGAATAAATCGATAAGTTCTTTATTTATTCATAGCAACAGGAAGTAATTAGCTGATTGAAAATTCAATCAGTATTTTAAACCAAAAAATCAGCTGATCAGCACATTTGCTAATCAGCTAATTAATAATAACGACTGTTTAAGCAAAAAAATCCGCCCCCGCGAATGGGTACCTTAATTATTAAAAACGGATTTCAGTACGGATGTTAGGCGGAAAAGCGCCCGTGACTGGAAGAAAACAAACACTGAACAATGAAAAGTGTAAAAATCGAAGGTAACAAAAGAAGCGACCTTGGCAAGAAAGCGACCCGCCAGGTACGTTCTGAAGGCAATGTACCAGCCGTAATATACGGTGGTAAAGAAACGATCCATTTCAGCGCGCCTGCAATGGCATTCCGCACATTGGTGTACACTCCCGACTTTCAGCTTGCTGAGATAACGGTGGATGGTAAAACGTACAAGACCATCATGAAAGACCTGCAGTTTGACGTGGTTACAGACGAACTGAACCATATCGACTTCCTGGAGTTGGTAGAAGACCGCAAGGTGAACGCTACCCTGCCTATCAGGTTTCATGGTCAGTCACAGGGCGTGAAAGACGGTGGCCGTCTGGAGTTGAAGATAAAATCGCTGAATGTGCGCACTTATCCTAAATTCCTTACTGAGAACATCAGCGTGGACATTACCAACCTGCAACTGCATGGCAACATACGTGTAGAAGACGTGAAAGCTGATAACATGGAGATCATGAACTCTCCGCGTATTCCTATCGCATCAGTGGTTACTACCCGCGCCCTGCGCCAGGAAGCTACTGAAGCAGCAGCGCCTGCAGCAGGTAAAGCGGCCGCTGCTCCCGCAGCAGCTGCGGCAGCAAAACCAGCAGAGAAGAAAAAATAATATCATAGCATATATAATACCAAAACCCCTGCCCAAAGCGGGGGTTTTCTTTTTCACCCTATCAGTTTTACTTTGTAACTTGCATTATATCTCAAGACCATGTCTTTAGCAGGTAAAAAAATAGTATTGGCAGTTACCGGGAGTATTGCGGCATACAAAACCCCGCACCTGGTGCGCCTGCTGATAAAAGCAGGTGCCGATGTGCGCGTGCTCATCACCGACTCCGCCACTCAATTTGTTGCGCCGCTCTCGCTTTCTACAGTTTCCAGGCACCCTGTTTTGGGCAGCCTTACCGACGGCGATAACTGGAACAATCATGTAGAACTGGGTCTCTGGGCAGATGTTATGCTCATTGCACCATGCTCAGCTAATACTTTAGGTAAATTAGCTAATGGGCTGTGTGATAATCTGATATGCGCTGTATATCTTTCCGCCCGGTGTCCGGTCTTCATCGCCCCGGCCATGGACGAGGATATGTGGCTCCACACTGCCACTCAGGCCAATATCAGGAAGGTGAAGGAGGTGGGCAACAGGATAATACCCGTGGCGCATGGCGAGCTTGCCAGCGGTCTTATAGGCGAAGGCCGTATGGCCGAACCGGAAGACATGGTAAATTATTTGTCTGTTTATTTCTCCGCTAATAAGCCCCTGAAAGGCATAAAAGCATTGGTTACTGCCGGGCCCACCTACGAGCGCATAGACCCTGTCCGCTTCATAGGCAACTATTCATCCGGCAAGATGGGGGTAGCCCTCGCCGAAGCCCTCGCCGAAAAAGGAGCAGATGTTACGCTCGTTCTTGGCCCCGCACATATTAAAACTTATCATTCGCGTATCACCACCATTAACGTACACAGCGCGCAGGAAATGTATGAGGCCAGCCTCGCCGCATTTGAAGGGGCGGGCATAGCCGTGCTTGCTGCTGCCGTAGCCGACTACAAACCCGCCGAAATAGCCGGTGAGAAAATAAAGAAATCCGAGACCGAACTGGCGCTGAAACTGGTAAAAACTAACGATATATTAGCATCCCTAGGCAAAATAAAAGTGGCCGGGCAAACGTTAGTAGGTTTTGCATTGGAAACCGAAAATGAGCTGGAGAACGCAAAAGAAAAGCTCGCCCGTAAAAATGCCGACATGATAGTGCTCAACTCGCTGAAGGATGAGGGCGCAGGTTTTGGGGTGGATACGAACAAGATAACCCTCATAACAAAGGGAAAAGGGCCGGTGGCGCTGCCGCTGCAAAGCAAATCAGATGCCGCTATGGCTATTGTTGACCATATTATAGAAATGAAGAATGTTGAAACGGTTGTTTAGCCTGATTTTTCTTTTAGGCATGGGGATACAGGGTTGGGCGCAGGAGTTCAACTGCAAGGTGGTGCTGCGCTACGACAAGATAAACAATGTGGACAAAGCAGTGTTTGTGAGCATGGAAAAAGCCCTCAACGAGCTCATGAACAACCACAAATGGGCTACCGAGGATTTTGGCGCAACCGAAAAGATTGACTGCAATATCATGCTCAATATCACCAGCGGCAACGTCAACGGTAATGAGGAGACATTTGGCGCTACCCTCAACATACAGGCCACACGCCCCGTATACAATTCGGCATATACTACCAACCTCATCAACTATATCGACAGGGAGGTGGTATTCCAGTACTCCCAGTCCAGCCCCTTGTATTTCGACGACAACCAGGTTACCGGCACCAACCCCATGATCTCCAACCTCTCCGCCATCATGGCCTTTTACGCTTATATAGTCCTTGCGCTCGACTACGACAGCTACTCGCTGAACGGCGGCACGCCCTACCTGAAAAAAGCGCAGAACATAGTCAACAACGCCCCCGAGGGCAAGGGGGTAAGCGGCTGGAAAGCTACGGAAAGCAATAAGAACCGCTACTGGCTGGCCGATCAACTGCTCAGCCCCCGCTTCACCAATGTGCGCAGCTACTGGTATATGATGCACCGCGAAAGCCTCGACAGCATGGCCATGAAGCCCGTAGAGTCGCGCACACGCATACTCGTCAACCTCAGGAAACTATATGACGTGAACCGCGAAAACCCCAACTCCATTTTAGTGCAGTTCTTCTTCAACGCCAAAAGCCAGGAAATGCAAAACCTGCTGGCACAGGCGCCCAAGCAAGAGCGCGCCCAGTATGTCACCCTGCTCACGGCTATGGATGTGCCCAATGCCCCTAAATATAACAGCTACAGGTAGCTGATTTGAAAATTTGAAAATGCGCTGATTTGAAAATATATCTGAAGTTATTGTTGCTGTTTACGGTGGTTCTCTTTCTGGTTGCGGGTTGCAAAGAAAAGGGCGGCGGCCATTTGCCCCGCAAGGTCATGAAGGAAGTCCTGCTCGATATTTCGCTGGCCGAGGGCTACTCCATAATGGTAAAAGACAGCCTGCACCCCGCCGGCTCCAAAAACTACGACTCCCTTGCCGTCTTTTATAAAGACATCTTTGCCCACCACAATATTACACAGCAGCAGTTTGAAGAAAGCCTCGACTGGTATAAAGAGAACACCTCAGAGCTGGACAGCGTTTACGCCATCATGCAAACAGTGATCTCCGCCTGGCAAAGCCGCTCTCAGGCAGGCCCGCAAACCCCGCCATACGTACCCGCGCCGATCCCCGGCAAACCAACGGGCAGGTGAGGTATTATTTATTACCCACGCCGAGTCATTGCTAGCAGTGGTGAGCTTGCCGAACCAAGCAACCCCACGCTACACAAATCACATAACACTGGTCATTGCGAGGAACGAAGCAACCTCACGTAATGAGTGTACTCGCGTTACAAACGCTGTGCCGTGGCGTCCTCGAAACATTCGAGGACGAGCCGGAGTAAACATACACCCCACCACACGCACCCCGGAGGGGCGCAACCCGCACCACAGGTCATCGCGAACCCCATAATATGGCTTGTGTGTAGCGTAGGGTGCTGACAATCTCGCAGAACACTTGGCGGGCTATTCGGCAATCCTAACTCTTGCCCAAACTGCCTTTGGAGAATTGGGATGTCCGGCAACACTAATATCCTCTACTTTTAATATAGTATTAGTTGGTAGCGTTATTTCAGTGTAGTCATCACTTTTAATATTCGTTAACGGTGGGTGAAATTTATTCTCAGCTCCTTTAGTTTTGAAATCAACTATTATTACCCTTCGTGGTTTTGTAATTTGGATTACATCTTGTTTATGAACCTTGATTGTATTCGGCTGGCTACTATAAATCGTTTTACGAGTCATAAAGTAATCTTCATCAGTATATTTTCCTACTTCCAAATCAAAATATCCAAGAAAAATCCATCCGGTAGTTCCTATCGCATTCATCCTGGTTATGAGATCAGTTGCCTTACTATCATTTATGGCTGCATTTTTTCCTTTGAAGTTATCAGCAACATCCGGTTCACCTTTCATTTTCGTAGCGGCAACAGCAATAAAAGTGGCACCAACAATAAAAATAACTAAGGAAGAGTTTTTACTTTCTAATTCGACCCCAAAGAATTTATTTTTTGTCGGCGACTCTTTGCCTGTGCCCTTAACAAATAATACTATGCCGACTATTGCAAAAATGCAACCTAACACAATCAGTGAAGCTAACAGTATAAAGTTGAACGGCATCGCCAATTAATTTAATGATTTATATTCCTTGATTAATCCTTTTCTTTTTCTTCTTCTTCTCCCCCGCAAACAACCCCACCGTGTATTTATCATACAACTCAAACAGGTATTCAATGCGCATGGTTTCAGAGGGTAAGGGCTACTTTAATACACCTCCTTATTTCACAAAACCATTTCGAAAATACCAATCACTTTTAAATTGACCAATTCATCGTCAGCTATCTCAATGTTTTTATAATCTGAATTATACGACAATGGTTTCAATGTGATGGACTCATGTTTCCATTGTTCATCAGTACTGAACTTTCTGCTATTGTACTCTTTAACTGTATACCCCGAACCAAAATCCGGGTCCTGAATGCTTGTGTGCTCAACTAAAACAATTTTCCCATTTCGAGATCCACCGGAATACTTCCGGAACAAACAAATTGAGCCATTGGGTATAACTTTATTCATAGATTCGCCATCAACTCTACACGCAAATAAATCCTTTGAAGACTTATATCGAGAGGGTATTTCGACCCACCCATAATCGTTAATATTCTCGTTCACAATTTGCAATTCACTAAAATTACCTGCTGCTGCTTTCAAATCATAAATCGGGGCAGAATTTTCAAAAGGAATTACCCGCTCTTTAGGTAAAATACTGACAACTTTTTCTGTTTTATAAGCTGCAATATGTTTTGAAAAATAGTCTCTAAGCGCTTTATTGCATACATAAACGTAGGTTCCTTTAATGCCGCGCAGCATTATGGTCTTGTATATATTTATAATGAAGGCTTTTAATTCAGATGGATCCGTTATCGAATTCTTACCATTAGCATCAAAGTAATTTTCTTTCTGGATTACGATCTCGTCCTTTACCTTATCATAAGTAATTTCATGCCCAAAAATAATGCCCGCATAATTTAAATCGTACCCTTGAGTCGTATGTATACAACCTACCTCGTTTACTGAATTTTTAGAATTTATCCAATCATCATTATCGCTATTCCACATTAACTCGATGTTGTCGATTTTAATGTCAAACGCTTTTTTATTTTCCTTTGATATCCATTTCCATGAATAACCGGCAATTAACCTTGATAACCCACTTTCACTATCTCTATGTTTTATTTCTGTTACCATGTCTTCTATCGAATCAAACAGTATAAACTCATATTCCCTGGAGTTGAAAACATTATTGCTAGTGCTTAAAGAGCAGTTAAGTAATTTATCGATATAATCAACATAATCATTTCCTCCTTTTACTCTGAATTGGGACTTTAGATATTCTATCTTAGTAGTTCTCTGAGACTTCAATTTGTTGAAATCTTCATGCCTTGCATCAGATGGCTTGATGGATTGGTTTTCGTCATAAAATAAAATCGCGTTATTGGCTTGCTTAACAACCCAATCCAACTCGCTGCACGTATGTTTATCTAAACTTAGTTTTTCGCATGCTTTGTCAAATGCACCGAAATAAGCACCAAGATTTACTCTTCGTCTTAATCTATGTGATTCGTCAACCACAACAATGTCATACTTATCATTTGCAACTTCAGCGGGACCAATAACCATATTTGAATTCAATCCTTTTATGTTTTTAAAGACTTTCTTCAAAGTATTCCTGAAGGAGGACATCGGTACTACCAATGCCATTTTCGGGCAAGGATACTTAATTTTTATGGATTCGATCAGTTGCATGAATTCAGCTTCGTCTTCGCCGAATTCTTGAAAATTGAAATCTTCAAGATTAGAATTGAGTAATTTAAATAAAAATATTGCCAAAATCGTTTTCCCTGTTCCAGCGCCACCTTCAACTATGATTGTCTTAAAATCATTTCGCAATAAATTTCTTATGATTACTAA
Organism: uncultured Flavipsychrobacter sp.; assembly: GCA_964430995.1. Classification (GTDB taxonomy): domain Bacteria; phylum Bacteroidota; class Bacteroidia; order Chitinophagales; family Chitinophagaceae; genus Nemorincola. Next base: position 71,139 of record CAYSIG010000021.1, read on the forward strand.
TAGGCCGCTCCTTTGCTCAGTAGTTAAACTCTTGTAAGGAGAGTACTTAAACAAGTCGGAATTGTCAATGTAATCTATTGAGTGTTTTGTAACTCCTTCTGCCCTTAATTTATCCCAAATTGAGATGAAAATATTCCAGTATACTGTCTTCTTTTGATAGTAGTTATGATTAGCTAAACCAACATTTCCGTTAATTAATTTGTACTGACCATCTCCGGAAATATACTTAATTAAATTTGACTCAATGTCAAGTGTGGCCGATTTATTAAATTTCTCGCTGGTAATTAAATGAACTGCGGTCAGCTTGTTTTTGGCATTATTTTTCAGATGGCTACTCATGCGGGAATAAGCATCGGTAGTTTCGCCAACATATGCTTCCCTTATATTCCCATCACTTAGTACATAAACAATTGGCCAAAGGTCTTTTGCGTAATGTAGATTTTGGAACTCATTAAATAGGTTTGAATTGAATTCATATCTCCTAACCTCAAATTCATTAGTTAAGCTCATAGCTCGTCATATTTCTTTGCTGTTCCTTTAGATTTGTCTACCGGATATTTTTCTGCGTTTTTCCTAATCTTACTAAGAACTATCTCTTTTACATCATATTGATATTTGTCAGCAAGCAGAAATGCAAATGCAAAAACATCCGCTAACTCCTCCTTTACTTTTTCACTATTTGCATCTTCCGGATTTTTCCAAAGAAACAATTCAAGCAACTCATTTGCTTCAATGCTTAATGCAATGGCCAAATCTTTTGGATTATGAAATTGCTCCCAATCCCTTTCATTTCTGAATTGCTTTAGCGCATCAATAATTTGTACGTTTTCACTCATGAGGATAAAGATAATGGGAATTTGATTATTTGCGCGAGTTGGTTGCGCCCCTCCGGGGCGCGTGTGGTGGTGTTCGTTTACCCCTGCATGCGTGCAGGGTTTCGTTTATATATATTTTCGTATCTTTACAGGAACAGGGCATTTCTTATGCAAACGGTAACCATAAAAATAAACAACTCCCACGCGGCCCGTCTTTTGGACGAACTTGAGGCTATGAACCTGATTAAAGTAATCAAAACATTACCAGTTAAAGAGAAAAAAAGAAAACTTTCCGAAAAACTGGCAGGCAGCATTACCCCCGCCCAAGCCCGCCGGATGCATAAAGAGCTCAACGAAATGCGCAGCGAATGGGAGAGAGATATCTGATTGATACCAACATAATTATTGATTTTTCCGAAAATAAACTGCCTGCCCGGGCTAAAGCGTTTATAGCATCCGTTATTGATGATGAGCCCTGTCTTTCAGTGATCAATAAAATTGAGTTGCTTGGTTTCTCCGGTGTTTCAAAAAGCATCGTAGAATTTGTGGATACGGCAAATGTAATAGGTTTGGAAGATGATATTATTGCTAAAACAATAGCCATCCGGAAGGTTCATCGCATTAAATTACCGGATGCCATTATTGCTGCCACTTCAGTTGTCCATAAGCTGGTGCTGATGACCAGCAACGACTCCGACTTCCGTAATATCAAAGGGTTGAAAGTCCTGAATCCCCGCGATAAACAATAACCCATACCGAAACAGGTTGCCAATCTGAAAATCCTGAAAAACCGCTCAAACCCGCGCCCACACTGCACCGCAAAACCATGACGGTACAGTTACTGTACCATGATGTTTTTTTTATTTGGCAGCTATTCCCACCTTCCCGAACTTTACCTAAACCTGGAAAAAATCAGGCGCAGGCTCTTTGAAATATTACATCGCGAACGCTCGGTGGGCATCCTGTCAGATGTTTTTGTTTGGGTATAATTATACTTTTGGGGGTATATTTATACCTTTTGGGGGTATAATTATACGTTTTAGGGTATAATCATACCTCATTATACCTCAGCAAAAAAACGCATATGCCTGCCCGCAGCGCATTTCAGCCACTGCACCTCCGGTTTTTAACCCAAAACAGTCAAATTCCTGAATATTATACCCTTCGCCCGCCGTAAACTGCCGGCCTTACGACTGATGACTAAATATGCCTGGTTGCCGGCCTCAGATAGCTCAACTCAACTTTGCCAGCGCAGCACTCATACGCTCCATAGCGCCCATCAGGTTGGTCATAGAGGTGGCAAAAGAAAGGCGGATGCAGTTGTTATCGCCAAAGGCGCTGCCGCATACGGTGGCCACATGCGCCTCGTGCAGCAGGTACATGCTCATGTCGTCGTCGTTATTAATAGCATGGCCATTATGCTGCTTCCCGAAGAAAGAGCTTATATCGGGGAATGCGTAGAAAGCGCCCTGGGGGTCGTTACTCTTCACTCCGGGCATCTTTTTGAGGGCACCTATCACATAATCGCGCCGCTGCCTGAAAGCCTCTACCATCTTATGGGTAGGCGCGAGGTCGCCCAGCAGCGCAGCCACAGATGCACGCTGCGTTATGGAGCAGGTAGCGGAGGTAACCTGCCCCTGCAGTTTTTCGCAGGCCTGTATCACCTCGCGCGGGCCGGCCATGTAGCCCAGCCGCCAGCCGGTCATCGCAAACCCTTTGGACATGCCGTTTATCAGTATCACCCGGCCCTTAAGTTCTTCAAACTGCGCAATGCTTTCGTGCCGGCCGGTATAGTTGATGTATTCGTATATCTCATCGCTGATGATGGTCACCTGCGGATGTTTTTTAAACACTTCTGCCAGTGCTGCCAGCTCTTCTCGGGTATAAAAACTACCGGTTGGGTTGCACGGCGATGAATAGATAAACAGCCTGGTATTGGGTGTAATGCTGGCTTCCAGTTGCCCGGGGGTGAGTTTAAAATCAGCATCTATGCCGCAATGGATGTTCTTCACTACCCCACCCGCCAACTGCACCTGTGCGGCATAGGTAACCCAATAGGGCGTGGGTATAAGCACCTCATCGCCGGGGTTCACCAGGCACATAATGGCATTATATAGCGACTGCTTGGCGCCTGTGGACACGATTATCTCATTGGTGGCGTAGCTGAGGTTATTATCCCTTTTCAGCTTCAGGCTGATGGCCTCAAGCAGGTCGGGAATGCCCACTACAGGCGTATACTTGGTATAGCCGTCGTTCACGGCATTGATAGCGGCGGTGCAGATATGTTCGGGGGTCCTGAAGTCGGGCTCACCGAGGCTTAAGTCTATGATGTTGATACCCTTAGCTTTCAATTCGCGGCTTAACTTAGCCATCTTTATCGTCTGGGGCTCAATTACGGAGTTTAATCGTTCTGCTAATTGCATGCTAATTCTAAGGTGTTGACTACCACAAATATAAGCAAGTTACTGATATGGGCGACCATACAATAACTTTTCATTTAAAATGCAAAAAACAAATGAATAGTGACTAAAAAAGGCAAGGCTCCAATTCTCTAACCGACCTTTGTGCTTTCAGCTCCACTTCGCCGAAAACACTGATATTCCGGTAGCTGTTGCCTGCAAAAGCAGCATCAGTAAGCTGGGTATTCTTGATGCGGTAGTAATCGTTCAGAACAGTACCGGGATTCCTGAAATAGGTAAAGGTTTCCATGTCCCGTGTAACGTTGTTTTCGAGCAGTTCTTCAAAGGTAAAAGATACGTTTTTCATTGTGCAAAAGAGTCTTGTCTGAGTATTGTTTTGTTTGAGAATGGAAAAGTAGAACGTTTTCGCCCAACACACCCCTTTAATCTCTTAAAGCATTTGTTATTAGCGAACGCACAACCTAACTGATTGTTATCGGCAAAAGGCCATTAACAGGTTATTATCAAATGTCTTTTTGCGGGAGCACGAACTCTTTGTTCAGCTCACCTATATAGGCAAGTATCTCTTTGCGGCCTAGAAATTTAACGGCACTGCTCATAAAGCTGCGCGGAATGAACTCCCACTCCTGTTTCATGGCCTCTACGAACTGCCGGGCATGTTTTGCAGCCTCCCGTTGGGTGGTCTTATCTGCCTTGGTGAATATAATATTGAAAGGGATACCCCAGGCACCTAGCCTGCGCAGAAATTCGAGATCGAGATTTTGTGGTTCGTGACGGCTGTCTATCAGCACAAAAACAGTTACAAGGTTATCGCGCTGCTGCAGGTAGCCGGCAATCATTTTCTCCCATTTGGCACGCTGCGCCTGCGACACCTTGGCAAACCCATATCCCGGCAAATCAACAATATAGAAGGAATTGTTAATAAGAAAATGATTGATCATTTGTGTCTTGCCGGGGGTATTGGAGGTTTTCGCCAGCTTGCTTTGATTGGTCAGCATATTGATAAGTGAGGATTTGCCAACATTGGAGCGGCCAATGAAGGCGTATTCAGGCTTATCGGGCTTGGGGCAGCCTTCCACATTGGGACTGCTGATGAGATATGCGGCTTTTGTAATTTCCATTTTAAAATTTTCTGCCCAAGCGTAAAAGACGCCAATGTCTTACTTTTGTGGCAATGCAAACAATACCTGGCAACAACCCGGCGGCAAAAGTAGTACCGGACACGGCATCAAATTTAAGCAAGAAAGCGCAAGTAGCCGAGATGTTTAATAATATAGCCGGGCGATATGACTTTCTGAACCATTTTTTATCGATGGGAATAGATAAGGGATGGCGAAAAAAGGCCATTGCCGAAGTGGTGGAGATACGTCCTGATGCAGTGCTGGATGTGGCAACCGGTACAGGAGATATGGCCATTGCCACAGCAACCATCCACCCATGTAAGATAATGGGAGTGGACATAGCGGACCAGATGCTGGAAATAGGCAGAAAAAAAATATCGGCAAAAAAACTACAGGATAATATTACCCTGCAAACAGGCGATAGCGAGCAGATGCCTTTTGCAGATAAGAGCTTCGATGCGGTGATGTGTGCCTATGGGGTGCGCAATTTTGAACATCTGGAGGCAGGGCTGAGCGAGATGAGCAGGGTGCTACGCCCCGGGGGGAAGGTAGTGATTCTGGAGTTCTCACATCCCGGTTCATTCCCGGTGAAACAACTATACAACTTTTACTTCCGGTATATATTGCCTGTACTGGGGAAATGGCTGTCGAAAAATGCCCGGGCCTACAGTTACCTGCACGAATCAGTAATGGCTTTCCCGGAAGGGAAACAATTTTGCGAGATATTGGAAAAATGCGGATTTAAAGAGGCGAAGCACAGGTCTTTGACGTTTGGGGTGACGACGATCTATACGGCAATAAAGTAGCAGCGCCTCTTCGCTCTAGCCATGACCGGCTAGCAAAATACTGCAATAAAAACCCCATAGATGTATTGAAAAGAAATGCCCGATAATCAAGGTAATAAAGCTTCCCTTCCTATAATTTCACCCATTTTTTCACCACCTGTTTATCACCCGTTTTAATAACCAGGGTATACACACCCGGTGTGTAATTAGTAGTATTCAGCAAATAATTATTATCTCCGGAATTAAGTTGTTTCGTCACCATATCAAAAGTCTGCCCGGCAACATTCATCACAAACATGGTTGCAATACATGGCTCTCCTGAATTAACAACTACATTAAGCACATTTTCGGCAGGGTTAGGAAAAACAGACACATTAACAGACGACTGCACTTGCGCAACATCAAGCGCAGAGACAATCACGGTACCGGTATCAGTTACGCCAATACCCAGATTATAGTAACCGCCTGAAGGCGTGGTCTCGAGTTTCACAGGGCGCACCATGTAGTATTTGAGACCGGTAGTTGCCGTATAGTCATTATAGGTTGTGGTGGTAACCATCGTTGAATTAAGCCTCTTGTAGTAACCGTAAATGCTATCTGCACGGTACACATAGTAGCCTGCTACTCCGGGGTCAGGAGAGGCGGTCCAGGTCAGTGTAGCACCGCCATGGGTAGTAGGTATGGTCACATTTAGGTTGAGTACGGGTTTTACATAATCTGTCCGCAGCGATAAATCGCCCATAAGGGCAATATGCACGGCACTGGCCATATAGTTCTCAGGCAGGTATGGGCCGACACCGCCAGGTAACAGATTATTTTGTGTAAGTCTTGCAGAGTAACCGATATTCTCACCCAAAGCCATGTGGTGGAAAAACCAGTTAGGCCTGCCTGCCCAGCAATTAGTGAGTGCCGGAGGGTTACAACACAATGGTGCGCGCAATAAATTGTTCGTCACGTTCCAGTCCCCGAAGTAACTGCCAAACAGCATAGTAAATATGGCATTACAGGAGCCACCACTCACAAAATTACCTGTGTTACCTACGCCACTACAACTTGTGAAGGACCCGCCGCCACAACCATAAGCCCACTGGTATGGCGTAGCTGCCATGTCGGATATTAATGTTGTCGTTGTACTTATACTATCCCTGCTCAGAAGCGGAGGAAAATTGCGCCATCCGTTAGCGGCAAATGCTTCGCCACTCATATAACCAAAATTATCACTAATTATCCCTTTGCGTATAACGAAAAGAGAGTCCATTTTGTAAACATGGTCTTTAGCCAGGTAGTTATCCATCATCTGCACTTCGGTGTTGGAGAACGCAGGCATGTCATAAAAATCAATCCTGCTCACCTGCAATTCTACCGCTAGCGTAGGCAGGGTCTGGTCATACTTGCCATCGCCCGGTATGTTCCTGTTGGCCACATAGCTGGCCGCAGTATTATTAACGGTAGCATCGGTCCAGCTACCTGCTATAGATGCATAAAAAACATCTGCCGGCCATGCGCCCAAATGGTCGGGATGCGCGTCGGGGTTCAGCTCGCCACTGTAAGGCACCGCGATATGCCCCAACAGCATCACCGCATTTACATTAGCGTGGGTTGCATAGTCGTTTGTTATCGCAGCTTTCACATCAACAACTGATTTTGTGCGGAGGAAGTCATGCCTGATGACCTCCCACCCATCTCCGCTGATATCATCCATTAATTTTTTAATACCCGGTGCACAGGGCACAGTGAATGTACTATCTACAATCAGTATAAGGGCCCCTTTATTATGAATGGCCGGAGCTTTAATACCTGCATAGACGAAGCCTGATGCCGCAAATGTTACTGAGGTTGCTGAAGCACGTATATAATACTCATATGCCGAATCGATTATTACAGCCGTATCCACATACTGTGAATCTGCAAAGGGCAGCGTAGCTATTGACAGCCCCCATGAAGTTGCGGTCTTTGATTTCTTCCATATGGAGTATGTGATCGTAGGGTTAAAAGTCAGTCGTTTCCACTTCAGTCTTATCTGCACAGGAGATGTAGAAGCTACTGCTGTTATTTCAACAGCTTTATCTTCACATGTTTGCGCAAAAGTAAAATCACATGCCAATAACAAAGCAAGCAGAATTAATATACGACGCATAAAAGTATTTTTTTGCTAAGATAACAAGAATAACTGATACTTAATCGGCAGTTCTATAATTCTATTGTGGGGTCGTTACCGCAGTAACTGGCCGGGCAAACATGATATTGTGCTTGGTGGTTGGCAATATAAAACCCAGGCTAAGGATCAACTCATAGGTGCCAAAAGCCTGACGGGCGGTACCACCAAGTATCTTCAGGTTACTGTAGCGGGCATAATCTACTTTCTGCGCAAATTCAAGGTATGCATACCGGTATATGGTAGCCCTTAGTGCGGTTTCCAGGCCAACGTTCCATCCGCCTATCTGGAAATGCGGGTCATTTTTCTGACCGAAAAAGCTATTCTCCACATGGGGGATTACCGGGCCTATACCTGCCTTGCCCAGAAAATCCACCCTTAAATTATTGCTTTTAGATTGGTGTAGCCCCCACCGTTTCACAATATTGAAAAGAAAAAAATTGGCCCCGTTATTCAGGTAATAATAATTACCGTTAGCTGCCGAAAATACAATACTGGAATCAGTGGGCCTGTGGTTATATGTGCCCTTCATACGCACAGTTTGGCCGTCAGCTATAATATACTTTGTGTGGTCAAAATTCAGTTCAATCGCAAGGTCCTGCTTTTCATTAAAATAGTACCCGAGCCGGTAATTGTACTGTGGTATGGTAAGTTGCTGGGCAAACACGCTGCCTTTTTCGTCCCAGCCCGGATGATCATGCGCCTCAACCGCCATCAACTTATAATAGTTCCCTTGTGCAGACTGTTTCACGTGCACGGTAGAATTTGTGTACCACTCTTTGTTATAACCCCAACTGAAGTAAACCGAACCTGTTTTACGTTTTTTCTTATCCTGGGCATGAACACCCAAACTGAAAAACAAGATCGAAATTAGAAATATGGACAATCCTTTTGCGGAAGTAATTGAATACATTAATTATTTTTTAGAAGGCCAAAAGTAAAAAAAATATGTCCGCAAAAAATGACCTGCGTCAGGAAATGCCCAAAACGCAACATACATTGAAACGAGTTCAAATATAAGCGCCACCACGCTTACCGACAAATTCCTGCTACTTACCGACAAACCAAATTTCCTTACCTAATACCATTTTCATATGGCTGTAAGCAGGTATACTTTTGAACCAATAACAGCATTTTATGCGGAATCGTGATTTTTACCGGGGCGACTACAAAGAGTATCATGAGCAGCGATACCGGAACCGGGTATTCTTCGGCATCAGTATTGCCATTGTCGGGCTTGGCTTGCTGCTCACTACTATGCACATACTGCCATGCATAGACCTTGAAGACTCCTGGCCGGCAATACTCATAGGCCTCGGGCTGATGATTGGTTTTAAAAACAGCTTCCGCAATAATGCATGGTGGATACTTATTATTATTGGCATCGCCAATTTCACGCCCCAGTTCATGTTATTTGGCAGGCCTTCCAGCGACTTTGCATGGCCAGCTATTATCATTATTGTGGGGCTTGCCATTGCCTTGCGCCCGCGCAGGCATAAAGTCAACATGCATATGCAAAATATGGTCACCAACATCAATAACGAAAGCAGCCTGAATATAGATGTGACATTTGGCGGTAAAAAAGAAGTCATTACATCGAAAGATTTTAAAGGCGGTACGGTTTCTGTAACATTTGCGGGCTGTGAGGTCAACATGGTGCAGGCAGATTTTACAGAACCTTCCGTTATACTGGATTGCAGGGTGTCATTTGGAGGCGTTGAGCTTATACTGCCTTCTCATTGGGAAGTACAGAACGAGATCAGCCCGTCTTTCGGGAACGTGGAAGATGCCCGTACCATTCAAACTCCGGCATCTGGTGAGAACAAAAAATTGCTGATACTCAGGGGCAGTTGTTCCTTTGGCAGCATTGAAATTAAATCATATTAGTTAAGCTTTCCCCCGAAAGAGGGAATAAAACACAAGCGTTTATGAACGCATACACCGCACAGATTATTTACCGTATTGAATGCGAAGGCATGCCCACAGACCAGTATGAAGAACAGTGGAGACTGGTATATGCCGACAGCGCAGAAAAAGCCCTTGCTGAAGCCCGTGAAGCCGGAAGAAAAGAGGAATCTACTTTTATCGACAGGCAGGGGCGCACCATGTGCTGGCGTATGCTGGCAGTAAAAGACCTGCAACCGATAGAGTTGAAGAATGGCGGGCTCCTATTCTCTATGGTGCGCGAGGCAGAGATCCTGCCTGCCCCACTCTGGCTGAACGCAAGCTAATGCCACTCAATAACACTCAGCAAACCAGATCATCATCTGGTAACAGCTTTTTATCCCCCTGCCGGCCGCGACAACTTACCGGATTTCTTTCCTAACTTCATTCTTTATAGTATTTATCTTTACTTTTTTATATTTTCCTGATTGCTCCCTTTTAAGAAAAATATTCACGGGAAGGTCTGGTTGCTTATACTTTTAGTATTAGCTACCCACGTGTACATCTTTCATGTGGTCAGCCATTTCAGCTGGGGCCTTGCTATTGCCGATGGGGCCTGCGGTACCGCAATGATCAGCCTGGCCATGTGGGGCATAATATTGCTGATAAGGGCCTACCCTACTACGGCAATGATATTCCCCTATGCAATACTTATAGCTTTGTTTATGAGCATGCTCACCACACTTGGCACGTGGGAGATACTGAAATGGTGGGTAATTAAGAACGAAGAATATAAAGCATGGGTAAAGCACACATTGCCGGTACGCCTCTTCTTCATATTCCTGATGCATACATGGATGGCCACAAACAGCGCCCTGCGTAAAAATATCAGCACACTGGATACACGGTTTCAGAACCAGACTGATGCATCTGTATTACTGAAGGAAGCTGAACTCTTTAAACTCAGGCAGCAGCTTCAGCCCCACTTCCTCTACAACAGCCTGAACTCTATCAGCGCGCTCATAATGATAGCACCCGATAAAGCGCAGGAAATGATAGGAAAACTATCTGACTTCCTGAGAAGTTCGGTTCAGCGCGAATCAGAGGACAACCTGCCCGTAAAAGATGAGCTTACCTACATACAATCTTACCTTGCTATTGAATCAGTGAGGTTTGGCGACCGGCTGCAGGTGCGTATTAATAACAACAGCAGAGAAGGTGCGGTCCTTCCTCCTTTTTTGCTGCAGCCCATACTGGAGAATGCCATAAAATTTGGGCTTTATGGCAAAACCGGCGTTGTGGGCATAGACATAGACATCTTATCCGATAATAATATGCTGGTTATAACTATTATCAACCCATACGATAATAATATGCGCCCGCCAAAAGGCACAGGCTTTGGATTGGAAGGGATTCGCCGGAGGCTTTACCTGCTCTATGCACGTACTGACCTGCTGGAAATAAAGAACGACGAACAGACTTTTACTACTATTCTAAAAATACCGCAACACAATGTATAAAGCAGTATTAATTGATGACGAATCGCTGGCCAGGCAACTCATAAAGACACTACTGGCAGCCTACCCGCAAATTGAGGTAGTGGCGGAGTGTAGCGACGGCTTTGAAGGATTCAAGGCAATACAGGAACATTCCCCGGACATTATTTTTCTCGACATTCAGATGCCCAGACTGAATGGCTTTGAAATGCTTGAATTGTTAGACAATCCTCCGGCGGTCATATTTACCACTGCTTTTGATGAATATGCTATGAAGGCTTTCGAAACGTATGCGATCGACTACCTGCTTAAACCAATAATTAAGGAGCGTTTTGATAAAGCTGTACGGAAATGGCTGCAGCACCAGCCCGCAAGAGATCAACCTGCTCTAAATCCGTTACTTGAAAATAATATTTACGAAGGTTACCAGCACAGGTTGGTGGTAAAAGACAATGGCCTCATACGCATAATACCCGCAGGCGACATATTCTATATTGAAGCAAATGATGATTATGTGAAAATTGTGACAAAAGATGGCAGCTACCTTAAGAAAAGCACCCTATCCCACATTGAGCAAACGCTCGACCCTCAACACTTCGTGCGGGTACACAGGTCATATCTCGTGCCCGTAACCCAATTGATGCGCATAGAGCCCTACGAAAAAGAAAGCCACATTGCATTGCTGCATTGTGGCGCAAAAGTGATGGTAAGCAAAAACGGAATGGCCAAACTAAAAACACTCCTTGGCTGGTAAGTTTACACCGACATTACTCAGTCTGCGTACACCCCATTGTTCTGTATACTTCAACCAGTGTATCGTTCCTGAAGAATACCGTATCCTTTCTGGTATTCTTTTTGATAATGAATTTAATGTCGTTTTCATTTACCGCATCATACTTTTCCGGATGAACACTCATCCCATTAAATGACAATGCAGGAATATTAGAAACTACTGAGTCATATTTTTCACAATACCAGTTTTTCTGGTTTGCCGTTGATTTTTTCAGGCAAGAGGCAAAAATAACAGATGCTGCAAGTAACAAAAGTGCTCTGGTCATAAATAATCTGGTAATATTTTTAAACATTTTAGCTAATATCTCTGATATTATTGAATATCACAAATTGATGAGCGCTGGTTCAGAATAATAGTATCTTCATTCGTACCATGCATAATCGTATCCAGTTTGTTGTGCTGCTCCATATAAAGCTCTATCCAGCTATCAGTGCGGCCGCACAAAGTATCTGTTGCAACTAATGTTCTCGGCTTATTATACTGTACATATATTGGCGCATATATCAGTTCATATCTCTGACAAACATAACAGTTCGTTTTTGATGGCCTTTTCTGGCAACCAATAAATGCAAACACAGCGATAAAGGAGAGAATAACCAGTTTTTTCATAAAATATTATTTTTATTGAAGGTCTTGTATTAGTACTTAACTAATTCTTTTAAAATATCAGGTAATCAAAAAATTATTAATTGACCCACACATATACATAAGTATATAAAGCTTATACTATAACGTGGATAACTTTTTATTTATTTAGTAAACTAATCGTTAATACGCAAATGTAAGATTTTTTTCTTTTCATTAAAGCAATTACAAAAACGTTTACTAATATTTAATCACAAAAAAATAAACTTAATATTTGTCGATGTCAGAAGTAGTTGTACTTCTGACATCGATGTTATATTAAATTATTGTTCTAGCACCATATGGAACACTTTACCAGCACCTGCAGCATGAATATTCACAAGATACATGCCATTAGCAAGCGCATTGTTCAATTGCACCTGCACATCAATTTCACCATTCTTCACACTTGCCGTTGAAGTATACACTACCTGACCAAGCATGTTAGTAATATCTATAAATACTTCCTCTACTGCCTCATTACCTGTAGTTCCCTTTATTGTGAATGTGCCTTTATTCGGGTTTGGCACAAGCCTGATATCACCTGTGAACGAAGTAACCTGCTGAACACCGACACTTGAACCGTTTACGGTAACTGAAGCTGATCCTGAGAATGTACCACAAGTATTCCCGTTCGTCACAAAGCAGGTAACCACATCATTGTTGTTAAGGCTTGCCTGGATGAATGTAGGTGAGTTCGCACCTATCACCGCCGATCCATTTATAGACCATTGGTAAACAGGGTTAAATCCGCCATTTGTAACTACTGCGGTAAATGTATCGTTATAAGCAACCCCACCAGCTTGTGTTCCATAACTTGCTGTAACAGCAACTGTTGGCGCAATGGTATTTTCAACCTTCATTCCTATGTGGTTGCTTGCTGCTGATGCGGCTATGAGGCATGGATAATTACTGTTCATGTTCACGAATACCACATCGTTATTTGCAGGCACATAGCTGAATGAACCTGAAGCGAAGCTCACAGGCGCGCCGTTTACATACCAGTTGTACGTTGGAGACGTACCGCCATATACCGAAGTTGCTACATAGGTAACCATTGTGCCCTGGCATACTGTATCGCCCGGAGCTGAAGTGATTGTAACGACTGGTAATTCATTATTCCTTACAGTCATCGTCACTTCATCATTTGCCGAAGCCGGTGTTGCGCACGCGGCACTGCTGGTAAGAACCACACTTACTACGTCACCGTTTGCCGGAGTATAAGCATAGCTGCTGCCAACACCCACCAACACACTGTTCACAGTCCACTGGAATGACGGTGAACTGCCGCCATTCACTGTCAGAGCAGTGAAGGTCACCGCTGTACCATTACATATAGTATCGCCAACTCCCGTGTTGATGGTAACTGATGGCACAACTGTCGGTATGATACCGATAGTTGCTGTGCCGGCCATTGTGGCTGTGCATCCGGTAGCTACATCTGTAGCCACTACGGTGTAGGTGCCGGCCATTGTGTGGCTGCCAAAAGTTATTGGAGAGCCTGTGCCAGATACTGGTGAACCAAGCAATGTGCTGCCATGATATAATTGGTAACTGATACCGGCGGCAGAATTGCCCAGACCGATAACAACACCAGTTCCGCCCGCGCAATAGTTGCCGCCACCTGTAACCACATACATAACAGGTAAAGCATTGACAACTACGTTTACAGAACCGAACATCAGTTGTGAACAACCCGTCATAGGATTGGTGGCCATAACATCATAAGTACCGGGAGTAGTGCGAAGGCCGAAGCTGATTACGCCGCCTGTGCCGGTTACCGGGGTACCTTCGTAAAAACCTCCTATGCGCAACTGGTAAGTGATACCTGCTGTCGATCCGCTAAGACCAACCAGCACACCAGCGCCGCCCGAACAATAGCTGCCACCGCCTGTTACAGAGAATGTTGCAGGAAGCGCATTGATAGAAACCGAAGCGCTGCCAAACATATTACGTGTACAGCCGGTAGTGCTGTTAGTAGCTATTACCGTGTAAACACCGGCTGCTGTTTGCAGACCGAAGCTCAGCGCAGCGCCAGTACCGCCCACTGGGCTTCCCGACGGGGTGCCGTCTTTATACAGTTGGTAAGCAACACCTGTTTCAGAGCCGGTCATTGAGATAGTAACACCTGTGCCGCCTGCGCAATAACTGCCACCGCCGTATACTGAATAAGCAACCGGTAATGTGTTAATAGTAATGGCAACAGTGCCTATCATGGTCGTTGTGCAACCGGTGGCTATGTTTGTAGCCTTAACATGATAAGCGCCAGCAACAGTCTGCGCACCAAAATTAAGTGGTGCACCTGTACCTGTCATAGTGCTTACTACCGTAGTACCACGGAATAACTGGTATTGTATGCCTGCGGTAGACCCGGCGAGCACAATATCAATGCCCGCACCACCTGAACAGTAGCTGCCACCACCCGTGAGCGTGAACAGTGCTGGTAATGGGTTGATGACAATGATCACTGATCCGGCCATATCAGCTGTGCAGCCCGTTGCTGTATTTGTTGCCGATATAGTATATGTGCCTGCAAAATTGTGTACACCCAGATCAAGGGTGAAGCCTGTACCCGCTACCGGAGCACCAACAGAACTACCATCCCTGTATAACTGGTAGTTAACTCCAGTCTGAGAACCACTTAATGTAACATGCAGCCCTACTCCACCTGCGCAATAGCCACCACCACCTGTTACACTATATACTACCGGCAATGCGTTTATCACCACAACTGCGCTGCCAGTCATATTGCTTGTGCATGATGAAGTTGCGTTCGTTGCTACTACCGTGTACGTACCTGCTACTGTTTGTAAACCAAAATCTACAGTAGAATCAGTTCCGGGTAATGTAGCCACCAGTGTTGTACCTCTGTACAGGCTATAGTTGATACCGGTATTCGACCAGCTCACTCCCACATGCACGCCTGCACCGCCGGGGCAATAGTTACCGCCACCCGTAACATTATATACAACTGGCAATGGATTAACTGTGATAGTAGCGCTGCCGGTCATACTGGCCATGCAGCCTGTACTTGGATTTGTAGCCTCAACCGTATAAACACCACCGATGGCAATAATACCAAAACTGATGGCAGAGCCTGTGCCTGCCACAGGGCTACCTACAGGAGAGCCACTGTTGAACAACTGGTAGTTAACCCCAAACGATGAACCACTTAACCCTACAGGGAAGCCAGCCCCACCTGCGCAGTAACTACCGCCACCTGTTACTGTAAACACTGTAGGCAGGGAGAACACCGTAATAGATGCGCTGCCACCCATGCTTTGCATACAACCCGTCGTAGCATTTGCAGCTTCAACCGTATATACTCCGGCTGTTGTAAATATGCCAAAATCAAGAGCCATGCCTGTGCCGGCAACCGGGCCGCCAATCATGGTCACCCCTCTGTACAGCTGGTAGGTAACCCCCATATCAGATGAGCTCAGGGCAACATGAAGACCGGAACCACCAACGCAAGCACCACCACCACCGGTAACGCTATATACTGTAGGCAGTGGGTTAATAGTTATGGACGCAGAGCCCATCATGTTGTCTGTGCAACCTGTAGCTGTTGTTGTAGCAAACACAGTATATGACCCTGGTGCTGAATATACACCAAAGTCAAGCAATGAACCTGTACCTGCTTCTGGCAGGCCGGTAGCCACACCATCAATGTATAACTGATAACTTGTCCCAACCGAGGAACCTGCCAGGCCGATATTAACACCGGTACCACCCGTGCAATATGAACCGCCGCCGGTAACTGCAAATGATGCAGGCAGTGGATTGATAGATATAGTAGCGCTGCCGGTCATATTACCCGTACATGCAGTAGAACTATTAGTAGCCACTACAGTATATACACCTGCTACTGTCTGCAATCCAAAATCCAAGGCTACACCTGTACCTGCCATCGGAGAGCCAGAAGGCAGACTACCATTCATTAATTGGTAATTTACACCGAGGTCAGAGTTGCTTAATACTATATGTACACCTGCACCACCCGCACAGTAGCTGCCACCGCCGGTAACTGTATACACCGTTGGTAATGGATCAATAGCCACACTTGCCGAGCTAAACATGTTACGTGTACAAGCAGTGATATCATCTGTAGCGACAGCGGTATAAGAACCGGAAATAGTCTGTAAGCCGAAAGATATAGCACCACCGGTACCGGCCACCGGAGCGCCGACAGGCGAACCACCATTGAATAACTGGTACGTAATACCAATATTAGAACCAATAAGGCTTACATCTACCCCACTACCGCCTATGCAGTAGTGCCCGCCGCCTGTTACAGTATAAACAAACGGAAGCGGGTTAATAGAGATACCTGCACTGCCTGCCATTGTATTAGTACAACCTGTAACAATATTTACAGCATCAATAGTATAAGTACCGGCAAGTGTCTGTGCTCCAAGATCAAGTACTGTGCCAGTACCGGCCATTGGTGCGCCTAACGGCAAACCGTCTTTCATTAACTGATAACTAACACCAAGCTGTGAGTTAGAAAGGCCAACATGCATGCCCGTGCCACCAGCGCAATAACCACCACCGCCGGTCACATTATATACTGTAGGTAAAGGATCAACATTAATTATTGCACTACCGGTC
>CAYSIG010000022.1:0-86809 GCA_964430995.1 uncultured Flavipsychrobacter sp.
CAGAAGGGGTTGTCAGCACGGTAACTGTTTTGGTGGCGGCGCAGCCGCTTACGGTGTAGGAGATGGTCGCTGTGCCAGAGGAGATACCGGTAACTGTACCGGTGCTGCCCACGGTCGCTATGGCTGTATTGCCGCTGCTCCAGGTGCCGCCGGGGGTGGCATCAGCTAGTGCCGCGGTAGCACCCACACATAGGCCCACACCCGTAGAAGGGGTGATGGCAGAGGGAAGAGGGTTAACGGTTACGGTTGCTGTTACAAAGCAGGTGCCGGTGGTATAGGTGATCGTAACGCTGCCCGCGGCAACGCCGCTCACTACACCCGTTCCCGCTCCTACCGTCGCCACCGATGTATTACTGCTCGTCCACGTGCCGCCGGAGGTGGCGTTCGTCAAAGTCGTAGCTGAACCGGCACATACAGTGGAGGAGCCGGGTGTGATTGCTGATGGCAGGGCCGCCACAGTTACCGTTTTGGTAACACTGCATCCGGCTACCGTATACGATATGACCGCAGTGCCCACAGCTACCCCGGACACAACTCCCGAGCCACTAACTGATGCTATGGAAGCACTGCCGCTGCTCCACGAGCCTCCTGCTGTAGCGCTTGATAATGTTATTGCACTCCCAACACAAATGGTTACCGGAGTAGAAGGCAGTATAGCTGCGGGGCTTGCGTTTACGGTAAGGGTTGCTGTAACAAAACAAGTTCCTACCGCATAAGTGATAGTCACATTCCCGGCAGCTACACCTGTTACTGTGCCTGTCGAAGAACCTATGGTAGCTACTGATGTGTTACTGCTCGTCCACGTACCTCCGCCCGTACTATTAGTTAGTGTGGAAGTTGCACCCGCACACACAACTGATGATGCAGGAGAGATTGACGCAGGCGCGCCGATAACACTAACCGTCTTCGTTGCAAAACAACCACCTGCTGTATAGGTTATGTTTGCAACTCCTATGCTCACACCGCTGACCACACCAGTACTGCCCACGGTAGCGATTGATGTACTGCCACTACTCCATGTGCCACCAGAAGTTGCGCTAAATAAATTAACTGTATTACCAACACAAACGCTCACCGCTCCGGACGGGGTAATAGCCGCAGGAAGCGCGTTTACGGTTACGCTTGCCGTGCCGAAACAACCTGTACCCAGCGTATAGCTTATAGTTGCCACGCCTGCGGCAACACCTGACACCGTCCCCCCTACAACAGAAGCCGTGCCCGTAGCGCTGCTGCTCCATGTCCCACCCGATGTAGGGCTTGTCAACACTGTGGTACCTCCCACGCACACAGAAGCCGTGAGAGGAGATAAAGTAGGTGTTGGGTTTACAGTTATCCCTCGTGTTACTGTGCATCCTGCACCCAAAGAGTAGGTGATAGATGTTGCTCCGGCTCCTACGCCGCTAACAATGCCGCTCAGCGAACCGATAGCAGCAATTGATGTATTGCCACTGGTCCATGTGCCGCCCGCTACCGAATTGGAAAGGGTTATTGTCGCACTTATACAAACCGACCCGGGCCCGGTAATAGGCCCCGGGCTGGGGCTAACCGTAACAATTGTAAATGTTGAGCAGGAACCAAGAGTATAGTAGATGGTATCAACGCCTGTGGATACTCCCGTAACAATGCCCGATGAGGATCCCACGGTAGCTATGGATGGCGTGCTGCTTGTCCATACTCCGCCGGACATTGAGTTTGCCAATGTGATAGTTGCTGCTACGCACACAGCGCTGGGCCCCGTAATAGCTGGCAGCCCGGATATTACCGTAATAATTTTACTTGAAGTATCAGCACCACAGCTATTCGTAATGATGTATAAAATAGTATCGGGGCCTGCAGTCACACCGGTAACCACACCTCCTGAAGATACTGTTGAATTTCCTGTTACGCTCAGCCATGTCCCTCCGGTGCTATCATTCGTTAACGTGATACTCGAACCCACACACACAGTCGACGGACCACCTATAGGCACAGCAACAGGGAATGGAAGAACGTTCACTATGATCTTCATAGAGTCAACCGAAATGCCATCGTTCACATGCACCATAAAGGAATCGCGCCCGCTATACCCGGTTGCAGGGGTATAGGTCAATCCCGTAGTGCTTACCGACACCCCTGTAGAAGCAGCGGTAAACATAGTGCCGCCCGTGCTTACCGGTGTGCCTGTCTGATGTATCGTGCCATGCAATGGTGCCGTATTCAATATCCATGTCAGTGTCTGGCTCGCATCCGAATCTGTTACCGGCAACAGGTAATTGATTGCAGTTGCTGATGCGTCACGGCACAGGATCAACCGCTGCCCTGTGCCGCTGTCAAACTTCGGCACATGGTTGTTCCTGTTTATCATCCTCACCTTATGGTTATTAAAGTCGGTGATGTACACATTCCCTGAAAGATCAAGTACCACACCGCTGGGCGTGTTCAGCAACGCCGCAGTGGCAGGGCCGCCGTCGCCGGTGCTGCCCGCAGTGCCGGTACCCGCATAAGTGGTCACTGTCCCGGTCGACAACACTATCCTGCGTATTTTATTGTTCCGCGTATCGGCCACCCACAGGCTTCCGGCATCCGCCACTATACCATCCGGCCTGAAGAATTCTGCCGCCGTAGCAGGGCCGCCATCACCTGCGCCGCCTGCAGTACCTGTGCCGCCTACAAGCGATATAATGCCGGTCGACAGGTTCACCCTGCGCAGGCGGTTATTGTATTCATCTGATATGTAGAGGTTGCCCGACAGGTCTAATGACACACTATAAGGATGGTTCAATTGCGCCGCTGTTGCTGGCCCCCCATCACCTGAATAAGACCCTATGCCAGTTCCTGCTACAGTACTGATGACACCCGATGTATTTATCTTCCTGATCACACTGTTCCCCCAGTCGGCCACGTACACATTGCCAGCCACGTCTATCACACAGTTGCCCGGTGTGTTCAGCCGCGCTGCCGTTGCCGCTCCGCCATCGCCCAGGTAGCCCGATGTGCCCGTGCCTGCTATGGTAGTGATAATACCGGTAGTGCTTATCTTTCTTATCCTATGGCCTGCCTGCTCTGCTACATACAAATTACCAGCCGCATCAAACGCCACACCATTGGGCAGGTTCAGGGTCGCTGCCGTGGCCGGGCCGCCATCCCCCGTGCCACCTGCTGTGCCTGTCCCGGCAATCGTGCTGATGATGCCTGATGTATTAATCTTGCGCACACGGTGGTTGCCCCAGTCAGCAATATATACATTGCCCGCGCCATCCACAGCTGATGTTGTCGGGTTGAACAAAGCCGAAGTAGTCGCCGGCACGCCGTCCGCTGTATATGTCCCCGTTCCTGTCCCCGCGATCGTCGAAATGATCTGCGCCCCTGCCCCACCGCACAACCCGATGAATATGCAGACACAGACCGTAAAAAACAGCCCCTTCATCACATTATAATTTTTCATAAATGTATGACCGAAAAATAATCATTTATACGCAATTATTATAGTGATATTAATATTATTTTATAAAAATGCCTGCACAGAAGATGAGATAGGCCTCTTCCCCACAAAAAAAAGCGCATGGGCCCATGCGCTTTAAAAAAATCAAGTGGAAATAACCTCCGCTATATATGCTGCTTAAAGTACTCAAGCGTGCGCTTCAGCCCCTCGTGCCTGTCTATCTTTGGCTCCCAGCCAAGTATGTTCATCGCCTTGGTAATGTTTGGCTGGCGCTGCTTCGGGTCATCCTGTGGCAACGGCTCAAATACTATTTTCGATTTTGATCCTGTAAGTTTAAGCACCTCTTCCGCAAACTGCAGTAATGTGATCTCTGATGGGTTGCCTATGTTCACCGGCCTTGCGTAGTCCGACAGCAGCAGGCGGTATATACCATCCACCAGGTCATCCACATAGCAGAATGAGCGCGTCTGCGAACCATCGCCATACACGGTAATGTCCTCGCCCCTTAGCGCCTGGCTCATGAAGGTAGGCAGTGCGCGGCCGTCATCAAGGCGCATACGCGGGCCATAAGTATTGAAGATGCGGATGATGCGCGTCTCCACGCTATGAAAAGTATGGTAGGCCATCGTGATGCTCTCCATAAACCTCTTCGCTTCATCATATACGCCGCGCGGACCCACCGGGTTCACATTGCCCCAGTATTCCTCTGTCTGCGGGTGTTCCAGCGGATCGCCATACACTTCCGATGTTGATGCCACAAGAATGCGCGAGCCTTTCGATTTCGCCAGCCCCAGCAGGTTGTGCGTGCCCAGCGCTCCTACCTTCAACGTCTGTATCGGCATTTTCAGATAGTCTATCGGGCTTGCCGGCGATGCAAAATGCAGTATGTAGTCAATGTTGCCCGGCACATGCACAAACTTCGTCACATCGTGGTGGTAAAACTGGAACTCCTTCACCGGGAACAGGTGTTCTATGTTCTTTATGTTCCCTGTTAGCAGGTTATCCATGCCTATCACCTCATATCCTTCCTTCAGGAAACGGTCGCACAGGTGCGATCCCAGGAAACCGGCAGCACCGGTAATTAGTATTCTTTTAGCCATATATTTTTAAAATTAGCTGATTAGCTGATGTGCTAATTAGCTGATACTCGTTTTTAGTACACAACACTTAAAATTAGCTAATCAGCTAATCCCAACATCAGCTAATTAATCCAGCACCCCTCTTTCCCTTATATCCGCATGCTGCTTCGCCACTATCGAGTCCCTCACCTGCGGGTGAATGATCTTTCTGCCTATACTCTCGTAGTAGAAGCTCAGGTCCTGCATTTTATCTAAGGAGTACACATTACGCCCGTCAAATATCGCCGGGTGCTTCAGCGAGCTGTATATCCGCTCAAAATCAGGGTTCCTGAATTCGCTCCACTCTGTCACCACTATCACCGCGCTGGTGCCGTTGGCGGCATCATACAGGTCGGTGGCGTAGTATATCTTATCGCCAAACAGTTGCTTCACATTGCCCATCGCCTCGGGGTCAAACACCCGCAGCCTTGCCCCGGCCTGCAGCAGTTCGTCTATCAGTTGCAGTGCAGGTGCGTCGCGTATATCATCCGTTTCCGGCTTAAAGGCAAGCCCCCATATCCCGAATGTATAGCCCGACAGGTCGTTGCCAAAATAGTTCTTCACCTTTGCGCCCAGCACCAGTTTCTGCCGTTCATTCACCTTCATCACCGTATTCACCAGCTCAAAGTCATAATCCATTTCCTGTGCCGTAAAAGCCAGTGCCTTTACATCCTTCGGAAAGCAGCTGCCTCCATACCCTATACCGGGGAAAAGGAAACGTTTGCCTATGCGGCTGTCTGCCCCCATGCCCATACGCACCCAGTCTACATTGGCGCCGGTCTTTTCACATAGATTGGCCATTTCGTTCATAAACGAGATACGCATCGCCAGGTAAGAATTAGCGGCATACTTTGTCATTTCCGATGAGCGCTCATCCATAAAGTAGATGGGGTTGCCCTGCCTCAGGTAAGGCTGGTACAATTCATCCATTACCTTTTTTGCCTTGTCCGATGAGGTGCCTATCACCACCCTGTCCGGCTTCAGAAAATCCTCCACAGCCACCCCTTCCCGCAGAAACTCCGGGTTAGATACCACATCAAAAAGGTCGGTCGACAGGTTTTGCACCAGCACATTGTGCACCTTTTCGGCAGTGCCCACAGGCACTGTGCTTTTATTTACTATTACCGTATAGCGTGTTATTATCTTGCTCAGGTCGCCGGCCACATTCAATACATACTGCAGGTCTGCCGATCCGTCTTTACCCGGCGGCGTAGGCAGCGCCAGGAAGATGACCTTGGCATCCTTTATGCCATCGGCAAGCGATGTGGTGAAATGCAGCCTTTTTTCCTTTATGTTACGCTCCAGCAGCACATCCAGCCCTGGCTCATATATGGGCGACTTGCCCTCTTTAAGGTTACTTATTTTTTTTTCGTCTATATCTATACATATGACGTTATTACCGGTCTCCGCAAAACAGGTGCCGGTCACTAAACCCACGTAGCCGGTGCCTATGATAGCTATTTGCATTTTTATATATGATTGTACTTAGCAAAAGTAATTATTATTTGCTGCTATGCGAATAGAAGGGGCGATTTTTTTGGAGGGGAATGGCCTAATCGAAGACCTCTTCGAACCGAGCGCATCGCGACCTTCGGGAGTAGCGCGGAAAGAACTAAATCACTAAGGCTATTTAAAGAATCATAATAAACGAAGTAAATCCCGTGATGGTGGGCCAAGCAGGTTATTGGCACCCAAGCAGGCGTAGTCTGCAGGCCTGCGGTAAAAATTGTTCTTTTAAACGAAAATTACGGAGAATGCGGGGGCGTAATATTATAGTAATTTTAGCAAAGGAAATAGAAACGATACTAATGCGGCAACTGCCGCAATGATAAAGGCTACGCCGCTGAAAGGAACTCTTTCTGTAATCCCTTCATATGTCAAATTGCTGTCCTTACCAAAGACACCTTCATCAAAAAAATGTAGTATCCAGTGTTTGTCCTTATTCCAGTTCATATACATATTTATGACTGGCAATGATATAAGTATCCATGTAATCAGCCATAAAATATGAGCAGTAATAGCGCCTATAAAATAACGATGGTCATTATATTTATTAAGTAATACATAGTAGTACGCCGGGTATGCCACAAATCCCAACAGAAGAATTACAGAACGCTCCTGCCAGCGTGTAAAATAGAGAGAAAGATGACCCAGCATTCTGGTAAATAGTACCTCCTTCCAATGCTTTATAAAATTATTTTTTGTTTGTAACTCATTGTAATTTTTTGGGGGGGTCTCAATCAATCCTTCAATTACAGAAAATAGTTTCTTATTATCTTCTTCCATTCTCCGCTTCGCCTCCATCCATTGCCTCCATAAAACAGCCAGTAACAACGCAAATAATAAATTTATGCAGAAGTCAACCACGAAACTTTTTGGCCCAATATCTAAGTTGGGGTAGGCGTATACTTTTCTAAGAGGCGAAGTATTCAAAAAGAAATTTCGTATTAACAGTTCTGAATAAAAAAATAAGAAAATGACGACAGCCAATACGAATGTTCGTGGCTGAAGTACATTTTCCCAGGTTACAACATCATCTTCGCCCTCACCCTTGTTATTTTTCTTTCTAGTAATCTTACCATTATCCATTTCAAATATTTTTCGCCTAGGAGGGTGTACGAATATTAAAGTAAGCACAGATATATATAGCAGGCAGGCTAATATTAATTGTGGGCTTTCATTAAAGGGAACTATTCGGTAATGTGGGGCATTGGTACTGGTTGCATTTTCGAAAGTGTCTATTTTATTAAGACGTATTAGTGAAGCTCCAATTGAATCTGTCGTGTCGGAAATTATTTGTTTTTTTTTATGATGAACTTTATCAATCCTTTTTTCCACAATATCTTCGAGGAGAATGTCATTAACTACAGTTGCATCGACATGCAGTCGTTTGTTTATAAAAGACTCTAGTTCCTTGCATAATATAGGTTTGCAGCAAATTGGTTTTTCCTTATCAGTCTTTATTTTTTTTACCATATCATTTTTTGTGAATGTGCCTTCAAAATATGAGAAAACAGCAGGTACAAGCATTGTGACAATGACTGAGAAAAGAACAATCTTAATGATTAATGTTATTTTGGATTGCATATCGGGCTATCGACTTTAATATAGCGTTTCAAATATATTAATAATCAATAAAAAATAAAATTCCCCCCTGTTGTTCCGGGTATGTTACCCGGAACTGCAAATAGAACTCCTTTTGTAAAGGCATTCTATGGACAAAAGTATATGGTTTGCAATGTAGCCACCCCTTCTCCCCGTTTCCGCCGTTGTTGGTCTTATTTTCTGACCAACAACGCATCAGGGCACTGAAGTTGATGATTCTTCGGTCCCCCGAGAGTGTCCCAACCGATGTCTCTCCGAAGCTTAACCCAGAAGCGCGGGTGGAGAACACGGGTGTATCACGGTACCATACCTGATGTTTTTCATTTTCCCCTTCCCCCGGTTGTCTGCACTCTATTTTTCTGTTTCCTCCCGCATTTTTATCAAAAATGTAAACTACATTTGTCAATAAGACAAACAAACTTTACAAAATGGAAAGCAGATCAATACGCAAAAAACCTGTTTTGTTACCGCGCAAATTCAAAATGATAGGCGTGGCAATCATACTTTTATCCTTTGCCGCAATGATTATTTTTAAGACAACGATGCCCCATTTATTAAAAGACAGCAAAGTCTTTCTTTGGAATGGCCTTATCCTCGGGCTGCTTATTATCGTTCTGTCAAAAGACAAAGTGGAAGACGAAATGCTGATGGCCATGCGCCTGCGGGGCATGGCCGCCAGTTTTATAGGAGGGGTGGTTTTTGTATTCATTACTCCGTTCATCGACATCCTGTTTGGAGATCCTGTCAGAACGATGGAGGCGCAGCCAGCCATCATGTTTATGTTGTTTACTTACCTCACTTCTTATTACTACGAAAAAAATTACTCGGGTAAATGAAGAACACAATAAAAGTAGAGCGTGCGAAACGCGACATGACCCAGCAAGACCTTGCCGACGAAATTCATGTATCACGCCAAACCATCAACTCCATCGAGGCAGGCCGTTATGTGCCATCCGCCTTGCTGGCAATAAGGATATCCAACGTATTCGGCACCACCGTCAACGACATCTTTACCCTCGAAGAAACCGACCTTGATTAAAACCGAAATAATTATGGATAAAAAATATCGAAAAATAGTGGCGATATTTCTCTTCTGCACTTACATAGCGCTGCTTTACACCGCAATAAAAATGTCTGCCAACAAGCCCTGGGGCACACGTAGAGTATCCAATCCATAAACCTTTTTTTACGATTGTTCACCGGTTTAGGCAAATCAATTTTCAATGCGTGTAACCACACGAACTACACAACACGGGTCATTGCAAGGAGTGGTGAGCTTTCGCCGAACCAAGCAAACTCACGAAACATGGGCACTTGCAAGCGGGGATGTTTCCGCCCTTGTAGAGTGCCTCCAACGTTCTCCCTTTGCTAAAATAGAATTACTTCAGTTAAAAATTCTTGATGGTGTATCCCCCCACTTTAAGCTAATAATTTGCTATAAAGATTAAGGTATCAAATGTGCAGATTAAGATGGATAGTAAAATCGGAGTTAAACTCCCCTCCTGTTTTTAGGAGGGGATGATTGGAGCCAGCGACAATCTGGGGTGGTGTACTCGCGTATACATAACACAGCCTTTCATGCGTGTTCTTAAATCATAATATCCCCCTCAAACCCGCGCCCACACTGCACCCAAAAACCATGACGGTACAGTTACTGTACCATCATGTTTTTTTTATTTGGCCGCCATCACCACATTCCCGAACTTTACCTGATACCCGCAAAAATGGGAGGTTCTTTGACATACTGCTTTGTGAACCGGGTGCAACTTGCGCACTTAAAAACACTATACGCGAATTGCGCCTCTGCGCCTTTGCGTGAGGCTGTTTTTCCCCACTCCGGGACTCCCGACTAAGGTATAATTATACCTTTTGGGGGTATAATTATACTTTTCAGGGTATAATTATACTTTTCAGGGTATAATTATACCCTCTTATACCTCAACAAAAAAACGCATATAGCTGCCCACAGCGCATTTCACACACCGCCACCTCCGGTTTTTTACCCCTTTTTGTCAAATCCCGAAAAATATACCCTTCACCCGCGCCTCTTTCAGCAAATTAGAACGTATCTCACATCTTTCACGAATCAAACCTTGAACCATCCCACTCAACCCCCGCAGGAAATAGCGCCTCCTTTCTTTTTTTCATTTCTGCGGCCACCAGTGCGGCGCTGCCACCCTGCTCTTCCAGTTTTGAAATGATATTAAGGTAGCTTTTTTCATCCCTGTTCTGGCTCAGCTTAAAGACATTTTCCAGCTTCTCCGCTTTTATCTCAAAACCGGCAATGGCGGGCATCATCTTATTTAAAAACCCTGCGGGCAGGTTGTCGTAAATGGTTTGCGACTGTGTGTTCCCTTGCTCAAATGTCAAGGTCAGTTTCCTCATAAACTGAATGAGTTCATCGTCAGACATAAAGTTTACCTGCCCGGCAATATGCACACTCATATAATTCCACGTCGACCCGATCTGTGGATTGCTGTACCACGAGGCGCTTACATAAGCGCTCGGCCCGGTAAACACCAGCAACGCGGCAGGGTTTTCGGTAAAGGCTTTATGATGGTCTGTATTGCGCATGATATGCCCCTGCAAAAACAATTCGCCATTGCGCACCGTGGGTAAAACCGGAATTTGCGTGGCCACCTGCCGCCCCGATAGGTAGCTGCCCGTCATAAACGCAAACGGATACTGCTCTATAAAATCTAAAATTACCTGCCTGTCCTGTTCCTTGAAGTAGGAGAAATTGTACATTTTATTTTGGTTGGTTCTTTATCTAAAATTAGAGATATAAATTGATTTTCATCTTTCGGGGCTCTAAATACATTGTACACTAGTATCCTCACTCCCGGGCTTGGCTTTCATGCAAATTGCATGATAATAATCGCAATAAGACAAAGATTTTTTCAAATTCCAACTTCTTTCTTATTTTTGCCATATGAGCAGTGAAAGAGATAATATTACCGGCATAAAGTGGAAAACGCAGGAAAGGGAAGAATCGGCCGTATTGGTTGAAGAATCGCACAACCTCATTGTATGGAACGATGATGTAAACACCTTCGACTGGGTCATAGAATCGTTGGTAGATATATGCAACCACGAAACGGTGCAAGCAGAGCAGTGCGCGCTCATCATTCATCACAAAGGTAAGTGCGGGGTAAAGAAAGGTAGCTTCGACGATTTGCGTCCCCAGGCCGAGGCCCTCATAGACAGGGGCATACAGGCGACAATAGACTATTAATACAGGCAAAAATCCACCAGCATACGGTCGCGGAAGAATAAGCGAAGTACCTTGTTCTCATAGTTGTAATGCATCTCCTGTTTCGATGCCCTGATGGTCATATCATGCGGGGTACCCAGTATCTTCAGCGCCTGGCCTATATCCGTCTTCCCAGACCTCAGTTTCATGGGCAGGTTCTTATCAAAAGCAGGCTTCACAGCGGGTGTGGAGGTAAATGAGAACTTTTCGGGCAGTTCAGATTTTTTGTTCCAGCTGATGACCAGGTTGGTAGTGCCATGGCTGTAATGCCACCATATACGGCGCTTGCTTTCCTCTATACGCGCTGGCGTGCCTAACATCCGGGTCACTTTCTGCTGGGTAACCGTAGGGGTGGTGAGGCTGATGAACGACAGCAACTCTTCGCTATTCCGGTCGGCGGCTCGGCTGTATATGCCGAGCGCAAACATAAGGGCGGGTAGTAACAACAACACTTTTCTCATATGCACAATTTTGATCAGGTTCATTCGCCACCTTTAAAAAGGTAAGTAGCTAAGTTAATGTTTATTCTTGTAAAAACACCGATTCTACCGTTTAAAATACAAATACTATGCCATTTACCTAAATTGCGCCAGTACACTCATAAATACATATCTATGCAGGGACAACACCACTACTCGCTGACAATAAACTGGACAGGCAACCGCGGGCAAGGCACCACTGGTTACAAGGATTACGACCGCGACCACATCATATCCATTGACAACAAAGTGGATATACTTGGTTCTTCTGATACCGCATTCAGGGGCGACAACACCCGCCACAACCCCGAGGACATGCTGGTAGCCTCACTTTCGTCGTGCCATATGCTGTGGTATCTGCACCTGTGTGCCGATGCGGGGATCATAGTGACCAAGTATACCGATACCGCCACCGGCGTACTGCAGGAAGCGCCGGATGGGGGGCATTTTACCGAGGTGGTCCTTCATCCCAGGGTCACCATTACCGACCCCGCGATGATAGAAAA
The DNA here is from genome assembly GCA_964430995.1 of uncultured Flavipsychrobacter sp. GTDB lineage: Bacteria > Bacteroidota > Bacteroidia > Chitinophagales > Chitinophagaceae > Nemorincola. The sequence continues at coordinate 11,883 of CAYSIG010000022.1, forward strand.
AGCCAATGCGCTGCACGATGTGGCCCATAAGAAGTGCTTTATTGCGAATTCGGTAAACTTCCCGGTGCTGCACCGGCCCGAATGCGGGGTAAATTAACCCCAAACTTCACCCCGGCACCCGAAAACAGGTGCGGATAATGTGGCCGTTACACAGTATTTTTACCTTTCTAATACTTATATATGCGCAAAATATGCTGGCTTTTTGCAGCCATACTTTATACTCAGGTAGTTTTCGGGCAAGGCACAAAGCAAATCACCCTAGAGGATATATGGAAAAACAACACCTTCAGGGTGAAGGATGTACCCGGCTTTAAAGCCATGAAGGATGGCAAGCATTATACGCAGATAGACCGCGAAGGCGACAATGCTTATATACGGGTGTATAACCTGGAAACCGGGGCACGGGAAAAGACCCTTTTTGACCTGAGCTCAATAGGTTATGCCAAAAAGAAAAAACTGACCATAGACGACTACGCCTTTAGCGAAGACGAGACAAAAATGCTCATCTTCTCCATCGGGGAGCATATATATCGTCATTCTGCCAATTACTATGTTTTATACTACGATATTGAAAAACAACAGTCTGACCCTGTGGACTTTGGCAAGATCATGCACGCTACCCTTTCTCCCGATGGCAGGATGGTAGCCTTTGTAGCAGGTAATAACCTTTATTATAAAGACATGGCAAAATCCATGACGAACAATATTTCCACTGACGGCGAAAAGAACAAGATAATAAACGGCAACTGCGACTGGGTTTATGAAGAGGAGTTCGGGTTTACAACCGCCTTTCAGTGGTCGCCCGACGGCAAGCGTATAGCCTACTACCGTTTTGACGAAAGGAACGTACCGGAATATACGATGGCAAAATATACCGGCCTTTACCCGGAGCAATACACCTACAAATACCCAAAGGCGGGTGAAACAAATTCTGATGTGAAGATAAATATCTACAACGTTGAAAAGAACGAAACCGAGCAGGCAGACCTTGGCAGCAATAAAGACCAATATATACCCCGCATAAAATGGACAACCGACCCCAACAAATTATGCATCTACCGGCTGAACCGGCTGCAAAACAAGCTGGAACTATTACTCGCTGATACCAATGGCGCCACACAAGTAATATACACCGATTCCAATAAATATTTTATCAACATAAACGACGAGATCACCTTTCTGCCCGATGGACATTCCGTGGTGCTTACCAGCGAGCGCAACGGATATTCTCACCTGTATAACTGGGACTGGCAATCGAAAAAACTTACTGACCTGACACCGGGCAACTATGATATAGCATCCCTGGCCGCTGTGGATATACCCAAAAAGCTGGTGTACTACACATCTGCGGAGTCATCTCCGCTGGAAAGGAAGTTATATACAGTTAACTGGGACGGCAGCAACAAAAAATGCCTCACACCCGAAAAAGGCGTACATGCAATAACGCCATGTGCCGGTTATAGTTTTTTTGTGGACAAAAATTCCACACTCAGCAGCGTGCCTGTGTATACCTTGCGAAATGCTGATGGAAAGGTGATACGTACGCTGGAAGACAACAAAGACCTTGCGGCAAAGATGAAGGAATATGCCTGGGGCAATATCCAACTCACCAGATTGCAGGGGGCAACTGAGGAATTGAATGCATGGATGATAACCCCTCCGGGATTTGACAAGAATAAAAAATACCCGGTACTTATGTACCAGTACAGCGGTCCCAATTCGCAGGAGGTGGCAGACAGGTTCCCGGTGGGCAACTACTGGTGGCACCAGATGCTGGCCGAAAAAGGCTACATCATTGTGTGCGTGGATGGCACAGGCACCGGATTCAGGGGCGAGGAATTCAGGAAAAAGACCTACCTGCAGTTGGGCAAGTATGAAAGCGACGACCAGATAGCCGTGGCTAAGAATCTGGGTAAACTGCCATATGTAGACAAGAACCGCATAGGCATATGGGGCTGGAGCTATGGTGGCTTCATGAGCGCAACCTGCCTCATGAAGGGTAATGATGTGTTTAAAGCAGCCATATCGGTAGCACCTGTTACCAACTGGCGGTATTACGATAACATATACACCGAGCGGTATATGCGCACCCCACAGGAAAACCCCACAGGATATGACGACAATGCACCTGAAAAAATGGCCGGTAACCTGAAAGGGAAATTACTGCTCGTTCATGGTACTGCCGATGACAATGTACATTTTCAGAATGCGGTGATGTTGTCTAATGCACTTATCAATGCAGGGAAGGAATTTGACAGTGAATACTATCCCGACAAAGCGCATGGCATATCGGGCGGTAATACCCGCCTCCATCTCTATAACCGAATGACAGATTTTATATTGAAGAACCTGTAATAATTAAGTGTAGTTATTTCACACTATAATTTTTGACTGCAACCACTAAAGGTTTTACTTTTGGGTATTAATGCCCAAAACTCACAATATCAATGATTTGCTGCCGGTGCGCTACGCATATAAACTCGCGCACCGTATCATACTTCCGGGCTTTAACGGGGCTTCACTATTTTCTACCTGGAAGATATTTTCGCAGAAAGTAAAGACACTTCGGTTGCAGGAGCGTGCCGCGGCAGTTACCTATAACTTCCTGATGGCTATGCCGCCTACGTTCCTGTTCCTGTTCTCTCTGGTGCCCTATCTGCCCCTGAAGAACGTGGAACAGACCATACTGAACACAATAAAACTACTCTCGCCCAACAATAGCTTTTATTATAACGTGCGCGGAGTGATCAATGACCTGATGCACAAGCAGCACCGAGATGCACTGTCATTCGGTATATTGCTGGTGCTTTTCTTTTCGTCAAATGGCATCATCGGCCTCATCCGCAGTTTTGACAGCAACCCGTCATTGTATGTAAAAAGGTCAGGCGTGCGCCGCCGGTGGACTGCCATTAAGCTCACCATAATGCTCATCACCCTTATCATGGCGGGCATTACCGTACTCGTTTTCCAGAGCAGGGACCTTAACCCATACATCCGCAAAACCTTTCACGGCATGGTGGCCGTAAAGACGGTGAGCTTCCTCATACTCTCGCTCATTGTGTTTGTGGCCATATCCCTTATCTACACATACGGTCCCTCCCTTAAGCACAGGTTTCGCTTTGTTTCAGCAGGTTCGGTTTTTGCTACTATCTCTTCCATAATTGCCACCGCTGTGTTTTTCTTCATGGTCAACCATTTCTTTCATTACAATAAAGTATACGGCTCCATAGGCACCCTTATCGCCTTCATGGTGTGGGTGTGGCTCAATACCACTATCATATTGCTGGGCTATGAGCTAAACGTGAGTATATTGCTGGGCAGGTTATCAAAAACGGAGGCAGATGACAAAGAATAAACGAAACCTATTGTTTACAGGGGGACTATCCCTTTTATTGCAATTCTCCGCTTGCAATACAGAGGACACCGTACCCGCGAACATCACCTTCACCGAACACGTAGCAGACATACTATACAATAACTGCACTATTTGCCACATGCCGGGTGGCAGCGCCCACTTCTCGCTGGTGAGCTACGAAGATGCCAGGAAATATGCCGGGGCATCTGCCTTTGTGGTAAGGGAAAGGATAATGCCGCCATGGCCTGCCGACCCACACTATACCGAATTTGTGGGGCAGCGTGTACTTAAAGACCGCGATATCCAAATATTAGAAAAATGGGCGGCACAGGGCGCACCGGAAGGGCCGAAAGACAAACTGCCCGCACTACCGAAGTACCCTGTAGGCTCCACCATCGGCACTCCCGATTTGAGATTGGCCGTAAAACCCTACTTTATCAAAGCATATAGTGGGGACCAGTTCCTGCTGGTGAAAATTCCGTTTGAGTTGCCTGCCGATACCTTTGCCAGCCTTATCGAGTTTATACCGGGGAAGTCGAATATTGTGCACCATGTAAATGGCGATATGGTAACGTATGAGCCGGGGAAAAAGACCAATGTTTTTGCAGGTGAGCAGATCGTAGATATGGCTGCAGACACATCTACGCTATTACAGGCATACCAGAAACTGGGCCTGCCCAATGACGATGGCAGCTACCCGAACCTGCAAAAATCGGTAGTGAACTACCTGCCGGGCGTTGTGGGCCAGAAATACCCCGATGGCCTTGGTGGTTACCGGCTGCCACAGAAAGGCGCTTTTCTGCTCAACGACCTGCACTATGGCTTTGCGAAAAAAGATGATATACTGGACAGTTCCTACATCAACGTATTTTTCTCAAAGACACCACCCAACCGCCCTGTTCATGAATTTCAACTGGGTACACTCGGTATAGTACCCGTAGAGCCCAACCTCATCATACTACCCGACACTGTAAAACAGGTATTCAGCCGTTTCCGGGTGCCGCTCGATATTTCGGTACTGACCATAAACCCACATATGCACCTGCTGGGCAAGAGCTTTAAGGCATATGCGCTAAAACCCAATGGTGACACCATAAGGCTTATCTCCATACCCCGCTGGGATTTTAACTGGCAGTATTTTTATACTTTCAAAAAAATGGTAAAAATTCCAGCCGGCAGCACAATAGTGGCTGAGGGACTATATGACAACACCCGCCGGAACCTCAACAATCCCTTCAGCCCGCCACAATTAGTGCGCGACCGCAACGGCAGCATGAAGGCAACCGACGAAATGTTCCAGTTCATCGTCACCTACCTCCCTTACCAGGAAGGGGATGAAAACATCAGCCTGGAGACAACCTCCAACCATTAAATGAAGATGTTATTACATAGAGTGCCCTATATTTACAAAAAAATAGCAACCATGAAGACTACATTACTGGCAATAGCCACCTTATGCATAGCTACTATCACATCGGCACAGGGCATTAATCCCGGCGATGGCCTGCCTGCCGCGGAGGTAGTGCTGAAAAATACCAACGGCAAACCGACATCGGTAAAAAATGCTGCCGGCAAGAATGGGCTGCTTGTCATCTTCTCGTGCAATACCTGCCCATACGTGGTGAAGAATGAACCGATAATAAAGAAGACATTGGGATTTGCTGCCGCCCATAGCATAGGCGCAGTTGTCATCAACTCAAACGAAGCAAGGCGCGATGGAGATGATTCTTACGATGCTATGGCGCAATATGCCAAAAAGCAGCGTTTCACAGTCCCCTACCTGGTAGATGAAAATTCAAAACTTGCCGACCTGTTTGGCGCAAACCATACACCCGAGATATTCCTGTTCAACAGCAACATGAAACTCGTATATAAGGGCGCGATGAACGATAATCCCGGCAACCCCAAGGAGTATAAGCAGATGTATATAGAGGATGCCATCAATGCCATGGTAGCCGGAAAAGAGGTGGACCCGAAAACGACAAAATCTATTGGCTGCAGCATTAAGCGTAAGGCGTAACACAGCATTTATTTTCTTTAATAAAGGGGGGCGTTCGCCCCCTTTATTCATTTACCCCAAAGTTTCCTTTATTTATACCTATTTGCTTGACACGGAGCCGCATCATTTATTACTTTTATAGTAAACTCGAAAAATATGCGTAGTCCCCGTTTGCTAAATGTCTGCGTGTCCATTATACTGATACTGGCAGGAGCGCAAAATATAGTGGCACAGGAAGTGGCATGGAAACGAGTAGTGGCGCGGGAGATAGAATTAAATGAGCGCACAAAGGATAGAATGCGCCCTAAGGATTCTACGCTGGTGGACATGCTGGTGAAAGCAGTGCGGACCGGCAATATTACCGCCTACACCAGCGCAGACCAAAAATTTGGCAGGCCTATGAGTGCTGAAGAACTAAATTGGGTTTGCCGTGATTACCCAGACACCGCTATACTTATAGACCCTGTAACCGGTAATGAGGTGATGAAAGTTATCAAGCACGATATAGAGGTATATAAATACAGGCTATTGGAAGAATGGACATTTGACAGGAAAAGTGGGACAACAACTATAAAAACAATTGGGATTGCACCATTGTTAGATGTCTCCGGAGATTTTTTTAATGCCGTCAAAGTACTATTCTGGCTAAAGTACCCGGAGGCTGCGAGCACTATTGTAAGGCATGGGAGGAAGCATCCGGCGTATGCATTGCCTGCGTTGATATGGAAAGATTATTTTAGCAATAGCGCTGCGGAGAAACAACCACCTGTTGCAAATACCTGGAAAAAACGAAACGTTCGTATCTTAGATATAGACCCTGAGGACACGAGCAAACGTCATTTGAAAGATATGGGTTCTGATACTTCATTTTGTAATATCATTAATAGTGGCGTAAATAATGGACGGATTAATATTTATGATAGTGCGGGGAACAGTGTATCCATTAACTCACGAGATATATACAAACAAGATACGATTGTAGTAACAGACCCTGTAACGGGGCAGAATACTATTAGAGTCTCAAAGCCTGACCCATTCGGTGAATACAAGCCAAAGTATAAAATAAATGAAGATTGGTCTTTTGATGAACTCAGGGGGAATACACAGGTAAAACTAACCCATATTGCTCCTTTTGTAACTCATACTGATGTTGATAGAAACGTTACCTACAATGAAGATATTTTCTGGGTTAAATTTGAGGACATTTCCGGCATACTGGCTCGATATGAGCACAGCCACTATAATAACTCCCTCGCAAACCTGCTATGGAATGACTACTTCCTGTCTGCTGTAGAAACAAAGAAGAAATAACCCTATACTTTTCAATATATCAACTTATCAAGCTATCAACTTATCGCCGTAACTTGCAGCCCTATGGTAAAGGTGGGCGAATACAATACACTAAGGGTAGTAAAGGAAGTAGATTTCGGGATGTACCTCGATGGCGGGGATGATGAGATACTGCTGCCTAAACGATATGTACCCGAAGGGCTGAAGCCTGAAGACGAGATAAGGGTTTTCATTTATCACGACAACGAGGGGCGACTTATAGCCACCACCGACAAGCCCTATGCTGCCGTAGGCGAAATAGCCCTGATGGAGGTAGCCGACGCAAATCCCAGCGGGGCTTTTGTGAAGTGGGGGATAATGAAAGATGTGTTCGTGCCTATTTCTAATCAGGAAAAGAGAATGAAGCCGGGAGATAAACGGCTGGTGCGCCTGTACATAGATGAAAGGACAGGCCGTGTAACAGGCACGGAAAAAATAGATAAATTCCTCAGCAACTATGAGCTCTCTGTAAAAGAACACGACCAGGTGGACCTTGTAGTGTACCAGAAGACGGACATTGGCTACAAGGTCATCATCAATAGTATGCACATGGGCCTGCTGCACCATAACGAAGTATTCAGGGAACTGGAGGTAGGTGAGAAAGTAAAGGGTTTTGTAAAGCAGATACGCGAGCACAACAAGATAGATATTGCACTGGGTACCAAGGGCTATGCCAAAGTGCCCGATGAGGAACAGAAGATACTGACCATGCTGAAAAACAATAACGGCTACCTGCCGTACAATGACAAATCAGCACCGGAAGATATTTACGCTTACTTCGGCATGAGCAAAAAGACCTTTAAAATGACTATGGGGGCTTTATATAAAAAGCGGCAAGTCAGCTTCACCCAAACAGGCACTAAACTGGAGGAGGAATAATTAACTAATTTTAAATAACTTTATTCTATGGATGCAGCTAACGAATCAATGAAAGGTATGAAACTACGTATATTCAATTCGTGGGATGAGGCAGCGCGGGCAGAAGCATTAAATAACTCCCGGCAACATCCTTTGGAAAGAATAAAAGAAACTGTGGAATTGATATTGAGGGTGTACGGTGTAACGCAAATGCAATTAAACGAACGCAGGAAAAAATTACATATCAATATTCTAAGTTACAAATGAATTTATTTACAGAACTGCACCAGCAATTAATAAGAAAACTCATTGAATCAGGAGTGGATTTTATTATAATCGGGGGCTATTCAGTTATTTTTCATGGCTACAAACGCACTACCGGAGATATTGATATCTGGTTAAAGCCCGATAATGAAAACAAACAAAAACTACTTCCTGTACTCAAATTCTTCAATTTCGATGACAGCGAGATCAATCAGGTAAGGAATTTGGATTTTACCAGGCACTTAGTATTCAGTATCGGTGATGAACCCGAAAAAATGGATTTCCTGACCCATATAAACCTGGTTAAATACAGCGACGCAGATGACCATAAAATCCTTGCAGATATCGATGGCCTAATGATACCATTTCTGCACCTGAACGACCTTGTATTATCTAAAATGAATACCGGCAGGCAGAAAGACAAGGCCGATATTGAAATGCTGCAACAAATAGAAAAATCAAAGGGGAGCCGGTAATTCATTTTGTAACTGCGCCTATTTTTTTCACAATACACTCCGATCATTTATAAACCAATCAACTTATCAGCTAAATTAGCGGCATGGCAAAACCGAAAAAGAAAAAGTCAGGGATTTTCGGCCCTTTCATCATTATTGTTACTGCCCTTTCACTGTTTGCCATATACAGGATATTCGGGCCCAATACCGGCACTTTTACCGAAGGCGAGTATTTGTATGTGCATACCGGTTCCGATTACTCAGCGCTGAAGAAGGCACTGGAAGACGGTGGGTTTGTAAGCGATATGTTCAGTTTCGACCTGCTGGCCCGCGCGCGCAACCTGCCCGCCCATGTGCATCCGGGTAAATATAAAATAGAAGCAGGCATGAGCAATTTCAGCATGATGCGCATGCTGAGGAACGGCGGACAAACGCCTGTAAAACTTATCATAAACAAACTAAGAACTAAGCGCGACCTCATCCGCCTGCTTGCCGCCAACCTGGAGCCTGATTCTATAACATTCAGGCAAATACTGCAAGACACTGCTTACGTAGCGCAATACGGGCTGGACACCAATACGATCATGTGTCTTATACGCCCCGATACTTATGAATTCTTCTGGAACACATCGGCGGAGAATGCATTACGCAAGCTGGCAAAGAGTTATTCGAAATTCTGGGACAGCACCCGTGTGAACCTGGCACAGGCACAAGGTTTAAGCCCCGCATCTGCAACCATCATCGCATCTATAGTAGATGAAGAAACTAATATGGTGACAGACAAGCCCAAGATAGCCAGCGTGTACCTGAACAGGCTCAGGATAGGTATGAGGCTACAGGCCGACCCTACCGTTAAATTTGCCATCGGCGATTTCACCATACGCAGGGTAGCCGGAAAAATGCTGGAGATTCAATCGCCTTATAATACTTACATGTATGCCGGTCTGCCACCGGGCCCTATTTGTACACCGTCGGCCGGCTCTATACAAGCTGTACTAACTGCGCCTAAAACCACCTATCTCTACTTTTGCGCAAAAGAGGATTTCAGCGGCTATTCAAATTTTGCTTCTACATTCGAGCAGCAGATACGCAACGCGCGTGCCTACCAGCGTGCGCTTAATGCCAGGGGTATTCACTAAGTTCATGTCTGGCTTTTCAATTCCGCCTCTTTTTCTATTTGCCTGTCCTTTTTGAAAAAGAAAATATAATAGGCCAGCAAAAGCAGGATTCCTGTAACAAATATCATTACCACATATTTTTTATATTCAGCATCCACCTCATAAAATTCACTCACCATCCATACCGAGTTTGCGGTGATCCAGATACAGATGGCAAGATTATGGAACAACTCCGGCCGGTGTTCTCTCGATCGCCACAGTATATATAGCGCTACAGCTATGGTAGGAAATATCATAAAAATGCCACCCTCGCGCCAGCCACCAGCCCAGCACGAGTCCTTCAGCAGCCACAGGAATATATGCCCGTTCTCTATCCAGCGATGAACAGGCGTTACATATATACGTTCTCCCTTTTTTAATTGTTGCTCCATAGGGTTGAATATACTTTTTTCTTTCTACTCTATAATATACCCCCTGGTCATTTTATTTTATTGTTAAATATGACTTTGGATATTACCCGCCGTACCCGTACCTTTGCGCCACATTTTTAAAAACGTTCTTTAATTAATCTCATAAAATGAATACAGTAAAAGTCGCCATCAATGGCTTTGGCCGCATAGGCCGTCTCGCTTTCCGCCAGATATACAACATGGAAGGCATAGAAGTAGTCGCTATCAATGACCTTACTAAGCCAAACGTATTGGCGCACCTGCTGAAATACGATACCGCACAGGGCCGTTTCGGACAGGATGTACAACACACTGATAATGCTATTGTTGTAAATGGCAAGTCGATAACTATATACGCACAGAAAGACCCTGCACAGATTCCATGGGGCGCGCATAATGTAGATGTGGTATTGGAATGTACAGGCTTCTTTACAGACAAAGAAAAAGCGGAAGCCCACATTAAAGCGGGAGCTAAGCGTGTAGTAATCTCTGCACCGGCAACCGGCGAAATGAAAACCGTGGTTTTCAATGTGAACCATAACATACTTGACGGCAGCGAAACAGTTATCAGCTGCGCATCATGCACTACCAACTGCCTGGCGCCTATGGCCAAGGTACTCGACGATAGCTTTGGCATTGTTACCGGCCTTATGCTCACCGTACACGCTTATACCAACGACCAGAACACACTGGATGCGCCACACGCAAAAGGCGACCTTCGCCGCGCACGCGCAGCCGCAGAAAATATCGTTCCTAACTCTACCGGCGCAGCGAAAGCTATCGGCCTGGTGCTCCCAGGCCTGAAAGGCAAACTGGATGGTTCTGCACAGCGTGTGCCTACCGTTACCGGTTCGCTTACGGAGTTGACCGTTATCCTGAACAAAAAGACAACCATAGAAGAGATAAACGCTGCTATGAAAGCCGCAGCCAACGATAGTTTTGGCTACACAGAAGATGAGATAGTAAGCAGCGACATCATCGGCACTTCTTACGGTTCTTTGTTTGATGCCACTCAGACGAGGGTTATGACCCAGGGCGACACTCAAATGGTAAAAACCGTAAGCTGGTACGACAACGAAATGAGCTACGTGAGCCAGCTTGTGCGCACCGTGAAGTATTTCGCAGGTTTGATCAGTAAATAATTATTAATTTATACTATTGATAAAGCCCGCATTCATTCGATGCGGGCTTTTATTATTTTTACATCCTGAATCGATAGCACTTATGTCCACATTCTCCAATCACAATTTCGCAAACCAAAAAGCGCTGATACGCGTTGATTTTAATGTGCCAATAAAAAACGGCACCATAACTGATGATACCCGCATACGCGCGGCATTGCCTACTATTAAAAAAGTGCTGGCAGACGGCGGTAGTGTAGTATTGATGAGCCACTGGGGCCGTCCGCTCAAAGATATTGAAAAGAAGCCCCATCTTACGCTGGCTGACTTTTCACTTAAGCCGGTAATAGCCCATCTCTCCAACCTCCTCGGCACCGAAGTGCAGTTCTCTGATGATTGCATCAGCGACGATGCCGCGCAAAAAGCCGCAGCCCTGAAACCGGGGCAGGTACTACTGCTTGAGAACCTGCGCTACTACAAGCAGGAAGAAAAAGGAGATAAAGACTTTGCCGAAAAACTGTCGAAGCTGGGCGATGTGTATGTGAACGATGCCTTTGGCACAGCCCACAGGGCCCATGCCTCTACTGCTATCATCGCGCAATTCTTCCCCGGCGATAAAAAAATGTTCGGGTTATTAATGGAGGGTGAGGTGAAGGCCGCGGAAAATGTTTTACACAACAATCAGAAACCCTTCACCGCTATCATAGGCGGTGCCAAGGTATCAGACAAGATACTTATTATCGAGAACCTGCTGGAAAAAGCCACCGACATCATTATAGGCGGCGGCATGGCCTATACTTTCTTCAAAGCAGAAGGTGGTATCATCGGCAATTCGCTCTGCGAAGAAGACAGATTAGACATGGCGCTCGAACTGCTGGAGAAAGCAAAAGCAAAAGGTGTGTGCATCCATTTACCGGCCGACAGCATTATCGCCGATAAATTTGCTGCCGATGCCAACACCTCATCTGCCCTAAGCTCTGAAGTACCCACCGGCTGGATGGGCCTGGACATTGGCTCTATGGCTATCGACCATTTCAAAAAAATTATCGGTGAGTCAAAGACCATACTATGGAATGGCCCCATGGGCGTTTTTGAGATGGATAAATTCCAGCATGGCACCAAGGCCATTGCCGAGGCAGTAGTAGCTGCCACCAAAAATGGCGCCTACTCACTTGTAGGTGGTGGCGATAGCGTAGCTGCTGTCAATAAATTCGGTTTTGCTGATAAGGTAAGTTATGTGTCCACCGGTGGTGGCGCCATGCTCGAATATTTTGAAGGCAAGGAACTACCAGGCATAGCTGCCATAAACAGCTAACCATAATAGGTATTCTCCATTCTCCCAAATAATAACGCCCCTTTTCAGGGGCGTTATTATTTGGGAGAATCAAACGACTATTTCAACAATGTCACCGTACCTTTTATATGCTTCAGCTTGCCGTTAGGCTCACTGAGTATCATAATATAGTTGTATACACCGATGTCCTGCGGCACCCCATTGAATGTGCCGTCCCATCCCTGGCTTATGTCACCGGTATTGTGGTAAATTAATTGTCCCCAGCGGTTGAATACGCTGAAATCAACGAGCTTGTGATACTTTGTATTCTCGGCTTTAAATACATCGTTCTTGCCATCACCATTAGGCGTAAATGCACTGGGCACATCTGAATTAATGTTGTCATCCACACTGATGGTCACCTGCGCTATATCTTCGCAGCCCCATATGTTCATAGCGCGCAAAGTATACTGGGTAGTCTGCTGAGGGGTTGCTACAGGGCTGTCAATATTATTATTGTTGAGCGAACCATCATTAGGCGACCAATAATAGATAGTAGCTCCCTCTGCCCTCAATGTGATACTGCTGCCCAAAGGTATCACCTGGTCCTGCGTAATATTGGTCAGCTTTAGCGGCGGGCGCACAATTACGTCTATGGTAGTGGTAGTAGGGCAATTAAGGTGCCTGATGGTTAATGTATACATCCCTGAATCGGCCATAGTAGCTTCGGGGATCACAGGGGATTTCAAATCAGACGTAAATCCATTCGGTCCTTTCCATTCATACGTGAGACCTGAAATAATACTGGTTGCATCAAGCAACAATTTCTTGCCGCTGCACACAGGGCTGTTACTCTGCAATGCAGGTACAGGCGGCGAATTTGGATCACTTAATGTGAGCGGGCCTATCGAATTAGACAGGCAAGTGAAAGAACTTACATTAAAATCATCATACACTCCTTTTGAAAGGCCAGATATTGTCACCTTACCTACGCCATCAGCCACAATGGTTGCAGATGCAGGGTTGCCATTGAACGTATAATTAACTGTGTATGATACACCGGCCAGCAATCCATTAAGCGTAATTGTGCCATTGACACCCTCACAAGTGGTTGGATTTTTACCCGTCATACCGGTAATGTAGGGTATAGGATTCACAACCACATCTATCATGGCAGGCACAGAAACACACGCCAGTTTTGTAGCCGTCACCGTATAAGTACCTGTATGTGCCAACGTAGATGGGTTGAATATCGGGTTCTGCATGGTGGATGTAAAACCTCCCGGCCCGGCCCACGAGTAGGTAACACCTGTTACTGTATTGTTAGTCGTAAGGTACAGCATCGAACCTTCGCATACGGGGCTGTTAGTACCAACGACGGGTGCCGGTGGCGCTGGTGGCAGGCTTAATGTTACCGGACCGGTAACAATTGCTGAGGTGCAGCCCAATGCAGTAGTGACGCTGAAATTAGTATAGCTGCCCGCCGCAAGACCTGTAATTGTTATGTAACCTGAAACATCGGCCGTCATTACCGTTGTTACTGGTGTGCCTGAGGCCACATAGTTCACTGTATATGTTTGGCCCGATACTAATCCCGTCAACGTGATTGTTCCGTCTGCATTAACACAGGTGGTGGGGTTAGTAAACAAAGTACCTGTAATGACGGGTGTAGGGTTAACTGTTACAGTAGTTGTTACATAACAGCCTGCCGAAGTGATATATGTAATAACGGCATTACCGGCAGATACACCAGCTACAACCCCTGTGGTAAAACCAATAGCTGCAACAGCCGTGTTCGCGCTGTTCCATGTACCACCCGGCAATGCATTATATAATGTAGTATTAGCTCCTTCACATACTACAGCAACACCTGTTATACCACCGGGTACAGAATTAACAGTAAATGGCGTGAGCGAAGAACATCCTTCAGGCGTAGTATACCTGATAATAGTTGAGCCGGCAAGCAAGCCGCTGACCATGCCGGTAGACGCGCCTACAGATGCTATTGTAGCCGCTGATGAACTCCATGTTCCACCGGCAGTAGCATTGTTCAGCATCGAGGTCTGTCCCTGGCAAATGGAAGTGATGCCTGTTATTGCAGCGGGCAGTGGATTAACGGTAACGAGGACGGTTGCAATGCAACCGGCAGCAGTTGTATAAGTAACGGTTACTGCCCCTGCTGTCACACCATTTACGATGCCTGAAGAAACCGAAACTGTTGCGATTGCCGGATTGCCCGTCGTCCATACGCCTCCCGGGAGCGTATTGCTCAAAATGGTCGTACTCCCCACACAAACTTTAGGAACGCCTCCTATGGCAGATGGTAATGGATTAACCGTTACAGCAAAATTGGCAACACAGCCCAATGGTGTTGTGTATTGAATACCGGTAACGCCTGCAGCAATACCGCTAACCATCCCCGTGCTTGCACCAACAGTAGCTATACCTGGCATAGTGCTGCTCCATGTGCCACCACCTGCGGTTGTATTGCTGAGCAATATTGTGCTGCCCGCACATACCAAATGACTGCCTGTAACAGGCGAAAGCGGATTAACTGTGACTGTAGCTGTAGTAAAACAACCTGCTGATGTTGTATAGGTCATAGTTGCCGTACCCGCGCTGATTCCGGTCACGATACCTGAACCGGCACCTATCGTTGCTACGGATGGGTTGCTGCTGCTCCACGCACCGCCCGGCACACCATTGCTCAATGTTGTCGTATTTCCCTGGCACACAGTTGTAGACCCGGTCACCGGTAACTGCGGGTAAACCGTTACATTAACGGATGCCGCACAACCTGTAGCAGTTGTATACTTAATGAGGGCTGTACCTGCCGAAACACCGGTTACAACGCCACTCGCGCTAACTGCGGCAACTGCGGGGTTCATGCTCGTCCAGGTGCCGCCGGGTTGCGGATAGCTTAAAGCAGTCGTATTTCCCTGGCATACGATAGGTGTGCCTGAGATACCCGTAAGCGGGTCAACTGTAACAACTACCGTTGCAAAACACCCCGCTGGCAATGTATAGGTGATTGTAGCTGTGCCGGGCAATATACCGGTAACAAGACCTCCCGGCGTTACTACGGCGATGGATGTGCTGCTGCTGCTCCATATACCTCCGGGTACTGAATTACTAAGTGTCGTTGTCGTACACACCAGCGTACCGCCTGTTATGGCAGATGGTGAAGGGTTAACCGTAACCACACCTGCGGCTATGCACCCTGCGGCAGTGGTGTATTCAATGCTCACTATGCCGCCGGTTACGCCGGTAACTATACCTGTTACAGGAGCTACCGTTGCCACTGAAGGAGTAACACTGCTCCAGGTGCCACCCGGTGTTGTGTTGCCCAATGTTATGGTATTTCCCGCACAGATAACTCCTGTGCCTGTAACAGGCGATATCGGGTTAACAGTAAAATTAGTAGTGGCGTTACAGCCACCTGATGTTACATAATTGATAGTGATGGTTCCTCCTGCTATTCCGGTCACAATGCCGCTTGTGGCGCCAACCGTAGCTATTGACGTATTGCTGCTGCTCCAGGTGCCGCCGGGTGTAGCATTGCTCAGCAGCGCTGAATTTCCCTGGCATACTGAAGCAACCCCTGTAATTGGAGATGGTACAGTAACGGTCAATGTATTTGTAGCAACACATCCTGCCGGTGTAGTATAGGTTATGACCGAAGTACCTGTTGATACTGCCGTAGCCAACCCTGTGGCTGCACCAATAGTAGCCACGCCGGTAGACGCAGAACTCCACGAGCCACCACTTACTGCGCTGCTCAATGTGGATGTTCCTCCAGCGCATAGCATGAGCGTACCGGTAATTGGCGGATTGCCATTCACAGTAACAGTTGTAGTAACCGAGCAGCCGGAAGGAGTGGTGTAAGAAATAATAACCACACCGCCTGATGTGCCTGTGAGTAAGCCACTGGAAAGGCCGATAGTGGCAACAGACGGGTTGGTACTTGTCCATGTACCTCCCGTGGTACTGTTGCTCAGTATTATCGAGCTGCCTTCACACACGGTTGAAAGCCCGGTGATAGGCGTAGGCAACCCCACAGTTACAATAGTATTTGCCGAGCAGCCCGCTACAGAAGTATAAGTAATGCCGGTGATACCTACGGTCACACCGGTCACCAATCCGGTTGTTGCACCTATCGTTGCTACCGCGGGATTACTGCTGCTCCATGTACCGGCACCAGCCGCATCACTCAAAGCTGTAGTGCCACCCACGCAAACAGAGGTTGTGCCCGATATGGGAGATATGGGGTTCACCGTTACCACGGCGGTGGTATAACAACCTGCGGGAATAGTATAAGTTATCGCCACCGTTGCAGCTGAAATACCGGAAACAACACCCGATGAAGAACCAATAGTAGCCACCGAAGGGTTGGCACTGGTCCAAACCCCACCGCTTGCAGCGTTGTTCAATATCGTTGTACTGCCCGCACATACATTGGCAGTTCCTGTTATCGGACTAAGGAGATTTACCACCAGCGATGTAGTGGCCCTGCAACCTGCAGGTGTGGTATAGGTAATCGTTGCCGTACCGGCCGAGAGGCCACTGGCTGATCCTGTAGTTGCGCCTATAGTTGCCACCGCAGGGTTACCGCTGCTCCAGGTGCCACCGGGTACGCCGTTAGACAATGTCGTTACACCACCAACGCAGATATTCGTGGTGCCTGTGATGGGTGCAAGCGGGTTAACGGACAAAACTGCAGTTGCATAACACCCCGCACCTGAATTGGTTGTGTAAGAAATGGTGGTAGTACCTGCTGAGACTCCGCTGGCTATTCCTGTAGGAGCAACTACACCAACAGATGGTGTTGAACTGCTCCATGTACCTCCGGGTGTAGCATTACTGAGTGTCGTTGTGCTGCCTGCGCACACAATCATATAACCGATGATTGGTGCAACGGGAACAATAATATTTACAGTAGCTGTGTTGGAACAACCGGCTGGTGTTGTATAGGTTATCGTTGCGGAGCCAAGTGCATTTCCCGTTACCACACCGCTGGAAGCCCCTACACTTGCTATGGACGGATTACTGCTTACCCACGTACCTCCGGAAGGGATACACATTAAAGAGGATGTTCCGCCGGCACAAATAGTGGTCGTACCAACTATTGCTGACACGGGATTAACATTGATGGTTCTGGTGGCTGTGGTTACAGAGCCACAGGCATCGGTAGAAGTGACTGTGTAGGTGGTGGTGGTCATGGGGCTCACTGTATCTGAGGCTCCTACCCTTCCTGTTGGCGACCATACGTAGGTGTACGGCGCAACACCGTAAAGTGATGACGCTATAAGCACTGTAGACTGGCCCTGGCATACACTCGATGCAGTAGCAAGAATAGTATTAGACTCAACAGTATGGCCGAATACCGTAATAGTAAGCGGCGTACCTGCCCCAATGTAACCCGAACTACAGCCAGAGGATGGTGCGTAGTTCTGGTAAAAATTCATGTTCAGGTTCAGATTGTAAGATGTACACTGCGGCACAGGAACACAGGGCGCTATCTGTCCGGCAAATATGGTTGCCCCCACGGCATCGCATGTGCCGGGAAGGCCGCTGCTGCAATTCCAGTAAAGCGATGTAGGTGCCGGGCTGCGGCAGGTACCTAACTTAAAATCATATGCTCCGTTATTAGTGAGCGCACCACCGCTGGCTATATACTGGAAGGTGAACTGCACATCTGTCACGGTTACTTTAGCTGGCACGGTTGCAGGGTTCGAATAGGTGCAACCCGTAGTCCATGAGGGGCTATAAGTAGACCCTGTAACCGCTGATGAGGTAGCATAAGATACTAAAGGATCAATAATCACCGGGTATGCCGATGCTGCCCTGTTTAGAAAGTCACCGGGCACCACAATATCCACATCATTGCCTTCGATCTCATACTGAAGCATTTTTAGAGAGCTGCGACCTTCAGCTTTCTCAAAAGCTACTGCCGCTGATATTGCATACATCAGGGCGCTGCCTTTTCTTATTTCCATTCCGCCGGTATGCTTTTGCCGGTTATCTCCGGGCACATACAATTCCAGCCCTTCTGCAAGCTGCATATGGTCCCTTACCAGCAGGCTGCCCCCCGCGTATGCAGGTAGCGCATGATTGATGATGAAGTTCGTCTTTACGGCACCACGCACTACAAGCATTTCAATATCTACCCCATCCCATGCATTGGTCACATATACACCATCGTTGCCTGCCGTATAATGACTGTAGTCTGCGCTGCCCAATAGCTGCCTCGTGCCATCAGGCTTCACATAGACGAGTTCCAGGTCTCGGTTGAACTGAATTGATTGTCCCGGTTTTCCTAAAGAAGAGTATTTAGCTGCTGTATTTATTTCCACTGGCGCCTCTTGCTCCCGAGCGGCAAATATGCCTTTACCACTGCCGGGTTGCAGCCTTGATTTTATAGTCAGCCATTCGCCGTTGGGGCCTTTATAATGCATAGGCCCCGATGAGGTCTGCTGCATAATATCCCGGCCATTGGTACCTGCTTTTATAAACGTCTTTGTGTTTTCTGTTCTATTGCCAATAAGTTCATAACAATCCGTACAGGGAGCCTCCGCAAACAACATTCCGGTTTCAGGATGCGTTTCATAACCCTGATTTTTATTTACCGCCTCATCCGTCAACTGCTTAACGGGTGAGGTGAATGTTTTGTAATTAGGGATTGAGCTAAGGTTGGCACCGGCATTTACCATAGGCTGCTGACCATACACCTTAATGCCATTAAGAGAAAGGAAAAAAAATAAAAATATTACTACACGAGTAAGTAAATGCTTCATAGTTAAATGCCAGTCAAATACACACTTAAGACCAATGTTTTAGTACAATGGTTGGCAATGCGTAAATAAAGTGATGCCTTAAGCTACAAATCTAATAAAAATGAAGGAAATTTTAATAGTATGTGGAAAATAAATTGATTGAAAATGAATGAATTAAAAATTACAAACCATCGTTATTTATTCTCATTTCACTTATTCACCAGCTTCATTGTTGCCACATTGCTCCTTTTACCGGTGGGGGTAATGACGATCGTCTTGAACTCAATTTCCTTTTTCGCGGGCACTGTTATCTTCACCGGGCCCGTAATATGAAGGTCGGTCTCACGAGGGGTGTAGCCGTCGATAGTGTAATGCACCTTTGCCCCCTCCACTGAAGGCGCGAGGTCGAAAGTGAAGTTAGCGCCGGTCAGTGTGGTATCACTGGCGCCTATAGCTACAGGCACACGATAGTTATACCCTTTTGCATCCAGCCGGGCCAGGTGATGCGGCAATCGTTCGTTCGAGAAGTTGTCATAACTCTTATTCGCAGCAGGAGTCCACGCCACCTCTGCCAGCGCCATCATACGAGGCAGCAGCATATAGTCTGCCTTCGCGGGTGTGGCAATATACTCCGTCCACAAATTTGCCTGCACACCTAATATGTATTTCTGCTGGTCTTTGCTGAGCACGGCAGGTACAGGGTCATAGGCATATGTTTTTGATAGTGGTGCGTTGCCACCTATCGCCAGCGGCTCCTGCGGGTTCTTTGCCTGTAGATGGTCGAAATACATGCCGCCGCTTCCGGGTGTCATAATCACGTCATGCCCCATCTGTGCAGCTTTTATTCCGCCCGTTTCGCCACGCCAGCTCATTACTGTAGCGTTTGGCGCCAGCCCTCCTTCCAGTATCTCATCCCAACCAATAATACTATGCCTGTTCGCATTGATGAACTTCTCCATCCTGCTGATAAAATAACTTTGCACACCTTCCTCATCTTTCAGGTTCCTGTCGGCAATAAGCTGTTTGCAAAAATCAGATTTCTTCCACGCGTCCTTCGGCACTTCGTCCCCTCCTATATGTATATACTTTCCGGGAAAGAGGTCCATCACTTCGAGGAGGATGTTATTAAGCATCGTAAATGTTTCCTCGGTAGGGCAATACACATCTTTATACTCGCCCCATGCTTCACCTACTTTGTACGGCTTAGATGCGTCACAACTCAACTCAGGGTAAGCAGCAATGGCCGCCATTGAATGGCCGGGCATTTCAATTTCAGGCACTATAGTGATAAACCGTGCATCGGCATAAGCCACTACTTCCTTTATCTGCTCCTGTGTGTAAAAACCTTCGTAGGGGGTATTATCATACAACTCGGGGTCACCTTTCGACTGGCTGCCTATCTTCGTTTGCGCACGTTTGCTTCCTACCTCTGTCAGCTTCGGATATTTTTTTATTTCTATCCTCCAGCCCTGGTCATCCGTCAGGTGCCAGTGAAAATGATTGAGCTTGTAATAGGCCATCAGGTCTATATACCGCTTCACATACTCTACGTCAAAAAAATGCCGCGCCACATCCAGGTGCATGCCACGATAACTGAAACGGGGATTGTCTTTGATGGAAACAGTAGGAATGGCAAAGCCATACTTATTGGCCTGCATAAGTTGTATCAGCGTCTGCACTCCATAGAACAGACCACCATTACGGCCCACAAGGGTAACTTTATTATCATCCACCATCAGTTCATACCCCTCCAACGGCATATCACCCTTATGATTGACCGAGAGCGTAATTACGTTCTTTACTTTCCTGCGTTTTTCATCAAGGAAGCCCATGTCCGTGATGCTATTGCCCATTCCCGACTTGCGCAAATACTCCGCGAAAAACTTCACCGCCCTATGGTTTGGCGAATCCGTGAGTATGATTGTTTCAGAATTAAAATTGAACTCTCCTTTGAATTTCTTAACCGAAACAGGCGCCGGTATTATCCCCATATTAGCATCGCGTTGCGCAAAAACGTTAACCGAAAATGCTACTAACCCCACTAAAAATATCTTCTTCATAATATCATTGTTTAATTTCAATATACTGCTCCTCCACGTTCCATCCTTCTATCACCACCATCGGCTCCTGTTCCTTTTTCGCGAAATGGTCTATGTGTATTGTCCTCCGCTCTCCCGGCAGCAGTGTAAGATAGTTATTATCACAGAAAACAGGTAATATCCGCTCATAGGTATTCGTATCTATCAGCGTTATATGCATAAAAAAAGCCAATGGCCCCTGCTGTGGATTTGATATGGTGACTTCCACCTTTCCTTTGCCTGTATGCCTGGCCGTGGCGGTTATTTCAGCTTCGGGCATTTTCCGCAATCCCGCATAATTCCCCTGGGCATCCGGTAGCCAATAAATATTTTCATCCAATAATTTATTACTCGCTGAATCGTTTAACGCCAGATAAAGAAATGCACCTGCATTCCCACTCAGTGAATCAAGTGTCTTATTGAACCGGTGACTGGTATTTACTTTACTTCCTCCCGCAGAACTATACACCTCGGCCAGCGGTTTTGAATTTCCCTTACTGTCATACGCGGTGGCAGTCACCTTCAATTTATCTGTATTTTTAAACTCATTGTTCGCAACCATCACCGATTTGGCCACGGGGTTATACATTACATGCAGCGGCTTACCGCCTGTGCGCAAACCAAAAAGACAGGCATTCGGATCAAGGTATACATCATACATCTGCCCCACCATTGCCGTCCATGGGTTTTGTGTTTTCCACACAATGATGCCCGTGTACCAATCCCACATACGTGCACTCGCTCCTTCCATCAATGCGCGGTACTGGTTGTAATTCACTAACTGGGCCTTTTTCGCAAAATCCTTTACATCCCGGGGATGCCCGTACACCTCTATAGAAGAATCGTAGCTACTGTACTTATGATATTGCCATACCGTATCTGCCTTCCATTTCCTGCTTGCTCCATCATACTCCGGCAGCACCATATTGTCTTTCGGGATAAACCGGTCCAGCGATTCATAATCGCCCACACCTACCGAGCCGACCTCCGAATTAAAAGCAAACGAACGATGCTCCCAGAAATATTTATCCGGCTGTATAGTGTATGGCCCGTCATGCGCATGCAGCGACATGCTATCATGGTTGGAATACTCAAAGAAATAACGCGTACCGTCAAGCGTGGGCAGCAGAGAATCCTTTATGATTGTCAATATATCCGCCGGTGGCCGTAACTCATTGCCACCGCACCAAATGGCCAGTGAAGGATGGTTCCGCAACATTCGTATCTGGTCTTCCGCTGCTTCTACGAACAGTCCGTGGTCATCAGGATACTTCCTCCGCGTGAGCGTATCATCCAGCTTGAACGGGTCGTGCCATCTGCCATTACAATCAGCCGACACCCAGAAATCCTGGAACACCAGCAGCCCGTATTTATCGCAGGCATCATAAAACTCAGGCCGTTCCGTCAGCCCACCACCCCACACACGGATAAGATTAAGGTTCATATCCCTGTGATACCGCACCTCGGCATCGTACCTGTCTTTAGCAAACCGCAGCATCGCATCACTCGCTATCCAGTTGCCGCCTTTTATAAATATCTTCTGCCCGTTCACGCGCATCTCCCTGCTGTTGGTCTGTGTATTCCACACAGCTTTTAATTCGCGCACACCAAAGGTTACATCCTCCTCATCAGATACCTGCTTACCGTTAATAAGAAATTTCACTTTAAGCTTATACAGGTTTTGCGGCCCGTAGCCATTGGGCCACCAGAGTCGCGGGTTCTCTAATGTCACAGCCGGAAACTCGATCAACTCCATTGTCTGCGGTGCTAACTGCACTTTCACAGTACTCACCTTCCCGTCAAGTTCCAGTTGCACTACGCCGCTTACCGTATCCCCATCCGGATTTTCTACTTCGGTTGTCACTTTTATTGTTGCGGGTTTCTGCGCACCCTCGGGCATTCGTTTCCCCGGCACCAGGGTTACTACATGGGTATGTTCTACATGCGCCTGCTTCGTTTTTTTGATAAACACCTTGTCCCATATGCCAGTGTTCCGGTCATGCACTGGCTGTATCCAATCCCACCCTGCAGTGTACTGATTAGTTAAGCCACGCGCTATAGTACCATCCCCACCTTGCCCACCATTCGGATTGCCCACATGTTCCGGCGGGTACACTATGACGGCAAGCCTGTTATGTCCGTCTTTCGAAATGAAGGGTGTTATATCATAACTCTGCCGAAGGTACATTCCCCTGTCAGGCTTGTTATTCACCTTTGCGCCGTTAATAAAAATATCGCAACTATAATTTACCCCCCGGAACTCCAACCACACCTTATCGCCTTTCGCAGCAATGGTTTCATCAAAATCCTTTACGAACCAATAAGTATAGTACTCCCTCCCCACATCATATATATCCGGTATCTGCTTATTGTTCATTCCGTAAAAAGGGTCGGGTATTTTCTTATTATGCAGCAGCGACGTGAGCACAGTACCGGGCACCACCGCAGGCATCCATTCGGAAAGCGCATACGAACTCTTTGAAATTGTTTCCCGGCTTACAGTTTTTGGCAATTTACCAATAGCCTGGCATTTCCAGCCGGTGTTTAATTCATACTGCTGCTGGGCAAAAAGAGAAAAAGAAAAGAACAGGAGCATAATAAGCAAGCCTGTTCCTTCACTTTTTATTCTAATCATTTCTCGATTGTTATTAATTATTTGCAGACGATGGCCAATCCTGTGGATTTGAGCCCCATGTTTTGTTTGGTTCCGGCCCCATCACAAACTCCAGTACCCCTCCCTTCATTATTGTGGCGTGGTTTATGTAGGTTTTAGTGTAGGGTTTTCCGTTCAGGTTCACACGTTGTATATATGGATGACCGGGCGCATTGTTGGTTGTAAATATTCCGAACTGCACATGGTTAGGTAGGTTCAGCGTCACCTCGTCAAACATAGGGCTGCCAAAAACATACTCCCCGCTTGCAGGGTTCGCCGGGTACATCCCCATCATACTCCACACCGCCCATGCGCTCATCTGCCCGCAATCCTCATTGCCCGAGTAGCCGTCCGGCATATTGTGGTACATCGAGTCCATTATGGTACGTACCATCTTCTGCGTTTTCCATGCCTGGCCGAGGAAGGTGTACATATAAGCTATATGGTGGCTCGGTTCGTTGCCATGTGCATACTGCCCTATCAGGCCACTTACATCCGGCGGCACGCTTTCCCCCATCACTGCCGATGATACTGTGAACAATGAATCCAGCTTCAGCAGAAATTTATTGTATGTGCCATACTGTTCCGCCAGCCCGCGCACATCATGCGGCACAAAGAAGGTATACTGCCATGCGTTCCCTTCCTCATACATCGACTTGCCCTGTGTTGATGTCGTATATGGGTCAAACGGCTCCACCCAACTGCCGTCTGAGTTTTTACCACGTATAAATCCTGTCTGTTTATCAAACAACAGTTTATACGCCTGGCTCCTTTTCATAAATAGATCGTAATCATCCATCTTGCCTAATTTTTTTGCTACCTGCGCTATACACCAGTCGTCATAGGCATATTCAAGTGTCACCGTCACGCTATAGCTTTGCTTATCCTGTGGCAGGTAGCCGTATTTCCTGTATTCCTGTGTTCCCCTTACATTCTGAAAAGCGCTTGCCCTCATAGCCTTGTAGGCATGTTCCGCGTCCACACCGGGTGTATTCTTCAATACTGCATCTGCCACCACAGGCACAGCATGATAGCCGCTCATGCAGCCTGTCTCCCATGTGCTCAGGTCCCACACCGGCAGCAATCCGTTCTCATCATAGAAAGCCAGCATACTGTTGAGTATATCTGTATTCCGTTCTGTTTGCAGCAGTGTGAACAATGGGTTAAGCCCCCTGAAGGTATCCCATAGCGAGAACACAGTATATCGCTGCCCCTTCTTCAGCTTTGCTATCTGCCCTTTAGCATTCTTATAGTACCCGTCCTTGTCCGAATAAACCACCGGCGCCAGGCAGGTATGGTAAAGGGCTGTGTAAAATATCTGTTTCAGTTTTTCGCTGCTTGTCTTCACCTTTACCTTACTCATCTCATACTGCCAGTTCCTTTCCGTGCTGCTCACCACGCGCTGAAAATCCCAATCCCTTATTTCACCCAATGCGTCCAGCGCCTTATCCGTATTCACGCTCGATAAGGCCACCTTCATCATCAGCGGCTTGCCCTGCAGGTCTTTGAACACTAATTGCCCGTTCTGCACTTTGCCATCCTTGAACCGTTCTACAGTATATACATGCAGCTTTTCTATCGGGTTGTTCACGCGTGCAGCAAAATATACCCGCTGCACATTTGCCCAGCCTTTAGAATACCTGTATCCCGCAATGGTAGAATCATCTACTTTATAAATGTGCGTCTCAGTAGGGCTGTCATAATTGATCATATACGCAAGGTTGAAGTAAACCACCGGCTTG
The DNA here is from genome assembly GCA_964430995.1 of uncultured Flavipsychrobacter sp. GTDB lineage: Bacteria > Bacteroidota > Bacteroidia > Chitinophagales > Chitinophagaceae > Nemorincola. The sequence goes on from CAYSIG010000022.1 coordinate 37,350, forward strand.
CTCCCCTTCGGGTAAACGTAGGTATGCATACCGCACCTTTCGGTAGCAGTGAGGAATACTTTTATGCCATTGTTCAGCCGCACTGCATAATAACCCGGTGACGCGATCTCACTGTCGTGGGTGAATCTGACACGGTAGTCCTTTTGTGTATCCGGCACCATACCTATGGTAGGCATTACCGAAACATCCACCCAGTCGCCGCAGCCGGTGCCACTCAGGTGCGTATGGCTGAAACCGGCTATTGTAGAGTCAATATAGTTATAACCGCTGCACCAGTCCCAGCCCTGGCTGCCGTTATCGGGGCTCAGTTGCACCATACCAAATGGCGCTGTTGCACCCGGATAGGTATGCCCATGTCCGCCTGTACCTATGAACGGGTCCACATATTTCAGTAAATGCTGCCCGTGTGCGTATCCGGCCAGCAAACAACCCAGAACGGCCAATAACTTTCTTTTCATAAAAGAACTATATGCTACGAAGATAATGCGGGCTTTTAATAACAGGTGAATTATTAAACTTTAATCTATAGATTTACGAAGGATATAACTCCGTTCATATGCATAGAAGGAAATTCATTACCCAAACATCGCTCGCCACCTCGGCCATACTGCTCGCACCATATATAAAGGCATGGGGGGCTGACGCGCCACAATATCCGATGGTACGCACACCCGAGGGCAAGCGCAAATTCAAAAGCCATGCGGTAGAACGGGTAATCTCTGAAATAAAGAATAACATAGGCAACAAGGAACTGGCTTGGATGTTCGAGAATTGCTTCCCCAACACGCTGGATACCACAGTAGATTTTGAAATGAAGGACGGCAGGCCCGACACTTATGTAATAACTGGAGATATAGATGCCATGTGGCTGCGCGATTCATCAGCGCAGGTGTGGCCATACCTGCCGCTGTGCAAGGAGGATGAAAACCTGAAAAACCTGATAAAAGGGGTCATCAACCGGCAGACACATTGCATACTCAAAGACCCATACGCCAATGCCTTTTATAAAAACGAACGCAAAAAAAGCGAGTGGAAAAACGATGTAACCGCCATGCAGCCCGGCATACACGAGCGCAAGTGGGAGGTGGACAGCCTTTGCTACCCCATTCGCCTGGCACATGGCTACTGGAAAGAAACAGGCGACACATCACCATTCGATGCGCAGTGGGTGCAAGCAATGAAGCTGGTGCTGAAAACATTTAAGGAGCAGCAGCGGTTTGAAGGCAAAGGACCATACAGTTTTATGCGCAGGACAGAATATGCTACCGACAGTGTACCGCTGGGAGGTTATGGCTATCCGGTAGCGCCCAATGGTATGATATGCTCCATGTTCCGCCCCAGCGATGACGCTACAATATATCCTTTCCTCGTGGCAAGCAACCTGTTTGCTTTCGCAGCGTTGGGCCAATTAGAGACACTTGCCACCGAAACCAAGGCAGATATAGATACACGTGCCATCACCGATATGATGTCGCAGATAGTCACGGGGATAGACAATGACGCAAAAGTGGAAACAAAAAAATTCGGGAAAATATTTGCCTATGAGGTGAACGGCTACGGTAGCCACAACCTGATGGACGATGCCAATATCCCTTCACTGCTTTCCATAGGCTACCTGTCACCCGAAATGGCGAAAGACCCGGTCTACAAAAACACACGCCAGTATGCCCTTTCGACCGATAACCCATTCTATTTTAGAGGCACAGCCGGCGAAGGCATAGGCGGCCCGCATGTGGGCATGGACCAGATATGGCCGCTGAGCATCATTATGCGCGGCCTCACCAGCACCGATGATAATGAAATAAAAGTGTGTCTCAGTACCCTGCAGCACACCCATGCCGGCACCGGCTTCATGCACGAATCCTTCAACAAAGACTCAGCATCAAAATTCACCCGCCCATGGTTCGCATGGGCCAATACTTTGTTTGGGGAGTTTGTATGGAAGGTGTATAGAGAGCGGCCGGGGTTGCTGAGCTGATAAAAACCCATTTAGAAACTTTCAAAATGAGTTGTAAACGACACGGTATTTCAGATTTAGGGATTTGGACTTCTGCATCAACAGGAAAGGTCTCCAAATATTGTAGAATATGCAGAAGAGAAAGAGCAAAAAACTACATTAACAGAAAAGAAAATGCTAATGGCAATCATACTCAAAAACAATGGTTAGAAATTCTATCTTTCCACAGCAGATGTCCTATATGTAAAAGAAATTGGAGCGAAATCCCTAAACGTCCTGATAAACGTTACAAATACGTTTGGACAAAAGACCACATTACCCCCTTAAATCAAGGTGGAAGCGATGGTATCGATAATATTCAGCCGCTTTGTTATCAATGTAATTTTGGAAAAAGGTAGAATTAAGGAAAATTGATAAGGATATATACATCGTAATATTTTTTCCAATAGTCTCGTGAAGAAACTCGTCTAGCATCAGGAATGAGTTCCAACAAACAAAAACCCATTCAGCGTCCACAAGATATGAAATGAGGGAAAGCCCTTTAGGAGTTTGGGGTTTTACTACACCACTACCCTTACCCCTACTCCACCGTCACCGACTTAGCAAGGTTTCTAGGCTGGTCTACGTTGCAGCCGCGCATGATGGCAATATGATATGCAAGCAGTTGCAGGGGCACAATAGTGATAAGCGGAGAGAGTATCTCTTCGGTCTCAGGCACTTCTATTATGTGGTCGGCCAGGGCACGTATCTGGGTATCGCCTTTATGCACCACGGCTATGATCTTTCCTTTGCGGGCCTTCACCTCCTGCACGTTCGATACTATCTTTTCGTAGGCACTCTGGTTGGTGGCAAGGAATACCACGGGCATGTTCTCATCTATCAGCGCTATAGGGCCGTGCTTCATTTCAGCGGCGGGGTAGCCCTCTGCGTGTATATAGGATATCTCCTTCAGCTTCAGTGCGCCCTCCAGCGCCACCGGGAAGTTGTAGCCTCTGCCCAGGTACAGGAAGTTGGTTGCGTCCTTGTATATAGCGGCTATCTCTTTTATCTGTGCATCCAGCAAAAGGGTCTCTTCTATCTTCTTGGGTATGTTCTCCAGTTCGTACAGTATCTCGCGCAGCTTGGAAGTAGGCAGCGTACCCCTAACGGTAGCCAACTGCAGCGCAATAAGCGTAATAAGGGATATCTGCGTAGAGAATGCTTTGGTTGATGCTACACCTATTTCCGGCCCGGCATGGGTGTATGATCCGGCATGGGTGCCGCGGGCTATTGATGAGCCGATGACATTGCAGATACCATAGATCAACGCCTGCCTGTCTTTGGCAAGCGATATGGCCGCAAGCGTATCGGCAGTTTCACCCGATTGCGAAATGGCAATGACCACATCATTCTCATTGATAATGGGATTGCGGTACCTGAATTCGGAGGCATATTCTACTTCCACCGGTACGCGGGCCAGGTCTTCTATCAGGTATTCGCCTATCAGGCCGGAATGCCACGATGTGCCACATGCCGTGATAATGAAACGGTCGGCCTTGTTCATCCGGTTCACATATTCGTTCAGGCCGCCCAACTTTATCCAGCCCTGCTGCGCGTTCATCCGCCCGCGCAGAGAGTCTTCAATGGCTTTTGGCTGCTCGTATATTTCCTTCAGCATGAAGTGTTCAAAGCCGCCCTTTTCTATCAACTCTATTGAGAATTCAAGCTTCTTTATTTCGTGTGATTTCTCCACATTGCCTAGCGTACGTATAGTATACTGTCCGCCGCGGTTGATCACCACATATTCCTGCTCTTCAAGATAAACGACGTTGGGTGTGTACTCAATAATAGGTGATGCATCAGATGCTATGTAGAATTCACCCTCTCCAATGCCTATTACCAGCGGGCTGCCTTTGCGCGCTGCTATAAGCTGGTCAGGGTTGTTCTTATTCAGTATCACTATGGCATATGCGCCTACTACCTCATTGAGGGCTATGCGCACGGCATTGTCCAGCGTGGTATTCTCTTTCTTCTGCACTTCCTCTATCAGGTTCACCAGCACCTCTGTATCCGTATCCGTATGGAATACATAGCCACGTTTGATGAGTTCCTCTTTTATAGAGGCATAATTTTCAATAATTCCATTGTGAATGATAGCTATATCGCCTGACTGCGAAACATGCGGATGGGCGTTGGTATCATTGGGTTCTCCGTGTGTGGCCCAGCGGGTATGGCCTATACCTATGTTGGCAGTTGTTTTGCCGGTCACTATCTTTTCAAGGTCGGTAACCTTTCCCGCCTTTTTATACACGGTCATATCGCCATTCAGCAAGGCAATACCCGCGCTGTCGTAGCCACGGTATTCAAGCCTTTTAAGGCCCTTAATAATTACTGGATATGCTTCTTTACTACCAATGTAACCTACGATACCACACATAAATGATTCCTTAGTTCAGTTTCGAATATACGACAAATAATTTTGGCCTGTACAGGGTATCGGGGTAGCTGCCGCCGCCCAGTAATAAATGGCCGGCACCATAATAATCCTGGGTGCCGTTAAGATGGAGGTGAATAGTATCATTGCCTGCTTTCACGGAGGTCATCACCTCCCGGGGTATATTAATGGTGTACACCTGTATATCGGTGCCATTGCGGTTCACTGTATGCACATAGCCATCAAGCACACTAAGCGGAGACAAGCTGCTAAGCGGAAAATAGTCGGAAAGTATATAAGATAGTCCGGTAGATACCCCGCTTGGGAACGTGCCATTACCAATGCCCGTAGGGTATATCTTCTCCGGCCCCAGGAACCTGCCCGTTGATAGGTAGTTACCAAAGGCACTGCCGGGCAGTATCGGGAGCTGCAATTCAGCCTTGTTGATCACGCCTGCCGGAAGACTTTTAAGACCGGGTATATAAATATCTATAGCTGCACCCGGCTGGTTCTGCAGGGCTATCACCTCATCGTTTGCAGCGGTGGATGTATATAACTTATTTACCGGGTAGTGGCTGTAAGACCTGCTCACACTGTTAAAATGACCGCAAATGGCATTTATAGCGGCAGCATCGAAATAATAAGGCTCTATACGCACAGTGTCATTAGGGTCTGCAGTCTTGTGGTAATATACAAGTATGCCGGCCTGGGTGTATATGTTGTTACCGTCGAGCTGGAAGTAGGGATATGATTTGTAATACTTACGCGTATCGGCCACACGCACACAGATACCGTTAAACGCATTAAGGAAATCTTTGGAAGGGGTCGTGCTGTTAAGCATGGCCGAGTCCGCATGGAGCAGGTGGTGCAGGATGGTAGGCAGCTTCAGCTTGATGCGCAGGCCGGGAAAGTTCTGTACCAATGTAACGGTATCATATGCCGCCGACATCTGGCGAATGTCCGCCGTAGTAGGTTCACTCAACGGGTATGTGGCATCAATAGACTTGGTATCGTAAGCATAATATTCACCTCGGGTTATCGGCTCAGAAGCATAAAAGACCTGGAAGGTCTGTAGCCCGCTACCGCTGGTATCGCCATAGGTATAGCCGCCATATGGCAGCACCATTACAGCAGAGTCGATCGTCATGCCATCGTAAACACCAAAACCGAGGTCCAGGGGCAAAACCTGGAAAAAGGTAGCACCGGTCATCGTGCCGAAGTAGGGGTCAAGGATGTTGCCCACGCCCTGTAGCATAGATATGCCGGGCAAGGTCGTGCTGGTAACAACCGTATCGTCGTAGTATGTTTTTGTGATACAGGAAAGCGATGTGGAGTAAAGGTTTACAGTATTGATGGCAGGTGATACTTTTGAATTGATGAGGGTGCCTTCCCTGCAGCCCTGCATTATGGCCGCCAAAACAAAAAGGGCGATAAAAATATACCGGCTGAAAAAAAGACGCTTCACTATATGTAATAATTTAAAGGCTAAGATGGCAAAAGAAATACTAAGACTCTGTTAAGCTTTTATAAAGCTCAAGAAGAGGGGTCACATCTTCCTTCCAGGAGGTCTCATACTTAAGCACTTTTTTATATCGTCCGGGTTTGAGTTCGTCAGTTATTTTCTTGTCTACTTTCTCCGATCCGAAAACCACTACATCGGCACTTTTACCACCACCTATGGTCAGTGCGGTATTCGTTCCTTCTTTGAATGCGTCCAGGTCTTTTTCCTTAATTTCATTGCTGATGATCGCCTTCTTTATGAAGTTGGTGTGCAGTTTTTCCTTAAACTGGTTTGCCTGCGCCGTATAGATAACCTTGGAGTAACCGAATACAGGTTCTTTCTTGTAAGTCGTCTTCAGGAACAGCGGCACGAGGGAGGTCATCCAGCCGTGACAATGGATAACATGCGGCGGCCAACCAAACTTTTTCACTGTTTCCAGTGCGCTTTTGCAGAAGAATATCATGCGCTCGGCATTATCTTCGTGAAAATTGTCCTGGTCATCGCGGAAAACGGATTTGCGCTTGAAGTAATCCTCATTGTCCATAAAATAGACCTGGAGGCGGGCATTGGGTAATGAAGCAACCTTTATAATAAGCGGGTAATCGTCTTTGTCAATAATTACATTAATGCCTGAAAGGCGAACGACCTCATGCAGCCTGTGCCGGCGCTCGTTGATAACGCCAAAGCGGGGCATAATAACCCTTACTTCCAAACCAGAGTCGAAAGTCTTGATAGCCAACTTGTTGAGTATCTGAGCAAAATCAGTGAACTCGGTGTAAGGTGATAGTTCGTTGGCAATAATTAGAACACGTTTCTTGGTGTCAACAGACATTTGGTAAGAATTAGTAATTGTAACAATAAATCGAAATAGTCTGCAAAATTACGAAAATATTGAATTCCAACCGTTACTTTGCACCCCGGAAGGCTAAATTAGTCATATGGTCATCTTTAAGCATACAAAGGATATAAGGGATTATATATCAAAACAAAAAGGAGCGCGGTGCACGCTGGGCTTCGTTCCTACTATGGGCGCACTGCATCAGGGGCATACCTCTTTAATAGAGCAGGCAAAGGCAGATTGCAGCCTTGTTATATGCAGTATTTTTGTAAATCCAACGCAATTTAACGACAAAAAAGACTTCGAAAAGTATCCCATATCTACCGCAGAGGATATTGAAATGCTGATAAACGCGGGTTGCGATGTGCTGTTCCTGCCTTCGGTAGAGGAAATATATCCCGGCGGCACAGCCGCAATAAGGGGATATGATTTCGCATATCTGGAAACAATACTCGAAGGGGCACAGCGGCCGGGGCATTTTCATGGCGTAGGACAGGTCGTAGGCAGGCTCCTGGAAATAGTAGGGCCGCAGTACCTGTACCTGGGGCAGAAAGATTACCAGCAGTGTATGGTAATCACAAAGCTGGTGGAGATGATGGGCCTGAACGAAATGAAAGTGATCATTTGCCCTACCGTGCGGGAGGCCGATGGCCTGGCCATGAGCTCACGCAACAGGCGGCTGACGGAACCGCAGCGCTCAAGGGCCGGCGTTATATACCAATGCCTTGTATCAATAGAATCGAAACAGAGGGATGCTCATTTCGGCGTGGTGAGAAAAGAGTGCGAAGATCTCCTGACGGCAAAAGGGTTCGGAGTAGAATATGTAGCATTGGCCGATGCCATTACGCTGAAGTTATTGGACAATTATAAAAAAAACACACCTATGGTGGCACTGATAGCCGCAAAAATGGGCGAGGTAAGGCTGATTGATAATATTATAATTGGCAGTTAACAGTATGAATGAACCATTAGCGCTGGGCATAGATATAGGCGGAACAAATACGGCTTACGGTTTTGTGAACCGCAGAGGAGAGATAGTGGATAAAGGCAGTGTGCCCACAACTGGGCACGATAGCCCGCAGGATTATATGCAGGCGCTGCAGAGCACCCTCATGCCGCTCATAGAGCGCTTTGGCAGGCAGTACATAACGGGTGTGGGCATAGGTGCGCCAAACGGGAATTTCTTTACAGGTGAAATAATATTTGCGCCCAACCTGCCGTGGAAGGGAGTGGTGATACCTATGGTAAAAATGGCGCAGGACGCGCTGGGTGTGAAAGCCACGCTGACCAATGACGCCAATGCCGCCGCCATAGGCGAGATGATGTATGGCGCTGCAAAAGGCATGAAGGATTTTATACTGGTGACACTTGGCACCGGCGTAGGCAGCGGTTTTGTGGCCAACGGGCAACTGATATACGGGCATGATGGGTTTGCCGGCGAGTTGGGCCATGTAATAGCGGTGCGTGATGGCAGGATGTGTGGCTGCGGTCGCAAGGGGTGCCTGGAGGCATATACATCGGCCACGGGGATCGTGGCCACAGCCAACGAATGGCTGAGCCAAAGCACGGAAGACAGCATACTGAGGGATAAGCAGATAACGGCAAAAATAATACAGGAAGCTGCTGCGCAGGGCGATGAGCTGGCAATAAAACTGTTTGACTATACTGCAAAAATACTGGGGCAGACACTTGCCGATGCTATTGCCATTACCTCGCCGCAGGCCATAATACTCTTTGGCGGGCTGGCCAAGGCAGGTGACATGCTGATGGTGCCGCTGAAAAAATACATGGAAGAAAACCTGCTGAACATTTACCAGAACAAAGTAGCGCTCATACACTCTGCCCTGCCGGATGCTGATGCGGCCATACTGGGCGCAAGCGCGCTGGTGTGGTAATACCCCAAACCTCTAAAGGGGCTTCCCCTCATTTTTTTATGCGGATGTTATGATGCCCGATACCCTGCTTGGGATTGTTGGTCGGAAACCTGGAATACTACGGCGAAAACCAGGAGACAGGGAATGCAGCCATCTCTGTTGCCGATATCATTGGCCGCGAGGTACATCACTCCACCCTCAATGTAGATCCGCATCCAGACAGGTACAATTAGAATTAGCCGCCCTGAAAGATGCATATACATGATTATGATTAAGTCCGAAACCATGCACTATAGTGACAGGTTAATAGTAAGGAAGTAACTATACAATTCTCTCGCATAACGAAGAATGCACCCATCTTTGGGTGCATTCTTCGTTATACTTTGCGGGCATTGCGCTTGCATCAGGCCCCTTCTACCTTTGCTGTCAGTCCCTTTTCACCTTGATTCTCATCAGGCATTTTTAGTTTCAATTCATAAAAATCAGTTCTCCTGTCTTTTAAGTTCCGTACACTTCCATAGCTATGCAATTCGTCAAGCAGCGATAAGTCTATCTCTGCTATCAATATCATTTCCGTGTTTGTTGTGGCTTCACTCTTAATACAGTTCGACGGGAATGCAAAATCGCTGGGCGTAAATACCGCCGCCTGCGAATATTGAATGTCCATATTTTCTACCTTAGGCAGGTTACCCACACTACCTGTTATAGCTACATAGCATTCGTTCTCTATAGCACGTGCCTGTGCGCAGAGCCGCACACGCATGTAGGCGTTTTGCGTATCTGTGAGAAAAGGCACAAACAATATCTGCATCCCCTCATCGGCCAGCAGCCTCGCCAGTTCCGGAAATTCCACATCATAACAGATAAGTATCCCTATACGTCCGGCATCAGTATGATATACCTTCAGCATATTCCCGCCTTGTATGCCCCAGTGTTTTGCTTCATCAGGCGTAATGTGTATCTTCTCATACACATCTATAGCTCCGCTGCGGTGACACAGAAAACCTACATTCTTTAAAGACTCGTTTTCAATGCTCGGCAAACTACCGGTGATAATATTTACATTGTAACGAATAGCCAATTCCCTGAACCGGTCTTTTATTTCCGGGGTAAACTTCGCCAGTTCCCGCATGGCATCCGCCTCCGACAAATGGTTGAACCTCGCCAGCAAAGGGCCATTGAACAATTCAGGCAGAACCGCAAAATCACTTTTGTACGCCGATACCGAATCAATAAAATATTCAAGCTGACTGAACATCTCATCAATATCTTTATAAAGGCGCATCTGCCATTGTATCAGCCCCACCCTTACATAGGTTTTTACATTGAACAGGTTTTTTCGATCGGCCTCATAATACACATTCACCCATTGCAGCAGCGTTGCAAATTCCTTGCTTTGCTCATCTTCCGGCATATAGTTATTCAGAACCCTGATAACATGAAAATCGTTCGAAAGTTGAAAAGTGAGTACCTGGTCATATATTTCCTTGTTCTTTACCTTTTGTATGTACTCCTTAGGCGTCATATGGGCCGCGTATCCGTGATAATTAGGCAGTCGCCCACCAAAGATGACCGCCCTTAAATTCAGGTTTTCACAAAGATCTTTCCTCGCGTCATAGAGCCTTCGGCCCAGCCTCAGCCCCCTGTAATCAGGGTGAATGAATATTTCTATGCCATACAACACATCCCCCTTGCGGGTATGCGTATTAAACGTATAGTTGCCCGTTATTTCTTTATAAGTATGTACATCGCCGAATTTTTTATAATCGACTATAAGCGAAAGCGCGCAGCCCACTACCACACCACCCGATTTTATCACTATCTGCCCTTCCGGAAATTTATCTATCAGGCTCTGTATCGCATCAGGGCTCCAAAAACCGCCCTGCCAGCCCTGGTATGCCGCCCGCATTGCCGCCAGCAACTCTTTGTAATCTTCAAAATGTAACGCCCCTATCTCTACTTGCTCTATCATATGTACGATTAGTTAGCGAAGGTAGGGAAATGTACCCTGCCGATGGAATAAGTAGCTCCGTTAGCCTGAAATAGACGAAATACACCAGCCGGGAGTGTTACCCCGTAAATCACAACAAAAAAAAGCCATGAAAGACAATGTCATTCAGTTAAGGAAAAATAACACAGCCTTTTCTGGATATCCTCAAATCCTGATATTCCCCTCAAACCCGCACCCACACTACACCCAAAAACCATGACGGTACAGTTTCTGTACCATGACGTTTTTTTTATTTGGCAGCTAATCCCGTCTTCCCGAACTTTATCAGGATCAGGAAAAATCAGGCTCAAGCTCTTTGAAATATTGCTTTGTGAACTCCTTGCTGTGGTAAGCATTCACACCCTTGTGCCCCTGAGTCTGCCAAAGGGGTGGTTTATCTCTTTTTCACTCCAACTTCTATTCAAAACAAAAAAACGCGCAGCAAACGAGCTGAAAATGCGCAAAAATGCGCAAAGAATGCGCAACCGGAAAAATGCTAAACAACTGGCAGTTAGCCAATTGTGTTTTCAACTTCCCCCCCCAAAAAAATGTGTAAAAACCACATTTTTTTGCAAGACGGTTTCTGGCACCACCTCACTGCTTCTTCACCCAAAAACCAAGGTCCCCGCCATGGTGCAGCGCCACCATTTCATAGTTCCCCGGTATCTCCCCATGAAACGCATGATACGTAGCTATACGTGTACCCACGGGCATCTGCTCCAGTTGCTCATACAGGCTGCGCACATAGTATTCAAACAACAGTTCAGACACCTCTACCTTTTCGTCTATCCTGTCCCTGTTATCTATGTTCTCAAAAAAGGCGTTGAAGAAATAAAAATGGTCGTAATCCTTCAGGTCAAGCTGCGTAAAATTTCCGTGTATGAACGATACATTCTTCATCTCAAGGGTTTTCTGCGCTTTGATGGCATGAGCTACCAGGTATTTTCTCTGCTCTATGCCGGTAAACACCGCATGGGGTGCATAGTGGGCGCCCACCAGGCAAAATTTGCCTATGCCGCTGCCTATATCCAGTATACGCCCACCTCCCTCAGCCAGAAAATCCACCGCCAGCTTTGCTATATGAACCGGTGTCCAGTGCCGCCCCGCCAATGATCTCATCTGCCCCGGGAACAACGCATTAAAACTGGCATCGTTCTCAAAAAACGGCGCTATAGCTGAGAGGTCGTCATTCATGACAGTTCATTTTTACAGGTACAGGCATTTCGGTTATGCCCTCCCTTAACTAAAAAAAATTATCTACTTTTATGCGAGATACTTAAAAATGAAAAAGACCTTACTACTGCTTACCGCCTGCACTATACTGATTATATCTTCGTGCTCCACCCGCAATTACCGTCACAACGACCTCCGCGGCTACCACTACGGTAAGGGGCACAAATACAGTGGTAAATATCATGGTGCCGGGTATAAGTATAACTGGGAGAGGAAATAATAGACATCAGGCGCTTAGCCCCTCCACGAAATACATTTTCAGTTTGCCTTTATTCTTCGCCTCTATCTCGCCCCGGTAGGTACAGGTAAATTTATCCTTCACCAGCATCCAGGTATCGTGCGATATGTTTATCCGCCCCTCTGCCCCGCTCTGCTCCATACGGGCGGCTATATTCACAGTATCGCCCCATACATCATAGGCGAACTTCTTCACCCCCACTATGCCCGCCACCAGCTTGCCTGAGTTGATGCCTATCCTGATACCAAAGGTATCCATACCCAGTGCCTGCTTCCGCTGCTCTATGAAATCCCGTATCTCAATAGCCGCCATCGTAATATCCTCCGCATGGTGGGCATTAGCATTCGGCAACCCCGATACCGCCACATAGGCATCACCCACCGTCTTTATCTTTTCTATCTTGTACTTGCCTATTATATTGTCGAATGCTTCAAAACAGGTGTGCAGTTCTGCTACCAGAGCCTCAGGAGACAGGCGCTCGCCCAATACCGTAAAGTCTACAAAATCAGTCATCAGCACAGTAACATTATCAAATAGTTTTGCGGTCACCCTTCCTTTTTCCTTGAGCTCACTTGCCACGTCAGCGGGCAATATATTCAGCAACAATGTTTCAGATACTTGCTTCTCAGTCCTGAGTGCGCTGTTCGCATTCGATATGATTACATTCGCCTTCTTTTGTTTCTTATAACTGCGATAAACAAATAATGAGAACACCAATACCATGGCCAATGCCGCAAATCCGCAAAATATCATCCACCGCTGCATCTGCATATGCAATTTGGTTGCAGCGTCTTTTTTTGCCTGTACCAGCTTTTCAGCGGCCTGCTTCCGCTCAAACTCACCCCGCATCTCAGTACTCGTTATCTGCCGCGCCTTCTCAATACTGAAGATACTATCGCGCAATACTATGTGATGTTTGTAAGCATCATACGCATCGGCTGTCCTGTTCATTTTTTCATATGCATTACTCAATTCGGCCCATGCTATGCTCTCATCATCCGTTTTGCGTGTTTTATTATACAGGCTTACCGCTTTTTGCAGATACCCAACTGCTTTAGGGTAATTCCTTTTTGCTGCGTAAATTTTACCCATCAACAAATATGAACCAGGTAAACTGCCGGAATTCATATTGTTTTGATTCATGGCAAGTGCTTTCTGCGCATGAGTTATTGCTTTGTCAAGTTCCCCGTTTGCTATATATATATTACCCAGCCGATTTAGTATGTCTGACTCGCTTTCAATGTCCTTAATATCCCTGCTCATGTGCAACGCTTCCTCGTAGCTTTGAATAGCACGCGGATAATCCTTTTTCAACTGAAAGCATCTGCCTACACCCTGCGCAATCCATAGGTCTATCAACGGATTCTTAATAGAACGGTTAAGTTCCTTCGCATGTTGGTAATAACCAAGGGCTTTGTCATACTGCGACATAGAAATATCCACATCAGCTATGCTTATAAGCAGGCCCATGAGGCTAAGGCTATCGTTAACAGTACCTTTCTTGTTGTCAAGCAATTGTCTGTTCTGTATACTATATGCTTTTTCAAAGCATACTGCAGCATTCGGATAATCTCCTATATCCAGATAAACCGTACCCATATTCCCGTATATACCCTTTACTTTATCTAGGTCAGGGTCTAACTTCATACTGGCATGATAATACTCAATGGCTTTAGCATGTTCTGAATTGTTTTTGTAAGACGTTGCAAGAAGGGAAAGAACATTTGCCTCTTCCTTCTTATCTCCTATCTCATGCTCCTGAGTAGCAGCCTTTCTGAACCAATAAATGGCTTTAGGAAATTTCTTTGCGCATCCGGAGTAATGCAACCCCATCCATTTATAAGCATCGGCTATATTCTCATTTCGCCTTAAGGTCTGTGCAATGGTCAGATACTCATTTATATACCGTAGGCTGCTTGCTGTATCCTGACAATCCGTATTTACATACAGGGCTTCCAATAGGCGTAATTTCACGGTATCTGCCTTCTCAACATTCAATTTCGCTTTTAATGAGTCTATTTTATGGATGTCTGTTATCTGCGCACCAATGTACCCTGGTGAAAGCAGGCAAAACGATGAAATCAGTATAGCAATTATACTATTATGTATAGGGCGCATGTTATTAATATGTTATCCACCGAGAAAAGCCGACATCCTCTTTTTGAAGTTTGTATTTTTAAGCGCAATCAAATGTATTAATAATATTGTCTAATTCATAACTAAATAAAAAAGCATCTCTTATTATTCAAAACACAAACATGAAATATAGCGCAATTTTTGTTAGTAGCTTGTCTTTATGCCTTATACTGCTCGCCAACTCTTCGTTTGCTGGTAGCGGTAAAGTTACCTTTGGTGCCTATACGGCAGGACAGGGCTGTTCAGGAAGCGGCATATGCCAGACCGGGGCTGCAACTGGTGCCATCGTCGCGTTTACTTACTACGAGAACCCGGATACAGCAGGTGGGTCATTCACTAAGTTGACAATGCTGGTAAATTATGAGCAGGCTACCATGAATGGCTTTATAGGCAGCAGGCAAGGAGGTTATTATAAATTTACGGGAGGCTATACCTTCGACCATCCCGGTGACAGGGAATTGGGTGTGCCTTACGATTACTCCATCCCCGATGGATATTCTTGCCGTTATGATGCTGTGGACATGAATGGCAGAATACGGCTGATTGTAACACAGTTCAAGCCTAATAAGGGTTAAATCACTTCCTTTTCTTTCATTTGTTCGACGGCAGTGTATAGATTGTGGTAGGCTCCACGTGCTGCAATAAGTGAGCCATGGGTGCCGCGCTCTATGATATTGCCTTTTTCCATTACAATTATCTCATTTGCCTTGCGAATGGTAGATAGGCGGTGGGCGATAACAATAGATGTGCGGCCCTTGATAAGGGTATCAATAGCATGTTGTATCAGCAATTCACTCTCACTATCCACAGAGGAGGTAGCCTCATCAAGAATGAGTATGGACGGGTCGTAAAGCAACGCGCGGGCAAATGAAAGCAACTGCCGCTGCCCCTGCGAGAGTGTATTGCCGCGTTCCATCACATCAAAATCGTACCCACCCGGCAGGCGCATGATAAAATCGTGAATGCCTAGCATCTTAGCCACTTCCTCCACCTTTTGACGTGGAATATCCGGATTGCGCAGCGTAATATTGTCGGCAATAGTACCTGAGAAAAGGAATACATCCTGCAATACAATACCTATGTGCGATCGTAGACTGTAGATGTCATATTCCCGCAATTCGCGGCCATCAATGTATATCTGACCACTTTCAATTTCATACAGCCTGTTGAGTATGCTCACCAGCGAAGTTTTGCCCGCACCTGTATGCCCTACTACAGCAAGCGTTTTGCCGGGGGGCACCCTAAAAGATATACCCCGCAACACAGGCACACCGGGTTTATAGCTGAAATGCACATCGCGAAATTCTACATCACCTCGTATTAGTTCCGGACTCCATGTACCATTGTTATGCAAATGCTCATCGCTGTCTAATACAGTAAATACCCGTTCACCGGCAATCACACCCATCTGCAGCACATTGAATTTATCGGCCATCATGCGCAACGGGCGAAACAGAAGGTTGAGGTACATAACAAAAGCAATGATGTTGCCGGGCGTGGTCTGGTAATCCATGATACGCGTGGCCCCATACCATACCAGCAGACCCATAGATGCCGCAAGAATAATTTCGACCACCGGAAAAAACACCGAATAGGCAAATATGCCTTTGATATTCGCATTGCGGTGCTCCCTGTTTATCTCTTTGAATTTATTCATCTCGCGCTGCTCCGCTGCAAACACCTGCACTATATACATGCCCGTAAGATGCTCCTGCACAAAGGCGTTGAGCGCTGCCACTGCATTACGCACACGCTGAAATGACTTATTAACCGCCTCTTTGAACCACCATGTAGCAACAATGAGCACAGGGAACGTAGCCAGACACACAAGGGTAAGCCGCCAGTCGGTGGAAAGCATGACTGTGATGATAGCAACGATGGTAAGCAGATCGGCAACGATAGATATGATTCCTTCCGAAAAAATATCATTGATGGATTCAATGTCGTTAATAGTGCGGGTAGTGAGTGTGCCTATTGGCGTGCGGTCGTAGTAGGATATATCCTGGAAGAGTATCTTTTTAAACACCTTGTTCCGCATATCATTAACTACTGCCTGCCCCAGCCAGTTGGCACGGTAGCTGAACCAGAAGCGCAAGACACTCTCCACAAGCAATATACCGAACTGGAACACGCTGATCCAAATAAGACCGGTAAGCAGGTTGCCGCCAATGTATTTATCGACCGATACTTTTATCAGGTAAGGGCGCAAAGGAGATAGCACAGCCAGCACTATAGCCAGTGCCATGGCAAGATATAATGTCTTCCGGTACGGCCCCGTAAACGAGAAAATGCGCCGCAGCAACTTGAAGTCAAATATCTTTTTTGCGTCCTTGCCCATGCTCCCTTATTCGGCAGTAGTATTTGCGCTCATTAAGTACGCCTTTATAAAACCATCGAGCTCGCCATCCATTACCGGCTGAACATTGCCTACCTCGTAATCGGTGCGGTGGTCTTTGATCATCTTGTATGGGTGGAACACATACGAGCGTATCTGCGAGCCCCACTCTATTTTCTTTTTGCCTGCATTTGTAGCGTTCAGCACTTCCTGACGTTTACGCAACTCTTCTTCGTATAACCGGCTTTTGAGCATGGTCATTGCTTTCTCCCTGTTCTCGCCCTGTGTGCGTGCCTGCTGGCATTCCACTATTATCCCTGAGGGTATGTGCTTCAGCCTCACTGCAGTTTCCACCTTGTTCACATTCTGACCACCAGAGCCGCCCGAACGGAAGAATGCCCATTCCACATCGGCAGGGCTAACCTGAATGTCTATTGTATCGTCTATGAGCGGGTAAACAAATACTGATGCAAAAGACGTATGCCTGCGCGCATTAGAGTCGAACGGGGATATACGCACTAAGCGATGTACCCCACTTTCTGCTTTGAGCAAGCCATAGGCAAATTCGCCATCAAACTCGAGCGTGGCCTGCTTTATACCTGCCCCATCACCATATTGCACATCTATCTCACTAACTTTCCAGCCTTGCTTTTCGCCATACATGCGGTACATGCGCAGCAGCATCTCGGCCCAGTCCTGGCTTTCCGTACCACCGGCACCGCTGTTGATGACCACCATAGCGGGCATTTCGTCTTCCGGTTCGTTCAGTGTAGATTTGAATTCAAGCTCATCTATTTCCCTGACGGCCTTATCGTATAACTCCTTTACCTCTTCTTCGTTAGCCTCCCCTTCTTTCCAGAAATCGAACAAGACCGCGAAATCTTCTACCGCACCTTTTACTTTGTCATAGAATTCAGTCCAGTATTTATTTATCTTAATTTCTTTGAGTATGCCTGTGGCGCGGGTATTATCATCCCAGAAGCCGGGTGAAAGGGTAAGTTGCCTGTCGTTCTCCAGTTTAGCTAGCTTTTCATCAATATGAAGAAAAAAATGCAGGTGCTGCATCCGCTCCCTCATTTCTTTCAGGTTTTCCTGTGTCATAGCGGGCAAAGGTAAGCAATAGTGCCCCAAAACGACTTTGGGAACGATAAGTGAGGGTGTGTGTTTGAAATATGCTACGCCTAACAGATTTATTGAATTTTACGCCAGGGAGGGTATAAAATACCGGGGTTTGCCGTTTTCGGTAAATATATTTTTTTGTATGTGCCCGAAACTCGCCGTGGGCAAATCTCATGCGCTTTATTTTAATGTATAAATGGGTATAAAAGGGTATATTTATACCCTGAAAAGGTATATTTATACCGCCAAAAGGTATAATTATACCCTAAAAGGTATAAAAACGAGTGCATCGGCCAGAAAATAGTCGCGAGTCATAAGTCATAAGAACGGGCGTAGAAAATCGACCACAGTCACAGGATGCACAAAGTTTCACAAAGCAATATTTCAAAGAACGTAGCCCCCGGATTTTTGAGGGTTTGAGGTAAAGTTCGGCAATAGGATGATTGCGGCAAAATAAAAAAAACGTCATGGTACAGAAACTGTACCGTCATGGTTTTTGGGTGCAGTGTGCGTAAGGGTTTGAGGGGTATTTCAGGATTTTGGAATTTACAGGGTATGCATGTAGTGGGAATGGCGGCAAAGATTATAACATCGCCTCTTTGGGATGTCGATTTGTATTACACACCCCTAACCCCTCTCAAGAGGGGAAGTGTGGTGTATGCGCGAGTAAACCACCCCAGATTGCTACTCACTTTTGCATATAGAAATAGACAATTTGATATTTTTAACTTTCACCCAAGATTAGCTTATACATTTACGTCTATATAGGCAGGACTCATTTGCTTACTATTAAATAACTGCATTACTAATGAAAAAAATACTCCCGGCTGTAATGGCCCTATGCATTGCATTTGCCTCCAATTCTTGTAAAAAAGGAAATACCGGGCCCGCAGGCCCGGCGGGACCTTCATTTGTCGGAGCTATAAAAGGTTTTGTAACTGTTTACGACCAATATGGCAATACATCGTCTGCCAGCCTGACCAATGTGCAACTCACCTTAAAGGGAGGCAGAACTAAAAATGCCGATGCCAATGGTTATTTTATTTTCGACAGCGTGGTAACGGGCACGTATCATATAACTGCGTCCGGGGCTGGTTTTGCCACAACGTTGGCAAATAATATTGGCCTTGTGAAGGACACATTTTTTCAGGGCATTAAATTATCAGCCACACCTACGTTTAACCTCAGCACTTTTGATGTGTACCATAATCCGGGTTCGGAATTTGATTCGGTGGTCATAAACGTACCATCAGATACACGAGCCAGGAACCTAATCATGTTTGTAAACAAAACACCAGATGTGGGCAATACCCCCGGCCACTATGTGATGCGCATAGTAAAACCCATACCAATAGGTGGCCCATGGACACCAACTACAAAAATCATGTTTCGCATACATGCCTCTGAATTCAACAGCGCCAACATATTCTATGGCGAACAGACCTACTTTGCAGCATATAGCTATGTAGTGAACGATGCATCTGTGTACACAGACCCGGCGACAGGGAAAGATGTTTACAATGCAGTAGGTACTGCCCTTATAGATTCGCAGATGGCCCCATAACCGAACACTAAAAAACCCATAAAATGAAAAGAATATTACCTGTAATAATCGCATTCGCATTTCAGAACTCTGATGAACTCCGCGCCCAGATACCATTCAACACAATGGACTCTGTGCATATCAATAAAATAAACGCATCGGTGCTGGTGCATGGCGATATGTGGTGGAACCCAGTAACACAGCAAGCACACGCTCATTACCCCGCAAACGCGGCAACCAATATCAACTTTGTGAGTTCGCTGTGGATGAGCGGGTATGATGCCGGCAACAACCTGCATGTATCGGCGCAGACCTACCGGATAAGTGGCAATGACTACTGGCCGGGGCCGCTGAACAGCAGCGATACACTTACGTACGCCACTGCAAGCGACTGGGCCAAAATATGGAAGATAAACCGAACCGACATTCAGCACTTCCAGTCGATAACCACACATACTACAGCAAACACTCCGGAACCAATACTGCGATGGCCGGGCAAAGGCAACACTTATGCGCAAGGCAATGCAGGAGTACCACTGACTATAACAGATAATATGGCGCCATTCGTGGATCTGAACAGCAATGGCAACTATGAACCACTGCTGGGCGAATATCCCGATGTAAGGGGTGACCAGGCACTCTGGTGGGTGTTCAGTGATAACGGCCCTGCCCATGCCCAAACAAATGGGAAACCGCTGGGCGTGGAGGTACATGGCATGGCCTATGCGTATAAAAGAGGCACACTAATAGACAATGTAGTGTACTACGACTACACAGTAATCAACAAATCACCCAATAGCTATCATGATGTCAGGCTGTCCCTGTTTGACGATGTAGATATGGGGTATTTTCTGGATGACTATATAGGTTTTGACTCTGCATGGCGGATGGGGATATGCTACAATGCCAACAGCGACGATGGCATTGCTGCCGGGCATCCGGCCAATGCGTATGGCACTGCTGTGCCTGTTATGGGTGTGACCCTGATAGTACTGCCCGGCGATGCAGGCACCAGCTATGTGCCTGCGGGTAGTTTTGTCTACCACAATAATGACAATTCCATCATTGGCAATCCTACGGTTGATTCGCAGTACAGCAACTACATGCGCGCAAAAATAAGAAACGGACAACATTTTACTAATAGCTTTGTTGGTGCGGGTACACCGTGCAACGGCTACTCATCAGGCCCTAACAGTAATTACGTTTATACCGGCAACCCATCAGTTAATACTGAATGGTCGGAATGTGCCTGCAATAATAATCCCGGCGACAGGCGTTTTATATTATCCAGCGCTGATTTTAATTTAGCCGCAGGCAGTAGCCAGCATATGGTTATGGCCATGGTGGTAACCGATACCGGCGAAGGCGGGTGCGGCAAACCGCTTAGCTTCAACAACATAAAGATTGTAGCCGATACCGCATGGAAAAATTATTACTACCCGCCAGCCCCTTTACCGCCAAGCGGGGTACATGACGTAGAAAAGACTAGGGCATTGCACATCTACCCGAACCCCGCAAAAGATAAACTGTTTATCGAACATACAGGAAATTACGGCAATGAGGGGACGATACAGGTATTTAACAGCATAGGACAGTTGATTCCGCTACACATAATTGATACCGGCAAGCTGCACGAAGCGGATATCAGCTTGTTACCAGGCGGGTTGTATAATGTCTTATACATGCAGGATGGTTTGCACAGTACGGCGAAATTCATAAAGGAGTAGCTATTTGTTGATACCATGGTCCAAAAGCCTTGCAATACAGGCTTTTGGGTTTTATTTCATAGTTCGTTATCTTGCGAGCTAACAGGTATATTTTTTTTATGAACAGGCATGGGTTCCTTTTTCTTCTTTTGTGCGTATCCTTTATCAGTGCCTGCAAAAAAGACCTCATATCCTTCAACAAAGTACACAAACTCGATACCCATACCAATGATGACAGATTAGAGAAGATATTTTTCTTCGATAAAAAAACAGGGTTTATTGTTGGCGGCCAGCGTTTTTATAATGCGGTTATCCTCACTACCGACGATGGCGGCTATACCTGGCAAAAGAAAACCTACCCCGAAGCCGGAAAAAGCCTCCACGATATTGTATTGTCGCCATCAGGGGCATTGTATATTTGCGGGTTTGACGGAAAACTGCTGCGATCATATGATACGGGCAAGACGTGGCTATTCAGCCAGCTGGAATATTTTGCATATACGGGGATTGCCTTTACGGATGCGGCACATGCTCTTGTAGTAGGGGGCGTAAGCGGAAATTCGGGGATAGTGCAATATATAGACAGCACAGGCGGATTCACCCGGCGCGACTCATTCCACTACCAGTTTAACAAGATATTCATTAACCCCGATAAGAGTGGCTATATATGCGGCTATGGATTGATAAAGAAAACGACAGACGGTGGCGCTACATGGAACTTCCTGAATGTAAAGTACGACAACTTTACAAACATGGACATACATGGCAATGAAATATGGGCTTGTGGCTATAATGGCAGTGTAGTGCATACAACAAATGCGGGAGGCAACTGGCAAACACTCCGCAATGGCAACGACATAACCATACCGCGCTATCACCTGTATTGCATCCTTTTTAAAGATAAAATGAATGGCTGGGCGGCAGGGGAACAAGGCAAAGTGATCTATACAAGGGACGGCGGGAAGAACTGGTCGGAATATGATCATTTCACAAACAGTACACTGCGGTCAATCGCTTTATGCCCCAACGGAGATCTGCTGATAGCCGGCGATAACGGGGTGTTATTCAGAATGACACCATAAAACATCAGTGCATCCTGTCGCCGCGTGGCACGAGCAACTGCAATACCTGCGTTTCAATAGCCAACCATTGCTGCCATGCGGCACGCACTTTTTCTACAGGATAATATTGCTCGGCAAGGTCTATGAACAGGCGGTAATGCCCGGCTTCGGACACCATGAATTTGTAATAAAAATTGCGGAGTGTTTCATCCTCAAGCCCTTCATGCAGCAGCCGGAACCGCTCACAGCTGCGCGCTTCTATCATTGCGCCTATCATTAATTTATGCAGCAGCTTATCCTCGCCCGGCACATGCTTTGGCTCATGCTGCAGCAGCAGGTTCACATAGTCGTCCTTGCGCTGCCTGCCTAATGAATAACCGCGTTTCTTCATCTCAGCCCACACCATTCGAAAATGCCCCCACTCCTCTGTAACGATGGGTGACAGTGCATTCACAAGATCTTCTTTATCTGCATATCGCTGAATGAGCGAGATACATTGTGTGGCAGCTTTTTGTTCGCAAAACGCATGGTCTGTGAGTATCTCTTCGAGAGATACTGATGCCAGGTCTGCCCAACGCGGGTCAGTCGGCATCTTTAATCCTAATATACTATTATCGGCTGTGCTCATTTGATCTGCAGGTCACTCAACAACAAACTTCTTTATGGTCTTTTCATTCTTCGCATCTATCATCCTGATGATGTACATCCCCCTTGGCCAGAGATATACCGGTATGTCCAGCAGTCCATTGACAGTACCGGCATATACCTGCTTGCCAGCCATGTCGAAGATATGGAATTGCAGTACCCCCTTGTTTCCGGAAGCCACACGCAAAGTAGTGTGCGTGGGCACGGGCGATATAGCTATGGCAGTGTCCGTACCATCGCTATGGGTAAGGGAGAAATTATATTTGTTCACGTTGAAGAAAACATTATTGTTGCCTTTTACTTTTATCCTGGCCTTATTGATAGCTGTGGCGGGGTTGGCCAATGGAACAGAAGCGCTGCCTGTATTCGGGAAGTTGCCAATATAGTGAGGCCATGTATAGCCGCCATCTTCGGACATGTAGATATCTACACTCGAAGCGTTGATGGGTGCAGTATTCGTACCGGCCATCTTCCAGGTGATGGTGTGGGTGCTGCCCCCTACATATACCGCGGTGGAATCATCCTGACTGGTAACAGCAAAGCCCTCGCCTGTATTGATCACATCAAGGTGCAGGGTATCATCGGGAATCAGTATCGCGCCCTTACCGTTAAAAATATTGCGCATGGTCAGCTTAAAGGTGAGGTAGCGTGCGGCTACAGGTATTTTTTCACCCTGTGCATCATCATTCCCCGCATCGCTCAGTATGCCAGCCAGCATCATGCTGTCCCTGGGAAATACCCTTGTCGGCGATTTTGTTGGCTCATACGAACGGAATACCGGCCCGGTCGTTTGCACATTTACCAGCCTTTGCCCGGCATCCGCCGGCCCCGGTAGATTGTACTGCTCCCAGCAATATGTTACAAGTGAGCTGGCCACAGAATCGGTGGCGGTTGGCGCCGTCAGCTCGAACGGTGTTTTATAAGGCACAGCATAGCTTTTGGTGAATGGCGGGACATAAACAAGTTTATTCCCGGTGGCGGTTTTTGTTGCGCAGCCATCTGCAAAGTTGGTGATGTAATAATTTATCTCATCAAGGCTCACCGCATGAAAATAATCATCGCTGTTCTTCTGTAAGTCATCAGGCGAGCAGATACCTGCATAAGCCATTATGGTAGATCCACTGCCCGGCTCGTATGCCGATGGGCCATACCTGTTGCCATCATCGCAACTGCCATCGAGTCCATTATTGAATGTATGGTTTCCGCCGAACTGGTGCCCTATCTCATGTGCGACATAATCAATGTCAAACCCGTCTCCGGTTGGGTTTGCCCTGCCAGTCACACTTTGTGCTTTAGCTACCGGGTTACACACAACACCTATCTGTGATAACCCGCCCGCACCTGTGGTAAACACATGCCCGAGGTCGAAGTTGGAAGTGCCGATACGGTTAGTACAAATCGTCTGGTTCATAGCAAGGCAGGAGTTTGCATTGCTGTTTATAGCGCTGAACGGGTCTGGGCCATTTTGGGGGCTGACGGCGGCCGTCCATATCAGTGTATCTTCCTTTGCAACAAAGACCATGGTCACTGAAAGTTCCCGCTCATACACACCATTTACACGATTCATGGTTGTTGTCATTTTGCTAAGCACCTGCGCTATTGTTGGTGTGCCTGTACCGGTAGCAGCGGTAGCATACTGGTTAGAGCATGATAGTGCAAGGCTGTAAGTACGCAGCTGGTGCCCGTTCCCTACCCTGTAGCCTTTCGCATCAACATCCACACTATGGTGCATGTCGGGTGGAACAGTATTCACCGTGCTACAGCGGCTATCCTCCTGAATGTCTTGTCTTATCTCGTCTTTTTTGTAATGGGCTGTATAATAGCCGCTGTGCGTATCATCAGCCGGGTCGGTGAATGAAATACCCTGCTCGCCAAAGACCATAGCATGAAATCCGTATACCGTGAAGTCTATTTTAGCAGTCACCTGCGGATTATCGGTTGCTATACCGGTGAATGTTTTCAGTTCCGGGTAACGCGCGGCCAGTTCATCGGGCATTATGGGCGTGTACTTTACCCTGAAATCACGCAGTGTGCCATCAGGCATCGGTATCGCCAACATCCGTTCATCACCCGGTGTTGCCGCCAGAGAAAAAAGAAAAGACCTCAACGCGGTTTCGTTAGTAGTATATACCTCATAACGGGCCGCACCCACACTTTGAACCGAAGATGGAACATCAGTTGCCGCAACACGTTTCCAAAAGGCATCGGCATAGGCTGCGCACGAAGAAAGAACAGCCACTGTCATTAATAAGGCAATACGTATTTTCATTTCAGGTATAATATATTACAAGTAGTCGCAACAAAAATGCAAATGAATTCAGGCTAAAGTTAGCAAAATTACCTTATCTCATGGGCTGCGCATGGCAATACTCTATCTACTCAGAATAAATCAAATATCTTTGCTACAACTACAAGTAAGCAAAACATTACCATTGGAACTAATTTATACACTCGACACCATTGATGAAACGGTAAAAGAGTTTTGGGAAGCATTCAAAAGCTACCATGTATTTGCCTTCAATGGCGAGATGGGGGCTGGCAAAACTACTTTCATTCACCACCTGTGCGATTACCTACGGGTAGAAGATACGGTAAGCAGCCCCACATTCGCACTTATAAATGAGTATCATTTTGCAAGTGAGGGAGGAAAGGACAACATTATTTACCACCTTGACTGGTACCGCCTCCGCGATACGGCAGAGGCCATTAATGCCGGCATGGAAGACTGTATAGCACAGGCCGGGAGTGGCAAAGCATACTGTTTCATAGAGTGGCCCGAAAAAGCCGGGGAGCTGCTCAACATGCCATTTTTAAACATAAATATCGAGTCCACTAGCAACACTGAGCGCCGTATGCTGGCAACACCCGTTACCGGAACAAGATAATTCGGCCTTATTTCGCCCAAATCGGGGTTGGGGTTTCCAAATATTATGCTTATTTTGCAGTTTGATAAATAACCGATAAATATTTTCAATATGTATTTGAATGGTACAAAGTGCGGTTCCCTTATTGTATGCTGTTTGCTATCACTGTCGCTGATAGCGAAAGATACAAAAACACAGACCGAAACCCGGGGCTTGAGAAAACCGCTTTGTTTCGTGGAAAATAAAGGCGAGGTTGTGGACCAGTACAACCATCCCCGTAATGATATACACTACAAATTATCTACGCCCGGCATGTCGATGTACGTAGGCGCGGGCGAATTGCATTATCAATTCGCAAAAGTAGACGGCGAACTCTCTGCCACCTCCAAAATCACCACTTACCGTATGGATGTTTCCCTGGAAGGGGCGAATACAAATGCGAAGGTAGAAGCTACCGACAAGAACGGTTATTATGAGAATTACTACATGGAAGGATATGGCACTAATGGTTTCACCGTTCATTCCTGGAACAAGATCACATACAAAGACATTTATCCGAATATTGACTGGGTGCTATACATAAAAGATGGCATGGTAGAGTATGATTTTAATGTACGTCCGGGCGGAAAAGTAAGTGATATAAAACTTGTATATGGTGGCACCACGTCCCTCAAAATAAAGAATGATGGTTCACTTACGGCAGAGACCCCGATGGGCATTGTAAATGAGAAAACACCTTTTGCCTATGAAGCAAGCACAGGGAAACAAGTAGCTGCCAACTTCATGCTCAAAGGTAATACCGTTACTTTCGCTACAGGGACATATAAAGACGCTATTGTTATTGACCCGGCTCTTATGTGGAGTACGTATTATGGTGGCACTTCGCTTGAAGTCGCAACCTGCATAGCGGAAAGCCCAGGTGGCAATACCTATGTTGGCGGGTTCACCGCCAGCAACCCGCTTGCGACGGCAGGCAGCCCCTTTATGGCCAGCTACCAGGGCGGCACTTACGATGCCTTTATGGCCAGGTACGACCCCGCCGGCACACTGCAGTATGCCACGTACGTAGGCGGCGCAGGCACAGACCGTGCACACTCTATAGCTTTGGAAAGTTCGGGAGGTAATGTTTACCTCGCCGGTGCCACTACATCAACTCCGGCTGTAGGTGTTTTATCAACCTTTGGCGCATACCACACCACCAACCTCGGCGGCAGCGATGGCTTCCTCATAAAATTCAACAATGTGGGCGCACGCCAGTGGTGCACCTTCTACGGCGGTGCTGGCACCGACAGTATTACAGCAGTAACGGTTGACGCATCTAATAATGTTTATATAGTTGGCCAAACCACCAGCACTACCAGCATAGCGTCTTCACCTACTGTATATCAGTCTGCGCGGAGCGGAGCTAATGATGCATTCCTTGCCAAATTCAATGCGGCAGGTGCTATTCAGTGGTCTACTTATTATGGCGGCTCTGCGCAGGATATGGCGATGGGCGTTACCACGAACGCCGCCGGCGATGTATTCCTCGCAGGTCAAACGAGCAGCGTAACGGCAATGGCATCCACAGGTGCTTTCCAGACCATTCTCCGCGGCTCCAACGATGCTTTCATTGCTATGTTTGATGCAGGCGGCACACGTACCTGGGGCACATACTTTGGCGGCACAGGCACTGAAATTGCAAATGGCATTGCATGTGACCCTATATCAGGCAACCTTGCTATAGTAGGTAATACCACAAGCACAAACAATATTGCCAGCACAAACGCACACCAGGCTACCTTTAGCGGCATACAAGACGTATTCATAGCCAACTTTGACCAGACAGGCGACAGGCAATGGAGTACTTACTACGGTGGCACTGCCTTCGATTATGGCGAGGGCGTTTGCTTCGACCTCAACAGCAATACGGTGATAGCAGGTGGCACATTCAGCACAACAGGCATCTCAAGCACAGGCGCTACACAGCCCGCTATAGGGGGCGACTATGATGCATTCATGGCCAAGATGAACAATTTGGGCCAGAGAATATGGGGCACTTATTTCGGCGGCACTTTTTATGACTATGCCACAGGTATTGCTATGGACCCCGGCGGGCAGCTTGTTTTATCAGGCCATACTACCAGCATCGGCACTTATGGCTCGGGCGGTATTGTATCATTGGGTGCGGATCAGAATTTTTATGGCGGTGGTATTTATGATGCCTTTATATCCAAGTTTGCAGTAGACCTGTATGCTGTGCTCGACCAGCCATTTACTGATACTTTGGTATGCGCGGGAGGCACATTGGACGTGCCTTATAGCATTTTCCCTACAACGGCTACTTTCCTTGGCGGCAACGTATTCACTGTAGAGCTTTCTGATATGACAGGCAGCTTCGCCGCGCCGGTTGTTATCGGCACATCGGCGACTACCACATCGGGCGTAATCACCTGTACCATCCCTGCGCTTACTCCCGCAGGCATAGGTTACAGAATCCGCCTTGTGGCTACCAATCCGCTCTACGTTTCTCCTGATAACTACTACGACATAAGGGTCGTTGCTTCTATCCCCGGCACAACAGCTACAGCTAGCACGCCGGTATGCGTAGGTAATACCATTTACCTGTACAACAGCGCCCCCTATACAATATCCAGTTATAACTGGAGCGGCCCTGCCGGTTTTACATCTACTCTGCAAAATCCGACCATAGCACTGGTCACACTGGCTAATGAAGGTACATATACGGTTACTACGGTACACAACGGATGCCCTGCAAGCGCTACCACAGTAGCTGTTGACGTAAATGATGTTATTCCACCAACACCAAGCATCTCAGCGGGTTCGGGTTGTGCCGGTTTCACTATCGCGCTGTTCTCTAATCCCGATACCGTTGTATCTTCTACCATCACCTATCGTTGGGTAGGCCCGGCGGGTTTCACCTCTACGATGCAAAACCCTACTATTCCGGGTGCTACACCTATCAATACAGGTTACTATTTCGTGCACGACACTATTAATGGCTGCCAATCAGCCGATACGTTCGTGTATGTTACTGTTAACCCGGTAATACCCGTATCTATTTCCATCTCGGCCAGCAGCCCATATATCCCCGGCGCTCCCGGCGATACTATCTGTGCAGGCTCAATGGTCACTTTCAACGCCTTCCCAATTAATGGTGGTTCTTCACCATCATTCCAGTGGTGGACAGGCCCAGGCTCGCCTGTGGTAGGTGCTATAGCCAATTCATGGTCTTCTTCTACCCTGCTCGACGGACAAGGTGTTTTCTGTACGCTTGTCAGCAGTTTTGATTGTCCGCTGCCTGCAACGGCTACCAGCAACGTGATAAAAATGAACGTGATTTCCAATACGCCTACTGTTTACATATCCGCCACACCGGGCGTCCATGTATCACCAGGCTCTAATATCACTTTCAACTCTTACGTTTACAACGGGGGCATAGCCCCCACCTATCAGTGGACAAAGAACGGTGTTATTATACCGGGAGCTACCAACCCTACATATACACTGGTAGGAGTGAATAGAGTGGATACCATAGCGCTTACTGTAACGAGCACTATGAACTGCGTGCCAAATGCCATAAATACCAGTAACAAACTCGTAGTAATGACAAATGTTGGCGTATCGGGCATTTCAGCCGCGCTTGAAAATATCAGCCTCTTCCCTAACCCGAACAGTGGGAGCTTTACAGTAAAAGGAACATTGGAAAATGCAGGTATAGTGAATATGGAAGTGACCAACCTCCTCGGGCAGACAATTTACAACAATGCCATTCCGGTTCAGAGCAATGAACTGAACAACACCATAGAACTGCCGGCAATAGCCAATGGCATTTACCTGCTGCGTGTGAGCAAGGATGGTGATAGCAAGATATTCCGCTTTGTAGTGGAGCGTTAATACCGCAACAAAAAGACGACACGAAACGCCCCGGAAAATCCGGGGCGTTTATTTTTCAAGCACACCGCCTATCAGACTTTTCATCCTACCTTATCCCGAACAGCAGGCCCACAGTCAACCCTATGTCGCTCTGCGGGTTGTATAAATCGTCCATATCATTAACTGCGTCAGTGGCCCCTGTATAAACGCCCATATCCAAATTCAGCCATACATTCTGTAGAAATCGGATACTGAGGCCCGCACCTCCGTTTAACCCGGCGTCAAACACATTGAAATTATCTGAATTGCTCAACTTAAATTGCTCCCTGTACACCTGGGTAGTATTATTGCGCTCAGCTATTTTCATCCCCATGGATGGGCCAAAGTATATATCCGGCCGCACCGTATTGGTAGGCTTGCCAAAGAAGTAATAGAGCCGCATAGGCACCCGCAGATACACAGGTGTAAATGATTGCATCCTGCCCTGATAATTTGCCTCATAACCTTCTGACGAAACCATTAAGCCCGCGCCAACACCCCAATGCCTTGCCACCATACCTATATAGCCCAGCCCCAGCGATCCCATAGTTCTGTAACTGGTACCCACAGGCATATTATGCACCCAGCTATGCCCAAACCCACCAACAGGGCCCACGTAGCCCCAAGGCTTAGAGGGCTTCTTCGGGCGTTCGTACTGCGCGCGAACGTAAGGTTGCCCGCAGAAAATAATAATAGCAACCAACAACAAAAACACCCGCTTCATCCCATGCATATGTTCCATATGACTAAGCATATAAAACTTATGCCTGCCGGTAAACTCATACAGCAATTACAGTTTCCTTAACAGTAGGGCAATATTTGATTTCATCGAAATATTGATTAATTTTATTATAGCATGTTTTTATGAAAGCGTTATTAACCCTTTTAACTATTGTATTATTTTTCATTACAGCCAAGGCACAAAACTACCAGTGCATGCAAAGCGGTGTGAAGCATTATTTTATTAATGGCAATGGGTATTTGAGGGGGATAAGGATAGATTCTGTACGCACCAGTGGCACTGATATTATTTATTATCCTTTTCATACAGCGAGAGGAAATTATCTTCACACATGGACAACTCCCATAGATTCCAACGGCGGAAGCTGGCTCGGAAAAAAAGTTATACAGCAGAATGACGGGACATTTTTATTCGACAATATCTGGAACGATACAGTTATCGTAAAGCCACAGGCCCGTACGGGTGATTCATGGACATTTTACAATGACACGACCGCACGCTATTATACTGCTACAGTTACAGCACAGGACACAATGACTATTTTAGGAGGCCTTGATTCAATAAAGACAATCAGGATCAATGCGTATAATGCATCCGGAATAGCCCCTACGGACTCGATTAATTATTTTGAAATCATCCTCAGTAAAAACAGTGGCTTTGTGAAAATATTTGACCTATATACATTCCCCTACCATAAGCCTGATACCACTTACGTAAAAGGAATCGATTTTTACTTCGATTATATTTCTATCCCGGTATGGTGTTTTCCTTCAGTAGTTTATGCTAATTCTATTTTTAAACTGGTGCAATTAGTAAACCCAACCCATGCACAGTTAAACGACTGGAATATTGGGGATGTATTTGAGTACAGCGTATTCGGTGGTGCGCCCAGCGATGGCACCTATCCTTATGGATATTGTTTTGATTCAATAACAGCAAAGACGATAGTTACAGGTGGCATTCAATATAACTATTCCGGTTGGAAGGCAACGATGCACATCACCCCACCGTGGATTCTGTATAGTGGCTTTTTCAATCCGTCTTTACCATACCCATATGATACCTTTAGCACCAGCGGCACACTAACTTTTACTAATGAGTCGCTTATTGACACGACAATAATGCCAGAAGAATATAACCAAAAACTGCTTTGTTACTATTATCCAAACGACACCAGTTATTGCCAAAACAGCATCATGTATAAATCAATTGAGGCCGGGATATATAATTACACGATATTTT
The DNA here is from genome assembly GCA_964430995.1 of uncultured Flavipsychrobacter sp. Classification (GTDB taxonomy): domain Bacteria; phylum Bacteroidota; class Bacteroidia; order Chitinophagales; family Chitinophagaceae; genus Nemorincola. The sequence goes on from CAYSIG010000022.1 coordinate 68,702, forward strand.
GCAGTGAGGCCTCTCCAACCACACAAATATATAAACCCGGGATTGGGCGGGTAAAATATAACTGGAATATTTTGGGAGGTTCCCCGCCATTAATAGTAGACACTACATTACTTTACTTTGTTAAAAGCGGGACACCTTGCGGACATTATACCTATCCTCATCCGATAAATTACCTTGCAAAGGTAAATGGATTAAATAAGATTGACTTTTCAATATTCCCCAACCCCACGACCGAAGAACTAACAATCAAAACCAATTTTACGCAACCATATACCATCACGCTATCAAACATGATGGGGCAAGCGATAAATACTCTGCACGCCAATAAACAACAGGAAACTTTAACGGTCATTGATTTGCCCGCCGGGATATATAATGTGAGCATCACCGATGACAATGGCAACAGGTACAACGAGAAAGTAACGATAATGCGATAAGCCTGCTCAGTAATATTTAAACCATACTTCTGTAGCGCCAAAGCCATACTTGCCGCTCCACTCATTCTTAAACCTGCTCACCTCAGGGGTTTGTTTTAAAATAGCATGTACCTCTTCCCGCAATTTACCCTTGCCCAGCCCGTGAATAACGATCATCCGCTCCTGGCGGTGTACTATAGCCAGGTGCAGGTAATGTTGTAGTGTATCTAACTGCAGTTTCACTATCTCTGCGTTAGATAGCCCCTTTCTATTACTCACCAGCGCTTCTATGTGCAAGTCAATTTCCTGTTTCGCCTTTTCAATATTATGGTGTGTTACCGTAGCTGCTTTATTTACCGGTGGTATAAACCTCTCTGCCGGTTCAGGTGCCTGCTTCACGTTAAAATCTTCTATCAGCATGTAGCTGAAGGTAGGTTCATTCTTCAGCATCAACCGATTGATATGCTCAAATAGCTTTGCGGGTTTTATACGCAGTATACCTTCCTCCACTTCCATATCAGGGTCTGCGGCATTGGTAAGCTGCCAGTTGAAACGTGGCTGATCGTTCATATCAGCATAAGAAATGCTGTGCAGGTATATGTTTCCGAAACTATGCAGGGAGCCTTCATGCCTGAACTCGCTTTGCTGCGCATACCGCACATCATACACGAACTTCACATGCACAGGCATCTCATTCAGCAGGTATACTTTAAGCTGGTCTACCACATCCTCTATACCATCATGTTTGAAGACCGGCATAAAAGACAAGTAAACGCCCTTTGCCAGCCGCTGTTTCCGCTCCGCTATCTTTTCCACCGGTAATTGCTCCGGCAGCGATTGTGTCTTCTTTTTGGTCTTATCTGTAAACCATTTCAGGTAGGGGTGGTCTATGTCATCCATATGCACGGGAAAGGTCACGCCATTCACCTCCACCTCCACCATCAGCTTGTTGATGTAGGCTGTCACATGGCCCTCTTCACCTGTTTGTTTCAGCAGTATTTTATCGCCTATCGAAAATTTCATTGTTGTTGTATCCGCGCCGTTAAAAATTCCACCATATTCTTCACCGCTTTCCCCCTATGACTTATCTGGTTTTTAATGCTCAGCGGCAATTCTCCGAAAGTCATATCATACCCATCAGGTACAAATATGGGGTCGTATCCAAACCCACCATCGCCTCGTTTTGCTTCTATTATCGTTCCCTGGCAAATACCGTCAAAATAATACACTTCACCATCCCATATTAAGCAGATCACCGCTTTATAGTAAGCGCTACGGTCTGCGCTGCCCTTCAGTCCATCCAGCACTTTTTGCAGGTTCTGCTCATCATCCCTTGTGCCGCTGTAGTGGGCGCTGTCCACGCCCGGTGCGCCATGCAATGCGTTCACACACAGTCCGCTATCATCAGCAAATACATTCTTCCCGCAAAACTCATAGATAGCCGATGCCTTGGCCAGCGCATTCTCTTCAAAAGAATGAAAGGGCTCCGCAATTTCATTGGTGAACCCTATATCCTTCAGCGACAAAAGCTCAATATCCTCCACCATTTCCCTGATCTCCCTTATTTTACCTTCATTGTTTGATGCGATGACTAATTGCTGCATAAGTCAAATTTACTATTACTTAAGTTAGTATTCACCTAAAACAAATGAGGCAAGCAAATTGCCTGCCTCATTTATATAACTATTGTCAGAAAATTATTTTTTGAACCTTTCACTCACCACCAGCTCCTTGCTGCCCGGTGTGTATTTATAGAAACCTTCGCCTGATTTAACACCCAGATAACCTGCCTGCACCATATTAGCGAGCAGTGTGGCGGGTGCGTACTTCTGGTTGCCAAAGCCCATATGCAATACATGCATTATAGAGTAGCAGGTATCCAGGCCTATAAAGTCGGCCAGTTGCAACGGCCCCATTGGGTGCGCCATGCCCAGCTTCATTATGTTGTCTATTTCGGTGATGTCTGCCACACCTTCCTGCAGTGCCAGTATTGCCTCATTGATCATCGGCATCAGGATGCGGTTTGATATAAAGCCCGGATAATCATTCACCACGCATGGCACTTTGCCCAATGACTTGGAAAGCTCCACCACGGTATTGGTTATCTCTTTTGTAGTAGCATATCCGTTTATCACCTCTACCAGTTTCATTACCGGTACCGGGTTGAAGAAATGCATACCTACCACCTGACCGGGGCGCTTTGTATGTGACCCTATGCGGGTAATGGATATAGATGATGTATTGGTAGCCAATATGCAATGTGGTTCGCACAAAGCGTCAAGCTGCTTAAAAATGTTGATCTTGAGGTCAATGTTCTCTGTAGCAGCTTCTACCACCAGGTCGCAGCCTTTTACAGCTTCTTCAAGTGTAGTATAGGTAGATATACAAGCCAGCGCGTTGCTCTTCGCCTCTTCTGTGAACGCACCCTTCGCTATCTGCCTGTCCATATTCTTACCTATGGTAGCCAATGCCTTATCCATAGCAGCCTGATTAATGTCCATCATGTGTACATTAAATCCATTTTGCGCAAACACATGGCAGATACCATTTCCCATTGTACCCGACCCGATAACCGTAACGGTCTTTATTGCTGATGACATACCTTCAACATTTTGTTTTTTAATAGAAACAGATTCCATTTCCAATACCATAATATATATTTCTTTTGTTTTTTGAGCCGCCAAGGTACGATTTTGCCCGCTGCCAGTCAAAAAGATTCCCCCGAAGATTTGAACAATCATTACACATTCATAAACATTGTATTATTTACACCGTAATCCCGATACACTTTTTTTACTAATCAACTTATTAACCTATTCACCCATTAACCTAACTTCGCGTTCATGAAATTCCTCATTGTAGGCCTCGGGAATATAGGCCCGGAATATGATGCCACACGCCACAATATAGGCTTTGAAGTAGCCGACACATTCGTATTAAAGAATGGCGGCAATTATACACTAGACCGCCACGCATTTAAAGCAGAAGTAAAGTGGAAGGGCAAGACCTTTGTAGTTATTAAGCCCACCACTTATATGAACCTCAGTGGCAAAGCCCTGAAATTCTGGATGGATAAGGAAAAGATTGCTATAGACAATGTACTTGTGATCGTTGATGACCTGGCACTGCCCCTTGGCACGCTGCGCCTTCGAGCATCGGGCAGCGATGCAGGGCATAACGGCCTCAAAAACATCAACCTGGTACTCATGACCGATAAATACCCCCGACTGCGCTTTGGTATAGGTAACGATTTCCCCAAAGGAAGACAGGTAGAATTTGTACTCGGTAAATGGAAACCCTCAGAAATACCCACGGTAAAAGATATGCTGCTGAAAAGCGTGGATGCTATAGAGTGTTTTGCCACACAGGGCATAGGGAAGGCAATGACTGAGTTTAACAAGTAAAACCCATACCCCTAAAGGGGCTTCCCATTAGACGAAAAAAAATTCTCTCAACAGCACAGCTTCATAGCAGGCCTATTGAGAGAATCATGAATCTTTTTATGAGCTGGGTTTAATCAGCCTGATGGAACGGATACCTGTAATCTACGGGAGATACATACGTTTCCTTTATAGTCCTTGGGCTGAGCCAGCGGTAAAGGTTCAATACCGACCCTGCTTTATCGTTTGTGCCCGATGCGCGCGCGCCGCCAAATGGCTGCTGGCCCACTACCGCGCCCGTCGGCTTATCGTTTATGTAGAAGTTGCCTGCACTGTTCACCAATGCCTTTGTCATAAACTCTATGGCATGTCTGTCTTGCGCAAATATGGCGCCGGTAAGTGCGTATGGCGATGTATTGTCCAGTACTTCCAGTTGCTGTATCCAGGTATCGGTTTCGTATACACAGATGGTGAGCACGGGGCCGAATATCTCTTCGCACATGGTTACATACGATGGGTCGGTTGTCTCTATTACTGTAGGCTCTATAAACCAACCTTTTGATTTATCGCATTTACCACCGCACAGTATTTTGGCGGCGCCATTGCTCTCCGCAACGCCCGATATATATTTAGAGATGCTGTCAAAAGCCTTCTCATCTATTACCGCGTTAATGAAGTTGGTGAAGTCATCTACCGGGCCCATCTTCATGGTCTTCAGTTCTGCCACCAATTTTTTCTTTATTTCATCAGCAAGATTGGCCGGAAGATAAGCACGCGATGCAGCTGAACATTTCTGCCCCTGGTACTCGAAAGCTCCACGTGCCAGGCCTGCCACCACGGCATCCACATTGGCCGTTGGGTGTACGAACACAAAGTCCTTACCGCCCGTCTCGCCCACTATGCGCGGATAAGATTTGTATCGTGCTATGTTATTGCCTATGCTCTTCCACATACTCTGGAACACACCTGTAGAACCTGTAAAGTGTACGCCGGCAAAGTATGGATGCGCATAGCATATTTCCCCTACTACCGGGCCCGATGGATAAATAAGATTGATAACCCCTTTAGGCAAGCCGGCTTCTATGAGTATCTCCATGAACACGCTTGCTGAATATATCTGCGTATTGGCAGGCTTCCACACTACTACATTGCCGCACATAGCGGGGGCTGTGGGCAGGTTGCCGCCAATGGCTGTAAAGTTGAACGGTGTAACCGCCAGTACAAAACCCTCCAGCGGACGATACTCCATCCTGTTGTCCATGCCCTGCGGCGATATTGGCTGCTGCTTATATATCTGGCTCAGAAAATGCACATTGAACCTCAGAAAATCTATCAGCTCACATGCGCTGTCTATCTCTGCCTGGTAGGCGTTCTTGCTTTGCCCCAGCATAGTGGCAGCGTTCATCCTGTAGCGGTATTTTGTAGCCAGCAGTTCTGCGGCTTTCATAAATATTGATGCACGGTGCTCCCAACTTGTAGCGGCCCAACTTTCACGCGCTGCCAAGGCAGCATCTATCGCATCATGCACATGCTCCTCTGATGAAGCATGGAAGTGGCCCAGCAAATGCCCGGTCTCGTGCGGCGGACGAATTTCTTTTTTCACATCGCTCCTCACTTCTTCGCCGTCTATATACATCGGTATATCGCGCTTCTGGCCTTTCAGTTCGGCCACAGCTTTCTGCAATGCCTTGCGCTCTGCGCTGCCCGGCGCATAACCTAGTACCGGTTCATTCTTTGGTTCAGCAAAATCAAAATATGCGTTATTCATTTATTCTGGAATTTGGAATTTGTAATTGGGAATTTGGAATGCAAAGGTAATCAGGATTTATGGAAGCGACCCAAAAGGGAAGCCGATTTTACACTTTTTTTTGGAACAACAAGTAGACACACAATATATTGATTTATAACCGTTTAAAAATATTTTTCCGAGCACTATCTTTACACTTTTTTACACTATTTACTCATCATGTTCGGGTTTACGACTAATATATTTAACCGAAAGAGAGGCGCGAAGATGCGTGGTTGCCGCAAGTATGTAAAGGTACGATGCGGGGCATACTGTTTCCAAATCGATTTTACATGATGGAAAATACTTTGCGCTACGGGCAAGAGTTATAGCCGAAAAGGGTGTTTAAAAAATTTATTTTAACAGTTTATTGCCAACATCTTGTCTGAACTCGAATTTGCGGAATGATGGAATTGCGGTGCAGGCATGTTGCTGAAAATATGACCAGAGCAGAAGGAGACAACCATTGACTAAATTATCCCTGCCTTATACCGTAATATAACCCATTTCCCATTTTTTACAGAAAAGAACACGGAAATGATTCTGTGTTTAAGACTATTTCCTATGACTACTAAGGGTTGTCCGTCATCCTGTATCGTAATCTTGATCCCAAAAAAATCATCTTTTTTGGAAATGGGCACAATCAGTTTTATCGGAACAAATTTGCCATTAATATTTATCCCGTTACAGTTTTTTAAAGAAGGTTCATCATTTGATATAACAACCGTATCGAGGTAAACATTATCTATCATCAGGTGTTTCCTACAACTATCGTTATTGAATATCAATTCAAGAAAATGGCAATAATCACCAGTACCTGCTTGTGAATAGCAAGGCGAAGTAAATGCAGCAAGTAATAAAAAGAGAAAAAGTCGTTTCATTTTCGTTTTTTCAGTAAGTTATAAAAAGTATATCACCCTTTCAGGGCTAAGTTTATGCTATTTATCCAGATGGGCTGCACCCATCGTTAGCATATTCCGCCCTTTCAGGGCTAAATTATAGATTTTCAATGCAAATACTCCTAACAGCCCTGAAAGGGCATCATACACCAACACAGGGTGAAGCCCTGTGTTATACGCATACTCCACATCAGCCCAGAAGGGGCGTAATACGCATGCAGAAAACCCCATATCACTCCCATACGTACCGCTCATCATACTCCACCTTATACTTTTTCAGAAAAGCCCTATACTCGTCCTGAAATGTTTTTTGAACGTGATGCTCATGTTGATTTGCAATATAGGCAATGACTGTATCTACTTCCGAAGGGTTCACAGAAAAAGCGCCATACCCATCCTGCCAATAGAAGTTCTGAAGCTTGTCATCTTTTGTCTTCATCCACTTAGAGGAATGGGATTTTATCTCTTCGAGCAATTTCATCAAAGCTATTTTCTTTGATAGCATACATAAGATATGAACATGATCCGTATAACCACCCACTTTGATTGCCGGGCAATCAAGATTATTGCAAATACCACCCAGGTAGCCATGCAATTCTTCTTCATAGGGTGGTTGTATCAATTGTTCCCTATGTTTAGTGCTAAAAACGATATGGATGTAATTTTTAACAAGCGATTGTCCCATGATTTGTTTTTTTTGACGGGTTATTGAGTCCATCATTAACTTTCGATGGGTTACACCCATCGCAAACGTATTTCGCCCCTTCAGGGCTGGTGTTGCGTTTTTTCTACCTTTCGATGGGTTGCACCCATCGCTAACGTATTCCGCCCCTTCAGGGCTAAATTATGGAATTTCCCCATTTCTGTATCTATTATACATACACTAATTTGCAACCACACAAATAAGACATTTGCCCGGAGTACAACCACATACCACCCTTACAGACGAAGAACTCATCCTTGCCTACCGCCGGGATGATGACAACCAGTGGCTGGGCTATTTGCTGCAACGCTATACCGCACTGCTGCTGGGTGTGGCGCTTAAATATCTGAAAGACAAACCACAGGCCGAGGATGCCGTGCAGCAGGTGTTCATAAAGGTGCTTACCCATTTGCCCAAAGAGCAAATACTTAACTTTAAGGGATGGCTCTATGTCCTGATGCGCAACCACTGCCTGCAGCAGCTACGCGATAAAACTTATAAAACCGATGACAGCGTACTAAAACATATACCCGAAGCAAATGATGATGACGACATAAAATGGCATGAGCACACCCTGCAGCAGATGAATGAGGCCATAGCGCTGCTGAATGAAGAACAGCGAAAGACAATAGTGCTGTTTTACTTAAAGAAATGCAGCTATGAGCAGATAATAGTGCAAACAGGCTATACCTTTATGCAGGTGAAAAGCTATATACAAAACGGTAAAAGAAATCTGAGAACCATATTATTAAAGAAATTGGGCGAACGGCAATGAACGAACAGGATAACATATTGCCATTTGATGATGGAAGGAAGCAGCACAGCCTGCCTGAAGATAAGCTGATGGCTTACCTGGCGGGCAAGCTATCGCCTGCCGAGCAGCACGAAGTGGAGCAATGGCTGGCAGAAGAAGGCATGGAAAGCGACGCCATAGAAGGGCTGCAAGGCCAGAATGCCGAAGACACCCGACACACCGTAGGCAGGCTGAACCACGGCCTGCGCAAAACACTTCATATTAAAAAACGCAAGCGTAGGGGCATGAGTACCAATTACCTTGCATGGATAGCAATTGTTATTATTCTTATGTTGGCTGTTCTTGCCTATATTGTGATTGGAAAATCGATTTGATTAATACCTGGTAGTGTGCATATGGCAATGAAACAACTGTTGGCTTTTTTAATTTTTTGTACTTTCTGTAACCCCCTCAATGCCCAGATAGACAGTGTGCGCGTGTGGAACAAATGGTGCGCTGATAAAGACAGTATGCTGCTGTTTATAGGGGGCAATAATATGATACAGGTATATAGCCCCACGCTAAAACCGGAAGAAATAAAGATAAAAAGCCTGGATAAGGCGCTGCGCATTGGTAAGCCCGAAATAAAAGGCGACACACTCCGCGTGCTGACCATGCCCTTTCCATCGAAGGGCGAAAAAATGAGGCTCTCGGTAATGCACGCCAAAACCTCGAAACAAATCCGACTGATCACCTTCACCTGCGATACCATACCTGACCCCATCGTCGTGTTTGGCAATCTGAAAGGCACCGAAGCAAAACGAAAGGATATATTGACACAGGTGAAGCTCAACCTGCTTTTCCCAGGCTCGCTCTATGGCTACCCCTACTCTATTAAAGGTTACACCTTCAAAATAAGCCACGCCAAGGGGAGCGCCACCATACCCGTGCGCGGCTTCTTCATCACCACCGATGTACAGAAAGAAATAAACCTTGCGCCAGATGGCACTGTGATGGAGTTTACTAACATCATGGCCACCTGCCCCGAGTGCGCCACCCGCATACTTGACGACCTGAAAATAAAGATTAAATAAAATGTGCTGGAATGTGGCAGGAATGGATCATGTGATGGAATGTGAAAAATGTCCTCATTCTATCGCATTTCTCCCACATTAAAATCACATTCTTCCCATATTCTATTAATACTTCCGGTCTATCACATAGTTCACCAGTTCTTCCATTGCCCGCCTTGCCGGCGTATCGGGGTATTTGTTCAATAGCTGTAATGCTTCCTCTTTATACTGCAGCATCTTCTGCTGCGCATACGCTATCCCGCCCGATTGCTGAACTATGGCTATCACCTCATTCACCTTGTCCCTGTCGGTGCTGTTGTTCTTTACTATGTAGGTTATCTTCCGTTTTGTAGCAGGGTCTGCATTGTTCAGCGTGTAGATAAGCGGCAGGGTCATTTTTTTCTCCTTTATATCTATCCCTGTAGGCTTGCCTATATTATCCTGCCCGTAGTCGAAAAGGTCGTCCTTTATCTGGAATGCGATACCTATCTTCTCCCCAAACTGCCTGAAATGCTCCGAAGCCGCCTCATCGTTTGTAGCAGAGTATGCTCCCGCTGCGCAGGCTGATGATAACAGTGATGCCGTCTTGGCCCGAATTATCTCAAAGTAAACCGCTTCATCAATATCCAGCTTACGCGCCTTCTCCATTTGCAGCAGTTCGCCCTCGCTCATTTCCTTCACCGCCCTGGATGTTATTTTCAATATATTTATATCATCATGCTCTATCGACAGCAGTAGCCCTTTGGATAGCAGATAGTCGCCCACCAGCACGGCTATCTTATTTTTCCATAATGCGTTTATAGAGAAAAAATCCCTGCGCTTCATCGAGTTATCCACCACATCATCATGCACCAGCGTGGCCGTGTGCAGCAGCTCTATCAGTGATGCCGCCCTGTAGGTGGCATCCACTATCTCCCCTGCTATCTTTGCAGATAAAAAAACGAACATCGGGCGCATCTGCTTGCCCTTGCGCTTGATGATGAACCGCATAATCCGGTCAAGCAGATGGTTGGAGCTTTTCACGCTGTCCGAGAATTTCTTCTCAAACAGCGACAATTCGTTACCTATTACTTTCTTTACTTGCTCCATCTAAAACCCTCGTAGAATGTGTAAAAGTCGATATTAGATTTCTATTCGGCGAAAATAATTTATTGGCACAATAATTATCCACAATAAAATGATAAAATAGCGGTTTATTTCATATGCCGTTTGTTTTTTGGGTACCACCTCTATACCTTTGCCCATATAGCCTACGGCCATCATAGCAGATAAAACATAAATACGTATATCATGTTCCACAAGAGGTACTTATTACTTACCGGATTATTTCTCACACTTATCGTCCAGTCGGTAGTTGCACAGGAAAGCCAGCCACAACCAGTTCAGACACCTTCAACTACGGCTTCGTCTATGCAATGGTCTAATCGTGATATGACATACCGTGGAAAGAACTATGATGTACTGGATTCCCTGTATTACCCTAAAGGCAAAAGAAGCAAGCAGTTCACCCGGTTTATGAACCACCAGGAGATATTCCCACCTAAACCACGCAACAAATGGGAAATAGGCCTTGGTGGCGGGCTTTATAATGTAATGACCAATATACCAACCCTGATGCTGTGGAATGGCGGCGGTGGCGGACTGCATGTGCATGTGCGCAAATCGCTGGGCTACATCTTCTCTCTGCGCACACAATTCATATATGGCGTTGGCAAAAATCTTGACGGTCAGCCTACAGCCTCTTACGATGGCCCTTATACCAAGTTCGGTTATGTGCCGCTCTTTTATGCCAATACTACCGGCCTCAACCCAAATCCCATTTACCGCTACACCCGCACAGAGGCCGTTCAGCTTAATCTCGACCTCGTGTTCAACGCATACAACATCAACTTTCACAATGCCCGCAACAAGATCGCCTTCTTCGGCTACTTTGGGCTGGGCGCGCTTGGATATAAGACACGTGTAAATGCCCTTGATGGTAAATATCAGCCTTATAATTTCGGTTCTATTGTAAAGAACCCCAACGACAAGAACCGTAAAGTACGCAAGGAGCTGCGCAAAGGCATGGACAAGTCGTTTGAAAGCGATGGCGACAACCCGGCCAAGACTTCAAAGCTGGCTAAGGGGAAAATAGTTGATTTCGCGCCCAGCATAGGCGTCGGAGTGCAATACAAGATAAACAAGACCTGGAATGTGCAGGTAGAAAACCGCTACACCTTTACCAGCGACAAATACCTCGGAGGTGCAGCATTTGGCCCTGCCCTTGGCAATAATGTTTCCTCAGGCCGCGCAGGCTCTGTCAATTATTTTTCCATAGGCCTTAACTACAATATAGGCCTCAAGAAGAAAGCGGTAGAGCCTTTGTACTGGATCAACCCGCTGGACCATGCCTACAGCGAACTGTCTTATCCGCGCCACATGAAACTGCCTAACCCCGTGCTGCCCGATGACGACGTAGACGGTGTTACCGACCAGTTTGATAAATGCCCCAAAACACCTGCAGGCATAGCTGTTGATGAGCACGGCTGCCCGCTTGATACCGATGGTGACGGCGTACCTGACTACAAAGACAAGCAGCACATAACCCCAACAGAATGTCAGCCGGTGGATGCTGATGGTGTAGGCAAATGCCCCTGCCCTGATGATTGTAAGAATATGGACGCTGACAACGGCGACGGCACCGGTGGTGGCGGAAACGGAGGTGGCAAAAACGGCCCTTGCGGTAAGATAGGCGCCGGCACACTACTGTTCAACAACAACAATAATATAGGCAAGGGTATGGAAGCCCAGCTTGATGTACTGGCCAGGCAGATGCAGGCCAACCCTACATGCAAAGTAGTGATCATTGGCGGTGGCAGCGGCAGCAAGATAAAAGAGCAACGCTCATGGGAGCATGTGAACGCCGTGATAGAGCATATGATGGACAAGAAAAGCATCAGCCGCGACCGCTTCATCTTCAAGTATGGCGAGGCTGGTGATGAGAACATTGTCACCTATCGCCCGGCCGATAACAACGAATCGGGCGCATCAAACGTGCCGCCGCCACACCCGGAGATAAAACAATAACCGAAGCAACTATATAAAATAAAAGCCCTGCATAGCAGGGCTTTTATAATTGGATGGCGGGAGCTTTATCAGGCCAACATCACGGACTCCTTCATGACCACACGCAGCGCTTCTATCAGCGTTTCGGCATCAAATATTTCTTCTTCGTTGTTGTAGGGGAATTCGGTTTCGGGGCCGTTGGTGTTGTATTTGGAGAGTACCGCATTGCGGAGTTCCGGCTCAAGGGTTGGCTCATTGGCCATGATGTTGGTGTGCATCTCATAGCCGAACTGTGACGGCACATTGGCCACCCAGCACACTACCGATGGCAGACCGAGCGCTGCGGCGGTGTGCTGCGCAAAGCTGTCGATAAACAACCGCTTATCGCTCATGGCTATAAGCACCGCAAGCTGTCGGAATCCGCTCTCCACGGGATATACATTCTGCAGCACGGGCTGGTCTTTGCGGCGTATCTGCACCACATTGTGGGTGGGCAGGAAGGCGTTGACCACCTGCTGCGCTGTGTTGTAAGGCAGATCGCGGGGCCAGGAGTATTTGTCAGTCTGGTTGGGCATACCGCCATTGGTTTGCAATACCAATATGGGCTTTGGCGATTCGAACAGCTTGCCGAATGACGTTTTTTCCTTGTGGTTGAGGAACAATTCGGGCAGTTCGCCATTGTAGGGTATGCCGTTCATACGGCACCATACCTCTATAAGGTGGCCGCGGCGGTGTATGAAGTCGGTCTCCACATATGGCTCGTGGAAGAAAAACTTGGTATCAGGCTGGCCCTCTATGTGGTCGCGGTAAAAATAATTAAGCTCATTGTGGCGTATTACCTTATACACCCTGCGGTTGCCCTCAAATACCTCGGGATAGCCGGTCATTACTATCAGTTGACTATCGGGATATTGGGCTTTTATGGCCTTGCATACGGCGGTGGCCATTACGCTCTTGCCTATGCCGCCATCTATTTTTAATACTATTTTCATAAAGTTCTTTTTTCAAAAAATACGGGTCATTGCGAGGAGTGGTGAGCTTTCGCCGAACCAAGCAACCTCGCGCAACACTAGCCATCACACCTCCCTCTCCTCCGGAGAGAGCTGGGGAGAGGTCCCTACTCCTTTACTATTTTATGCACTGTGCGTTTACCCTCCTCATCTGTTATTGCCAGCAGGTAGAGGCCGGGGGACAGGTGCTTTATGTTTATTGTTGAATGATTACTGTTTAAATGCTCCATTAAAACCACCTGCCCCTGCATATTGCATAACACCACCTCTCCCTGAGAGATGCCAGGAGATGCCTCTACATGCAGTACATCATTTGCAGGGTTTGGGTAAATGGTCACTCTTATATTTTCTGGATACGTTTCTTTTAAATCAAGATAATGGCATTTGGGAAAGTTTACTTTACGCACACATTTATTTGCCTCTGCTATATATAAGTCACCGCAAGAATCTAAAGCTACTCCAGCAGCATAGTTGAAAGACGAAGCCGTTGCTGCCCCCCCATCCCCACTATGACCAGCAACTCCATTACCAGCAACTGTATGAATAATCCCTGACTTATCTACGACCCTAACTCTGTAATTTAGGTGTTCTGCAATATATAAGTTACCAAAAACATCGGTCGTAATTCGTGTTGGATGAATATTCGCAGTTGTAGCTGAAATATTATCTCCATTATATAAGTACCCCGAGTTAGTACCCGCAACTGTTGTTATTATTCCGACTGTACTAATTTTAAACACTCGCGCATTAGACACATCCGCCATATATATATTACCTATAATATCAGAGCATACACCAAATATTCCTCCAATCCTTGAAGTATCAGCAAGGCTACCGTCACCGCTATATCCTCCAATGCCGTTACCTGCAAAAGTTGAGATTATACCTGCCGTATTTATTTTTCGAACCCTACTGTTGTTATAGTCTGCAATATATAAATTGCCATATTTATCGAAACAAATGTCAGTTGGATTATTTAGTATTGACGCTGACGCTGGAGCATTATCTCCCCCATAACCAGCAATTCCATTACCAGCAATTGTAGAAATATCCCCCGTAGTCATATCTATTTTTCGTATTCTATTATTAGCCGCATCAGCAATAAATATGTTACCAAAAGTATCAACAATAACAGATGTTGGTTGTTTTAATTGCGCTACTGTGGCTGGACCATTGTCTCCACTAAAACCAGCAACTCCTGTACCAGCTACAGTAGTAATAATTCCATTCGGTGCAATTTTTCGTATTCTATTTCCCCCAAGGTTAGAAGCAATATAGTAGTTCCCATATTTATCAAATATTCCTCCGTTAGGATTAGCAATCATCGCACCAGTCGCAGGCCCACCATCTCCTATGCCAGCGGTACCGCCACCAGCAAAAGTGGAAATTATTTGAGCGCTACCTACAACCGAGAAAAAAAATAAAATGGCAAAACTTATTATTTTCATGGCATTTACGATACAACTTTCGATTACTAAATAAAATAGCTAAGGTACAATATATAGAGCCCGCGCTCCAGCAGGTATTGGAGAACCAGCGGTAATATAATATACTGTTCCAGATGGTAGTGTACCCGGTCCCGCTGGCGTATTCACCGCATTCAAACAATTAGCATGTAGCGTATTTGGTGCCACAGCTGTTAGGCCACTACCTATGATATGCGAGTTGGCCATATTCACAGGTATTGTATTTCCCGCACCGCCAATAATAGAGGAGTTAGTTGATTGCACTACGTTCCGTCCCCGGCGAGTCTCCTCGAATAGCCCCCGAGCGCTGCCGAGGGACTCGCCGGCATCGGAGCGGTGCAGTTGATATTTTTCATTTTGCTTCATTTTAGTTTCTTTTTTTCGTAACACCTCCCTCTCCTCCGGGGAGAGCCGGGGAGAGGACCCTACTCCTTTACTATTTTATGCACCGTGCGCTTGCCGTCCTCATCTGTTAATGCCAGCATATAGAGGCCGGGGGGCAGGTGCTTTATATTTAAAGTTGTTTGTTTACTGTTTACCTGCTCCATTAATACCACCAGCCCCAGCATATTGCATAACACCACCTCGCCTTGGGAGATGCCGGGAGAGGTATTTATATGCAGTTCATCATTTGCGGGGTTGGGGTAGATAGAAACCTCTTTTTTTACTGTTTGCTCATCTACACTCAGGTAGGTGCATGGTGGAGGGTTGAAGGTGACTTTGCGGATTCTATAATTATTCTTACAAGTGACATACAAATTATTACAAGTATCAAATGCTATACCAGAAGGTCCACTAACACTTGCATTGATAGCTAAGCCTCCGTCCCCCGAATAACCAGAAGTACCATTTCCAACTTCAGTATAAATAGTACCCAACATATCTACTTTACGAACACGATTGTTTCCTAAATCAGCAATATATAAGTTATTGTGCATGTCCCAAGCTAAAGCTGTTGAAGCAAAATTCGCACTTGTAGCCGGAATGCTATCTCCATTATATAATCCTAACCCAGTACCTGCAACCGAGTTAATAATATTATTTGCCTGATTAATTTTTCGTACGCGATTAAAATCAGCGATAAATAATTCACCTAAATGAAAATATACCCCGTGCGCATGTATCTGCGCTGCTGTTGCCAACCCTCCATCGCCACTAAATCCAACAGTTCCAGTTCCGGCTATTGTCGATATTATCCCCGCTAAGTTCACTTTTCGTACCCGTCCAGCGTCAGCTATATATATGTTTCCAACAGCATCAACGCAAATGCCAGATGGATTTATAGCAGCATTCGTAGCGGGTATCCCATCGCCATTATATGCTCCAAAACCGTTACCCGCAACAGTACTGACATTTCCAGTAATGCCAATTTTGCGGATACGCTTATTCCCCGCATCTGAAATATAAATATTGCCGGAAATATCTGTTGTAACCCATTGTGGGGAAGAAACCCTTGCAACGCTTGCAATTCCTCCATCCCCCGAATATCCTGCTATACCATCTCCAATAATAGTAGTTATTACCCCCGCTGATATTTTCCTAACTCTGTTCGATGTAGCCTCAACAAAATAATAGCTTTGATGGATATCAAAAACCCCTCCATAAGGAACATTCAAAGATGCCAAAACGGCTAATCCTCCATCACCACTACTTCCTGTCCCTCCATTACCTGCAACTGTAGTAATGATTTGAGACATACATAGTAACGAAGATAATAATAACATTAGTAAAAGCGTGAAACGCAATGACGTAAGCATATATTTTATGGATTCCAGTAAACTACACAAGTTGTAGGGTCATAATATAGAGTGCCTGTAGTAAAAGGCCCTGAACCACCTGTAGCATTTGGCATATTGATTGCATTCAAACAATTCACGTACAGGGTATTGGGCGCGCTCGCTGTTAGGCCACTACCTATAATATGTGAGTTAGCCATATTCACGGGTATTGTATTTCCCGCACCGCCAATAATAGAGGAGTTAGTTGATTGCACTACGTTATTTTGCCCACCTCCTATAAAGCTAAAGGAGGCTTCGTAAAGGTTATTAAGTACACCTTCTATGCAGTTATTTCGTCCTCCTGCTATAACCCCATGGCACTGCCAGGCGTTTACGTTGGCATCACCTATCACATTGGCTGTGCCACCGCCTATGAAGCTGTTGTTAGATGAGTTGAAGATACAATTATTCTGCCCGCCTGTTATGCCGTTATAACTTGTGTACTCTATAACGTTTGCGTTGCCACCGCCTATGGTGTTATATATGCTCCCGTTAACAATCCTGTTCTCCCCTCCGCCACCTATAAAAGCATGGGTATGCCCCCCACACTGCCCCGGTATTATCTGGTTATTATCACCGCCTACAATGGATGAAAAAGTACCAGATTCTATTCTATTCTCCATGCCGCTGCCTATAAAACTGCGGTGTGAGCCAGGGAAAATGCTATTCAATTCGCCACTGCTTATTGCGGAAAAGTTAGTAAAATTTATACAGTTTCTTTCGCCCGCACCTATCATACTGCCCCTGCTCTCGTCAATAATCTGGTTGCGTAGTCCCGCACCTATAAAGGAAAGTAACGGCACACCATATGCCCCTAGCCCACCCTGCACATGGGCATTACACATTCCTGCACCTATAAATGACGAACAGGCCTCAATGCCGTTGTCTACACCCGCGCCTATAAAATTCCTGCTGTGCGGGAAAGTGCCTAACCCGCCGAAAATGCAGTTATTCTGTCCTGCTGCTATCGCGCTTGTAGCTGCCTGATCTAATATACAGTTTTGTGAGCCCGTACCTATAAATGATGCCTCCGAACAAACAATATTTGCCCCGCCTGCCACTATTGCCGAGTTGGAAACATCCTGTATGAGATGGCTATTGCCGCCGCCAATGAAGTTGCCGTTGACATTTGCCAAACAGGTAGCTGTGCGGATAGTATTGTTCCCACCGCTAGCAATCATGTTGCTGTACATGGTGGTGGTGGCATGGGTCTGCTCTATAGTATTGTCCCATCCGTTCACTATACTGTTAGCACATTCGGTTACCGGGGTCAGGATAAATATATTGTTATGGGAACCGTTGCCAATAAATGAGATACGGCCGGCTGTCTGGTTGCAGCAGCCATTTCCTATGAATGAAAATTCACCATTGGCCTGGTTGCCGCAAGAGCCGCCCGCAGCCGTAAACCCACCGCCATTACCTATGTAGGAATGTATGCCGTTGGCCTGGTTCAGTATGCCATTGCCAATGAAAGAAAAACCGCCTGTGGCATTGTTGCCCAGCGGTGTGCCCGTTGGCACATCTAAGCCACCGCCATTGCTGATAAATGAATAGTCGCCGGTGGCAGCGTTGTTGTTGCCGTTTATCACAGCAGGGTAGCAGGCTAAAGCATTTCCGCTACCTGCAAGGTTGTTGTTGCCGCTGAATATGCTGGCGTAAAAACCGGTAGTACTGTTATCGTTGCCGTTGACTATGGAATTATATCCACCCGGCGTTGCAGGTAAAAATGCGAAAATACTATTGGTATTCCCCATCACTACTGTCGAGCAATCAGTATTTACGGTATGGGTGTTTGTAAGCGGGCCACCTAAAATACTTG
>CAYSIG010000023.1:0-83675 GCA_964430995.1 uncultured Flavipsychrobacter sp.
ATTTGTATGAAACTGAATACCTTGGCGTACCTCCGAGTTCGTCCTGTCCCGTAAGTACTACATATTGGATGAACTTAATACCGAACTATCCTACTTATTCGGCTACTGACGCATTCCATATGTATAATTTTTACCTCAGTATTAAGCCGTCAAGCACTGTATACATGACTACTTTGACAGGTGCAGGGCTTGGTTCTTTTGGAGGCGGTACACCTGCAACTTATGCTTCCATGTCCGATGCCTGCTACCGTATGTGTGACAGCCGGTATAACCTGATAGCAGATGAAGTAGCCCATAAATACATGAAAGAGGGTGGTATATATATAGAGGGGCAGCCATACATGAGTTGGTATCCTGATCCACCTCGTGACACTATGGAGTTATCACATGTTTACTGTATAGCCTCGGCGCTGGTTGGTAAGTGTAAAGAGGGGTGTGTGCTTACGCCCGATCCGGCTACTGGCGTGGTGCCCTCATCGCAGATACTTGCCTATCAGAAATCCATGACTTATAGTATGAAGTTCCTGGTAACGCTGAGTGATACGTCAGGGCCCTGCGGTGTTTCTTACGGAGGTGAGCATGATTCTGTGATTAGCGTGATCAGGTATAGGGCGGATACTAATTTTGGTACAGTGATATATGTCCCTTACGAAATTGACTCTATTATTAAAGTAGTTGGCGATAGCTCTGTCATAGACAGCAGTTATGTTTCTGTATGCAATGCGGATACCAACTATAGTTACAATCAGGCAATGCTAGACTGGCTGAACAATAGGTATATGCAGATATATGACTCTATGCGCGCGCCATGGACCGCCACTCCATACGACTGGTACTTCATGTCTTCCCCGGGTATGGGTTCTTTCGGAGGGGCAGGGTTTGACTGTGCGGGTGATTATGTTGAGATTCGCGCGCTTTCGCCCCCCGGCCATTTTTCCTTCGATACCTTGCGAACGACGACTACCATCTGTACATCAGAGAACTTTACCGTAACCCGAACGAAGCCGCGAAAGGCATTCATAAACAGCACCATGACTATGGAGGTAGATGTGGTGCTCACAAGCGGAGGAGGGCTGACTACGTCAAGTGATTCGATTGTAGTGATTGAGAATAAACCTGCCACAGGCACTGTCGTCAGCACAAATGGGCAGATCGGAGCAAGTACCATCAGGTTTGCGGCTGCAGGCCCAATGCCCGTAGGAGGTACCATTAAGTTCAGGTATGATATACTTATGCCTTCCATCACCGGTACCGATGTGATATTCGGTGGCAGCGTGGTGCGGCATACTTATAGTGTCACACCATCTTCCTGTGCCATGGTTCCGGATACCACCACCGCTGATACCTGCATGGAACTTTTCTTTGTGCCGGGCGGCACCATTACCGACCCCATATCACCACTATGTACTTCCTGCTGGTCGCCTATGGACTGTCACGCCTGCATCTGTTTCCACTACGAGCACCCCAGCCCTACTGCCGCCACCGATTCGGTTCATGTATTCACCTGCGCGGAAACGGTGTGCTCCACCTTCGTTAATTCCCTGAACACACAGGTGCGAAACATAAAGGACAAGCACTGCGAGATACTGAAGATGGAATATGATAGCAAATGCAATGACCCGGACAACATAAAAGACATGTTCGTGAATAGTTTTGATCTCGATCATTTCCAGTACACCCTTTATTACTACGACCGCGCTGGCAACCTTATACGCACGGTGGCACCCCGTGGGGTGCTGGATACCGGCACTGGTAGGTATGCGCCCGTGGGGCATTATGATTATGACGTAACAAAGTATGAATACAATACTTTGGGTCAACTGGAACGACAGACAACACCCGATGGTGGTAAAACAGTTTTTGCCTATGATAAGAGGGGTAAGGTGCGCCTTTCCCAGAATGCTAAACAATTTGCCAGCACACCCGGCAAGGTGTCTTATACAATGTATGACCAGCTGGCGCGTGTGGTGGAAGCCGGGCAGCTATCGAATTACGGCCTTAATGCACAGTATCCATATGCCGATACTTTGAAACTTAACGATATAACCTTCCCGCTCCCCACAGGGTCTGGCGGCATTACCTATAACAAGCAGTACATTACCCAAACGGTTTACAATACACCATGTACGGTAACCCTTCCTGGTGGCAGTACACCTGTTCAGACATTCATCAATAACCGCATCAGCTATACTGTTACCGACCGTGATGGCGACTTGACCACCACATCTGATGAGGTCTATAACATATATAGCTACGACCCACATGGCAATGTAGCCAGCATGATTGTGTATATAAAGCCTGCGCCCAATGCACTGGTGATCAACTATGAGTACGACCTGCTGAGCAATAAAGTGACCCGCGTATGGCACCACAAGATGTATGCGGGGTCAGGGCTTTCGTTCACAATGCCTCCTATAGAGGATTATTTAGAAACTCAGTACAAGTATGATGCTGATAAACGCCTTTCGCAGGTATCATCTACTTTCCAGCCAGGAGGTGTATTGGAGAATAATGCCACATATAAATACTACACACATGGGCCACTGAAGCGTACCGAGCTACAGTGGCGTGTGCAAGGCCTTGATTATACCTATACCCTTCAAGGGTGGCTCAAGGCAATTAACCACCCACGCTTGCTCAACCAGTATGATCCCGGGGACGACAGCACTATTTTATCAATTGGGTCCACATCCTATCCGCGTGGCAAAGATATCTTCGGTATGGTGCTCAATTACTATCCGGGTGATTTCAATCGCAGCGGTTCGGCTTTTAATAGTATTGGAACTAATAACCTGCAGTTAAACACAAGCTCTGCCGGATCACTTGGCGGAGGCCCGCTATATAACGGAAACATCACCTCGCAGGTATCAGGTTTCTGGGTGCAGACACCCGGCACTACCGATATGCACGATTCACTCTTCTACCGCAACATGAGTGGCAACACCTACCGCTACGACCAGCTCAATCGCATTACAAAATCCCGCTTCTGGTACTACAACGGTACCTGGGCACGACCATCAGGCACTATAAAGCCTTACGATGAAAACTTCGCCTATGATAAGAACGGCAACCTTACTTCACTTGGCCGCACCTTCAAATCACCCAGTTTAGGCATAGCAGTACTAGATGACCTCACCTACGACTACAACTGGAGCGGCATACAGAGCAACAGGCTGGAGATAGTGAACGATGGCGAGACTACATGGCATACCCCATTTAAAGACAAACGTGGCGCCACCACCTTCACCTACGATGAGATAGGCCAGGTGACCGGCGAGAACAGCCCCGCCAGCACAGGCGAAAACTATGATATAGCCACCAGTTGGACACCATATGGAAAGGTGGATGAGATTGATGTTTCCCCGGCTTCAGGTGGCGCTTATATCACCGACCATACGTACCTTTACGATGCTATGGGCAACCAGGTATATGACGTAAACTCACCCGGCGACGAAAAATATTACCTCTACGATGCGCACAACACCCTGTTGGCAAAGTATGAGAAGCAGGATGCCTACGGCCCTGCCGGCACCATGGCCGTGAAGGAGCGCTATGCATATGGCACAGAGCGGCTGATGACCTGGTATGGCGAGAACGCCTGGACCACTACTATTACCAGCGGCGGCCCCACATACACCGTTTATGGCGCCCCCGGTTCGATTGATCGCCACTATGAGATGCACGATCACCTCGGCAACATAAGGGCCACCCTCGAGGCCCGGCTGCCCACCAGTGCTAGCAGCGCATGGCCCCGCAAATACTACAACTACTACGCCTTCGGCAGCCCGCACCCCTACCGCTGCTACGATGGTGGTGATGCCAACACCTTTGGCTTTAACGGTAAAGAGCGCAAAGACGACTGGAGAGGAAAAGGCAACAGCTACGATTTTGGCGCAAGGAACTATGAGAGCAGGATAGGGAGGTGGACGAGTCTTGATCCATTGGCATCCAAACTCCCTTTTGCTTCACCGTACGCGTTTTGTTTAAATAGCCCTAATATCTATAAAGACCCTGATGGAGAATATCCCGTTATTACTATCACAAAACAAAAAGCTGGTACAACGTTGCAGAGAATTATTGGATGGACAAATTCTAATAAAGAGGAGTATACTAAAGTGAGTTTATACAAAGTAAACGTAATAGACAATGAAGATAAGAACTTTAAGATGTCTTTTACTGTAACTCGAGATGCTTATGCTGTTCAAAAAGGAGATGTTGAAAATGGAATTATGACGTTGACTAACGTTGCTTTCGAACCAAAGGATGGTAATATAAACCATTATACTGCTAAAGTAATGACAGAATATCCTAAAGGGGACGGTACAAAGGCATTAAAACTTACACAATATGGGTCAGAGGTGATGCACGCTGAAGCTAATGAGGCAGCTGTTGAATTAGGATATAGAAGTGTTGCTGATATTGCAAGTGGAGTTATGATTCATGTAGGCGGCACTTATCAGCACGGAGATGGCACAACTAGTGTTGCTGCATCAGAAGGTTGTTACGGAGTAACTAATGGAAATAGCTCTAGTGAAAATCCTTCAAACAAATATTCCAATGATATACTTGGTGCCATTATTAATCAAGCAAACAAAAGTAGAAGTAATAAGGGCAAAATTGAAGTTATTATTGAAAAGAGGGGAGCATCTGAGAGGGTGAATAGTAAACAAGAAAAACAATAACAGAATGCGTTCATACTTTTTATTACTTGCATTGTTATACAGTATCATTGCCATCGCTTGTAGTCATACTGATAGAGTTCATTCCTTTACTGTCATCAAATACCAAAAGTGCGGGATGGGGTATCATTACTCAAAAAATTTATTTAAATATTTTGATGATATATATAGGCCACTTACAGGTATAGAATACAATAGTGATACTATAGTCTCTTTAGTGATATTTAAGTCTGAAGGTGAAGTCACTTATAATAAAAATGAGTTAATAACTGATGCGTTGTTGATGTTGACATTTAAACTAACGGAACCACGAACTTTAGAAGTAAATGGTAAGAAGCTAATGGATAATCTGAATAGTTATGAAATAAATGACTTTAAGGGAGATAGTACTTTTTGTAAGAAAGAAGATACGCTTATTTTGTATGTAATGAAGTGATAAGAATAATTTTATATATTTTATCAGGAAACTCCTTCGGTAATGTTGTCAATTTGTTGATTTGGTAAAAAACAGGATTAAAATGCAGCAAAATTAAAGGGTTTAAAAAATAAGCAAGTCAAGAACAAGGCAGCCATTGGGTTGCCTTGTTTCGTTTTAACGGGCTAAAAAGCCCTGAAATGCAATAATTTCCTCCTCAGTGTTCTCAATTTGTTGTTAGCGAAAAAAGCAATATTTATCTTGTTTCGAAAAAATGTGCCCATATTGTTCGTCTGCCTGTATCTTATTTGGCAAAAGTGCCACCGGATACCAGCGTTATCGCTGTAAGAATTGCAAGAGGACTCACTCGAAAGAGTATTCATATAACGCATGCAGGCACTATACAGGAAAAAGGGTAGTGCAGCTAACGTTAGAAGGGCTGGGTGTCAGAAGTATTGGCAGGGTGTTAAAAATATCATGCGCAACGGTTTTAAGAAAGCTCATCAGCAAAGCAGGCATGGTAAAAAAGCCATTATTGCTGCCTGGGCAGGAATATGAACTCGATGAATTATGCACCTGTCTAAAAAGGAAGACTAATCAGATATGGGTCGTTTACGCCATCAATAAAGACACAAAAGAAGTTATTGATTGTGCGGTGGGCCGTCGTAGCCACAAAACACTCAGGAATGTTACTGATACCCTGATCTTATCAAATGCCCGTATGGTATATACAGATAAGTTATCGCTTTATAATTCCCTTTTGCCGGCAGAAATCCATAGCACAAAGCGATTTGGTACAAATCATATAGAACGCAAAAACCTGACGTTAAGAACTCATTTAAAAAGGCTGAGTAGAAGAACTCTTTGCTACAGCAAGAGTATCGCGGTGCTTACATCTTGCTTGAAGCTATATTTCTGGAAAACGGCCGATTTTGATAGTTCAGAATTCGGTTTAGAATAAATTTGTTATTCAGATTGTTTTATTATCTTGTACCTAAATAATAGGACGTACCATGAGCAATATACCCTCAAATAACAGGCTTGTTTTTCTTATTTTGATTTTGCTGATTTTCGGTGCAGTTTCCTTCGGCATATATAAATCTTATTCTACGCCGAAGTTTGCTTTTGTGCGTACCGAAGAGTTAATTTATAACTATAATGGCATGCGTGATGCCCGCGAAACATATAAAGCACAGACAGACATATGGCAGTCAAACATCGACACATTACGTGTGCAGTACCAAGGTGCTGTAGCCGAATACCAGAATGCGTATAAATCCCTATCAGATAAAGAAAGACAGGATAAGCAGGCATTAATAAAAAAACTGGAGGAAAACCTGAAAAATTATACTACTGTAATTCGCGAACAGGCACAGAAAAAAGAGCAAACAATGACAGAGGGGGTACTCAACCAGTTGAATAGCTATGTAGAAGAATATGCCAAAAAGAAGGGGTATGATTTTGTTATTAGCGGTTCAGGCGGCAATTTGCTTTACGGCGCTAAACCTTTTGACATAACGGATGAAGTATTAAGCGCTATCAACAAAGAGTATAAGATACTTCCTTCTCCACCAGCTTCATCGCCACAACAGCAATAGCATTATGGCCAGCAAAATAATTAGTAAGTCGACCCTTATCCTTATTTGTTCATTATGGACCGGAATTAAATCCTATGCAGGCCCTAAGGTAATGCCTTCCTGTATTGCCCAGTTAAAAGAGGTTTACGCTCTTGAGAGAAAGTTCTTGTCAGACATATTCACTTCAGGTAAAGCATGGCATCTCAAGTATAGTGTATCTAGTGTTACCCTGAACCCTTACAATAAAAAATATGAAGAAAGCATATCAGAGGGGGAGGTTATAGCGAGCGCGGGCACTAGGTATAAAAAAGCTAATGACGTGGAGATTTTCATAGATAAGAAAGATGTGTTTACAGTCAGCAATCTTAGCAACACGGTAATGCGTACGAAAAGTGATACCGGAGCTTTGAAAATTATAGATGAAGTGCAGACTTCATCTATTCAAGACACTATTTTGAAAATGATGAAAGTTACTGACTGCAATATTACTACGGTGGGAAACCGGGAAGTAATTGTGTTTAACCTTCAGTCAGATGTTTTACGTTGCCCATATTCGAGAATATCGACTTATGTAGACCCAAAAAGCAAGGCGATTGTAAAGATATATATCCAGATGAACCTGAAATTTCAGAAAGACGTAAAAGAACAAACCATTATTATTTTAAAAAGAGAGGAGATCAATGTACCCGACTACCTGAAGAATATAAAGGATAAATTTCTGGCCTCCAATGGCAAACTCAAACCTAAGTACGCTGGATATAAATTAACCGACCTGACGTTGCCGCAATATCAGTCTAAGAGAAGCGCGAACAATGTATCAAAGAAGGGGGCAAAACCCAATTGAGTTTATTCCTGAAAAAGGCTGCTATTAACTTCCGATTCGCTGGTAGTGGTGTAGTACTGCAGTAACTTTTTTCCGGTGCTTTTTTCGGAAATATACACTTCCCAGAAATAAAATGAGTCAATATATCTACTGCTAACAACAGTGTTGCTTCCGCTGTGGGTACCATTGATCTTTGCCGTATCCAGGCTGCCATTTTCTGACTTGAATGAAGATAATTTCATGAGCAGCGAAGTTTCAGGTGCAATTCGCCGCGAAGAAAATAGTTGCCCTAGCAGCGAGGAAAATAAAAGAAAAGCAATCAGTATGAGGAGCGTAGATACGATAACCTCCAAAAGGCTGTGTCCCTCAAAAATCACCTGGCTACTTTTAGATTTCTGGCTCATTCTACAAACGAAACAATTTTTTTTCTTCCGGGATAAGGATAAAGGTTACTATAAGAAAATATCCTTGAGATTGTATCTATTTCTGAATTTTTTAAGAAATTGGTTTGTAGTGCACCACCATTATAATTTAGCAACCTCTCGCAAATAATAGCGCCGTTACATTTGCCTTCCCATGTCAGGCTTCCGGTAGAATACATACTGCCCATAATCCTTGATCTTTTACTCAGCGAAACAAATATGTTTTTTGATATGGAATAGCTGAACGCGTAAGCATACAGTTCTCCATAAAGTTCGAATGCGTCAGCAGCATTGATATAAGAATGGCTGGCTGTAGAAGAAATTCCCGGTTGCATTTCCGGTAATAATGTCAGTATGCTGGGATAGTCAAATACAGCGCTACTTCCGATGTCGATATAATTTGCTGCAAATATTTGTACTCTGCCGTAAAACTGATCCGGGACAGAGATGGAGTTCGCTATTATAATTGCATCAGTTACCTCCGCACCTTGTTTAATAACCACATGGTCTGCCCGAACAATCACATTCCCATGTAAAGAATTATTTATGAATACCGTATCGTAGCTAAAAACTGTAGTTGGACTTTTAAAGGAAATACTGAGTGTATCCTCGACAATGAATCCGCCCCTGTTTTCAATTTCGTATGACTTTAGCCAAGACAATACTGATTCTATAGTTTTCAAACTTACTATTGTATCTACGCTGTGATGCAATAGTTCTTTATCTATTCTATTTTGCCCTGCAATGTTGATTCCTTTAATAGTACCCATAGGCAAATAACAATTTGATGCAATGCTGACACTATCGCCTATAGATAACGCTACATTATTTCTGCGAAGGTAGAGAGCGATATTTGTCGCGTCATTTTTTTGACTGCCAACCAACGCTATATTGGAGAACAAAGTATCATTCGGCTTTCGCATGCTGGTCGAATAATACAGATCATACAGGCCCCATTTTTTTACCTGAAGAACCAACTGTAGACCATCAGGAAAGTTAATTTCATGTTCCCTGCCATCTGATTTTTCTGAATTCAATAATGAGAACCCCTCATAGCAGTAGTTGGCTGACTTAATACCAAGTTCTGCACTGTTAATGTAGAAGTAATTAATCCGGAAATAGGATAAAAATAAGACTGCTATACTCGTTATTACAAGGATAACAACAAGGGCAAGCAATAAAGTATAACCTTTCAATTGCCTCATTTCGCCTTTTCAAATATATGCAGTGGTTGATGCCAAAAACCCTTTTTGGTTTTTTGGGTTGCTTTGGGGCTACTTTTCATATTTTTAGTGGCCTTATAGGGTTTGTTTTGGGCTTTTCTGTTTGTTGCGTTCTGTCTTGTAGGGGTGGAGGATTTAGTTGCCGGCACTTTGGAAGATTGTGTTGCGGCTGGTGAGTCCGACGGATTAACTGTTTTTAGCTTTCCCTGTTTATAATGTGAAATTTTAGCCGAATCAGGAGTATAGCGTACCGATTTGCCATTTAGTTTGCCTCTTTTGTAGTTTTCAACTAATACCAAGCTGCCATTTGTGCCATATGAGTATCTTTTGCCATTAAGTTCTCCGTTTTTCCAGGATGATTTTTCCTTTAAACTGTGGTTTTCATTCCAAGTAATCCATTTACCACTTTTCAGGCCATTTTTAAATTGACCGGAAGCAGATAATTCGTTGCCTGGGTATGTGAATTCTGTATATTCACCATCGAGGAGATACCCGGAGTAACCTCCAATGGTTTCATGAACGGATGTATTATCATACCAATAATACCTCTTCATTCTGATTTTTCGCGATTTTTTATTGTCAGTGTTAATGACTGCCCTTATTTTGGATGAGGGGGTATTAATTGAGATATTCTGGTGGTTGGATATCTCAAATTCTTTTTGGGCAATCGAAATTGATGGTAAAAAAGCTATTGAAAATATCAACTGTAACAACCAGAGATATATACGGGCATACTTCATAAATAATTGGTATTTTTCAATAAACTTATTTAGCTTTACGAAGATGTAAAATAAACTCTTTTAATGAAAATGAAAAATAATCGATTATTATTTCATGCCTTTACATTAACAGAATTGTTAGTGGTGTTAGTAATCATAGGCATCCTGGTACTTATTGCCTATCCAAATCTTATGCCATTGATATCTAATGCAAAGAGTACTGAAGCTAAATTGCAATTGGAGCATGTATATAACCTTGAAAAATCTCATTTTTATATGCACTCTAAATATTCTCTGGATTTAAATGAGATTGATTACATACAGGAAAAATTGGTGACGGAAGAAGGAGGCAGGGCGAATTACAAGATTGAGTTAGTTTCCGCAACAAATAACATGTTTAAAGCCAAGGCTACTGCTGTCAGTGATTTTAACGGTGATGGCAAGTTTAATGTTTGGGAGATAGATCAAGAAAAAAACCTGAAAGAAATAGTTAAAGACTAATGGGAAAGGTAATTACAGTATTGATTGTTTGTTGTTGCCTGCATATTTTGTATCAGGATCTTCGATACAGACTCATTCATGGGATTACTATTTTGATTTTGTCATTGGCATTAATCGGTTCAGGCTTAATTCAAGATAATTTTTTTTGGTTACATTTTCTGATCAATGTTTCATTTATGGCTACTTTGTTTGTAATGCTTCATGTCTACTTTTGGTTTAGAAAGGGTGAAAAAACGCTAATCAATAAATTTATTGGCATGGGGGATATACTGGTTTTAATTGCGTTTGGACTCGGGTACAGCCTGTATAATTTTACGCTCTTCATCATAGCAGGATGTGTATTAACCTTGCTGTATTGGGTTATTCAAAAAATAGTTTTTTACAAAGAAATAGCACGACTGCCGCTGGCCGGTTTTTTATGTGTTGCGCATCTGTTTTCGATGTTTCTCTGTTTTAGGTATTCAATAAATCCAATGTCTGATGAGTATCTAAAACTATAAAAAATACAAATCCTTAGAATAAACCTTATGAATACCCACAACATAAACCATTTGATAACCGCGGACATTGCCTGGAAGTACAAAGTGGTTCCATTGTCTTTTGACGATGACGTTTTTACTTTAGCAATTGATGAAACCCAATATGACCAATCGCTGCAAGGAGAATTGGAATTGATCACAGGTTATAATGTAGAATTAAAGAAGGAAAAGAAGGAAGTCGTCCACCAGCAGCTCAGTAAGTTGTACAGAAAAGATGCAGACAGTAGTAGATTGCAGTCATTGAATGTGGAGGACAGCAATTCAGACGATTTCCTTTCAAAAATCATCAGAGAAGCAAAGGAATTAAAAAGCAGCGATATTCATATTGAAGGTTATAGGGAGAAGTGCCGCATAAGGTTCAGGATTGACGGGAAACTGGTGGAACGCTACCAGGTACCCAAAGAACAATATGCCACTTTCATCAATAAAGTTAAGATTAAGGCCAATCTGGATATTGCGGAAAAACGGCTACCACAGGATGGCAGGATACTGATAACAGGACCTAGTGACAGGACTGACATACGGGTGTCCGTTTTGCCGGCCCTGCATGGTGAAAAAGTCGTATTGCGGCTATTGGGCACGGATTCATCACATATTAGGCTGGAAGAAGTTGGATTGAACTCCGTTCAGTTGGATGTTTTTTTAAGGGTTCTAAAAAAGCAGCAAGGCATAATATTAATTAGTGGGCCAACGGGCTCTGGAAAAACGACTACTTTATATGCGACATTAAAAGTGCTGAATAACGAGCATTCGAATATCCTAACCATAGAAGATCCTATTGAATATACTTTAGACGGGGTCAATCAAGTCCAGTTAAGAGAGAACATCGGGTTGACATTTTCCAGCGCCCTTCGTACTTTTTTGCGCCAGGACCCTGACATAATAATGCTTGGAGAGATACGCGACGTTGAAACCGCTCAAATTGCCATCAGGGCAGCTTTGACCGGCCATCTTGTACTTTCAACCATTCATACTAATTCCGCTTGGGGAACCGTCTCGCGTCTGGTAGATATGGGGGTGCCCAATTATTTATTGGCAAGTACGTTAAACCTCACGGCGGCGCAAAGATTAGTTAGGAAATTGTGTTCAAATTGTAAAGGCAAGGCAACTGGAATCGGAAAGGAATATAGTGATGTTCCTGGTTTGAGTTCTAAGATAAAGACACACTTTGAAGCTGTTGGTTGCGACAAGTGTTTTTATACCGGCTATTCAGGTCGTACTGCAATATATGAGATTATACCGATAGACTTTGAATTGGCAACTGTGATCAAAGAAAATTTAATGGATATAACCACAATACTGCAGGCACGCAATATAAATACTTTGCAAGATAGTGCCATAGAGCTGGTTAATGAGGGAGTTACATCACTTGAGGAAATTTATCCTATATTGTTAAATTTTTAGTTTTCATGCGAATACTCGTCGTCATATTTTATGTGTTGTTCCAATCTTTAAGCGCGGTCGCTCAGAATAGGTTTGACCGGATAGAAGAGCTTAGGGAAAGGCTTGAATTTGAATCGACAGATATACCCAGGCTTCACCACAAAATATCTGTCACAATTTCGGCTGTCTCATTGAATGAATTTCTTCGTGGGGTAGCCATTGAGAATAAATTGAACATGAGTATAGACCCATCACTTGATACCCCTGTCTCGTTGAATTTTTCTGACATAGAAATACTGGACTTGCTGGTATATGTTTGCAAACAATACAATGCGGAAATAATCCTTACAGGGAAGAATATTTTAACGATTACAAAATTTTATGCACCCAGAGTTGAGTCACCAACAATTCTTCCAAAGCAAGTGAAAATTAGTTACGATAGCACTACGAAAAGTATAAGCTATGATTTAAGGAATGACACATTGGGCAATGTAATCAGGCGCATTGCTTATTTAACCAAATACAATATTATTGCTCCTCAAAAAATTCAGAATACGCTTGTAAGTGGCTACGTGCAAAATTTGGAATTGAGCAAAGGGTTATCGGAATTAGCCCATATGAACGCACTTCAGTTCTCAAGTCGCGACAGCGCTGTATATAATTTTGAAGAATTGTCTTCAAAACCACTCCAAGATGCTCAAAAGGTACCTGCAAATGTGAATGGCCTTAAGGTATTGACCAACAGCAAGGACAGTATTATCAGTATTTATGCAAATAATTTGCCAATAAGGGAAGTGCTGGCAAATGTCACCAGTAGGCTGAATGTGAACTATTTTTTAATGGCCGAATTGAAAGGGAATGTTGATGTACGTCTTGACTTAATTGATTTCAATTCTTTTCTCAGGTATTTATTTAATGGTACAGATTATACCTATCGGTATAGTAACGGAATATACCTTATTGGCGAGCGTAAACAAGAAGCAATAAGGACGTCTGATGTGTATAAGCTTATGAACCGTACAACGGTAAAAATACTAGAGGCTATTCCCGGGGAATTAAAAAAAGGAATAGAGCTTATTCCGTTGGCTGATTTGAACAGCATTATTATTTCAGGATCCGCGCCTGCTGTTGGGGAGGTTGAAAATTTCCTCAGACAAATTGATAAGAGTGTCCCCGTGATTAATATTGAGATGACTATTTTGGATGTTTCTAAGTCAAGGGACATATCCACTGGCATCTCTGCAGGTATTGATAATAATGGACCTGTTAAAAGTAGCTATGCAAATGTTTTTCCTGAAGTGGATATGAAAATGGGTGCTAATACGGTCAATAGTATCTTGAATGCTATCAACGGCACAGGCATGGTAAATTTGGGAAATGTGAATTCGAATTTTTATTTATCACTTCGCGCGTCGGAGGATAATGGGTTGATTAAGATACTGTCAACTCCGCGTCTTGCCGCTTTGAATGGGACTGAGGCCGTTATGACAATTGGCGAAACCCGGTATTATGCGGAGACCAGTTCGAATATTATAGCCACACAAAGTACGACAACGACAAATGCTATCGTATTCAAACCACTCCATGCGGATCTGACAATTACCGTCAAGCCTATAGTTTCGGGTGATGAACAGATTACCATGGATGTAACTGTCGATCAAGGTACTTTTACGACGCAAATTGCGAATAATGGTCCCTTCGGGCAAACTACCAGGACATTTAAATCCTCTATAAGGGTTAAGAACAATGACATTATATTATTGGGCGGTTTAGAACAAAAAAGTAAGTCAAATAGTGGTAGGGGATTGCCCGTACTATCGAACATACCTGTATTAAAGTGGTTGTTCAGCAGCAGGGATAATAAGAACGCAAAAAGTAAGCTGGCAATTCTGATACACCCCACAGTAATCTATTAAGTCTAAGTTTATGTTTGGAAAATTTGAAGAGTTTATTTGTTCAAAAGTCATCAAATGTATTCTGTCCTTAGAGGCGGTTGAATATAGGGAAAATGGCGTTGGGTGTTTCTATTTTAACGCTGTAGTTTTTAAAAATGTAAAAGGCAAATTGACTGTTGATGCCCACAAATCGTACTTTTCAGATAAACAACTCGTTGATTGGATAAGCGAAAATAAGATTTCTGGAGTGCCTATTGTTCTTAACTATAACAGCGACAAAATTGTTCACCATGTTGTTGATAGCATTGATGCAGAGACCACAGCATCTCGCATGGTTCCTAATTTTAGTCACGACATATTTTACGTTCAAAAATATTCCATCTCCGAAAGTAAGAGTGTTGTTTCTATTGTAAGAAAAAGTGGAATGGAGAAATTGCTGGATCTGCTTTCTCCATTAAACGCTTGTATCATTTCCGGTTCTATCGGTCCATTTTTTGTACTGGAAGTTTATCGGCAAATTTTTGATTTAGGCGATAGGGGAATTTGTGAAGCGGTTTTCGAAAATTATGTTATTAACATTAATGATGATGAAATTGTGGGGTACAAAATTGGTGCCTACTATATGCCAATTAGCGGAGAGAATATTTATCCCAAGTCAGGTGAATTTCCCTTGAGTTGCGTACTTGCGTATTCTTATGGTGCACACTTTTTTCTATCTGGATTTGCGCCAGTAAGATTGCCCGTTGATCGTGTCAACAAGGTTTTTGATGAATTTATATTCTCGCGGACGAGTAAGGTTTATACCTATGCTGCAGGAATACTACTATTGGTATTATTGTTGGTCAGCTCTATATGTTTCACAATCTTTACTACTAAATACGAAAATTTAGAATCGGTAGTAGCACAAAAGCACCGTAAATGGAATGATTATTTAGCTAAAGAAGCAAACATTCAGAGTAAGAGAGAATTCTTTCGTGCAAATGGATTAGTGGAGAACAGTAGCATATCCTATTATGCGAATGAACTTACAGTAAATATCCCAGAAACAGTTTACCTGACAAAAATGATAATTCATCCCGCTGGTCATGCTGGCTATGATGAAGATGCAGTATTTGCTTTTGACAGGATTCACATATATGGTCTTTGTAATAGTCCAACTGATTTAAATACCTGGGTAAACGAACTTAAGGGTTATAGTTGGATAAAATCATTACTAATCAAAAACTATAAAGAAGGGGAACAAATAGGAAATTTCAACCTTGAGATCACTAAAAATTTATGAATATTATTTCAGGCTGGAAATCGTTGACATTAAGATGGCGCAGAAGGTTGGTATTCACTGGCATAGCAGTTTTGTATACTGTGGCTTACATCTCGAACTTCAGTAAGACGGCTGGTGTTATTAATCGTTATTATGGTACTAAAGGCATGGCTGATACGATACCAACGTCCATTGGTCAACCTGACTTCAACTCTGTTCCCATAAGTACAGTAGAGCAACTTGACAGCAATGACCTTTTAATAAAGGACATTGCATATTATAGCGACAGTTTCGATTTGAGTATCAAGGAAATAGCGCAAAGTTCATTCAAAAAAGATAGCTTTTCGATTGAGACAAATAAAGTTATTATTTCAGGCACTTTTTCAGATATATTGGAATTTATACATCATCTGGAATACGAAGAAAAAAAAATTCCTATAAGTTCTGCAGCTTGGGAAATGGTTAGGGACGAAAATAATATCTACACGTTAAATTCAGTATTATATATAAAACGAGTGTCATATGCAAATAACGATTAAGGGATTATTGGGTGTCATTGCTGTATGCTTCGTGCTTTCCTGTAATGATATTATTGACAAAAAACTAGATAGCAGTACCGTGAAAATATATAATCCGGCGGATAGTTTTGTAACCAGCAGTTATAATGTCGTGTTTATGTGGGAGCAGGTAAGTGGTGCTTCGGGATACAGGATACAGGTGGTGCAGCCGGATTTTTCTAATATCCAGTCATTAATATTAGACACACTTGTCAATGCAAGCAAATTTTCCTATGTCTTGTTGCCAGGTAACTACCAATGGCGTCTAAGGGCGGAGAATGGGAGTTCCTCGTCCCTTTACATTACACGCAAATTAAAGGTCGACACAAACAGTGATCTGAATGGTCAGATTTTCAGTGTCATTTCGCCAATCAATAATTACGCAGTAAATAGCAGCGTGGTCAATTTCAGTTGGAGCGCATTCCCATATGCGAATCAGTATCAGTACGTTTTAATGGACACCACCGGTATAGCGATACATAATAGATATTCATACGGGATATTACTGACAGATACAATTTACGAAGGAGTTTTTTTATGGAAGGTGCGTGCGATAGACACAGGACGCAGTACTGCCACCATGTTTTCAACACCGAACAGGCTGATTATTGATCTTACCCCTCCAGCCCCATCTGCCCCACTAGCTCCGCT
Organism: uncultured Flavipsychrobacter sp.; assembly: GCA_964430995.1. GTDB lineage: Bacteria > Bacteroidota > Bacteroidia > Chitinophagales > Chitinophagaceae > Nemorincola. Next base: position 16,646 of record CAYSIG010000023.1, read on the forward strand.
CAATAATAGTGTTGATTCAAATGTTATTACTCTGACATGGTCTGCTGCTACTGGTGTTTATGGCGATAGCGTCCATCTAGCGCTAGATTCTCTATTTCAAAACTACGTTTACAAAACATATTTAGAAAAGGCATCCAGTTCCGTATTGCCTGTTTTGACAATTAATAAGACCTATTACTGGAGGTTACGTTCGAGAGATCAGGCGGGAAATTGGAGCAGCTACAGTAGTGTTTATAAATTTCTGTTGCAATAAGTTATGCAAAACAAAAGAGTAACGATATTATTGTTAACCGCCGTATTGGTCATTTGGGGTATTCTATTCTATAAGATATATATGACAGTATATAGCTCTGGAAATGCACCACTATATGCTCCCTCCCAAAAATTTAAACGGCAAGAACCCAGAAAAAGATATGAATTGAAACTACTAGCCAGAGATCCATTTCTATCTATATTAACTGATACCATAACTGAGCCTATCCCGATACCTGTGTTTAAGCCAAAACCACCTGAGATAAATGAGATAGACATGCCAATTTTTTGTGGTATTATTAAAAGCAATAAGAAGAATATGGCAATATTGAAGAAGGATAAAAAGGTCTTTTTTGCTTACGAAGGCGATATGATTAAATCAATAAAAATAAAAAAGATTACCACAGATTCAATGGTTACCATGGTGAATGGCAACGTTAGTATTATTTATTTGAGCCATAAAAAATAATTTTGGTGCGGAAGAGATTTCAAGCATTTACTTTATTGGAGATGATTATTTCATTGATTATTGCCGGTATTATTGCTTCCATGACCGTACTGATATTTTTCAGGGTACAGGCCTCGTGGAATGCATTTTACTTAAGTCAGGATAAACTGAATTCAACATTGCTGTTTAAAAGAGTATTTGACGAGGAATTTCGCAAAGCAGGAATTGTCGGATTCAATGATGTCGATCAAATCGAGTTTATATATGCGGTGGATACAGTAACCTACAAATTAAGCAATAGTATTGTTCGGCAACAAAAAGGTATTGCTGACACGTTTTTAATTTCTGTCCAGAATTTGGGAGTTCAGTATGTAGATGGCCTGCCGCAAAATAGAGTTGTAAGAAAGTTCAGGTTTGATATCATTGAACCTATAAAGATTGAAGGGGTTGAGTTTCATAAGTTATATACTAGTCGTGATTTGATTACACTTCTAAAATAGCAAGCGGGTGAGTTTGGATTTAAAGGCATTAAAACAACAGAAACGTCAAACGGGTAGGCCTAAGGGAGGCAGCAATTCACTTATTGCGCTATTCCAGAAAAATTATGAGCTAAATATATTTAGCGGTGTCGGTATTAAGCAAAAGGAAAAATATTATTCAGAAATTGGTATTTTATTATTAGCCGGAGTGGATTTGCAAACAATCCTAAAATTGTCAATGGAGGCTGTTAAGCCTCAAAGTAAATTACACAAAATATATACTCAGATTCTTGTGGATGTGACACAAGGAAAAAGCCTTTCAAAGGCTATGGAAAATACCCGCCAATTTGACAATTTTGATTGCTACAGTGTGCTAATAGGAGAGAACACCGGAGAACTTTCTTCCGTTTTTAATAAGTTGAGCAGATACTATAATAAGCAAATCATTCAAAAGCGTAAGATTGTCAGCTCCTTAAGTTATCCGATAATTATTCTGTTTTCTACGGTCGGTGCTATCTATTTTATGCTCAAATTTGTTGTTCCTATGTTTGCCGACACCTTGCAAAAATTTGGAGGCGAACTACCGCCTTTGACTAAATTCATAATTACCCTGTCAGAGCATGTTTCAGTATTTTTTTATTCTGTAGTCATTCTCGCTTCAATACTTTTTCTATTCCGTAAACAATACCAGAATAAGGAAGTTACTAAAAGATACATATCCTTGGTTATTCTCAAAATTCCTTATGTTGGGAAGTTAGTTTTGAAAATTCAGATGGCCCGGTTTTGTCAGGCAATGGATTTACTATTAAGTGCTAAGGTTAATATTGTAGAAAGTGTAATGATAATTGAAAAAATGATTGAATTTTATCCGCTTCGAAAGTCTTTGGCAGCCATAAAAGGTGATCTATTAAAAGGTGCGTTCTTTCATAAGACTATGGCTAGTCAAAAAATCTTTGATCCACAAATGATTGCGCTTGTGAGAATTGGTGAGGAAACGAACCAATTGGACCGGATATTTACCCATCTTACTGCTCAATATGAAAATGATATAGACTATCACTCAACAATTCTTATCAGTATTATTGAGCCTGTAATGATTCTCGTTTTGGCTGTTGTAGTCGGTCTTGTTTTAATTGCAATGTATTTACCCATGTTCAAAATTGGTACAGTTATACATTAAATGTATTCCTCCGACTGACTACTGGGAGCCTCTATATCTACACCTATTTGTTCCCATTTAGGCTACTATGATAATCAGTAGCAAATAAAATGCATACTGAGCAAAAATGGATAACACGATGGTCAGGAAAATTTTGAATAATGGGGTACTTTCACTAGGTTCAAATCCGCTTTCGACCTCACTTATTCCCCTGTCAGTCAATACTGGCGGGGGGGTCAGTTTACTGGGGTACGGTGTTGGGGTACGGTGTGATTTTTTAGGATAAACATGAAATACTAAGAATTATTGAATTCTCATTCCTCTGTTAAGAATTCCATTAAAGGTTTTTTTGGGCATGAGCAAGTGTACAACAGGCAATTTGAACAATGCCCTCAAAGGATGTATTGGAATCAAGATCGTAGATTTGGCAGGAACCTACATCGTCAATATTACCCTTTAATTCTGTACCCAATTCAGCATCATAACTGTCAAAAATTTCAATGAGGCTATAGAGACCGGTATCTAACTGTGCTATAAACATTCCTCTCTTTCGGTTTATTTCAACAACCTTTCCTGTAATCATACATTTTTGGTTTTCTGGTTCAAAAATACTGGTTTTGGAGGTTTATACACTTATATAATCGTGAACAATTGGGGAGGGTAACAATATAGGAAAGGGTTTCGGAGGATTTACTTCTGGAACCTTTTTTCATTAATAAACATTTGGAATAGATATAGAGTTTCAAATTATCTTTATGAGTTAATGACCGAAAATAATTTCAAATTAGATTGTGCCTTTCTACATTCAAAAATGGTTATTGGGCTTTTGAACCAAGTTGAAAATTCTATTCTACAAAGTAAAATTGAATATGTAAATAAAGCTGATACTGGGAATCTTAGGTTTGCTTTTATAAATAGCCTGCTTACTGATGCTGTTTTGGGCATTATTAAGAAAAATAAAGTTGAATCCCTTGAAGCAAAACTCTTGAAAAACCAAGTCTTAAATATTGGAGAACTGGTCTGGATTGAACAGGGTATTTATTTCAAAGGGACGATAAAAGCAGCTACGAATTATTTCAAGGGTCGAGTTACAAATGCAGAGTTTCATTTTAGCCTGGAAGAATATGACAATTTGATTGTTAAAGGGGTCTTTAGCCCAGAGCATCTTTTTGGGGACTCATCTGTTAGTAGGCTTTCTGGAAAGTCAAAGGTTTTCATGCTGGCATATATAAACGAAATTACACCTAATGAGCTGATTCTTCGCCCAATTTTTATTGGAGGTCGCATGATCGATACCGGCACTCCTTTTGGTATGCTCACTGAATCCCTCCTGGTAAATATTGAAGATATTGATGAATTTAAAGAAGCCACTAAAGTTAACCGGCGTAAACTCTCATTGGATGTTCTTAAAGATATACCTGAAAAACAGGTAAAAACCTGGTTTGCAGAAATATTACAAGAGGAGAATGTTCCTATTGATTGGGGAGGCGAAAATTCCGACTTATTTACAAATCACATCCATGTGAACGGACACCGGCTGAATGCAGCATTTTTGCTAAAGGGAATGGCAAAATTCCACAGGATGACACATAAAGACTTAGGAAAAAATGGCGATCAAATTGTCCGGCTATATCAAGAACCTGCATCGCTATTTATTCTTCAGCACTGTCATACCATTGATCCGTCCCTCTACAAGACAATGAGAGCGTTTTCAAGCGATTTTAATAGAATAACCAAATATTGTATAATTGATGGGTATGACACGCTAAGAATTTTGAAAGCCTATGACAAAATACGGTAGCTGACTATCCACCTCACTCTAATATTGCTTACTTTAAGGCTCAATAATTTCTTGTTTTATGGACTACAACACAGAGATGAGTGAAAAATCTAAAACTCTCCTTAATCTTGTTATTAAAAACGTCAAAGTAAACGAGGCTTTTGATATTCAGCATGTCATTAAAATTGCTTTGAATTATGGTAAAACCGGCATTATTGTTGCCAAATTAGAGGACTACTCCAAATACGCAAAAGACTACATGCAGTTCCTATATGAAGGGGATTTTATTAATGATAAGAATGGCAAGCAGGTGCTTACTGAAAATGGCAAGAAAGTCAAAAAATTAGGCTCTTTTGAAAAGTATTATGAATGGCAGCAAAAAGAGGCTGACAGGGAGGAAAGAATCAAAGAACTTGATTTTAAAAACAAGCTAATTATCAGGAGGACATGGTGGGTTTCTATTCTAATATCAGTTCTATCTTTAACCTTGAGTTTTATTATTTGGATAGATAAAAAGAAAACTGAAAATAACTTCAATAAGAAATTTCAGGAATTGGAGCAAAGGATTGATTCGATTCAAAGAACAACAAAATAAGACTCACTGATACTTTCTAAGAAAATTCCACTTCGATATTATAACCCCAAACCCATAACCCTTTTCATGGAGTGTTTTTATAAAAAAAAGAAACCGATTATTCAAATCCAAAATTCTGATTTTCTTACCACCCTCCCAACACTTTGAATGAAATTTCCACCTAAAGTTTGTTTCATAAGTCCTCCCTCTTTCAAGCTGCATTTGAAGGTTTTCATCAAAAAGGTAGTTCCTATACGCTCTAATAATATCATCTGGAATTTCAGCAATATAATGCTTGTTCTCCCAGTATTCCTCATCATAATCGTCTTCATCGCAAGGATAAAAACCATTTTCTTTAAGTGCCTTTTTAATTTCTAAATCATTAATTAGAGGGAGTTTGAGTATATAATACCCAGGCTTTTTCTCATCAACTGTCTTATAATGGGAAAAATCTCTATCAAAGTCAAGTGGGAAGTTGGTAAATGTCAGATTATGCTTAAACCTTTCTGAATTTATGATCCAAAGCATATTTCCATAGAATTGCTCTCTTTGGAATATTTCTTCAGGGGAAATATGGGAATTCTGTACTTCTATTATTGTGTTATTCTTCGATTCAATATCTGCTCTATGCCATTCATGTCCCCTTTTTATTTGAACCTCTCTACATTCCAATGGGAAGCACTCTTGCCAATCTATATGCCATTGTGTTATTGGTTCATGGCTCCAGCTATCGCAGTCTTGTAAATTCTCATGCGCCCAATGATGGACATTAATTTCTCCACATTTTGCTATAACTAATGACCCACAATGGGGGCAAGTTGCCTTAGCATGTTGTGTGGGTTTTATTCGCTCTCCATTTGTATTTATTGCAAAGACCACAACATTCAATTTAATCTTTATTATTGCTGTACTCAATAAAGTCCTCCACAATCCCTGCCTCAATTCTCTCTAGGTTAATATCATCAACTGCAACAAGTTTCGTTTTCCGTTTGAGTTCTGGAACAATGTTTATTTTTAATTCTCCAGAATCCTTAAAATCCTTTGAGATTAACTTCCACTTGACCATTACAATCCCATCCTTTGGTGCTGGTTTTATAAATATCGGCTCTGATTTCAATGAGTCATCCCCTACTAAGATTCCATTTTTAGGCACAATCTTTCCTGTTTTCGATTCATTCCAGATATAAGTATTTCGGTAGTAGTTTCTTTCAATGACGGGAATACTACGAGTTACATTAGTATCGGCAATTTCCTGTAGCTCACCATCAAACTCAAAGAAAATCTTATACTCATCTAAATGGTCTGTTCCTGTATTTTTCAGAACAAATCGCACTTTCAAGAAACTTAGATTGACAGTTGTCCTTTGATACAATTCATTAAGCTTAATTTGAAGATTTACCAAGCTATTAGCTTTGTTGAATGCATTGTAGGTTCCTTTATTTATAAAATTGATTACATTTCTATAGAATTTTGGATTAGCCGTAATTTCCGTACTGCCATCGTCAAAAGTGAAAGAAATACTCTTCCTTGTCTTATAATTTTGGTTCTTGACATACCACTCATGAGTTTGTTTGTTAGAATCAATTAGATTAACGATTGTTTCCCAGCAAAATAAATGCACTTCAAACAAGCCTTGGACTTTATGTTCAAGGTTTTTGTGCCTCACAAATGACTGTATCTTACTATCATTACATGCAGTAGTGGCGAGGTATAGTTTCTTTAATTTTGGCTCAAAGCCCTTTGCCTTTTCGATTTCATCTAAAATTTCATTTTGGGTAAATTGGTTGTTAGAATACTCACTTTTACCCTTGCATTGTATCCCATAATATCCATCTTCTCCAAATGGTATTCCAAAAATATCTACTCCAGATTGTTCCTGTCCTAACCGACCATTCTTTTGAATTTCTGGGCAACTCCATATCTCACCCCACAGTCTTTTACAGAGAGTTTCAAAATCTTGCCAATTCGCCGGTGGTCTAAGTGTCTGGGGAGCTTCCATATATTCAAGCAATAGCCTACTTTACAATCATTGTTTTTGTTTGGGAGGTCAAATTATCAGCCTGCATGTTATAAAAATATACCCCAGAAGGGAAAGTATCATTATTGAGATTCAGAGAGCTACTATTTCCAGATACAGAAAACTTCCTTACTATTTCTCCAAGTGTGTTTCTAAATACGATTGTCGCAACTGGATTAGTTACAGGAAGATAATAGCTAATTCTTACTTCCCCGTTTGATGGGTTTGGTATTGGTTCCGAAAGTTGAATATTATCTGTTGTTCCAGGCTTTGCTACTCCTAAAGAACCACATTTCCCACACGGGATAGTGCCAGGAACCCCATAGATAGCGGAATTGCTATAAGGATAAATGGGACTCTGCGAAACAGCAAAAACTTTATAATTATTATCAGCACTGTTATAATGAACGGAACCGAAGTAGGCACTCCCCAGATCGAAAAGCACACTACCAGACTCATTTATTACTGCACCCTTAAATCCCATAGATGAACTATAGTAACCTACAATCATCTCTACTAAATTATCGGAATTGAATAAATTATCTGACACAACACTAATCGCTTGGATTTTATATCCGCTGTAGTATGTTGGTGTTATCGTTTTCCATAGGGTGTGATTCATGTTGTACAGATAGACGTTTAAGCTATCAAAATACATTATTTTGTCTCCACCGGCTGATAGAACTATTTCGGAAGCATTACCACTGTAGGTATGCTCCAAGGTAATTTGAGCCTGTGTTCTGAATTGGATTACTAAAGTCAGCAAGACAGTTGCTAATATTTTTCCCATATTGGTTGTTTTAGAACTACAATATACTAATTGGTAACAATTTATACACTTCTCGGATCTGCTTTAATAGGCAATTTTGCCATTTTATCCACCACAATGCTGGGGAATCCAAATTCCTCAACCACTTTACCGGATATTAAATACACTCCCCTTCCCTTGAATTGATATTGTCTAAACGATTGAGGAAAGTTAGTTGTGTCAAAGAACCTGCCCTCTGTATCAAGGAATGATCCAAATGCCATATTTCCTCTGGATGTCGGCACATACTTAGCAGTTACAAAATCTCCCACCATTCTAATGCTCTTCCCCAAGTGCGTTATCAAGTCTCTTGCATTGGATTCTCCTCTATATTCCGTTCTTGCAAGGTCAAACATGCTTATTGTTACTGGGAACCCCAATAATTCAAGTTCATCATATCCATCTTCCAATAGATCCGTGCGAAAAGTTGGCAAGGCAAATTTTCTTGTTGAACTGTAGAACAATACCGGCATGTCTCTTTTTGCGTTCTTGTTTAGTAATACATGAGCCTCCCACAACAAAGCCTTCTTATTCTTTCCAGTAAATCGGAATGAACCAATCCTGATAAGAATTATCATTTGCTCAAGCAAAACGTGAGTTCTTTTAATAAAATCCTCTAAATCTACATAATCCCCATTTGCAGCTCTTTCTTGCGGTATCAATTGAGCAATGGCGCTTTCCAAGTCCTTGACATGAATAAAGCCAAGATAGAGGTCTATACCCTTCAAAACGGTATAATGGTTGCTATTGTTCACACAAGGCAAGTGAATTGTGGCTCCAGCCTTCTTTGCTTCGTTAACATAAACCCTGGTGGAATAGAACCCTCCAAAGTTGTTTATCACAGCAGTCATGAATTCTATAGGAAAGTAGGTTTTTAGGTAGAGGCTCTGGAAACTCTCTACAGCAAAAGAGGCTGAATGTGCTTTTGAAAAGCTGTAACCGGCAAAGCTCTCTATTTGCCTCCATACCTCTTTTGCCACTTCATCAGGATAACCGAATTGCTTACAATTAGAATAGTATTTTGCTTCGATTTCCAGTAGATGTTTCTTGTTTCTACCTTTCCCAGACATCATTCTTCTTAAAACATCAGCATCAGCAAGGTCAAGCCTACCAAAATGATGTCCCACTTTCAGTACATCTTCCTGGTACACCATTACCCCATAGGTTTCTTTCAACTGCTCTTCCATGACCGGATGCAGGTATTTCACTTTAGTAGGATCATGGAAGCGTTCAATATATGCTCTCATCATGCCGCTCTTTGCTACTCCCGGTCTTATTATTGAACTTGCTGCTACAAGGGTAAGGTAATCCTCACACTTCAGTTTTTTAAGCAGCCCTCTCATTGCAGGGCTTTCCACATAAAAGCAGCCAATTGTATCTCCTGATTTTAATTGCTTTTTTATTTTATCATCCTTTTTAAAATCATCTATTGCATGAACGTCAACCTTGATTCCTCTGTTTATGTGTACAATCTCTGCACATTCCTTTATATGTCCGATCCCTCTTTGACTTAGTATATCAAACTTCTCAAAGCCAATGTCCTCGGATATATACATGTCCCATTGAACCGTAGGCAGTCCTTTTGGTGGTAGATCCAATGCGCTGTAATGGGTAATGGGTAATTCCGATATTAAAACGCCACTTGGATGAATTGTACGCAAGTTGGGGAATTCTTCCAGTTGGTTGTAAACGGATAGAATCAAGTTGGTAATTTCATGCTTATTTAGAATTGCATCCGGTTCATCAATGATCCTGTCAATATCACTTTTAGGCAACCCATATACCTTTCCTAATTCCCTTATGATGCTTCTATCCTTGAAGGTACTCATTGCTCCTAATAAAGCTGTATTCTTGCTCCCATAGCGTTTAAATATGTAGCTATAAACCTCATCCCTTTGATCCCAAGAGTAGTCAATATCAAAATCCGGTGCCGAAGTCCGTTTTGGATTTAGGAACCTTTCGAAATAGAGATCCAATTCAATTGGGCATACATCGGTAATTCTCAAACAATATGCTACAACACTATTTGCACCACTTCCCCTCCCTACATGGTAGAATCCCCTTGACATTGTGTGTCTGATAATATCATGGGTTATCAGATAGTAAGCAGAGAAACCCAGATTGCCAATAATATCCAGTTCTTTGTTGACCCTCAGTACTGCTTCTTTGTTTTTAACCCCATACCGTTGTTTCAATCCATCAATTGCTAATTTTCTTAACAAATCTCTGTCATCATATCGGGTACCGGTGAATGTGCTTTTATTTTTCCCGGTTTCAAAATCAAACTCGAAAGCACAATTCCCAACTAAGTTGGTTGTGTTGTTGATGATTTGCGGAAAATCCTTGTACGCATTTAGCAATATTCCTTTAGGGATGAGTAGGTCATCCCTGCTGGCTGCTTGGTGTGGTTGTAGCTGGGATAATAGAATGTTGTGGTTTATTGCTCTAAGTTGGCAGTGGAGCCGAAAATCATTCTTATTCGCAAAGGTTATTGGTTGCCATATAACGTACTTTTCCTTCCTAATTTTTACTTTCTGCCATAGCTTATTCAAGTGAGATGCTTTCACCCCAATAAATTCATTTTCTCTTAGTTCATGTTCCTCCCGTTTTTCAAATGGATATATTACATACACATCATTAAAGACAGGTGCAACAACAGGTAATGGCTTCGCACCCAGGTTACATTCGGAAAGCAATTCATTCAATTCTTGAAATCCTTTAGCTCCCCTTGCTATCCCAATGTAAAGTAAGTTGTCACCGTTCCTGAATTCAACACCAACGTTACCTTTTATCCCCTTCCCTTTACATTTCTTTAGAAACTCCAAGGATCCTGTTGTATTATTTATATCGGTCAATACAGCAGAATCATAACCGGCTTGCATTAGCAGTTCAATTAACGGCTCGATGCCGATTGTGCCATATCTTAGGCTATAGTAACTGTGAACATTGAGGAGCATATCAAAGGCTTATGGCTTTCATCACTTTGTCATTTCCAAATCTTAAACGAATACTATCCATTGCCCTATTTAGATTAATGTCTGTAGAGACATCATTGAATAAGTCAATTTGCTCTGTTCCATGTACAAGGTTGGAAAACTTCACACCCACCAGCCTTAACAGGATCCGTCTGGTATAGACTTTCTTAAATAGCTCCAGTGCTTTTTCAGTCAGTTTCTTAGTAGATGCTGTATAGGCAATCTTTTGCTGAACCTGTTCCGTATTAAAGTCAGAGTATCGAATCTTTACTGCAATGCAGGAGGTAAGGATGTGGGACTTTCGTAAATCAAAAGCAAGGTCATCAACCATATTAACTATTGTCTTTTTCAACAATTCCATGTTGATAGTATCCTTGTCAAATGTTTCCTCTTTGCTAATTGACTTGCGTTCTGAATATGGCACTACAAGAGAATTATCAATTCCATTGCACTTTCTCCAAATAGAAACACCGTTTTCACCCAATACCTTCTGCATTAACTCTACCTCCATCTCTTGTACAGTACCAACATGCGATATTCCCATGTTCCTTAACTGGATGTAGGTCTTCTCACCGATCATTGGGATTTTCTTGATAGATAGGGGTGCCAAGAACGGTTTCTCGCCTCCAGTGCATATGTGGAGCTGTCCATTGGGCTTTGCTTGCCCTGTAGCCACCTTAGAGACGGTTTTATTGACGGATAAACCAAAAGAGATAGGCAAGCCAGTTTCTTTTATTACTCTCTGCCTTAATTCGGTTGCCCACTTATTGCAGCCGAAATACTTATCCATGCCGGTCAAGTCAAGGTAATGTTCATCAATGCTTGCCTTTTCTACTATTGGAGCTTTTTCCTTTAGTATTTCCGTAACCATGTCAGAATACTTGGAATATGCATCATAATCACCCCTGATGAAAATTGCCTGGGGACATAGCTGTCTGGCTAATTTGGCTGGCATTGCCGAATGGACACCATATCGCCTTGCTTCGTAACTGCAAGCCGCTACAACCCCTCTATCCGCTGTTCCTCCTACTATTACAGGCAAACCAATAAGGCTGCTATTGTTCAATCGCTCTACGGATACAAAGAATGTATCCAGGTCTAAATGCAGAATATGCCGTTCCATCACTTCAAATTTGCCAAGTAAATGGACAAAAGTAACGACATGAAACTATAAATGTCAAATATTGTGGATAATTATTTCAATATTCCTGAAAAATTGGAATAAAATGAATTATTGTTGCAATATATCAACTATACAAGTGCAGGTAATTCATTATATATGTAAGCCTCCTCTGGATCCGGCAATGTCCTGAAGTCCTTTTGGATCGTATAGGCTTTCATCTGCTCTGCTGGATACTGGTATGCCCCAAGTTCAAGTATTCTTTCCTTTGTCAAACCGTTCTGAATCCACTCAAGAGCCAATTGATCTGGCAATATGGTTGGCATTCGCAGCTTTTTATTATGCACTTGTGCCATTAGCTCATTGGCTTTAGTTGTAACGATAGCGAAAGTGTCAATTGTTTCACCCGTTTCTCTGTCTGTCCAAGGTTGCCAGATACCAGCCATATAGAAATACTCTTTTTCGGGCAATGAGATGTAATAGGGATACGCTATATCTTTTTTACTTCCCTCTGGTTTATAGTGCCTCCACTCATAAAAGCCAGATGAAAGAACCAGGCACCTTCTATTCATAGCGGAATCAGCCCACATAGATTTTTGTCCCTTCTCATTGACAAATAGGTTCTCTGATTTTGCATTGAAAGTTGGGATGCCTTTTTTTCTTGATTCAGCAACATCACTCCATGTCTTATTCCAAGAAGAAATAAATTCCCAGTGGGCTTCTACAATTTCAAATTCCTTCCCACCGTTAACCGGTTTAATGATTGGGTAATTCTTGTATTCAAAACCGCTATACAAGGGTTTTGTCAACATTGCTGCAATCGCTTTGACTTCCTTCTCCAATCTCATCAGACGTATGTATTCGTCCCTTGGCACTTTTATTCCGTTATAGTAGCACATACTTAAAAGAGTGTGTTTTGATCTAATTGTTGTTGTTTTGTGGGTCTTTGATCTATCAGTTTGCCAATCTCACCGGCTAATGCCAACTTCCCTTCAGGAACAGATGTCCAGAATTCATTGCCATTGTCAAGGTTAACTGATTTTGTGATGAACAGAATATCCTTATTGGGAATACTCACTTGGTAAACTAAATGACCTTTTTCCCTGTATGTGGTAATGGAAACATCTACCCCATAATACTGTACCTTGAAATTGTCTCCTTTTTGGTTCATCCTTCTTTCGGATAGTTTTCACCATTTGACCCTCCTGCATGAATAGTGTTTGATAGCAATTCTTCAATCTCAATGAAATCATAGGGACAATTGCGCCTGTCCATAATCTTAAAGTGTAAATTGTCTGTTTCCTGTGCCATATGAAAGCAATGCTGTTCACCGTTATAACTGCAATATATCGCAAAAATTGTATTCGACATATAACGTAAGGGTTCAAAGCGAAATTCTATTAATCCTCTTGGAGTTGCAATAGCCTTAACAATCTGGAATTCCATGATGTAAATTTACCTAAATAGCTTTAAAACAGTTTACTAAAATTATTACCTTCACCACCCCCAATTTATTCTTATGAGTGAACCAAAATTCAAAATCGGTGATATAGTAAACCTGAAGTCTGACAAGCAGAATAAAATGACAGTTAATGAGATCGGAACTGGTACTACTGTTGGAAAATCAATTAATCAGGCATTTAATGGCTTGTATGAATGCTTTTGGTTTGATGTAACATTAGAACTAAAGAAAGAAGAAATCAGAGAAGAGATTTTAGAGTTATCAGTGTAACCAAATGGAAGAGAATTTCACTATTGATATTTCAAATAATGGAACGGAAATGAACTTTGATGCCAGATTCGTTCCATTTGGCTACAGCTATAAGATACTTGTTAACGTAAACAATATCGAAGTTAGTTTTGAACCGGATGAGAATAGGAATTATAGGGCAATAGTTCAAGATCAACATCAAAGCAATCTTAAAGAAAAGGATAAAGAAATTATCAAGGCAATTATTGAGCGATTGGGCAACCTCAAGGATTAGGCAGTAATTACTAAGTGTATCGAACTTCTAAGTCAAATAGCTGTTTGCTAATTTTCATATAACCAACTTTTGAAAGTTCGTAACCTTTCGCAGTAATAATTTCAGTTATTGCATCAATATCTGATTGGGCTGTTTTCACTCCAAAATAAATTTCGCATAAATCAGTTTTATTAAATGGGAATAGACCATTTTCCCTATAATTGATTACCCGAACTTCTTCTTCATATTCCCAAACCTTTGCTTTTGTGCAAACCCAATATATCATGCTGATTTTATCTTCAATACTTGTTGTAATTAGATATTCTCTTGGAATTACTTCTGTAGCGTAATGTATTCTGAAAGCGGATATCCCATCATTTTCTTTATATCCGATATTAGTAAATCCTAAACAAACTCCGGTATGTTTAGCTGCATAGTGGCTCCACATTAGAGTGTGTTTGTAATTTTTAGATAGGCACAAGATTCCTGCTTTATTAATCCATTTCATAACTACCGTATCTGCTGTTTGTTCAATCTCTTCAAGGCTATGGGTTTGCAAATATTTTTCAATTGTTTCTGGGGAATATTTCTTAAATATTTCATTTTGAATCCTCTCTCTTCCCTTAGTAATATCAAGTAACCCTAAATGGGGATCAAACACATCGTTAAAGAAATTTGGAGCTTGAAATTTTAGTGTTCCTCCGGTCAATATTTTTATTGCCGTATCTACATCAACATATTTATACAGTACTTCATTATGTGGATGAGGGAAAATACTTTGCTTTGCTAAACCAGTAATAATTTCTATCCTTTCATTCATCATGCAATTGGTATTATTTATTGCTTTTTTGTGGAACTTTCCATTTGCTGGATAATCTTGTTCACTTCTGCTTCAGTTGACTTCAATTTGGTCTGGCAGAATTCGATCAATTCTGATGCTCTTTTTACTTTTTTAGCAAGTTCATCAACAGATACAGTTTCCGACTCTATTTCTGCTGTTATTTTCTTTAATTCTGCATATGCAGCCTCATAAGTCATATTTGCTTCCATCCTTGGGTGTATTTAAGTTAACAGTTGCCTTTATTTCCGAATCTATAAGCCTAACCTTTATTTGATTTGTTGGTTTTATATTCTTTCCATCCACAACTATCTTTTCATTCTGATACACTATTGCAAATCCTTTCTTCAAGATATTCATTGGACTCATCAACCTGGTAACAGCAACATAATGGTTCAAGTAATTCCTGTTGCTGATAAAATACTTCCTACTGAAAGAGCGCAAATTTTGAACCAAGTTAGACAAATCATTCATTTTATTACCCACAAGGAGTCTGGGTCTTGCCAGTATCCTTCCCGAAAGGTCTAATACCATGCTTTTCCTTGCGAGTAATATTTCCTTGCTTTGGTTTACAACCACCTGATATGCCTCCGTTAATTCATCTTTCTGAAATGTGAGCATTTCTCTCGTATAATGAATTACAGAAGATCTAAGAAGGGTAAGATTATCCTGCCTTGATTTTATTATCTGCTGGGACTTGATAAGAATTGTCTTTTGAAAGTTAATTAAGCTCGTTTCAAATTGCCGGTTATGATTGATAATAAATTCTGCCGCTATAGAAGGTGTCTTGACAGGCGTATGTGCCATTAAATCCACTATGGTTTCATTTATCTGGTGTCCAATACCGGATATTATTGGAATTGGAAATTTGGCAACTGCTCTTGCTATGTCAAATTGGTCAAAAATCAATAAATCCGTCTGACTTCCACCACCACGAATTATTACCACTGCATCATACGGCTTATTAGCCTTATAGACATCAAGTAACCTTTGAAACAAGGCATCAGCATTTGCCTCTCCTTGAACTGTAGTGTAATACGGATCAATGTTCACTATGTACTGCTCTTTGTTCTTTGAAAGAGTATCAGTGAAATCTTTATATCCGGCTGAATTATTTGAAGTTACCACAGCGATATTCTGAATAACAAGTGGCAATTTCAGTTGCTTATTTCTGGTAACAAAAGTATCTCCTACCTTTTGAATAAAAGCAGCACATTCAATAAGCAATCTTTGAATGGTTCTTTGTCGCTGTTCTTCAAGTTTCCCAATTGTATAAGTGGTATCAATATCATTCAAAGTAAGTTTCAACCCATATTGCTCGTTGTAGTCAACAGAAACGTTTACTAATACACTAATGTCATTTCGGAATTTTTGACCAGTTACCCTCTCGAAGGACTCAATAGAACCGGCACCCAAAGACCATGCAACCGCACTTATCTTTGCTACAATTGCGTTGCTTGTGGGATTCTTTTCTACAAGTGAAAAATAGTGGTGTCCTTTTTGTTGATAGAATTTGTGATCCACAACATCTGCAAGAACCCAGAATGACTTATTATTAAATGCCTTGTGCAAGACATCTTTGATCTGTCCTGTTAACTGGGAAAGCGATATGTGATTAACTACTGGCATTAATAAATCTTAAAGATAACATCATTAATCAATAATAATTAGATGATTATTATTTGTAAAATAGTTTCATATCTTTAATTCGCTATTCTCTTAGAAAACGATCATGTCAATAATTAGACGATTTTCAATTATTCTATTTTGCCTTTTGAGTCTGAAATCAAATGGACAAATTTTCATTCATCTAAATGAAAGGATATTTAATAAGCCAATTGAAATTTCGGGTAAGAAAATTGATTCTCTTTCTCGGACAGGAACAAGGAATTTGCCAGGTAATGAACTTGGGATAAAGGTTACTTCACCATTTATTTTAACAAACAATGAGTTTAGCAGATCAGTCTATTTAGATCATGTCAGTTTCGAAAATAAGTTTTCCCTTTCGAAATCAGTGTTTCATAAAGGGGTCGATTTATTATGGGACACTTTTCACAATTCGGTCGATTTTTCAAGAAATCATTTTATAGAACATCCCAGCCTTAGTAATGTTGAATTTATAAAACAATCTAACTTCAGATACTCTAAATTTGATAGTGATACATGGTTTCAGAATTCAAACTTTTGGGGTTTGGCGAATTTTTCATTCACAGAATTCAATTCCGTTAAATTTCATGACGATACATTTACCAATGTTAGGTT
Organism: uncultured Flavipsychrobacter sp.; assembly: GCA_964430995.1. GTDB lineage: Bacteria > Bacteroidota > Bacteroidia > Chitinophagales > Chitinophagaceae > Nemorincola. The sequence continues at coordinate 33,322 of CAYSIG010000023.1, forward strand.
TGATCAACTAACTTTTAATAAAGAGGCATCCTTCTATAAATGTTTTTTTAAGTCCACGTCTGATTTTAGTGAGATTAAAATAAAAAAGGATCTTCAGTTTACTATGTCAACTTTCCAGGAATCACTATTGTTAATTGGATTAAAGATGCGTGACTCTGCAAACATAGACTTTGAGAGAACAAATTTACCCCACCTTTTAGACTTTTCATTCAATCCATTCTTTAAAAACATAGTAGATCTTGAAAAAGCAAATTTCGAAAGATTAGAATACTATTCAGATAAATCAAGAAAATGGCATTATTTAAACTTATATAGAGCTGATGTCTCGAAATTTAAATTTGACTACGAACATTTTCGACTTTGTTTTTATTCTTATGAAAGATTTGACACAAGCTTTCAGAAATACTTTTTGGACGATACGTTGTCTAAGAAAGATGTAAATTATATAGTCTCTTACCTTTGGGATAAAAAGGAATTTAGGAAATATATATACCAGATATTTCCTCACACAAAATATTCCTCCTCTGATAATTTCTTCAGGACTTTTAGCAGTAAACTTAAGTCGTTTTGGAATACTGATATTTGCCATAATAAAACTGTATTACAGGACAGAGTAATTCATGCTTACGTCAACTTAAATAGAGAAACAGATGAGGATCAAGATTTTTCTCCCTTCTTTGTAGGTATTTTACCTGGGATTTTACCGGAAGACGAAATCATTTCTTTATATGAAAAAGCCTTAAACAATTTTAATGCTTCGGGGCAAAAATTAAGTTATAAAAAATTAGACATTGAATATCACGACTTCCTAAACGGATCATTCATTCTGCCTCATATTTGGAATTGCTACGGCTATCATAAGGAATGGGTGTTTTATTGGGCGTTTCTTATTTTCCTCCCTTTATTTACTTTATTCACTTTTTTCTTCTTACCATTCTTACAGAATAACGTGTATAATTTGACCTTTTTTACTGCAAATGAGGTCAGGCTTAGAAGCTCGAAGATTGAGAAGAAGTATTATTACGATGAAAGTGGCATAACAGAACAGAAAAACCCAACGTTTGTTAAAAGGTATTTTTCAAGACTATGGTATTCCTTCGTATATACGGGTGTAATATTTTTCCTTTTTTCGTTGAAGATCGAGAATTTTAAATTCGACAAAAGGTTTAAAAATATTATGGGCAGCTTTTATGTAATTGTAGTTTATACAATAGGAATTATTTGTATTGCATATATGGCAAATTTTGCGTTGCAGAAATAAATACAAATTTTATTCCTATTCAGGATTAAAGTTACTAATCCACCAATCATTAGTTAAATGAATATGCTTCTTCGCCCTTGTTATAGCTGTGTACCACCATTTAAACATATTGTCGAGTCCCATGCCATACATGCTTTTACCCAAAAACAGGAACACATCATCCCATTCACCTCCCTGGGATTTATGACAAGTAACTGCATATCCATAGTTAGCCTTCAAGCAATTTAAGAATGGATCTTCCATCATTTCCTTCTTATATTCATCATCATTAGGTTTGTTACCATCATTTCTCATTTTCTTACTGAATTCAACCATCAGAAACTTATTCTGGTCTTTTGTAAAATTGCCATTCGTTGAATCATAAAGAATATTCAGGGACAAAAGAATTTCGTACTCCTGTTCTGTTATAAGAGTTTTTATCTTGACTTTCTGAAAAATCAAATCGCCTTTTTGTTTTGTCTCACCTAATTCTGTAACTACTACAAAATCTCCATTAGTTACTGGTATAGCAAAGTTGTTTTGAGTTACAAGAAGTGTTTCGCCAACCTCAATCGGTCTTTGCCTCTCATTATACTTTGTGAACCTTGTTTCATCGTTAATTTCCCTCACCTTTTTATTGCTTTGTGCAATTGCCAAGGTATTCAAGCTGCCATTTTCATTCACACACTTCTGATAGGCAATTTGCAATTCTACTTCAGTCTTGTAAGTAATCACCATTTCAAGACCCTTTGCCGGTAACTTAGGATATTTTGTGGTATGCTGAATCAATGAAAAATCTCTGATCTTATGTGCCAATTTCAGCAGGTCATTATCTGCTCTTGTTCTCTCGATTTTATTCAAAGTGAATTCAACTGGCATTCGTTCATGTTCCTTCAACCAATCATGCTCTAAAGCCGGACTGAAGACTTGTACTACCGGTGGTAGTTGGCAAGGATCACCAACAAAAATTACTTTGTTCTTTCCAATATGTTCAAAGAAATCAAGTAAAACCATTCCCGACCCGAATACCGCAAAATTTCCCTTATCGGTAATTTCACTTGAGAGCATTGATGCTTCATCCACTATATAGACTGTTGGTTTTGGCTCTGGTGGCTTCAATACAAATTGAAGTGTCATTTGTCCAAACTTGTCTATTGGAGCATCATCTGGTATATCATCATAATCCCCATTCACTCTATTAAACTTATAAACTACTCCATGTACTGTTTTTGCTTCAAAGCCAGTTTTACCCCTCAATACTGCTGCTGCTCTGCCTGTTGAAGCAAGTAACTTAAAATCCTGGTCTGTACTTTTCAACCATTTTGCCAGGTATTGCATTAGAAAGGTCTTTCCAGTACCGGCATAACCTTTTAAAATAAATGTATCAACTGTTGATCTTGATATAAAATCTTGAAGTCCTTCAAAAGCCTGTTCCTGATCGTGATTGAGCATTATAGATGTCATAGTATCCTCTGAATTTAAAAAACTGAATCCTCAAATTCCTCAAGTTTCAGTTTTCTTGATTTTCCCAGAATAACTTGCATCTCGTAATTTTGAAAAATAAAAGCCAAAGGACTTAAATAGCTGCAAAAAAGACATGTAATAAACAATAGAATTAATAGTATTGAATCGATTAATTTAATAGTGAATGGAAGTGGAATAAACAATATAAATGTCGTAATGAAAATTATTGAACTTATAACACTTATTCTCTGGCTGATTTTTATTTCATTTGAATATGGGTTGTCTACTGAAAATGCAATCAAGGAAAAGAGAGGGGAGAAATAGTTTAAGAATCTCATCAGAATATAACTAAGATCCGTCTTTTTGACCACCGTATACATGTATAAAATAAAAGACAAGATAAAGTATGATGCTAATATTAGTTGAATCAAAAACGTATGATTTCTAATATCAATCAGTCCACCATTGAATGATAGGCTTAGATTATAAAAAACTATTAATACCATAAGAAGTTTAGCCAGATGGCTTCCCAATTTTCTGGACTTCTTATAATGATAAATTAGTCCTAAGGTCGTTGCATAAATAGGAAATTTGAAAAGATTGTTTTCATAAAAAGCATACCCGTCTTCATGTAAAAATGCACTGACAACGAATTTTGTTGTATTATCCAATTTCTCTTTTTCCATCTCTATTTCAACAGCATATTTTTTAGAGCAAATGAGTTCTTTAATATTAAAAGATAAGAGTGATTCACCTTTGTCCTGTAACTCATGCCCTTTTTTCGTGAGATATTTCAAGTATTTCACATCAAATGCATCGTCCAATGGGATAGAACTTTTTTTGATGTAGTTTTCAAAGTCATTGCAAAATTCATTTTTGAATGATGTTGAGGAAATAACTAAAGATGCAAATTGGCGGATCAAAGGAACTTCACTATTTAAAATAAGTTGTGTCAAAATTTCAAATTCGGCTGCGATTTTTAGACCAGATATGATTTGGAAGTACTTAGTTTCTGGGATATGCTCCAATATTTTTATTACATAGTTTACATCTGACTTACCAAGATTTATTACAAACTTGATTAGGTCAAGTTTATCAAGCTGCTTTAATACAAATTCTTTTATTTCGGGAGTGTCTATACGCACAAGTATCAGCAAAATCTCTTGAAATTCATTTATTGGCAAATAACCTTCCATTAAATCTGCAAAAATTGATTTTATTTTTTCACGATACTCTTGATTATTGCTTAATGCTATATTCCCGAGACAATTAATGATTTCCAAATCGATTTTATGTTTGCAAATATTTTCGGCTTGTTCGAGAATGGCAAATGCAAGTTCAGAACTTACATTTTGGCAATCGAGCAACACCTTTAATATAAAGCTATTAGGTGTATTAGTATTAACAAACTCATTATACAATTCTAATAAAATCCAATCAGTAATGTTAGAATCAGTATTAATGCCTAAAAAATATCGTAAGGTCTCTTCCCATTTTCCTTTATCTGATTGATAAGTTTCAAACAAGGATTTACTTAGGTTATTGTGATATATAAAATATGCTGCAAAATATTCTGTGAAAGTTCTGTGGGGAAACTTATAGGAGTGAGGAGGAACCTCTATAAGCAATTCAGCTATATGTACTAATTCATTTAATAAAGCCTCTTGATTCGATCTAACTCTAATGTCTAAGACAGAAAATATTGTATTTCTAGAAATTTCGTCTTCAGAATAATTTTTGAACAATTGTATATATGCAATCTCCGAAAGAATTTTTGCTTTGTCATATTTATCAAAAACATTTTCCCTTTTTAGGAGTTTTGACTCATCCCATTTTCCCAATAATGCATCGGTACACTCATGGTAAAATTCTGTTCTTTTGTCTGGAAAATTTCTTTTTATTTGACTATATAAAAAGCAAACTATTGAAAGTACAAGAGGTTTTCCAATTATGGGTTTCAAGTACATTCTATGCTGAATAGTGTCAATTAGTCCTTTGGAAGTTCGTCCTACCGGCAATTTCCATTTATAAATAAATTCAGTTACCTCTAACGGTGTAAAGTCAGCCATAAATGCAACATCCTGAATTATATTTGACAGTATATTCGGATTATCCTTCCAAACTGATTCTCTGCAAGCAGTTATTAAAGGAATATTAGAATGTCTCTTAAAAAACGAGTTCAAGAATTCTAATGTTGCAAAACGCTGTCCTTTTTCTACTTCATCTATTCCGTCAATGAGTATGACGATACTTCCAGTGTATAAATTTTTTTTTACAAAAAACTTAGCCAATTCATCACGTGAGGCTTTACAAAATTTATTTTCAACTAATTTTTCGACAATTAATTTTTCAAGATTCTCTTCATTTGAAACGCTATTAAATTCACTACATTTAATTATTACCGGCAATAAATTATCTTTCAATTTAAATATTATTTGACAAATAGCTCCCAACGCAACACTTTTACCGCTACCGGCTTCACCTACAATTGACAATCGTAAAAGCCCATTCTGTATTTTCTGTTTAATAAATTCAATTAGTTCGATTCTTAAATTTCTATCACTACCTAAAAAATGAACTGGTATATATAATTCTGTAAGTGATTGATTTTGAAAATTCCATTTGTGCCTTAGTTTGCTTGTATTTTCTATTTGGGAATACCGGTATCTATTAACTGCGCTTGGGATACCATATGTTCTAAGCTTAAAACTTACCCATTTATATATCTTTCGAGAAAAAGCTATAATTGTTAACAGTATTCCATACATCAATGCACCTAAAAAATCAGGGTGTCCTTTAGCCCACAAGTGCTTTTTAAAAAAATCAAAAATATCTTGTATAACTATACTCAAATCAGTATTTAACAGAATGAATATTTTCATGATAACCGTATAATGAAATAGCGTTATAAATGTAATTATTTTTCTTATAAATAATATGTGGTAAAGCGTATATTAAAGACGGTTTTTCCATTTCCAGTTGCATCCCATAGTAAATAGCTCAGGAGAGAAGTAGGTGTTATTAATCAATTCAAGGAACTTATTGGATTTTAGAAGCCCTCCAGTGCATTCCGGTTCTGTTGCTATGGTCATGCCTTCAAGCCTTTCAAATATCCAATATATGAGGGGACGATCAAAAGATAAAAGTTCCTCTATCTCTTGAGTAGTTAAATAGGTAAATCGCTTATCGCTATTAGAGCTATTTTCAATAGTGAAGAAATCAAGGTCAATGTCAAAATAGACTGACTCCTCTCTGGACTTTAATAGTGCTGTTTCCAGATCATCAAATTCCTTATAATACTTGATTTGATGAATATTTCCGTAATAGTCAATAAACTTACTTGTTTCTACAGTTTTAATCCCAAATCCCTGTTTGCAATGAACATAAATGTTTCCTATCAGATTTAGGTATGCTGCACTTAAAATATGGTTGTCATTGTTGCCTGCAAGTTTAGCCCAACAATGAAAGGAAACCTCTCCCAGATCGTCTTTATTCAACTCTGACAACCATTCTTTTTCCTGTGCATCAGGGGCATATAAATCTCTATGCCAATCCAACGTTACCAAGCAAGGTGGTTGGTCATTTACTTGTGTCCATTTAAGCCAATAATAAAAGGCATATCTATGTTCCTGAAAGATTCCAAGCTCAATTGACTTTCCATCTTTAATTGGTCGGGATAAAATTTGAGTTTTGCATCCTGGTGGTTTTATGCCCTTTGGGTTCCTGAATTCAAATTTGTCTGGGTTCATTACTCCGTTAATTCGGTTTCACCGTTTGTTGATAAATAAATAATTGCAATTTCAGAAACTACCCCAACGAAAAGTTTTGCGTACTTACTTTCTAACCCCTTAAAATCAGCATCTTTACCATGACCTGAACCGTAAGCATTTCTTAACTCCGTAATACCATGTACAATAGTCTGAATTCCACCAAGTATTTGTTTTATTGATTTTTCGGCTGCATTTGGGTCATCCGCTTCTTTTGGTTTAAAGTCAAGAGAGTTGGTTGTATGTTTCAATAATTGAGGCAATGTCCATTCATCATCAATTTCTACTCCTTTTGCTTTAAGAATTGATTTGCATACTGTCTCTAACAATTCTTTACCAGTTCCTATTGCAATGTCAGTGTCAGTAGAAATTGCTTTGTTCATCTTATCAACCTGTTTACTGACATATTCAGTATTCAGGTACTTCTTTATAACAACTGCTTTCGCTGCCATCTCTTCATGACCTGCACTTATTGGAGCCCATTTAAAAACTGGTCTACCGGAAACCTCATCAACTTGAATAAAATGGTATCCGTCCTTTATCAAATGTTTGTTATAACGCTCTACTAAAGTAAACTGTTCATCTGATTTTGCTCTAACATAAGGACTTATGGTTTCATTCAAGAAGTTTAGGTATTCCTCATCAGGGCAATGTAATAAATTGAATCTTTGATCAAAAAATACCCAACCAGGTTGCCAATCACCTGGATTGTTGTCTGCATGTTGGCGAATATCTTTGTATGCAGTGTTGTATTCCTTTCTATAATCGGTTGATGGCATAGTGGCTAAATCATACAGCCTACTAAGAAAGTCCGATTCAAGAGAGGCACCAGAATAATGTAGATGCCCTGCGATCATAGCATCAGCAATATGCCTTCTGGTTATGGATGATATTTTATTCTTAGCCATTATTAAAACGCCAATTACTAATCATTTAATTACTCCTGTTTCCCAACTTTGTGTTCTGTGGCATACCTTTCAAAAGAGAGGCATAACTTGCAGTACCTTCTTTTTTTTCTGAAAAAGTCAGTTCACCATCCAAACCATCAATTTCTTGAAAACCCTTATCAATATCCATTACAAATATTCTGCTATCGAACTCCATAGGAACCAACCTTGCTATTCTACATCTAATCAAAAGCAAGTTGCCTAAATCTTTATCGGTATATTGTTCGTATAAATCCTGGTAAATGAATGGTTCCTCAATACTTGCATTGACATGGCACCCTAAGCTGTTCTTCAATATATCAAGATAGCTCTCTATACCGTCCAAATTAAAGGCTCCATTCTGGACAAATACATTATATCGCACAATAACTATCTTTTCATCAAGTTCACCTGAATCAACTACCGGAGTATTCTCAAGTGCTAACATAAAGTCATATTCCGAAACTAACTTTAGGAGACTCTTCTTACCCTTAATTGCTTCTCTTGCCTTTTCAATTTTCTTTCCATAATCTCCATGCTTCCAACTCAGGGATGGAATTGAACCAATAACGAGATAATCTAAGTGCCCATTAATCGCCTCTTGATTCAACCCCAACCGGCTACGAACCTCTCTCTCTGCTTGACTTCTTTTCAGCTCCGCTAACTGTCCAGTAAAGCAAAACGATTTGCCATTAAATGCTATTGTGTTCATTGGTAATAGTTTTATAAATTGCAAATTAATAATAAATCTTAATTTGTACTTTAAAATCATTGATTTGAAAGAAATAGCTTTTTTAGCAGCCGATTATTTAAAAGGTAAGTCAATCTATCCTCCATTACGAAGGATTCTAAACCTGCTTTTCAATCTTAGCATTACTTCAGCGGTATATTTCAAATGCTATGGCAATGCCCCAGTGTTCATATTTAATGATTCTAAAGTTGATCAAAAGTAAATTGTGTTTCATTTTTGTTGCTTTTTTATTCGTGAAAAATAAATGACCTTCCAGCATTTTTAGGTTGTGGGGCAATTCTGGCAAAGCCACCATGTATTGCAAGAAGCACCTGTTCTTAGCATACAATTTGATTTTTCTTTCTAATAAAAATGGCGTGAATAAATTTTGTTGTTAAAAATTAAATAAACGGGAATGAGGCTTCCACAGCAAAGCAATTGAACGGTTAAGTATTCCCAAATTTTTCTAACCTCATTTGGGGAAATAACAATACGTCCTGTATTGATCTTTGGTCAAGAAGAATCATACACAATCTGTCAATGCCTAACCCTAACCCTGCTGTTGGCGGCATACCATACTCAAGTGCTCTTAGGAAATCTTCATCCATCATCATTGCTTCGGGGTCCCCTCTCTTTCCCAACTTTAATTGTTCTTCAAATCTTTCTCGCTGATCAACCGGGTCGTTGATTTCTGAGAAAGCGTTGCAAAATTCTTTCCCGACGCAAAAGCCCTCAAACCTATCAGTCATATTCTCGTCGTGGTCTGATTTTTTTGCCAAAGGGCTCAACTCGGTGGGGTATCCAATTATGAAGGTTGGTTGTATAAGATTTGGTTCTACCAAGCTTCCGAAGAGTTCATCTATTAGTTTTCCTTTACCAACAATGCTTGCCGTATCGATTCCAATATCCAAAGCCTTTACTGCTATCCGTAACGATTCTTCATCGTGCAAAAAGATGTCAATATTTGAGACCTCGCGAATAGCATCTCTCATAGATATTCTCTTCCAAGGACGTTTAAAATCTACGGCATGCCCGAAAGTACTGATGACAGTACTTGAATGAATTTCCTTAACCACGGTTTCTATTGTTGCCTCAACAAAGTCCATCATCCATTGATAATCCCGATAGGCATAGTACGCCTCCACCTGTGTAAATTCTGGATTGTGCCACCGGGACATTCCTTCGTTACGAAAGTCTTTACTGAACTCATAAACAGCGTCAAATCCTCCTACAATCAGCCGCTTTAAATAAAGTTCGTTTGCAATTCGCAGGTACAACGTGCTGTCCAGAGCATTGTGATGAGTTTTAAACGGACGAGCTGCCGCACCACCATATATCCCTTGCAAAATAGGCGTATCGACCTCAAGCGCTCCAGAGAGATTAAAACACTTTTTGAGCGTATCAATAATCTTAGTTCGCTTAGTGAATACCTCTTTTTTCTCTGGGTGAAGTATCAGGTCCGCATAACGTTGCCGGTAGATAAATTCCGGGTCGTTTACATCGTAATGCTTAACCATAACTCCATCTTCGTTCAGGCTTTGCTTGATTGCTGGCAGGGGACGCAGTGATTTTGTGAGTAATGTTAGCTCAACTACTTTGATTGTTTTTTCTCCGGTGCGTGTGAGAAAGTACTCGCCGGTTACTCCAATAATATCTCCCCGGTCAAGCATTTTTAGGCAAAAATCTTTGAAGAAGGACTTATCCTCTCCCGGGCAAATGATATCTTCTTTCACCCAAAGTTGGATGATACCCGTTCTATCTTGCAGGTTAAGGAAGATCGTTTTACCTGCTTCCCGAATACCAACTATTCTTCCGGCAACCTTTAGTCCCGTTGCATTAAGTGCTATTTTGTCATTATGAATATCTATTGCGTAGGTATTGTTGTCATACGAAGAACCGGGGTAAATGTTATGACCCTGGCTGATGAGCTTTGCCCTTTTTGCATAACGATTTTTTTGCTGCTCGTCCAACTCCGGTCTGCGATATTCGTCAATTTCCAAATGTTTACCGTTTGCTGAATACTTCGGCACTTGTGTTGTAGTATACCAATTTTGACATTCCGGCAGGCCGATTTCTAGTGATTGTGGGGCCAGGGAGTTAATGATGAACCCGGTGAAATCGAGAAATTCAGCTCCTAAAACCTTTAATCCATAAGTCACTTCGTCACGGCTTACGCCGCTCGCAAATTTGTTATCCTTAAACTTTTTCAGGACACTGTCAGGCTTTAACGAACCCAATCCATCCGGCCTAATTTTGGCGCATGCCATGACAAAACCGGTCAGTTCATCAGCCGCAATTAATACGCGGTCAAGCAAAGAAATTTGCGGAACGCCAAATTCTTTCCCATGGCAACTAATCGCATAGGCTATATCTGCTTCACCAGCGTCTAAAACCCTTTGCACAATCACAGAAGGATGCTCCGCCGGGTATTTCTCCCAATCAGCGTCATGTAAGATTCCAGTTATGAAGAATTTTTCCGGATCATTAAGGGTGGCCTTCGCGAAAGCTTCACACACAATGCCTATTGTCAGGCAGTGCTGGCGTAAACTGGTATTAGCTACCATTTCGTTCATTATTTGTATCGCTGTATCTCTGTTCATAGATATTAGTTGTTTTCGTTGTTAAATAATATGTCGTACTGCTTTTCCCATCCGAGGTAAGGATTTTCCGGGTGGGCATATCGGTAGAATGCCATAAGATTTGCCGTACTCATCATCCTCAGCATCCACCTTTTCTCGCATGGCACCAGGATGCCATCCACTTTTTTAAATCCGGCAACAAAAGCGCTTCTTCCGTGAGACACCATTTTATTATTGACAAAAACTAAGTCTCCACTGGATGGAACATAGCCTTTGAAGATAAGCTTCTCGGCATCTGACCAGAACGCACTTAAGGCATCAAATGCTTCAGGCGTTTGGTTCGCGGATGAAGACAGCTGCTCCGCTGGGTCAAATCTCATAAAAGGCAGTGTATCATTCCCAAATAGAACGGGAGCTGATTTTTCTTTTCCCGCTTTGTCACTGCTGGAATAGTTTCCGTCCAATGGGCATTTGAAAATAGGCTTATACAATATGTCCACATACGGTTTGCAGAGGTCATGTGAACGTACTGAATGTAGCATGGAAGGAGCCTCTTCTTCGTTGCGCAGGTACAGGAATGACAGGTAATCGGCGGCACTGGTAAGGCATGCATCTTCTGTATGCACATATAATTGAGTAGCGGACCCTTCCCCGGTCTGAGTGTCTGCCATTTGTGTATTTGGAATGACGCTATGAAGCAGGCCGCCACCCTTACGCTGGTAATATTGCTGGATGGGAACTGCCCTGGCGGCACCGTGTATAAGAGCTGAAACAAAGCCATACAGTTTGATTTTTGATAAATCTGTTTCCCTCCAGGTATCCGGTGTTGGTCCCAACGCGTCCTGATCGACATCGATGAGTCCACGGAATACGATTGCTCCAAACTGTTGGTAGCTAAAATCTGCAGCCAGATCAGATAGCATTTTAAGTATCCTTTCGGGCAATAACCGGTACGCATGGATGTGAATCATACCGGTAAAGGCTGGGTTGTCATATTTCCCGTAACGGGCCTGAAGCTGCACAGCTGTATCAATGATCGCTTTTCTTTCCTCCGCAGTTACTTCAACAACGAGCGGGGCCATGGGGCGTGGTACCTCATAGTATCCACTTTCCCCGGTATTGTTGATTTCGGAGGTACTGGATTTTTCAATTGTTTGAACAACCTGCCCGGTACCAGGTTGACTATAAAAAAGAGAGAAAAACGAGCCAATGGCTCTGAGGAATGCCAGTTTTATCGCATCCCAAGTTGAAAGAGTAGAAGTCTGGTTCATATTATGAGTTTTTTATGTTTAAATAATTAGCCTCGGCTTTTTACGGTTTTTCATGTCGGAAGGTTTAATAATCGATATTTTCTTCATCGAATTCAGAGCTGTTCGGATCGTGCGTTACAGATATTTCATAATATTCGTGTACAGTCAGAGCTTCCCACCATGGTTGTCCAATGGGTGATTCTGCCATCTGGACGATTGTATTTTGGTTCTCTTCGAAATGTGTAATCTGGTTTTCCATTTTTTTAAATTTTGAGGGTTAAGAAAATTTACTGGTATTAACTTTAGCAAAGCTTTATAAATATTAGTGTAAAATATAATTAATAGAGGGTTGATATTTAATCCATATTCTACCACCAATAATGAGCTCTATTATTTTATTCCAGTATCCTATTCCGATTGATAGCCTGGAAAAACGGTATTGAAAAACAGGACTGTAATTTTATGAGGAAAATGCAAACGAAGTAAAAGCGTTTCTCCATATTTGCATTGTCTAATAAGATATTAACATGGAGAGCAAAGCAAATCTCGTAGAAAACAAAATGTTGACTTTAGCGATAATTCCACTATTTGTTGGTATTAATATTGGAGTTGAAGCAATAGTAAAAGCGTTAAGCCTACCCCTTTTTATTGATAGCGTAGGAACAATTTTAGCGACCATTTTGTTGGGTTGGAGAATCGGTGCCATAGTTGGCGTACTTGGATTTATTATCGCATCAATCTTGTTTGACCCTTTCGTTATTTACTTCATAGGGACACAGGTGGCTATTTCGATATACGTAGGTATTTTAAGTAAATACGGTGGATTCAAAAATATATTTAGAACTATATTTTCTGGTTTTGGTTTAGGAATAGTCGCAGCTGTAGTTTCATCACCTGTAATAATTATATTATTTAATGGAGCAACAGGCAATGGAGCTTCTTTAATAATATCATTCTTTGTGAAAATGGGTCACCAAATAGTAAAATCAGTGCTAATGACAGGGTTTTCAATAGAGCCAATTGACAAGGCTCTTCAGTGTCTTTTAGCTTATTTTCTAATAAAAAATATTCCGCAAAATCTACTGATAAAATTTAGAACTGGAACTTTAAAAAATAATAATTTCATTTCGAATGAATAGTCGAGTATTTTTCATGCATCCATATGTTAGATTATTTTTTTTAATTGGATGTATATTCGGAATTATCCTTTTGAATTACTTTTTATTTCTTTCATTCTTTTATGCATTGGTAATTCTTCCCTTATTTATTACCCAAAACCAATTAAAACCCCACTTCAAACTTATAATACTTGGGATCATACCAATATTTATTTCTTATATAGTAATTTATATATTTGTTCTAGAATGCAAAAACGGCGGATGGGACTTTATATCATTGAGACTAATAAAACTGTTATTATTTACATCCGTTTTTCAACTTGTTTTAACAATTCATCCTGACTTGTTAATTTTTACACTAAAGAAATGGAGATTTAATAATGAGGCGCTAATTGTGACTTTAGGTGCGTTTACCGTATGGAGGGATGTTAAGTATAAGGCAGAAAAAATTGTCACTGCCAGATTTGCAACTGGGCTCATTCCTAAAAGGTCGTTTTTAAATATAAGCAAACAATTACCTTATGTTTTAATACCACTTTTTATAGGGATAATTAGAACATCTTCTGAAAGAGCAGCATTGTGGGAACAAAAAAATATTTTATACCTTATAGAAAATTATCAAATAAATAAAATAAAATTTTCCCTGTCTTTTAATCTTTCGCTTCTGTTAATGACATTATCGTGGGTAATCTTATCTATTTTATGGAAATGATACAAATTTTAAATGATGAGCGGTAAAAATCTTATCCCTGTAAAAGGCAATAATTTTTCTGGTAGGAGTGATTATTTAAAATCTCTTAGACTTCCAAATAAGAATGCCAACTCTAATTATCTATATATTGGAGAGCAACCACAAAATCATATTTCCGGGATCTTCCCAACGGTCGAACAGGAAATAAGTTTCCATAAAAAGGACTATAAAAATTCTTCCGCAACTATCATCGATAGATTGTTTCTTGAGTTTGACTTTTTGAAACATTCTTCAAAAAACCCTTTTGTACTTAGTGGCGGTGAACAAACTATTTTAGTTGTCTTGTCTTGCTTGTTGTTAACGCCAGAAATATTGGCTGTTGATACTACTTTTGAACAACTAGACAAAAAATGGAGTGAGCAATTGCTTGCTGCGTTAAAGCAAGATTTTTTCTCATCGAAAATATATTTTTCGGATAATCGTTTAGACGAGTACAATATAACTGATTTACCTTTTATTCACCCTCCATACTTTAGTGTCGACTACAAATATAAGTTTGAGCATCCACAGTTTGAGCAAATGAAAATATCGGAACTAGGCCCAAATAATATAGAAATAGTTGACATCTCCTTTTCTTATTTGTCGAATCAACCTGTCTTTGAAAACTTGAATTTTCAACTGGAATCCGGGAACATATATCACTTAAAAGGTGCGAACGGAGCTGGGAAAAGCACTTTAGCAAAGCTGCTTACTGGAATTATTAAACCTAACAAAGGTAAAATGTTAATTAACGGAAATGATTACAATGCGTATAAATTTCCCGGGTCGATGTTTGGCTATTCATTTCAGAGCCCGGATGAACAGCTATTTTCCTCAACTGTTGAAAATGAGATTTTAAAGTACAACAAAAATGAAGCAATTTCCTATACTAGTAACCGAGAGCTTTACATTCGATTGTTCGGATTAGTAAACATACGAAAATGTCACCCAGCAGAACTGCCATTCGTGATGAGAAAGAGGATATCAATTGCATCGACCTTAGCTAAAGATAAACCATGGTATATTCTAGATGAGCCAACACTTGGCCAAGATTCGTCATTTTTAGATTTTTTTGTCAAACTAGTCAATTCACTTGTGACACTGGGTAAAGGAGTAATTATAATTAGCCATTCAGAACAAGTAATTAACAAGCTAAATTGTAAAGTATTAACTTTGAATTAAGCCTTTATTAAATATTGGTGTTTGAGTCATGAAAAAAAATGTTTTAGTAAAATCATGGAACGAAATTGCGAGTGAAATTCCTATAGATGATTCAAATAGAGAAATCTTTGCTTTTTTTAATAAAATTAGCAGCTCCCTAAAAAAATCAAAGCAAGATTATGTATATAAAATACGTTTCGAGTTTGGTGATAAAATAATTCAAAAAGGCAAATTTGATACTGAAAATTTCATTTTAGATAGTAATGAATACAATATCACAATAGGTCAATTCAAGCGCGATCTTAATTATTCAGATGATCCCTTAGGCATAGTATTGACTAATTATATTGAGGTGTTTACCGAGAATATTAGTTCTGGTTCAAAGCAGGAATTCAACAACTATACAATTCCACTAAAGATTATTAAGTCCGGTGATTTATTCGGCCTGTTTGGCACTCTTGATTATGCTACGGGAGTAGATGAAAATAGAACCAGCAGAGATTGGCATGTTGTTGCAGGAAACATTTCATTTGGCATAGCCTTTCCGTTCCATAACGATAAAGAAAATCAGCTTTTAGGGGAAGATATTCAAAAATACTTTTCTAATAATTCTCAAACCACACATCCTATTTTTCAAAGCGAAAAAAGGCTACAACCGGGGGAGCATAAACTTAAGTTTATTAAGGAGTATGTGAAAGACTGGTATGTAGATATAATATACATACCTGCTCATTATCTAGAATTTCTAAAAAACAACCAGAACCCTAAGTTTGAAAACTTACTATTAAAGAAAGGTTGGATAGAGTCATCACCGCTAAGAAATGTACTTTATGAGGACACAACGATAGCCAATATCATTATAGATATGTCAAAATCATTAAAAATAGAACATGAGAAATACTTACTTAACTTAGTTTATAACTATCTTATTAAAGCTTCAAAGGGCAAGGCAAATTTATTAAAACCTCTTACTGGCCAGCATGTTATCATCGATGCCTTGAAGAATTTTAGAGAGAAAAATAAAAATTATTTTTCGACAACAAAGTGCTTTGAACCGCTTCCTTTTATTTATGATTCACTTGGTTCCGAGAAAAATGATTGGGGGTTATTATCTGTTTACCACCTTCCTATTTTGTTCAATTACTCAATTGAATCCCTTGGGTTATTTGTCAAAAATTTAAGAGATATTTATAGCGCAGTTAAGGATTATGGTACATCATTTGATGTCAACAAATATACTCTGCCATCTATTACTGCATATGGAAATACTGGCGGCGCAGAAAATCAGTTTGTAGAAAAACAAGAGAAAATTAGAAGCAATTACTTATCAAAAGTATTTAATGTTGAGCCCCAGAAAATCAATTTAAGTTCAAGAGAGTTTTCAAACATAATTTTAATAAACGCAAATTAATAGCCATGTTTCCTGAATATCACGTTATTAGCAAGATGAAAAGACGTTTTGAAGGTAAATTCAACCTAGAAGATTATTATATTATATCAGTACAGCATATTCTCGAAACAACCGGGTCCCTGTTTGAAGCACTTATTTCTATAGGATTTAAAGCAAATAAAATTTATTTAACTGGTAAAATATACTCGACACACGAAGAAACAAAACATAAATTAGTTTCACTCGGAATCAATATAACGGATAGTGATAATCATTTTAAATTGGGTTCTTATTCTCATAGCCTCGAAGGGGATATCAACAAAATGTGGGACAAGCTTTCTCAAAAACTAAATCCCAAAAGTAAAATAATTATTCTTGATGATGGTGGATATACATTGAAAAATATACCTGATTCTATTCTGAGGAAATATCCTGTTTTCGGAATTGAACAAACTACATCGGGTATTAGAATGCAGAACACTTTTGGTAAATTCCCAGTCATACACTTGGCTGCTTCAGCAGCTAAAATATTTATAGAGCCAACTCTAATTAGCAAGGCGTTAAAAATTCATTTAGGAGGAATGATTGAAGAATTCAATGTTGATGTCATTGGCGTCATAGGTTACGGTCATATTGGAAAAGCAATTGTGAACGATTTTAGGGATAAATATGATATTCTTGTGTTTGATTTAAAAGATTCACTTACAGGAGAGTTGCCCAAAGGTGTTAAATATTGTCGATCAGTGAAAGAGTTATATGATAATTCCCCGGTTATCATTGGAGCTACTGGACAAGATGTTTCCGATTTGGAATGGATATATAAATCAACTGATGATAAGATATTATTAAGTTTATCTTCTGGAGACATCGAATTTAATTCTCTATTGAAAGCTTGTGATGAGTTTCTAATCAATAAAAGCAAGTCTCCTCTAAATGATCTACTGATTCGGACACCTAATCATCATTTAATGACAATTTTGCGAGGTGGAATGGTAGCAAACTTTACTGGTGAATCCGAATCAGGATTACCTGAAAATATTCAAATAACAAGAGGACTCATTTTTTCTGCAATAATTCAGATATTACAGAATGAAGATTTACTAAAAAATAATCACGGGGCCATAATGCTTGATCCTCGATTACAATCGGATATAGTGCAGTATTGGTTTGAAGACGTACCAATAAAAAAGGACTTATACAACAATACAGTTCTTAAAGGATTTCAGGATCTCGCGTGGATTATAGATAATTCAAATGGAGATTTAATTTATCAGAAGGTTAAAACAAATGAAGTAAATTCACTTGAATACCCTAATGTAAAGAAGACTTTCTTAGATAATTGAGCTTACAAAAATGTGTACATTCTGCCTGTATGATTTTTCCATTCAATAAATTTCCTAAAAATAAATTTCTTTTCAAAGGACTTTAAGATTATGGACAGCGAGACCATCTCAAAAGAAATCTGTAAAGCCGAGTAGCTTATGTGCACTAAACTACTCAGCCTGAACTACAGCAAAGAAAATATAACATAACTGTCCTGCCATGTAACCCAAACTGTACCCGGTACGCCTTATCCGTTACCATGCCTTATAGGTGGGTACGTCATCAGGGTTAGAAATTGGCGGTAATCCTGAAATTCCTGTGATAATATGCTCCCTCGCCAATGTGGTATATTAACTCGTCCTTGTCTCCTGCTGCAACTTCTTCAACATACACAATAGAACCTGTCTTATACCTGCCGACATCTGCTACACATTGTACCTTGAAGGGTGTATGCAGTTGCTTAATAACACCTCTGCTGTTAATAATAAGGATGCTATTTTTATCACAGTACTTCACTTCATATCCCTTCTTCATAAAATAAAAAAGTCCTGACATGCAGGACGGCGTTAAAGGGTGAGCAATGTGATTAGTTCAGATACCAGCAGTCGCCTTTATTATCCAATGCATTCTTTAGCACGGTTGCAATTTGCAAGGCGTTTACTGTCCGGTCGAGGAATGAATCTATATAACTGCTCTTATTCGCCCCGGTAAACAGGTTATACAATTTCCACAGATTGATACTGCCGTCCGGGTTACTGCAAAAGCTATTATCTGAATAGTAATCCCGGCAAACACTGTTTATCTGAGCATCGCCGAACATCAGATCAGGAATAGACTGCTTCATTTCATCGGGCATGTGCCGGTATAGCCTTGCTCTCCCAACCAGGTGCGCAAACTGGGCTTCCGTTAAATCATAGTTGGGCAACTGTTTCAACTGATTGGCAAACTGTACAGCATTAAACTCCCGGAACAGAAACTGGATGCCATTGTATAATGCCTCAAGATTCTTCACTTTAAGCTCCCTCATGAGGCCGTCAGTAGATACACATAAGTTCGTACAGGCTTTCACCTCATAGCCGATAAACACCTTGAAGTGTTGCTCGTAGCTTTTGCTCATCAGGTTTTCCAACGAATAGCACTTTACGCCGCCTACCATTAAGTTCAACCGGTTACCTGCAATATCTGTGTAAATGCTTGGTATCTCAATCAGGAACGCAATCCGGTCGTAAAATTTTGTTTTCTCATGCTCCAACAATTGATTGGCTGGTTTGTTCTTTGCTTCCGGTATCCTGCCGAGTACCGGGTGCGATAACCTGATGCTTGGGCTAAGTATCTTTTCACCATTAAATACTTGGCTGGTTGCTTGCAAAGTAGCATCTATAAACTCACCCTGGCTTATAAGTGGTACATTCTCACGGAGGAATACAGGTATAAGATGGTGGTTATTTATCTCATAGAGTGATCCTTCGACCGTATTGCTCTCAATAAATGCCCGACCTGTAGGCTTAACCTCTATCTGGTTGATGACATCTGGTAGTAATTCTCCTACCTGTTTTACTTCTTCGTTAACTGATTGCTGTTCCATTTGCTGAATGATTGTTTTGGTTAGAAATGTTGTTAGTTAAAAGCTGTTGTTTTCTTTGCCCAAACTCCTGGTTTAGCGACTGCTGTAGTAAAGGGTGTGCATTGTAAAGGGCTAATAGTTCATCGTTGGATGTACACGCATGGATAGCCTGTATGATGTCCGCTGCTGTAGCCTCCGGGTATGTACCTACACCCTGGCTGCACCATTTCAGGATTACGGCTCCGGTGTCAACCGTAGGAATGAACTCTGGCTTGCCAAAGAATAGCTGCGTTCTATCCTTCGTTGCCTTGGCTCTGAGCGAAATATCGAGATCAAATACCAGGGTGAATTCGTAGTCCATTCCGTCTCGGGTCACACCCTTCATGCCTACTTTTTCCGGGATTTGCTTCCCGTTTTTCTCACTCAGCACATATTCCTGTTTTGCCCGGATAGTGCCTATGATATGGGCATCACACTGTAAAATGTGTTGCACAAACGAATTGTGGCGCGGTGTTAGCTTTGACCAATTTGTAAATGAATTACCTTGCATACTTGAATGGGTTTCCAGTATCCCGCCAATCCCTTCCCATTCATGGCTTATAGAATCCACTATAATCACCTGCATTTCCGCTTTAAGGCATACGCCGATTGCCTCTATGTACCGCTCCGGTGAAAATGGGGCCGCTAAAGGCAGGACGTTGTATGGTCCAAGATCAGCGTATAGGTCTGCCGACCGGTTCTCTGTGTCAATTACCGCTATCTTCTCCCATGACCCGCATAGGCCGTAGGCAATGAGCAATGCGCTCTTGGTCTTACCGGAACCAGATGGTCCCTGGAGTGCCAGTTTAATTTTCGCCTTTCGTCTTGAGGCTGTCTGTAGTTGCATAACTATTTGTTTTAGTGTTAAAAAATGATTTCAATAAATTCAAAAGGGAAAGCAGAGACATATGTCCCCACCTCCCCCTTTGTTTCACAACAGATAGGGCCTATTTGGTTGTCAACTTCTTTCGTTGGTTTTGTGCGGCGGCTTTAATACCGTCCACTGTTTTTTGTGGCGTTTTAGGTTCGTCTATCTCAACTGCACCATGACCAACAAGCTCTTTGGAGCCTGCTGGTTGATATGCATAAGAGTAGGCAAGGGATATAGTTTCCCCGGTACGCTTTACTGTATAGTCATAGGGATCGCAGGAGACACGAACAATATCTCCTTCGATTTTGGAGCCAATCATCAGCTTGGCAACCTCTTCATCAAAAGTCGAAGGGATGCTGCACTTTCTCACGGTGGCATAAAACCTTCCAGTGTTCTGTGATTGGACTAACTCCAAAGAGCCAATCAATTCCAAAACAATAAATTCTTCTTTGTCCTTGTTGACGCGGACTTTGTAACCCGTTACGGTAACCATAAAATATGTTTTTAAAATGATAAATACCCACCTATTCTAACCCGGTAGGTTTAGGGCGCAACCCTGAGCACCTTGTGCAACAGAGGTCAAAAACTGCTGAAGTATCGGTGCCGGGCGGCGGGGTTGCAGGAGGCCTTGAGGAGAAGGTCTCTTACTCGCGCGGGAAGTCAAACCAGAGTATGTTCGCGTAGGATTGTGGGGATACGGCCTTTACTGCAGCATGGAAGTCCTCGCGCAACTTCTTTTCTCATGAGTGCGTGTACCCTCGTTGATTGTTAAATTGTGGGCTACTTAACGTCGCTGGCAGAAAGCCATGCAATTCGACGCCACATCAAAGAGGTATTTTGCCCTGGAACACAAAAAATGGATGAAGACAACCAACGGGGGGTGCCCCGGGAAATGAGAGGCAGGGGGGCATGCGACAAAGGTAGCCTTACCCTTGCACGAACACAGACCAGTGATTTTTTTTAAGAAAATTTATTTAGTTTATCGATTGTAACGCTTGTTTCCTATTGGTATTCGGAAACATCCATCCTGCGAATTTTTTAAGTAATTTTATAGTCATGCCAACAGTTCCGCATGGCGATGGCAAAGTATGATCTACCAGCGCGTTCTATCATTGCCTTCGGTTGGCGAGAAAAGATAAATACCTGAGTATATTGTGTGAACCGAGTTAAAATATAATATCAATGCCATTCATCATTCGCGCGTCATTACTTGCCGTCTCCAACTCCGCTGATTTGGAGGCTACTGTAGACTGCGATGCCTATTCTTTCACGGTATTGTGTTTTGATTTATTGACATTATTTGGAGCGAGTGCAAACCCGACAACTCAAAAAGTGGAGGCCAAATACCCTGTGCAAAATACCAAGGCACTAAAGGCTAACGTTGACCAATTTATCGAAAAATATAAATTTCTATCCATCAGCGTACATCAACTAAGAACATACCTGCAAGGTTTGGCTGAAGGGGAACATATTATCTTTCATTGGGGTCATCCACCAACCAGAGAACAAGGGATGCCGCTATTTTCTTTACTCTACTCATTAAAAAATGGTGGTCGACCGGACGGGCTTGAAGAGATTTATAATGACATTTTTGCAGGCTTTGTAGCCAAATATGATGTTATGTCTTTTCAGGACAATAGCCGAAAAAGAAGTGTGGGTGAATACAACAAAGCAAAAAGAGTATGCAGATTTTGCAACAACGAAAGAGAAAAGGTTACTTTTAAAAACCGTGCGCATGCGATTTCAGAGTCGTTGGGTAACAAGAATATTATACTGTATGAGGAATGCGATCAGTGCAATTCGGAGTTTGGGTCGGGAATTGAGCGAGACTTGATCGCATACCTGAAGCCTTACGCATGCATATTTGGGATAAAAGGGAAAAATGGAATACCTGTCTATAAGGGAAAAAACTTCAAGCTGTCACGGAATGATAATGGAGGTTTAGATCTCAACTATTTTCTTGCCCCTGGGGAAGAAAAAAGCAGGTTCCCGGTAACATTGGAAACCTTCGATAATATCGTAATGCAGAACATTTATCGCACACTATGCAAATACGGATTAAGTGTCATGGACAAAGAATATTTGGAAAAATTCAAGGGGACTCTTAGTTGGATTAAAGGTGAAAAAGATTTTACAAAACTGCCGGTAATTGCAATCCTGAAATCCTACAAAATGGTTACAGCTCAACCAAAAATCACAATATCGGTTCGTACTGATGATGATAAGACTTTTCCTTACGCTGTTGGTGAATTTCGCTGTACTTACTTAACGTTTGTATTCATTATTCCAGCTAACGAAGTCGACAATAAAAGCTTTACAAATAATAGCGATTATGATAATTTCTGGAAATTCTTTAGGCATTATAGTTCAATCAAGGAATGGGAATTTGTAGATTTCTCCGTTAGTAAAAAGAAGTGCCATGTCCTGCAAATGGATATGCAGACTTCTACCAATTACACTATAAAAGAGGCTACATAAGTACCTACTCTTCATATACCATTCGCTGTTTGGGTTTACATCTAACAATATTTACTATTTTAGATAAAAATTCGACTATGAACTTGGTCAGCAAGGACGCCAGCCCTATGGAACGGCTGGATGCGATATTCATCCATATCTGCAATTTTAAGTGTTTTCCGGCACCCAAGTATGGTGTTGGTGGTCTAATGATAGACGTATTCTCCTGCTATATGGCATTCGGCCCAGACTATTTTGGCTTGATGTTGAAGGAGGAAATGAAATTTTATCTTGACCAGCTATTGAAATTGGAACTTCTTACGATCGAGAACCACCGAACGAGAACAGTTAATAACGCTACCGGTTACCCGGTTATGTTTCCTGAATTTGCAGTTATCTCGTTTAAAGGTATGCAGTATTGGCATGATGTTGAGCGCAGGGCTCCTCTATCAGCAAAGTGTTTTGTGGCAATGGCATTTGATAGTAAGAAGCAGGAACGGATAGACGCAATAAACGTTGCCTGCGGTAAGTTTGGTTTTAATGCGTTTACAATCGACGAACATAACGAGGCCGGAAACCCGACCATCGATGCCAAAATAATCTTAGCTATCAAAGGCTCCCGATTCTGTATCGTTGACTTTACCGGCGTAAATGCTGGTGCATATATGGAAGCCGGCTATGCTATGGGCAGGGATAAAAAGGTAATATTCATTTGCGAAGAGAGCGACTTTGCATCGAACAAAAAGCACTTTGATGTTAATCACTACCCTTTCCTGCAATACTCTACTTTTACTGATCTTTCTAATAAACTCACAAATTCAATAGGCGCGTATATTGACATTGAGAAAAACAGCTGACATAATTAACTATATGAATATCTGCAGACGCTATGAATGACAGCACATTGGAACATAAGATAAACGACTTACAGGAAACAATAATTTCCTGGGCTTCGGAACGAGGACTTTGGACAGACAGCAGCTTTTCAAGCTATCAGGAGTATTTTGATGTGGAACCAAGTATGGTTACACCGACAGTAACGATACTTTGTACTGAGGGCGGTCTGTTTAGCATGTTCAACGGGTTTTCATATGGGGAGGAGTTAGAGGAGTTTGGTGATTTGGTTCGTAGTAAGGGCTTTTATTATGAGATGCATAAACCTTATGTCATCGAGTTCTTCCCGGCAAACGACGAATTGAATCAGTACTACCTCGATTATTTCGAATGGCGTTGGATTGCAGAAATAATCAAACCTGACTATACGAATCTATACCAGGAGGTTTTTGAGTTTTTTCATGCAAATCCGACGAAATTAATTTCACTTTCGCCCCGAAAATTTGAAATACTACTTGGCGAAATTTTTAGTAATCAAGGTTACAGGACCGTTTTAGGGAAAGGCCAAGGTGATGAGGGTGTTGACGTCAGAATTTATCAAAAAGATGATGTTGATCAAATTCCCATTTTGGTACAGGCGAAGAGATATAAAAAGAACCCGATTAAGATGGAAGCTGTTGCTGCGCTGACAGGGTGCGTGGTTACTGAAAATGCCCGACAAGGAATATTCGTTACTACTTCCAGATATTTGCCGGTAGCGAAAAGATTTGCATCAAGGAAGAACAGCCAGATTACGCTGGCAGACAGTAACGACGTTCAGAATTGGTGCAAAACTGCAGGGACACTACTTGATAAAGACAGAAGTTTAATGACTTCCGATGATCAGCTACTGCAGTTAATCAAACCATCATTTTCAAGTGGGTTGGTAGGCAAAGTTGTCGTTGGTGGTTGGGGCTTTGATATGATTAATAATGATTTTTGCATCATAGTCAAAGATACTCCGCATGTTGCTCTCCTTATGAAAATTCCATCATTGCCGACGTATTCAGATGTACCTTACAATATGATGGGCAATGAAGTGCCACTGTTAAACGAAGACATTATTAAATGCCGTATTAGCGAGAATTTCTACCGGGCGAGAAAGACAATAAACGAGACCGGTGAAATTACTTTTTGGACAAAGGATATGAGTTATGGTTTGTGGGATGGTGCACCTCGGTATTTTAATCATATCGACTGATTAGACTACAAACCCTTATCAAAATTCCAATTCACACCAGGCAGCAACCATCTATCATATCATTGGACCTACTTGATCAATAGTATAGCAACAACGAAGGTTAGATGCGGCAGCTTCGGTAGTAAGTATTCCATTAAAAATAGGAGGGACTTTGGATTTATCCACATAATCTTCAGTATTTGTTGAACAAAATACTTGATGAGTTGCAGCATCGACAGCATGAATTCCCATTGATAGGTTGAGCGCAGTCTCCCAAATAGCGCAGTCTTTAAATTCGGGTTTTTTCTTTGAGGGCGGTCGTTTATCTCGAACTCGCTCCAGGGCGATATTTGCTATTTCGTCTGTGCGTATGAAGATAGTTTTAGAAATAATATTATCTACCAAGGCCTCAAAATTCATCAGTAAATTCTTATTCGTAATGCTTTCAGAAACAAAGGCAGCTCCAGCAATGTCATTAGCAATACCAATGCAAGTGGTATGGTAGTTATCGGTCGCGGCTAAAGACCCACTCAAAAAAGCTTTGGCTTCATCTTCATGATCATTATATTCTCTGATGGTCAGCGACGAAGCAATGGAATATACAGTGTCATTTTGGATTAGTCCGTTGATGCGATTTAGTAACCTGAAGGTATTTAAAGTTCCCCCGTTCCGATACGGAAACCTGAATACATCCAATAAAGTACATGTATCCCAGAAAATAACGTTTTTCGCGGAAGCATTGTATTCATTTGCAATGAACTGTGCAATAGAAGTTTCGACTGGGTTATTAATTTTGCTCATACCTTTCTAACAGATTAATTGAGTATTCAAAATCTAACACTAATTGAGTCGCCATTTCATTTGTCCACCCATTTTCTTCAAACCATCCTATTAATTCATCGGTATCTATCTCTATGTCATTGCGGAAGACAATAAACAGAAACTCACACCATCGTTCAAAATCATAGGGATGTGAATGTCCTGTGGATTTGTTTGCCGCTACGGAAAACTTATTCAGCGCACCGTATGCGTCTTTTCCAATAGCATCTATCAATAATCGTTCAGATTTTGTTAGCTGGACGTTAGCATCATATTTTTTTGCTAAGCCCTGAACAATCTGTTCATTAAATTTATTCAAGATATAGTTATACTCTTTTTTTTCGAAGCGATTTTTGCCAATTGGAATAATATTAAAAACCTCATAATAGCCACTGTAGTCCCATATCCATAACAAGCCCTGAATAATCTCTTCGTCAAATAAGAACTTCTCGCTCTCTATGCATAGAATGTCTTTATCACCTGTGAATGTGTTTTTTTTGTAGTTGGAAATTAAATCTTCCCTGAGTACCCAATTCGATTTGGCTATAACCGCCTTCAATTCTTTGAAAAATGCATTTTTCTCATTTTCCGGTGGTGATATCCTTAATTTCTGAAACGCCTCCATAAATAAAGTTTTAAATTCCAGATTCTAAATTGGAATATTTATTAAGAAATGCAATATAGTTTATCATTACGTGCCAGCAAAGAAATTGGTTGAATTGTGCGATCTATTACATGGCGTTGTCTAACAAGTTTTTTGACATTCTTATCAGCTTATCATACTCCTCTCTAATCTTATTAGAAATAGGGAGAAAATCCTTTTCAATAAAGTGTTTGTTGTGCTTTATAATATCCGAATATACTCCTTTGCAATCCCTTGTTTCCTTAGCCAATTCAATAAATATCGGGTACACTCTTCCAGATGCAAGCATTGTTACTGAGTATTCATTGACCGGCACTATGATGTTATCGTAAAAATATTTTATATCGTCTGTCTGCAAACTGGGGTCGTTGAATTTTGCAATTATGGCATTCATTGTATTCACTGTATCTGTGTCTGTTTTTACGTAGCCAGATATAATTGCCCCCAAAAAATCCCATACCTTCTTGTATCCATCGCTGAATTTAACTTGTCTTTCATGATCGTATTTTATACCACGTTCCAATAGCTCTGGTAGAGATGCAAGTTCCAGGTACAGGTAATCAAGAATAGAAATAAGTTCTGAAAATTCCTTTATAACATCTTTGTTTTCTGAAAACTTGTTGACGTATGAAATCAATATCTTATCAAGAGATGTACTTTCGATTATTCGTTTGATAGGAAATAGGGGCAGATAAGTTATAAGTGGGAAGTCCAGAATTTTCTTTCGGAAGACATCCATAAATTCCCCATTGTTTTCAATTTGCTGCTTGACCAGAGCGATAATTTCCTGTATTGAAATTGAGAAATACTTTAGCGTATTGCGTTCAATTTCTTTTTCGGCTTTTATCCTGGCTTTTTCATTGTCTCGATATTGACGCCGATAAATCCAAATCGCAATACCTATAGCTGCAGCGCTCCCCAATGCGCAACCTATGGCATTTTGAACGACACTGTTCCAGTAATCGCCGAGAGAGAAATTAATACACAAGCACACCATAAATTGTAAAATTAAACTTTGAATAATAAAATTGCTATGCTACCGCTCTATCATCAATTGCTTGCTTATATAAATGGTCGTAAACGCTATCGCATTTGGCATTGAAAACGCTGCGATCATAGGTGTCGGGTAGTTCTACGTCAAGGACTCTTTGGATTGCGTCTTTAACTACTATTCTTGTCTGGTTGTCTTTATACCAGTCGTGGATTAGTACTGTTGGCTTATCTTCTCTCAGGCGCTTTAGCAGGTGTTTTGCGGCGTTCTTTACCTTTTCTTCTTCTTTTTTTGTGAGGTTTTCTTTTTTTATAAGGTCGAAGATTTCGAGCTCGCTTTCGGTGAGGCCTGCACGGGCAGCACGTTGTTCTTCTTCTTTCATTTTCTCCATGAACTCCATGAGCTCATCGAAGTAACTGTCTGCGTCGGGAGTGGTGGAGTTGTACCGGTCTATTATTTCCTGTATGCGCTGGGCAAAGTTTATCCTTGTTACATTCCGGTCGACCATCTGCTGCAACTTCATTTCGATGAATGCGCGGAAGTCGTTTATTTCGATGTTCTTGTGCGGGGCAACTTTATATTCTTCCTTTAATTTATCTACATCGAATTTGCTCAAGTCAATTTGCTTCCATGCTTTTATCATGTATTTGCCTTCTTCGGCGCTTGAGTCTGCCTCTGCGACCTGACCATATTGATACCTCTTTTCCGCATCTTTGCCTTTTTTCTGAGCTATTATGCTTTCGTCGAGCAGCAGGCTTATCTTTCTTTTAGCACTGTCCAGGTCGGCCCTTTCAGCATTGCCATCTATCACCTCGCGTAGGTAGCGAATGATCGTTGCGTATTTATAGCTATCCCGAAGCTTGTTTATCTCAGGCTTGCATGACTCGTAGAGTGAATAGACGGTATTGTCGTACACAATGAATTGCTTCTTCCAGGCGTCGTTTGCCATTATTGCATTGGCGTAATCATCAAACAACCCAAGCTTGTTGAAAACAATATGTGAAACTCCAATTGCTTTCAGATCCACACCGATAGATTTACAGAACTCATCGCACTCATTGATGGCATCCTGCAACAGAACGAACAAATATTTTTTCTCCTGTGCAGGTGTGTCTTCTCCTTCCTCGCCGTTCTCGCCCATCTTGCCACCACCATAGGATGCAAACGCCTTTTTCAGATTGCCGAATACGCCGTAATAATCAACAATTAATCCATTCTTTTTTGACTTCCCGTTTATCGGGAAATCAGTTACCCTGTTTGCCCTTGCAATAGCCTGCATGAGGGTGTGATCTTTCATGGGCTTGTCGAGGTAGAGGGTGGAAATGGTTTCTACATCAAAGCCGGTAAGCCACATACTGCAAACAAAAACCAACTGCAGCGGGTTGTTTTTATCCTTAAAATTGTCTTCAATGTCCAGGCCATTATCATCAACATCATTCATCCGCTTACGATGTGGCACAATGTCCAGGCCTTCTTTTCTGAATTTTTCTTCTTCGCCAGCTTCTTCACTTACTACCACAGCCATGTCTGCTCTGCGCATCCATTCCTGTGTGAACTTTAATTCCTCTATCTCTTTCTTCGTTTTTGCATCCTTTAGCTCTTTTTGAATATTCCGCTTTTCAACCGCCCACAGTCGCATCACTTTGTTATACATTTTGACGGCAGTAAATTTATCGAAACAGATGACCATACCTTTCCCTAAGTATCCCCGGCGAGGAAAGTGGTAAACAATATCCTGCGCAATGGTTTCGAGCCTATCATCACTTTTAATGACACTCACTTCCTGCGCAAGGTCGCCAACCAACCTTTGCTGACTGGCCTCACTTAGTTCTTCGTCTTCAACAATATCGGCCAGATCAGAATCGAGGTCATCATTTTGCAGGCAGACTTCGGGCTTGCGCTTATTATAAAATAATGGCACTGTGGCACCATCTTCGATGCTTTGTTTGAAGTTGTACTCAGATACCGTTTTGCCAAACCAGTTTTCCGTAAGCTGCTTGCTGCCCAGCAATGGTGTGCCGGTAAAGGCTATGTACTGGGCATTGGGCAAGCCTGCGCGCATGTTATCAGCAAGGTCTTTGTACTGGGTTCTGTGAGCCTCATCGATAATAACAATGATATCATTTCGGGTAGATAGGATGGGGTATTTTTTACCTTTATCGTATCTGAATTTCTGAATCAACGTGAATACATAACGCGTATTAGTTTGCAGCATAGCCCGCAGGTCTTCGCTGTTCTTTGGCTGGCATTTCTGTGATTTATGAAACGCACCAGCGCCGAGAAAATTGCGGTATATCTGCCCATCGAGATCATCCCGGTCAGTAACAATAAGGAAGGTGAAATTGCCAGTTTCCTTTCTGAAAATCTTTTGAGTAAAGAAGATCATGCTGAAACTTTTTCCGCTGCCCTGTGTGTGCCAGAATACACTCAACTTGCCTTTGTTGTCTTCATCAGTCCCTTCCCTGTCGTGCTTTATGCGTTCTTCAAAATGGGTGACCGCGTTGTTGACGCCAAGGAACTGATGGTTCTTGGCAATTATTTTTTTATCATCGTTGTAATACAGGATGAAATTTTCGAGGTAGTCTAAAATTCTGTGTTTCTCGCAAAGACCGAGGACTGCATAATCGAGGCTGACGCCAAATTCTTTAATGCGCTTCTTATCAACTTCCTGCTTTTCATTTTCCGGGCGCAGCCAGGGAAAGAAATGGCCGTAGCCGGAGCTGAAGCCGCCCACTTTTGTTTCGAGGCCGTTGCTTAGTATGCAGATGGCATTGTATTGAAACAGTAAGGGAATATGGTCCTTATACCGGCGAAGATTATCGTCGTAGGCATTGCGGACACCATACTTGCTATTCTTCAACTCTATGAATACAAGCGGCAGGCCGTTTATGTAAACTATTATATCGGGTCGTAATCGCTGCTTACCCTGTATCCATAATTGGGTAACATTAAGGTAGTCATTCAGTTTGGGATTTGTGTCGATTACCTTAATGGTTACTGGTTCGCGCTTTCCTTGTTTGTTGTTTACTGTCAGTTCTATGCCGTTGCGGATATGACCATAAATTTCTTTATTGGCAGCAAGGGCGGTTTTATCGTTATGGTTTGTGCAAAGGACTTCAACGGCCTCATCTATTGCTGATGCCGGTAAGCTGAAATTAATATCGGCCAGCCGTTTTTGAAGAATGGACCTGATAACTACATCGGATTCTGATTTGCGGCCAGTAAGATCAACATTTATGCAATTCAAATGCCGGTAACCAAGGTTTTTGATGAACACCTGTGTTATCGCAACTTCAATATCGTCTTCTGACAGATAGCTTTGCATAATTATTTACTTTCTTAATAAAACAGAGGCGTCCTGATGCACCACTAACATTCCTTCCTTTATTTTGTCTTTCAATATATTAGCCAGCTTATTATCCTTGTCCCATACTTCAGCATCTTTGCCCTTGATAATATAGTTTATACCGAAACCAGGACAGACATTTAAAGTAAAATATCTTTTGTTGAAAATCTTGCTGTGCATATCTTTTTGTGACCTTGTATTCCTAATGATTATCCCTTTGTCGTGTAAGCTATAAATCAATGTGGGAAGATCATCTTTTTTGTATTGATGTATTAGGCCCTGATTATTTGTCCAATATTCTAAGTATTTATTGTCATCGGGAGATTGAAACCAAACCAGATTTTTTTGCATAAACGAGAAATGAAAGTCGGGGACAAACTGCCACTCAGTTCGGGATAAGTGACTAACAGTAGGACTACAACCATAAAAAGCTCTTGCTTGACTTATTGTGTTGCCGAAAATCAAACTTAGCTTCAACCGCCAGTCATCACCCATTCTTTCATAAATCAAGCCAATTTTGCGGATTGATCCACAATTAATCTCAATATTATATCCCCAGCCGATGTGCTCACTGATGCTATTTGCATCAAGAACAATCCCCCTTAGTAGATTTTCAATCCGTCGATAAATGAGTGTTTCATTTCCTTTACAAAGACTAAAATTGTCATATGGATTTAACTTGGGATGAACCTCATCTATGTATGAAAGAAAATCTCCGATCATAAGTTTTTCATACCCGGAAATATTAGGAAGATTTAAAAGACTATTTAGCTGTTTTAAAATTTCCTTCCATTCTAAAACTACCGGAGCGCTATAAATCTTGGTGTCAGTGTCCAGATTTTCCTTACTGGGATTTAGCTGCTGAAACCATACATTACCCGAACAGGGCTTATTCTCTATAATGATAGTAAGACTTTCTCCAAATGTAATTACTCCATCATACCTGGCATGTCTTTTAACAGAACTTATTAGACCAGATGCATGCAAATCAGAATCAGTTATTAGGACACTTAACAACCAGTTGGTCTCAATTTTAGGATTTGCTTTTTGAGTATCCAATTCCCAACCATCCTCAATTAATTCATTGAGTGTGAAAGATATTTCTTCTTTGGTGGTGTCGACAACCAGTTTGCTCTTACAATAATCAAAAAAAGCGGTAAAAGCAGCGTACGAGTGTCGTAATACGACAAGGTACGCCCTCGTCAGCTGATCCTCATGAGCATGGCTTTTAGAATTATAGGGATTAAAATAGTTTAACCTATTCATTTTTCATTTTTCAATTACAGAACAATGTATTAAGAATATCTCGGTTTTTCTTATTCCACAGTAAAAAATGAATAGCAATCATTGTTTTATCGTTAGTTTACCACTAATTAAACGAGGCAATAAGCGATCCCGGATTTGGCGAAGTTGGTCGTTTTGAATACCTAATGCTGCAATTTGCTTTTGGATTACTATTGCTTGGTCATGAAAAGACGGCATTAACTTATCAGATGGCAGCAGTATTTGTTGAAATTTCAGAAAAGGCTCAAATTGGTAGTTACTGATCCCTGTAGATTGAACCTGAAAAGCCTCAATCATTCCGGTATCATAGAGATAGTTGAGAAAATAATAGAGGAACATGGATGGTATGCTTGTGGTTCTTACCTGCTTACAGAAACTTGCCGCCATTACTTTATCGCCATAGGCTTCTAATACTTCATTTGTGATATAACAAGTGCGCCCTAAAGGCTGACCTTCTGACCCGCCGGCAGTTTCAAAAACAATATCGCCTTCAATCAATTCTCTCGATTTGATGTTCGATGCCTTGTGAAAACGATATACTTCTTTATTTACCCTTCCTTGTCTTATTCCAGGTATATCGGTGCCCCTAATGACATACCCGGAAACTGAAAATTGAGTGTCTGACTTATCTTCACCCCATCCTCCGCCAATAGAATAGTCAATGACTTTTCCAATCGGCTTTATTTGCCATTCTTTTGGTATTCCTTTAGTAAACTTAGCTTTTTCGCGCCCCGGAAATCTCATTCTAACAAACCACTCTTTATAAATATCTTCTGCAGTTTCTTCTAAGAGCTTTATTCGCTGAGTATTTATCTCGATTAGTTTATCGTATGCACTTAGCACCGCTGCAATTCGTATTTGAATATTTTTAGACGGTAACAATATCGCGATATGATCAAGATGGTTTCGGTTAAAAGCAGGTACCGCACCCCCAGCGTCCAGATGGGAAAGCGGTAATGCCTTTAAAACATAATAAACATACAATAACTCATTGCCTTTGTAATCTTTTACGAAAAGACAATCTTGATGAGGCCAGAAATTTTCATTTATTAACTGAACAAATCCAATTGTACCCACCCTCCCAACTGTAATACCGGGACCATTTAGTTTATACTCATCATGGTAACCAGAAATCTCAGTTGCACCGACCACTGGATAAAGTCCAACGCGGTATTCACTCTTAAAGAGATCAAATCCCCTTTGAAGTGTAATAAAGTCTTTAAACTTGATAATTTTAGCGTCGCTCACGTGGTGTTGCTATTATTGTACTAAGATTATTTTCGATTACTAAATCTAATTCTGAAGCTTTGTTTTTCAGATTAGTCAAAGTTTTTTGACGTTCCTGCATTTCTGTTAAAAACTCATCGATTGTCAATCCATCCTCCTCTATCACAACACCTACATATCTCCCAGGATTAAGGCTGTAGTCCTGTTCTTCTAACTCGGCAAGCGTTGCCGCCTTGCACAACCCCGTCACATCTTCATAGATGCCGTTCGGGAAGCGTTCAATCAGCCAGTTATGGTGAGCTAAATAGTAGGCCTCTTTGTTTTTGATTTTTGTTAGTTTTTGTTCTTCGTCTTCCCTTTTCTTTTCCCACCGTTTTACTTCTTTGTCGTTAGCGGGCTTGGCATTCTTCATAGCAAGTATTTCATTTTCCTGCTCCCTGGCATTTGCGAGGCATTCATTTGCCTGTGCCTGGTACTGTGCCAGTAGCTCTTTTAGCCGGTGGGTTTCGCCCCTATATAACCTTACTGTCACTACCCGCCACAAAATTTACCGCCAAATAAAAGTCTTTTGATTTTTCTTTATTTTCATCAGTAATTAGATCCTCGTGGGATACTGTACAATCGAGCTCTCTTTTAATGTATTCCTCGATATTTATACCATTGGACTCAATTGCTTCCTGGATATCTGAGTCGAATTTTATGAGAACTTGATTCATAAGTATTATTTTTAAACAAAAATAGCAATAAATGGAAGGAATGGAAACATTCAAGCGCTCATTGGGAATCAATGTAAGCTGCTGTTCCATTATTAGCATGACGAGCCTTAAAACAGTCTAGGTAAGGATGATCTACCGTTCTAGAAGGAATATGTTTTTGCTTAATAGTTTAAAGAATGTACATGACCGTAGACATGACTTAAGAATTTTAGGGGGGCCGGGGGACTTGTCCACCGCAAGATTGCATCTCGCGATAAGAGCAGATTACTATCAATCGCCATGGCGAGATGCAATCTTGCAAAGCGCTTAAAACATGTTCTAAGTATAAAAAAAATTTATTGCAAATAATCGGTCAATGGTATTTACTACTTAATCTTTTGAACATTAAAGGGCTCATTTGATAAGGCTAAACCATAAATATCCAAGCGCAAAACTAAAAACAGCGATTAGGACAATAAGCCACATTGGGTACCTTTTAGTCTGGTTTATTTTGCCAACTTCAATTTGCTTGAAAAAATTGTCATTGAGGTTCTTAATTCTCTCAGCGTAAGTTTCATTTAGGGTTTGAATTTCCCTAGTATGAAACATAGACAGATCAGCTATTTTCTTATTATTCAATAATTCAAATTGTTCTAATTGTTGCTTAAAACCCGGTTCAAACTGTTTACTCAATGTTTCAATGAGTTTGGCCTTTGAATTTTGCAATTCCTCAATCGTTTCTTGGTATACTTGATTTAAAAATTGACCTAGTTCACTTGGAGTAATAAAAGCTTTATCTGCGATCTTTTGAACCAAAGTAACATCTTCTTTATGGCCTATCGCAGTCAGGAAAAAGGGGATCAAAGTAAGGCATACTTTTGCGATATTGACTGAATTGAACAGTTGAATGTTTTCACCTCCTCCTCTTGATATACATATAATCTCACTTTCATTAGTGTTTAAAGTCGCTAATAATGAAATAATTGCGGATTCAGAGGAGAGACTAGTTTTATGAAAAGAAATGTTGTACCACCCAGAAGAATCACGTAATTGATGTTTAATATCGCTGTCAATAATTGCATTTTGACCTATAATTATCTTAATAGAAACCGGCTCATCCCTTATTATTCTTCGCTTTATAAAACTATACACATCCTTAAAGCCAATTTTTGCCTTTTCCTGTTGAATAGCTATTGATTGCAAATCTATATCTGAGAAAGAATTATTTACTTGTTCAATTATTTCAGTGATGTTAAGTTGAATTTCAATCCTTCCTGGAGCATTTCCTATTTTCTTTGTTATATAGCCATTAAATACAATTGTCTTTCCGGAAGTCAATTTTTCCCGGATAAGTGCTGGCACAAGTAGAGTCAAAACGGAATCGCCCGCATCATCCCGCAATTGGTCATAGTAATAGCCGTTATAATTACTTCCTTTGCCATGAGAGTAAATACCTTTACATTGAATGACTTTTTTTATTTGAGGTAATGAGATAGAATTGCTGAGAATATTAAGAATGGCAGATGGCGTATATGATATTTCCCGATTATTAGCAGCATCAACATTCATGCAGGGTATTTGTTACAAATCAATTAAAATTCAGAGTAAAGTTAGTGAGCCTTTTCATTTCATTTGTATAATTTTATAAAGAAAATAAATTATCAAAATAAGCAAGTAATTACCTATTATTGTTTGTTTAATTCTTACGTTTGTTGTACTTATAAAAATATAATACCCAAATATAGATTATCCCTACAAGTGAATATTACATTATGAAAATTACCCAGCTTCGAATAAGAGGTTTTAGATCATTCGGTGGAGATGACACTGTAATTGAAGTAGAACATAAGTTAATAGCATTCATAGGTTTGAATAGCTCCGGTAAAACGACAGCTTTGGATGCTTTGAGGAAGATTTTCGGCTCATCGAACGCAGAAAGAGAAATCTTTCGTCACGACTTCCATTTTGAGAAAGATGAGGAAGAATCATCGACTGAGGAAAAGACATTAGCAATAGAGGTTAGGTTAGAATTTACTGAAAAGGATAAAGAAACCATCCCTTTGTTTTTTAGCCAGATGATTGTCGAGGAAGAAGGAGGAAATCCGTATATACGTATCCGCTTGGAGGCAACATGGAACCATGACGCCGTTGAACCCGATGGCATCATTGACTCCAAATTATTCTTTATCAAAGCAGCTGATGGCGAAGATGTTGAGGAAGACAATAAACAACTATACCCTAATCACCTAAAGAGTCTAATACAAATTATTTATGTCCCTGCAATTCGCCGACCAGCAGAACAATTGCGGTACGCGTCAGGGAGTATTTTGTATAGAGTGTTGCGAAAAATAAAATGGCAAGATGAATTCAAAGAAACGTTTGATGAAAAGATCGATGAAATAAATAAGACTTTCGAGGAACTACCGGAGTTAATAAGCATCCAGAAATCTATAACGTCATTTTGGGAAAAATTTCACAAAGATGATCGCTATAAGGAAACCTCGCTTGGTTTTGGTGGTAGTGATTTGGATTCTATTTTAAAGAAACTTGAGATTTCATTTACTCCGACACCAACCCACAGGAAGTTCAGCGTTGATGATTTAGGTGAAGGTTACAGATCCCTATTTTATCTTACTCTAGTTTGTGCATTACTAGATATTGAAGAAAAAATGGCTGATGATGACGAAAACATAGGGTTATCGCAGCCATTGTTGACCATTCTCGCAATTGAAGAACCCGAAAACCATATTGCGCCCCAACTTTTAGGTAGAGTAATAAAAATACTGAAAGCAATTGCTGAAAAAGAAAATTCCCAGGTGGTTCTTTCGTCACATACACCTGCGATTGTTAAACGGCTAGACCCAGAAGCCATTTTTCATTTCCGAATAACTGAAGAATATAAAACCGAAGTTAATGCTATCATCCTACCGGATAGCAGAGATGATGCGTTTAAGTATATAAAGGAAGCGGTACATAACTATCCTGAAATTTATTTTGCCCGGCTAGCTGTAATCGGTGAAGGTGATAGTGAGGAGGTAATTTTTAGTAAATTGATGGATGTGATGAAGGTAGACTTTGACGACAATATCATAACATTTGCCCCATTGGGGCATCGCTTTGTTAATCATATTTGGAAACTATTGAAAACCCTACATATACCCTACATTACTTTACTTGACCTCGATCTGGAAAGAGAAGGTGGGGGTTGGGGAAGAATAAAATATGCTCTCACGCAGTTAATTGCCGTTGGCGAAGATAAAAACGCACTATTGGCTTTAAAAGACGATAAAATTTTATCTGATGAAGATTTCGAGGAAATGCATACCTGGGATATTAAAGAAAAGGAAAGTCGAGATAATTTATACACATGGGTAAAAAGGCTAAAAAAATATGGCGTTTACTTTTCAGCACCTTTAGATTTGGATTTTTTGATGCTGCAACACTATACAGATTTTTATAAGCAAGAAATTCCTGCCGGTGGAGGTCCAAGAATCCCAGATAGTGATGATGAACCCGATAAATTTCTCGAAAAGGTTGAGACTGCGGTTAAAGCTACCTTGAAATCTAATGAGGCTGAAGGCATTGCCTACACTGAAGAAGAAAAACAACTAATGATTTGGTATAACTACCATTTCCTCGGCAGAGGAAAGCCCTCGACGCACATGCGTGTTCTTTCAGGTATGACTCCGGAACAAATTACGAATGGCTTACCCGATGTTCTTAAGTCCATATTTAAGAAGATTTCATCATTGTTAAACAACTAAGACAGTGAGATCAATTAAAATAGAAGATTGGAAACCTACCGATGGTCTAACCCTAGAGGAAAACGCCTTAGCGGTTGCTACAAGTACGGAAAATAGTTTAGTCGTTGCTGGTCCCGGCGCAGGCAAAACGGAGTTGCTTGCACAAAGAGCTTGCTTTCTCCTTCAAACAAATACTTGTAAATTCCCTCACAAAATACTGGCAATAAGTTTTAAAAGAGATGCTGCATTTAATCTTAAAGAGCGAGTAAAGACTCGATGTGGCGATGAATTGTCCAAGCGATTTGATTCATTCACCTTCGATTCGTTTGCAAAGCAATTAGTAGATCGGTTTAGATTGGCCTTACCACATGGATACGCAATTACTGCCGACTACGATGTTATTCTAAGAGATGCTACAGTATTGGATACCTATCGAGCCGTAAACCAGAATTATAGGAATACAACCAACGATGCTGAAATTCAAAGATTTCATAACGCAGTCCAGTTGCCGCTTCCCTTATTAACAGGAGCGGACAGAATAAGGAAACAGGCATGGGACCAATTACTCGGCAGCAATCCTACTCAACTAACGTTCAAAATGATTATGCGACTTGGTGAGTACATAATAAATTCAAACCCGAAAATAAAACAGTTCTTACAAGAGACATACCATTACGTATTTCTTGACGAATTTCAAGACGCGACCTCGATACAATATGATTTCTTTAAATCGTGTTTTCTTGGAAGCAACTGTGTTTTTACAGCTGTAGGTGACGACAAACAAAGAATAATGACCTGGGCAGGTGCACACGAAGCGGTTTTTGATGAATATATGGAGGAAACAGGTGCTACAAGGGAGCCTCTGACCATGAATTTCAGAAGCGCACCACGATTAGTAACATTGCTTAATCACTTGACGAGAACTTTACTTGGAAAAGACGATATGGCAACAGCTTCGTCGAAATGGAATCCTGATGATGGAGAATGCGATATTTGGCTTTTTGAGACGCAGGAAACAGAAATACAGACATTATTTGATGCCGCAAACACATGGATAGATACTGAGGGACTAAATCCTAGAGATATTTGTATTCTCGTAAAACAACGACCCGATACATATGCAGGAGCCTTAATAGAGTTGTTTACCCTAAATGGAATAAAGGCAAGAGACGAAAATAAATTTCAAGAGTTATTAACTAGAGATATCAGCCTTTATGTTATCAACTGCCTTTATGCCATTTTTGATAAAAAGGCCGGCATCGCTAGACAGGCAGCCTTCTCTTTTCTAAGTAATCTTCATACCGAATTTGAGGATGAGCAATTACTACGACTGGAAATGTCTTTCTACCACTTTACGAAACGAATAAATACAGAATTCAGTAAAGACACTCTTAAAGCAGAGCAACTTTCAACAATTGTCGATGAGATCATCGGCTATGCCAATATTGAACGTATCAGGTCAGCATTTCCTAATTTTAGAAATGCAAGAGTATTAAAGGGACACATCGAGGAAATAACGGCCGAACTAGTTACATCATTTGAAAAAAGCGAAGGTATTATTGAGTCCTTGGATGTCTTAACCGGCAAGGATACAATACCTGTTATGACAGTACATAAAAGCAAAGGACTGGAATATCACTCCGTCATTTTTGTCGGTTTGGAGGATAGTGCCTTTTGGACATTTCAGCGCCAACCTGATGAAGATAAGCGTACGTTTTTTGTTGCTTTATCAAGAGCAAAAGAGCGAGTTGTCTTTACATTTTCAAAAACTCGCGCTGGGAATGATGGTCAGGTTAGACAACAGAGTTTTGCGAACATCAAAGTTATTTTAGAAGAACTTCAAAAATCTGGAGTCGTGAACATTGAAAAAAAATAGACAATGAAAATATTGCACACTGCCGATTGGCATATCGGCCAACTATTTTATGATTACGATAGAGCTTTTGAACATCAACAGTTTCTTACTTGGCTTGTTGAAATCATAGCTCAAGAAGCTGTAGATGTACTACTAATTAGCGGAGATGTGTTCGATTTATCAAATCCATCAGCCAGTTCTATTAAGCTATTTTATGGATTTTTGAACAATGCTAGTAAAAAGAATCCAAATTTACAGATTATAGTAACTGCTGGCAATCATGATTCTGCTTATCGATTAGAGACTCCGAAACCGCTCCTTGAATCATCCAAAATTCATATTGTAGGATTCGTAGAAAGAAGTGCTAATGCGGAGTTCGCCTATTCAAAATTGATTATTCCAATTACAGATTTAGAAGGCAATTTAAAAGCTGCTTGTCTTGCTATCCCATTTTTGAGGCTTGGTGATTATCCTTCAGTTGAAAATAGTGCAAATCCTTATGCAAGCGGTGTTGAAGCCTTATACAAAGAAACGTATAACAAGGCCGTTCTAGCATATCCAAATTGCAAGGTTTTTTTGGCTTTAGGGCACCTACATGCAGTTGGTGCGGAGATTACAGATATGGATAAATCTGAAAGGCCCATTTTGGGAGGAATCGAGTGTATATCAGCCGATGCATTCCCCAGTGCATTACAATATGTTGCTTTGGGGCACATCCATAAGGCTCAAAAAATTGGAGGGAGAGAGCACATACGGTATTCTGGTAGTCCAATCCCTTTGTCCTTTTCAGAGTTGAATTACAGACACCAAGTAGTGACGTTCGAGATTATTGAAGACAGTGTTACGAATATCAATAAAATTGAGATACCGATAATCACTCCATTACTTCGAGTTCCGTTAACAAATAAATCGATCTCTGATGTTCTGACTGAATTGGCAACGCTTCCGAATGGATCTGAGATAAACTCACCCTACTTGGAAGTAAAGGTTTTGTCAGATGGGCCTGAACCCAACTTGCGAAATTTAATAGACAATGTCTTGCAAGGTAAAAATGTGAGACTTGTAAAAATTGACAATAGGTATCGATCAATTGAAGTTGGTGGTCAAGAAGGAACGGTGGCGCAGGATAAGCTAAGTGAACTAAAGCCAATTGACGTTTTTACAAGAACTTACATGGCAAAATACAATTCGGAAATGCCCGAGATTTTGCTACAGCTCTTTAATGAAATTTCTAACCAAGTAAGCACTGAGGAAGCATGAGAATTCTGAAAATAGGAATAAAGAATCTGGCCTCATTAGAGGGAATGTCAGAGCTTGATTTTACAACTGAACCGCTTAAGTCAGCAGGTCTGTTCGCAATTACAGGACCAACGGGTTCGGGTAAATCTACAATATTGGATGCATTATGCCTGGCACTTTACGGAAAAACACCTCGTTACAATCAAGCCAAGGAGTCTGGAATTGAAATCCAAGACGTTGCCGGGAATAAAATCGGACAAGGTGACATCCGTGGAATTCTAAGAGATGGGACCAGCGATGGAAAAGCGGAGGTAGAATTTGTAGGAGTTGATGGCAACAATTACAAAGCCAGTTGGAGTGTAAGAAGGGCTAGAAATAAACCAGACGGTAAAATCCAAGCCTTCGAAATGGAATTGCTCAACATGTCCACAAATCTTCCATTCCCTGGCAATAAAACAGATATCCAACCAGAGATTCAACGACTTGTTGGACTCAACTTCGAACAATTTACTCGTTCAGTACTTTTAGCACAAGGTGATTTTACGGCATTTCTTAAAGCCAATAAAGACGAAAAAGCCTCACTCCTTGAAAAGCTAACTGGAACTCATATATACTCTGAAATTTCAAAAATGGTATTTGAAAGATACAGAAATGAAGAACAAGAACTGAGAGAACTCAATTTAAGGAAGGAGGGAATTGAAGTTCTATCGCAAGAAGAAATTGAAGCCTATCAAACAGAGAAAACAACTTTAGATCAGGAAATCGCCAATAAGGAGAGTATAAAAACTAATTTGAACAGAGAACTGCAGTGGCATATACAGCTTTCAAATATCACAACGAATATTGAAACAGCCAGAAAGACTGTGGAAATAGCAACCAATGAAAGAGACGCTGCAACTGAAAGGAAAATTACTCTTAGTCGAATTGATCAGGTTCAGGATATTCGTGTCACGGTCAGCGGAATTGGAGAAACACAAACAACAATATCTAAACTAAAAGAAGATTTAACGAACCTCAAAATTGAAGTTGAAGCTAAACTCAAACAAAAGACAGAAGCTGTTATTATACAGCAAAAGACAGAGCTCGATATTACAGAAGCTGCCAAGAAAAAACAAGATGCAGCCACTTTAATTACTGAAGCGCGAAGACTCGACACTCTTATCAAAGAGAAGGAAAGCCAGATTGCAAGCGCCGACCTAGTAGTAGTAGCTGCAAAGGAAAGACATGACAAAGCAGCCACGGAAATTAACGAAGCGCAGGCGAAGAATCTAGATTTAGCAGCTGACATATCGAACGTGTCCCTTTGGATCACCCAAAATCAATCCAGAAAACTAATTGCCGAAAATTCCAAATTGTTAGTATCCAGACTGGGCGATGAAAAGCGGACTTTTACAGAAGTTCAGCGTCTTTTATCTGAAATTCTCACAAAGGAAAATCAAATAGAAAAAGCAAAAACGAAAGTAACTGAAATCGACAATTCACTTGTTGAAAAGAACCTCCAGATTACAAACCTAAAAAATGTAGTAGAAACAGAGGAAAGAGCATTAACAGAATTTAGTATCCAACAGACAATCAATGAAAAGGGATCTATCGACAATATTCTATCTCAAACAATAGAATCTCAAGGACATTGGAGGATATTTCACGCAACTAGTAGTGACTACGAAAATCTAAAAAGTAAGTTGGCAAGAGACAGCGAAACACGAACTGTAAAGGAGGGACTGCTTAAGGAAATAAATAGCCAAGTTGAGATTTTTAAGGCAAAAAAGGAAGCATCACAGAAACTTCTGGAGAGAGTTCGATTCGAAGCAACTGCAGATATCAAAAAATTACGTACACTACTTCAGCCGGGAGAAGCATGTCTAGTTTGTGGGAGTGAACACCATCCTTATATTGAACACTCTCCAGAATTTGACCGAGTTCTGAATACTATCAATGATGAGCATAGTGAAAATGAGAGAATTTATGAAGAATCCCTATCAAGTCAAATAGGATTAAAGGAATCAATATCCACTTTGGCTGCAAGTATCAATGACCTTACAGATCACTCCA
Organism: uncultured Flavipsychrobacter sp.; assembly: GCA_964430995.1. Lineage (GTDB taxonomy): Bacteria > Bacteroidota > Bacteroidia > Chitinophagales > Chitinophagaceae > Nemorincola. The sequence goes on from CAYSIG010000023.1 coordinate 75,878, forward strand.
GTTTAAAAGAAACAGCGATTAACCAACACCGAGAAACCTGGCTGAATTTCCCTGTTGGAAAGGAATCATTGGATATTCCGACTGATAAAATTGATCAATGGCTGAGTGAAAAAATAGGCACCCTAACTACTGCCCAAAAAAATTTACAATCGGCCATCCAAACCTACAATGACAGGAAAGGAACTTTAGAAATTAAAAAGAATGAACTCACCAATCTCGAAAAAGGCGTTGGGGAACTAGAAAATGAAAAACGGGATTATGAACGAACAATACTATCATCCAGCGAACTTATAAAAAGTACTACTAGCCAAAAAAATGACTTACTCATTCAAGTCTCAAAAATCGAGCAAGAGATCAATGTGTATTTTTCTGGTGAAGAATGGATTGAACGGTATCGATCTGACCCGGACTCGTTTATTGAACAGTTAACGACATTTTCCGCCAAATGGATTGAAACCGTTACGTCTCACGAAACAAAGAACCAATCAATGGCTGTTTTGAACACGGAATTAGCCAGACTAGAAGAGCAATTGAGAAATTTATATAAAATATGGTTTGATGAAAATGAATCGCTATCTAAACAAAAAGAAGGCTGTGAAATACTAAAAAGTGAAAGACACAAAATTTTTGAAGGACAACCAGTAGACATCGTTGAAAAGGGATTTGAAGATACAATAACAACACTGACCAATTCTATTAAAGTACACAAAGCGAAAGTCGATGAATTAACAATAAATTTCACAGAATTATCGACCAAGGTTCAGCAACAGGAGGCCGCAATAGTTCAAGCCGCTGAAAAGGCATGGCAGCTACAAGAGCAGTTTACGAATTGGCTTTCACAGTTCAATGCAATTAACTCCCTCCAATTAGCATTCACGAACATTCTTGTACTACTCGAATACAACCATGAATGGATCGACAGGGAGCGAAACAGTTTGCAAACTATTGCCGATAACTTGAATAAATCATCGTCTATTTTGCATGAGCATGAAGGCGCACTTCAAACTCACGTTGCAAACAAGCTATCTGACAAAACCCTAGATGTAGTTAAAGACCTACTGGTTTCAAATGAGGAGCACCTATCAAATTCTAACAAAAGAAGCAACGAGATTTCGTTCACTTTAAGGAACAATACTGAAAATATTGCGAGAATTGGGGATCTACTTATACAAATAGCCGCTAAGGCAGAACTTTTCAATAACTGGAGTAAGTTAAATGAAGTAATAGGTTCTGCTGATGGAAAGAAGTTTAGACAAGTTGCGCAAGAATATACACTTGACGTTCTGCTTGATTTTGCAAACGTCCATTTGGGTTCATTGTCATCGCGTTATATCATTCAGAGAATTCCTGATTCTCTAGGCTTGCAAGTTGTTGACATGGAAATGGGAAATGAAATACGGACGGTATTTACACTATCCGGCGGAGAATCATTTTTAGTATCATTGGCACTAGCATTAGGGCTTGCATCATTATCCTCAAACAGAATGAAGGTGGAATCTCTATTTATTGACGAAGGGTTTGGCTCATTGGACCCAAATACTTTGAGTATAGCAATGGACGCATTAGAAAGACTTCATAACCAAGGAAGAAAAGTGGGAGTCATCTCGCACGTCCAAGAAATGACCGAAAGAATTCCTACTCAAATAAAGGTAAAAAAACTATCTAGTGGTAAAGGTAAGATCGAGGTTGAAAGTATTTTTTGATTTCGATATATTTTACTATCTAACATTTCTGTAAAGAACCATTGCCGATTATTTTTTTGGTTTTTGTTTGGCCCACGTCAGACAAATGTTGCAGCATTTTTTACTACCTTTGTTATGATAGTTAACGTTGGGTAAAGCGAAGTAATTTTCCTGAAAAATTCCTGTTTTGATCGGCAAAAAAATCGGCAAAAAAATAAAGTAATTCATTCTCAATAAGTTATACCGGTAGTTGGAATCCAATCCGGGTCACAAGTCAGTTAAGGGTTTCAAACGATAACAGTTTGAAGCCCTTTTTTATTTGCACAGAATTTGCACAGGAATTCAGTTGTCTCGAATATAATCAAAGATGACCCTTTACACCAGCTACTTTTTATTCTTCAACTGCTTTCCCAGATCCATGATCAGGGTTTTCAGTTCCTGTAAGTCGCTTTCCCTCTGCGGCAACGTTCCGGTCTGGTGCTTATAGTACTTCCATATTTCCAGTATATCTTCACTGTTTACGGTATAAGGTTGATAAGCGGAATTGAATGACTTCAATAATATTTTCCTGTCGCTTTGTATGGTTACCAGTTTGAAAACAAAATCCTGTTCACCTTTCAGGATAACTATGCAGGGAGTGCCGGGCTTGATACCTTTCCAATCCTCTACATACTGAGCTATCACCTCGCTGTTTTCTGGTATAGGCAACATAGAATCTCCCGTGGTAGGGAACATGCGGTATGTGCCTGTCTTTGGTAAGTTAGGTAGGGTGAACTTAGGTAGCGTGGCGATAAATTCAGGGTCATTATGTCCTGCCATATAGCCGGCCTTTGCCTTTATGGGTACATATTCGGTATTCTCCCTGTTGTTTTTATCCACGGTTATCGCCAGTACCCTGATCTTTGAGCCTGTCATATATACATCATTACCCGCCAGTAGTTCATGCAGTTTATATTCACCAAGCTTTGTAAGGTCTACTTTCAATAAACTATCTACACTGACCTTAAAGTAATCAGAGAATTTTATCATATCAGCAGCAGTAGGATTTATGGTTTTCCCAGATTCCAGCGCCTGCAACTTATTCCTGGATATATCGAGGTTTTGTGACAATTCTTCCTGGCTCAGCTTCTTCCGTTCCCTGAGGAACCGGATATTAGAATTAAAAAAAAGTTTTTGGGATATCATTTCTTATTGTTACTATTGAAAACATACAAATGTTGCTAATAGAAACAAAAGTAAGTAATCCTTATGACACCGGCAAGAGGCACGAATGAAATAATACAGGAGTTGCAGAAAGAGGTGCTCAGTTTGCAGGGCTACAAAAAAGCATCCGGCAGGCAATGCATGAATACAGGTCTTGGGCCAATTGAACATGCATTTCCGGAAAAGACCTTCCCTGTAGGTGCAGTGCATGAGTTTATAAGCAATGTGCCAGAAAATGCCGCTGCAACCAATGGCTTTATTGCCAGCCTGCTTGGCACCCTCATGCAAAAAGGGGGTGGCGCCTGTTTATGGATAAGTTGTAAACGGACAATATTCCCACCTGCGTTAAAAGTATTTGGATTAGACCCTGCACGAATCATTTTTGTTGACCTCATGAGGCAAAAGGATGTGTTATGGGCTGTAGAGGAAGCATTAAAGTGTGAGGCCCTGGCTGCCGTGGTTGGGGAACTGAGTGAACTTAGCTTCACAGAATCAAGACGGCTACAACTTGCCGTAGAACAAAGCAAGGTTACAGGGCTTATTCATCGCTATAATCCCAAAGGCAAAAACACCGTAGCCTGTATTACCCGGTGGGAGATCAAATCCCTTGCCAGTATAAATGAAGGTAACATGCCCGGTGTAAGTTATCCGAGATGGAGCATCCATCTGCAGAAAGTCCGAAATGGTAACCCGGGTAGCTGGCTGGTAGAGTGGGCTGCAGGTAGTTTCCGGCATATCCCCCAAACTATTCCGGTCCCCGGAATACAAACGCGAAAGACCGGATAGTATGCCTAAACGTTTTATTTCCATATGGTTCCGTCATCTGAAGACGGATTGGGTGGTCCGTCGCCGGCAAGGGCTAGGGGATACAGCCTTAGTTATGGCCGCACCCGAACGTGGGCGTATGGTAGTAAAAGCAGTCAGCAGGGTAGCATACGCCAAAGGCATTCATACCGGCATGGTCGTTGCGGATTGCAGGGCAGTATTCCCGGGGCTGCAAGTGCTTGATGACCAGCCAGGGCTTTCCGAAAAACTACTCAATGCCTTGGCTGAATGGTGCCTGCGTTATACTCCGGTCATTGCCATTGACCCACCTGACGGGCTGATACTTGATGTAAGCGGCTGTCCCCATCTGTGGGGTGGGGAACGCCCATATCTGAAAGATATTATTATTAAACTTCGGGGTTTTGGCTATGATGTGCGTGCTGCTATTGCTGATACAGTTGGTGCGGCCTGGGCGGTATCCCGGTATGGACAAGTAACACCTCTTATTGAACCAGACCGGCAAATAGAAGCAATAATGTCATTGCCTCCTGTTGCTTTACGGTTGGATGAAGCATTATCACAGCGATTGGCAAAACTTGGGTTGAATTCCATAGGCAGTTTTATGAATATGCCGCGATCTGCGCTACGCAGGCGGTTTGGTCAAACGCTTTTAGATAGAATAGATGAAGCAATAGGCCAGAAACAGGAAATGATACGGCCGATATGCCCGGTTGAACCCTACCAGGAAAGGTTGCCCTGCCTTGAACCTATACGGACAATAACAGGTATTGAAATTGCTTTAGAAAACCTTTTAGAGAAGCTGTGTAAGCGATTAGAGAAAGAAGCAAAAGGGTTGAGGGCCTGTGTATTCAAGGCCTACCGGGTAGATGGAGAAATTCAGCAACTGAAAATAGGCACTAACCGGGCAACTAGGAATGTAAAACATCTAATTAAGTTATTTGAAAACAAAACTGGCTGCCTTATCCCCGCACTCGGTTTTGAGGTATTTGTCATTGAAGCCCCGGTAGTAGAGGATGCTCCGGCTGCACAAGAGGCATTCTGGGCAACCAGCAATCATGATGATATGGAGGTAATGGAACTATTGGACAGGATAGGAGGAAAGGTAGGTATGAATACTATCCATCGTTACCTGCCGGATGAACACTATTGGCCGGAACGCTCTTTAAAAATAGCCAGCTTCTTTGAAGAGAAAGAAACTACCCCATGGCGGACCGATCTGCCACGGCCTGTGCACCTATTGCCTAAACCGGAACTTATTGAGGTGTCAGTACCCGTGCCTGATTATCCACCTATGCTGTTCATCTATAAAGGGCAATTGCATAACATAAAGAAAGCAGATGGTCCCGAAAGGATAGAACAGGAATGGTGGATCGAAAATGGTTTATACAGAGATTATTACTGTGTAGAAGATGAAAACGGCAGACGCTATTGGCTGTTCCGATCAGGCAGCTATGATGCCTGCGACCCTAAATGGTTTATTCACGGATTTTTTGCTTAGAGAATGAGTTATACAGAATTACAGGTAACGACAAATTTTAGTTTTTTACGGGGAGGGTCGCACCCTGATGAAATAGTAGCACAGGCAGCCGCATTGGGCTATCAGGAAGTTGCCATAGCTGACCATAATACTTTAGCCGGAATAGTGCGCGCCCATGTTGCTGCGAAAGCAAAAGGCATACGCCTTATTGTTGGCTGCCGGTTAAACCTGCTTGACGGACCAAGCCTGCTTGCATATCCGACTAATATAGAGGCTTATGCGGGCCTTTCTGCATTACTTTCAGCAGGCAACCTGCGTGCAGAGAAGGGACAATGCCATCTGTACAAAGCGGATGTTTACAGATATGCCAAAGGAATGAAGTTTATAGTTATACCGCCTATAACATTAAATGCCGCATTTGAATTTCCTCCTAAGTTCCAAACAGAACTTGATGAGTATAAGCAGGCTTTAGGTAAAGACCTCTACATTGGTGCGGTCCGGGCATACCAGGCATACGATAGCAAGATGTTCTTTCGCTTATCCCAACTGTCAAGTCAGTTTGATATTCCAATGGTGGCCACCAATGATGTGTACTACCATAACCGTGAGCGAAGGGAATTGCAGGACATTCTTACCTGCATAAGGGAAAAGTGTACGATCTATAATGCCGGATTCCGGCTGTACCAGAACGCGGAACGATATTTAAAACCGATCAGTGAAATGGAACGCCTCTTCAGGCAGTACCCGGATGCTATAAAACGCACACAGGAAATAAAAGAAGCCTGCCAATTCTCGCTTGATAGCCTTAAGTATGTGTACCCTGAAGAAATAACTACAGAAGGAAGGACACCACAGGAAGAATTAGTGTACCTGGCCTGGCAGGGTGCAAAGGAAAAATTTGGAGCGAATATTCCGCAAAATATCAAGAGTACTATTCAGTTTGAGCTGGATTTTATGGAAAGAAAGAATTACGCAGCATATTTTCTGACCGTTTATGACTTTGTGCGTTTTGCAAGAAATAAAGACATTTTATGCCAGGGAAGGGGATCTGCCGCTAATTCAGTCGTTTGTTATTGCCTGGGCATTACCTCTGTTGATCCTTCCAAATTTAAGCTACTTTTTGCCCGCTTTATGTCTGATGCACGTGATGAACCACCTGATATTGATGTGGACTTTGAGCATGAGCGGCGGGAAGAAGTGATCCAATACATCTACCAGAAGTATGGGCGGGACAGATCCGGTATTGTGGCAACCGTTACACAGGTACACTTTAAGGGAGCAGTCAGAGATGTGGCAAAAGCAATGGGGTTGTCGGTTGATGCTGTTAACAGGCTTTCAAATTCCTCATGGGAGTTTAACGAAGAATGGTTTGCAGGAAAGCGGACCACAGAAGATGGCTTTGATCCTAATGATGCCCACCTGATGAAAGTGTTACTGCTTACCCGGCAGTATATAGGCTTCCCTAGGCAATTGGGACAGCATACAGGTGGGTTTGTTATCACGCAGGGCAAGATAACAGACCTATGCCCGATACTAAATGCCCGGATGGAAGACAGGACAAACATAGAGTGGAATAAAGATGATATAGATGCGTTGGGTTTTCTTAAAGTAGATGTACTGGCATTGGGTATGCTTACCTGTATCCGTAAAGCCTTCGACCTTGCCAAAAAACTTTATGGGCTTGACCTGACATTGGCAAACATTCCGCAGGACGACCCCGCTGTATATGAAATGGTTAGCCATGCAGATACAATAGGTGTATTCCAGATAGAGAGCCGGGCGCAAATGTCCATGCTGCCACGGCTGAAACCAAAATGCTTTTATGACCTGGTTATAGAAGTAGCCATTGTGCGGCCGGGGCCCATACAGGGCGATATGGTACACCCATATTTACGCCGCAGGAATGGCGAAGAACCGGTAGAATACCCATCAAAAGAATTGGAGGTAATATTAGGCAGGACACTGGGTGTTCCGTTATTCCAGGAGCAGGCTATGGAAATAGCTATTGTAGCTGCCGGGTTTACACCGGCCGAAGCAGACCAGTTGCGCCGTAGTATGGCCACCTTTAAAGCAAAGGGCTTGGTCAGCCAGTTTGAAAAGAAGCTGGTAGATGGCATGACTGCCAAAGGCTATACAGAGGATTTTGCCCGGCGTGTATTCAAACAGTTGGAAGGTTTTGGCAGTTATGGGTTCCCGGAAAGCCATGCGGCCAGTTTTGCGTTGTTAGTATATGTTTCTTCGTGGATAAAGTGTTATTACCCCGACGTATTTGCAACGGCCTTACTGAATAGTATGCCTATGGGCTTTTACCAGCCGGCACAGATAGTTATAGATGCGCGAAAGCATGGGGTAGAGGTGAGGCCTGTAGATATAAACCATTCCTGTTGGGACAATACGCTCGAAGAAAAGGTGGGTAAGTATTTTGCAATCCGGCTCGGCTTCCGGCAGGTAAAAGGATTGGGCCAGGAGGACATGGAATTGCTTACGGCTGCAAGGCAGGAGGCATATACAAGTATTAATTCGTTGATGGATGCAGGGGTATCACCGGCAGCAATAGAGCGGCTGGCGGATGCGGATGCTTTTCGCTCAATAGGTCTCGACAGGCGGGAGGCACTATGGGAGGTATCTGCGCTGGCTGATCGGCCAACGG
>CAYSIG010000024.1:0-78952 GCA_964430995.1 uncultured Flavipsychrobacter sp.
GTGCAATATCCTGTATCTGGTTATGAGAAAGGAATAGCTTCGTTATCAGCGTTAACCCCTTTAAGGGTGCAATATCCTTTATCTGGTTATTATAAAGGGATAACTCCGTTATCTGTGTTAACGCCTTTAAAGGTGCAATATCCTGTATCTGGTTATTATTAAGATATAGCGTAGCTATTAGCTTTAATTCCTTTAAGGGTTCAATATTCTGTATCTGGCTATAAGAAAGGAATAGCTTCGTTATCAGCGTTAACCCCTTTAAGGGTGCAATATCCTGTATCTGGTTATGAGAAAGGAATAGCTTCGTTATCAGCGTTAAGGCCTTTAAAGGTGCAATATCCTGTATCTGGTTATCAGAAAGGTATAGCCTAGTTATCTGGGTTAACCCCTTTAAGGGTGCAATATCCTGTATCTGGTTATTAGATAGGTCTAGCTTCGTTATCTGCGTTAATGTCGCAAGCGGCGAGAGGTCGCTGATTTTTTTGCCTGATAAACCAAGTGTTATTACCCGCCCTTCCGGGTTAGTGGTATAGTCTTCATCGTCTATTTGTATACCTGCGTTTACAAGCGGCAAAAGCTCATCAGGTATTTTTTTTTGTTTTCCGGCCATAGCAATAGGTTAAGGATATAAAAATAGGCTATATTTTTATAAATGCCACTGGGGTAGGTGGGTGGGTACGGTCAAACTCTCCCCGGAATTGATTTGCAACAATACCCCCTTTCAAAAAAAACATCAAAATCCCACCAAACCCTTACCCACAGCCAAAACCATTTTCCGTCATGGTACAGATACTGTACCGTGGCGGTACAGTATCTGTACCATGACGGTTGCTGAATTTTGCAGGTACAACAGCATTGCTGAACTTTACCCAACTCCCATAAAAATGGGGCAAGTTCTTTGAAATATCGCTTTGTGGACGCTGTGCTGTAGTGAGCATTCGAACCCATGTGCCCACATCCTGTGCCAACTGTTATATCAGGACGAGGCAATTTATACCTTCTTAGGTATAATTATACCTTTGGGGGGTATAAATATACCTTTCTGGGTATAATCATACCCCCTTTATACCTTACAATTAAACACATGAAATAAGCCCCAAAAGCATTCCGCCACATAGAAAAAGAAATATTTACCCGAAAACGACAAAACCGCCGAAAATATACCTTTTCATCAACCACCGAAGCCTTGGCGAAGTTTGGTTCACCCGCCGTTTTTAGTAGCCGTAGTTTTAACGAAGGTTACAGCTTTTTCAGCGAAGGAGGGCACGCTTCGGTCTGTCGGCACAGCTTTCTGCTTTTCAGCTTGTGGTCAGCTTGCCGAACCATGAGCAACGAATGAGCAAAAAGTGAGCAACGAAAATCTTATAAAAAGTTACTAGCCAGCATGTTATGTTTTTTTCTGTGTTTTTTTAAGCAAAGTGAGCAATAAATGCCACCAGGCACCTGCCCCGCTATTGCATTTTTAGAATATTGCTTACTTTTAAACCCCTCAATAACGATCGTATGAAATATATTATAGTGCTTTTTGTCGCCATGCTTGCCGGCGGCCCTTTATCTGCCCAGCAGTCTGCTCAGAAACCCCTGACCCCCGAACAGAAAAGAGCGGCAGATGCGCGCAAAAATGCCGTCAGCGGCTTCATCCGCGACAGCCGCAACCGCCCTATGGAAGGCATACAGGCATTCATTTACGCAAAAGATTCTGCGGCCACCATACTCGCCTCCGGCTATTCTGATGCCACCGGCTACTATGAGACCAATTCGGTGATGCCCGGCAAGTACAATATTAAAATTGTCTATCCATCCACCAATAAAGCCATCCTGGTGCCCGATGTGGTAATGAAGCGTGGCCTGCTCAACATCACCCTGAAAAATGATGTGCCCACTGCCGATACCAGTATAGAATACCGGGTTTTCCAACCCGCCCCTGCCCCAAAACCAGCCGGGAACTAAGATCAGGTGCCACCGGTTAAGTTAAAAATAGTTACAGCGCGGCCATAGTCCGCTATTTTGCCGGGGATTTTTATATTTTTGAACATCGGCATCCGCATAAAGCAAACTGAATGGCAATAAACAAGAAGGGAAAACCCACATATTTTAACGCGATAATGGGCGTGGCGCTGGTGCTTTTTTTGCTCGGGGTGCTTGGTTGGTTGCTCATAAATGGGCGGGCACTATCCCGCGCATTTAAAGAGGAGATGGAGATAATGGTGGATTTTCATGATAATGTGGCCGATGAAAGCGTGGCAAAAATGAAATCCATCCTCGACAAACAGCCCTTCGTGAGAAACTCAAAGATCATTACCAAAGAGGAAGCGCTGAAGATGGAAAGTGAGGTGGAAGGCACAAATATCGCCGAGTTCCTTGGTTTCAACCCCCTCTTCACCTCCATATCATTAAAGCTGCACGAAGAATATGTGAACAAAGACAGCCTTGACAAGATAAGGAAATTTGTGCTGCAGAGCAATGTGGTGCGCGATGTCACCTGGTCACATATGGTGGTGGATCAAATGAACAGCAATCTCAAAAAGATAGGTATCATACTCGGCGGCATCTCCATCGTCCTGCTCATTGTGGTCATCTTCCTTATCGATAATACCGTTCGCCTTGCCATGTTCAGCAACAGGTTCCTTATAAAGACCATGCAGATGGTGGGTGCCACCCGTTCGTTCATCACCCGCCCGTTCGATATCCGGGCATTCCTCAATGGCCTTATAAGCGGCGTAATAGCGGTGGTAGGCCTGTGGATACTGATGTCCTTCGCCCATGCGCAGCTACCCGTGCTGTCACTGCTCAATGACCCCATGCTGCTCACTATACTTATAGGCGGAATGATCATACTGGGTATCCTTATCTCTATGTTCAGCACGCACAGGTCGGTGGTAAAATACCTTAAAATGCATGTGGACGACCTTTATTAATTAAACTTTATTAATATTGCAATTATGGCAACAGAAACAAAACAAACATCGAAATACGCCGCAAAGCCACAGAAGGAGCAATACTTTTTGTTTGATAAGACGAACTATATACTGATGATAGCCGGCATAGTGCTCATTTTTATAGGGTTCATTCTACTATCAGGTGGAAAAAGCCCGAACCCGCATGAGTTCCATTATGAAGAGATATACAGCTTCCGCCGCATCACGCTTGCGCCTATAGTACTGCTGCTTGGTTTTTTCTTAGAGGTTTACGCCATTATGAAAAAACCCGCTGATGCACAGGAGGTGCAATAACCACATTTTTTATTCAGCATAGATAAGGGCAAGCTCAGGCTTGCCCTTATCTCATTATATCGCCGTTCATTACCCGGTCAAAACTATTATCCCCAAAACCAACTCAGCTTGGGGATAATAGCAGGTAAATAATCTTTCTAGTTTTCTTCTATCGTTGTGATGATAATTATTTCATCACCTGATTGTGTATCCATGCTGCTAAATAGTGGCATCTGCACAGGTTCTATTATTATCGGTGTGCTCACCGGTGCTGGTGGTGGTGTTGGTTTTTTTGCGGGTGCTTTTTTCACTGCTTTTTTAGGTGCAGCTTTTTTGACTACCTTTTTGGGTGGTGCAGCTTTCTTTGGTGCTGCCTTCTTAGCAGGTGCTTTCTTCACTACTTTTTTTGGCGCTGCCTTCTTAGCGACAACTTTCTTTGCTGCCTTTTTCGGTGCTGCCTTCTTAGCAGCGGCCTTCTTTACTACTTTTTTGGGTGCTGCTTTTTTAGCCGGTGCTTTTTTCGCAGCCGCTTTTTTGGGTGCTGCTTTTTTCGCAGGAGCGTTCTTTTTCACTGCTTTTTTTGGAGCTGATTTCTTGCCTGTACTTTTTTTCGCGGCTTTATTTTTTTTAGTTGCCATGATCAAAAAATTTGTTAGTGAGAAGAAAAAGAAACTTTTGTTTAACTCATATTTATTTCACACTACAAGTTATGAAAAACTGTATGAAATGCATATGAATTTATTGAAAATTTTTTAGGCTGCTCACCCCGGTAATCCCCCCCTTTTCAGCGCAGGGCATTTTTCTTCTCGTCCACTATTCTGCCATCCTGCATGGTCAGTGTGCGGTCAGTCATCCTGGCCAGGGTATCGTTGTGGGTGATCATAATGAACGTTTGCCCGAATTTATCCCGCAGCTCCAGGAAAAGGTTGTGCAGCGCGTGGGCATTTGCCGTATCCAGGTTGCCCGTCGGCTCATCGGCCATTATTACGGATGGGCGCGTCACTAATGCCCTGGCTATAGCCACCCGTTGCTGCTCCCCGCCCGATAGTTCGGAAGGTTTGTTCTCCAGCCTCCCGCCCAGGCCCACAATATTCAGCATTTCTTTGGCTTCAGCTACGGCTTCTTTTCTACTGCTGCCCTTTATCCACAGCGGCACGCATACATTCTCCAGCGCGCTGAATTCGGGCAGCAGGTGGTGAAACTGGAACACAAATCCTATATGGCTGTTCCTGAATTTAGCTTGCTTTTTACCAGGCAGTTGCAGAATATCCGTACCGGCTATATGTACAGTGCCGCTATCCTGCTTGTCTAATGCCCCTATCAGGTGCAGCAGCGTACTCTTCCCGGCTCCAGATGGCCCTACTACAGATACTATCTCTCCTTTGGCCACGCTTAAAGAAACATCGTTCACTACTGTGAATGAAGCATACTTTTTCACCAGGTTTTTCACCACTACTACTTCCATAGGCCGACTTGGGTGCTGTTATAATGCATATATACCCGCTGCAAGTTATTTATTTATTTCCCGGAAATTAAAGTTATCAACACTCTGGTAACGCAATGATGCTGTTTTTATGTTAATGTTCCTATCTTTTCAAATTTAGCGTTTGATTTTTGAATTTTCCTCTTACATTTGCGGGAATCAGAATAAAATATAACTTACTCATAATATGTTTTGGACACTTGAATTAGCCTCACATCTTGAAGACGCCCCGTGGCCGGCCACAAAAGACGAACTTATTGACTACGCCATCCGTTCAGGTGCGCCGCTTGAGGTGGTAGAGAACCTTCAGGAACTCGATGACGAAGGAGAAATTTATGAAGGCATAGAAGACATTTGGCCCGATTATCCTACGCAGGAAGACTTCTTCTTCAACGAAGATGAATACTGATCAATCCTTAAAAATTTATTTATCCCGCCATCATGGCGGGATTTTTTTATTTCATTCGGCTTATTCCCTGGTTAGTGTGCAAGTAGCTCGCTTCAGCAGGAATAGTTGGTTTGTCTAAAATAAATACCGTTATATTTGAATACAAAACGATAAATGATGAGAAGCATAGCAGTGTTTTGCGGATCAAGCGAAGGCTACAATGAAGTTTATCGTGAAGCCGCATTCGAACTTGGCCAGATACTTGCCGAACGCAAGATCCATGTTGTGTACGGTGGCGCAAAAGTGGGCCTGATGGGCGCCCTGGCCGATGGCGTATTGCAGAATGGTGGCAGGATAACCGGGGTGATCCCTTCCTTCCTGAAGACCAAAGAAGTAGCCCACGACGGCCTCACAGAGCTCATTACCGTGAGCACCATGCACGACCGTAAACTGAAAATGCATGAATTGTGCAATGGCGTCATTACCATGCCCGGCGGATGGGGCACTATGGACGAATTATTTGAAATGCTCACCTGGGGCCAGCTTGGCCTGCATGGTAAGCCCATCGGGTTATTGAATGTGAATGGATATTTTGATGCGCTTAAAGCATTGTGCGCAAACATGGTAACCGAAGGCTTTCTAAACGAGTATGTGAATGCTACCCTGCTCAGCGGCTACTCGGCGGTAGAACTACTGGAGCAAATGAAGGCATATGTAGCCCCCGAAGCGCCAAAATGGCTAACACGACAGACCACTTAAGGTTTTTAAGACAATGTGCATTATCTTGCTGCCTTAAAATCAGGGGCATATTATGTCAGCAAGAATGGCCAGGCTTAGGGTAGTGAAGTTCGTGAAGGACTTTTTGCTTGCCTCACGTTTATTACAGTTTTTTCAACCTTTCAATAAGTTATTCGCGTTCATCTACCAGTTCAACCTGCTTACCTCATGGGTACATAAGCATAAGAACGACAAAATGCTGATGAATGACTTTTACCGCGTAAAAAGGCATTATGACGACCGCTATCTGAGCTTTGAGAAGATTGTTGGCCAGTATAAGTTGAATGATATACCGGTTTCCTACCTGGAATTTGGTGTAGCCAGCGGACATTCCATTAAGTGGTGGCTGCAGCACTGCGGCAACCCCGCATCAAGGTTTTATGGCTTCGATACTTTTGAGGGCCTTCCGGAAGATTGGGGCACATTCTCTAAAGGCGATATGAGTGCTGCCATACCGCAGGTTAATGATATGAGGGCATCTTTTATAAAAGGCATATTTCAGGACACGCTCTGTGGCTTTTTGAATGAGCATGGCCCCTCCATAAAAAATACAAGAAAGGTGATACATATGGATGCCGACCTGTTCAGCGCCACATTATTCGCGTTAAGCCAATTATATCCTTATCTGCAAAAGGGCGATATTATTATGTTTGATGAGTTCAATGTCTATGCCCACGAGTTCAGGGCGTACCGGCTTTTCACTGAGTGTTTTTACATAAAGCTCCGTCCAATATCCGCACAGAACAATTTCTATCATGCAGCATTTGAAGTGGAATAGGATACCAATATGCGTAAATGAAATTGCCACACTCAGAAGGTGTGGCAATTTCATTTATAAAAACACTTTGGTTTACTTACTGATGACTAATTTTTCGCGCTGCAGGGTATTACCATTGCTATCTTCGATTGCGTAGAAATACACACCACCGGGCAGGTGGGCAATATCTATTTGCTCAGCACCCTTCAATGCTTTGACGGCAACCACTTGTCCGCTCACATTTATCAGTTTACAGGTCATGTCTGCGCCTTGCAATACATCAATAAAAATGCTGCCACAGACCGGGTTAGGATATACCCTTACCACATTATTGGCCGAAACTCCGGGCACACTGCTGTTATCGGGATTAGGTATGGTGGTCATGGCCAGGTCATCGGCATAGAGCGTGCTTCCGTCCAATCCAGAAGTCCCTTTGCCGCTTGATAATGCTATGCGGAAAGTATCTACTGGCACATTTGCGTGCATGGGGAGGTAGTTAACCGTAGCTGTTACCTGCACCCAGGAAGAACTTGGCGGGATGATCACAATACCCGTACCTATTACAGAGTCTTTGCCGGCTACCTGGCCGAGTGCCTGCACAGTAAGTGAGCCGCTATCTATGCCACCGGTACCCGGATAATATTGCACCCATGCGGTAACGGTAGTGGGTTTTGCGGATATAGGTGAGCCCCCTTTAAGACCCACAGCGGTAACTGTTGGGGTCGGAAAAACTGATATGCCTACGGTAGGTATGGCGTTAGTAAGCACACCGGGGATATTAAATGTATATTCCTTTCGTGTCATTATTTTAGCTGAGTACGTCCCTCCGTGTACATATGGTGTAGCAGATTCCATAAATATCTGGCGACGCCATTCCGAGTCATCAGCTCCACCTCCAGGTATAAGGGGACCAAATAATTGTCCCAGCGCAATAATGGTAGAGTCTGACCCATACCATTTATAGGGTGCCTCAATAGTTGTGGGCGTGCTGGAGCCTACGCTATTAGTACGCCAGCTTTCCATATCATGGGTAGGTATCTGGGCAAAGGCAATAACAGGCAACGCAATTGCTAAAAAGAGAGAATGAAGTTTTTTCATAAAAAAGAGTAGTGTTTAAAGATATACCTGCAAATTACTTATTTATTTCCTGCAAACAGTTTTGTATAGCAGCAAAATTTGGTACTTCCGATGCATTTTCCAGCACCTCGGCATAACGCACAATGCCTTCCTTGTCTATCACAAAAGCGGAACGCTTGGATACACCGTCCATATCATTGAACCAATGCTCGTAAATGGTATCGTAAGCTGTTGAGGCTGTTTTATTGAAATCGCTCAGTAATGGAAAATTAAGTTCCAGTTCTTTTTTGAACTTCCCCTGTGCAAAAAGCGAATCTACTGATATACCATATACCTGCGCATCGGCATTGTTATAGAACGTAAGGTTGTCGCGCACACCACACAGTTCTGTGGTACATACGCCGGTAAATGCTGCCGGGTAAAACAGCAAAAGCACATTTTTGCCTTTCTGTTCGCTTAGTGTCACTTTTTGTTTTTCCGTATCCCTGAGTGTGAAATCCGGGGCTTGCTGCCCTATTTGAATAGCCATATGTTTTTTTTGTAAAGCTACGTTACACGAGCGTCATTTAAAATATTTTGAATAAATAACATGAGTTACTGTTAATGACAAAATTTACAGCTAATGGCCATTTGTTTTATGTAAAAAAGGCAAAATATCTGCCAAAATAGCGAACTTTGCACCCCCGCATTGGGCTGGCACAAAATGTGATGCCCTTATGCTACAAACATTTAAACACTTAAAACGCAATAATTATGGCAAAAAATGTGAACATTACCCCATTGCACGACCGGGTAATAGTGAAACCCGCTCCTGCTGAAGAAAAGACTGCCGGTGGTATCATCATCCCCGACACAGCTAAAGAAAAACCGCAACGTGGCACAGTGATGGCGGCAGGCCCTGGTAAGAAGGATGAACCAATGTCTGTAAAAACAGGAGATACCATCTTATATGGCAAATATGCCGGCACCGAAGTGAACTTCGATGGCGAGGATTACCTCATTATGCGCGAAAGCGATATATTGGCGGTTATCTAAATGTGCGAATGAGGCAATTCGTCAATTGCAGTCTCATGAAAATTAAACTAAGAAACAATAATCGTTAACTAATTGGCTAATTGCCAAATTATCAAATTCAAATACTATGTCAAAACAACTTTTCTTCAATATAGAGGCCCGCAACAGAATGAAGCGCGGCGTAGACATCCTGGCTGATGCAGTGAAAGTAACCCTGGGCCCTAAAGGCCGCAATGTGGTTATCGAAAAGAAATTCGGCGCACCAAGCGTAACAAAGGACGGTGTAACCGTGGCTAAAGAAATAGAACTTGAAGATTCTATAGAGAACATGGGTGCGCAAATGGTGAAGGAAGTGGCATCAAAGACCGCTGACCTTGCAGGTGATGGTACCACAACTGCTACCGTACTCGCACAGTCTATCATCAGTGAAGGCCTGAAGAACGTAGCAGCCGGCGCTAACCCGATGGATCTGAAGCGTGGTATAGACAAAGCCGTGTCTGCTGTGGTTGAGAACCTAAAAAAGCAATCAGAAAAAGTAGGCAACGATAATAAGAAGATAGAGCAGGTAGCTTCTATCTCTGCAAATAACGACAATACTATCGGCGCACTTATAGCACAGGCTATGGCAAAGGTAGGCAACGAAGGTGTTATCACTGTGGAAGAAGCGAAAGGCACTGAAACTACTGTGGAAGTAGTGGAAGGTATGCAGTTCGACCGTGGCTACCTGAGCCCATACTTTGTAACCAACTCAGAAAAAATGCTGGTTGAGTTGCAGAACCCATACATCCTCATCTACGAAAAGAAAGTAAGCACACTGAAAGACATCCTGCCGATACTGGAAAGCGTAGTGCAAAGCGGGCGCCCGCTGCTGATCATCGCCGAAGATGTTGACGGTGAAGCGCTGGCAACACTGGTAGTGAACAAACTGCGTGGCTCTTTGAAAATAGCTGCCGTAAAAGCACCCGGCTTTGGCGATCGCCGCAAAGAAATGCTGCAGGACATTGCTGCCCTTACAGGCGGTACCGTTATCAGCGAAGACCAGGGTTACAAGCTGGAGAATGCAACAATTGCTTCTCTCGGTCAGGCAGAAAGCATCACGATTGACAAAGACAACACAACCGTAGTAGGTGGTAAAGGTCAGAAAGAGGCAATAACTGCCCGTGTGAACCAAATCAAAACACAGATAGAAAATACTACCAGCGATTACGATAAAGAAAAATTACAGGAGCGCCTTGCTAAACTTAGTGGTGGTGTAGCCGTTCTGTACATCGGTGCTGCTTCTGAAGTGGAAATGAAAGAAAAGAAAGACCGCGTAGATGATGCATTGCACGCTACTCGCGCTGCGGTTGAAGAAGGTATCGTTCCCGGTGGTGGTGTGGCTTACATCCGCTCCATCGAATCTCTGGAAAAAGTAAAAACTGATAACCCTGACGAAAAAACAGGTATTGCTATCGTGCGCCGCTCGCTTGAAGAGCCACTGCGCCAGATAGTTGCGAATGCAGGCCTTGAGGCTTCCATCATAGTACAGAAAGTACGTGAAGGCAAAGCTGATTATGGTTTCAACGCACGCACAGAGGTTTATGAAAACCTGCTTGCAGCCGGTGTTATAGACCCTACCAAGGTGAGCCGTGTAGCTCTGGAAAATGCAGCGTCTATCGCCAGCATGTTCCTCACTACTGAGTGTGTTATCGCCGACAAGCCTGAACCAAAATCTGCAGCACCTGCAGGCGGCGGAATGCCGGGCGGAATGGGTATGGACTACTAATAGGTTTAGAAGTTAAAAAGTTGATTAGTAAAAAGCGCCGGTATATACCGGCGCTTTTTACTTTGAAAGTTTTCAGAAAACCTACTAGGACTATTTGGAGTAAGCGGTAAAATGCATATTCTCCATATACAGGTATTGCCAGAGCTATTTGATGTCATTACTTATTACGAGTACAGCCCCCCGTTAATAGAGATCACCTGCCCGGTAATATAAGCGCTGCTTTTGGATGCCAGGAAACCGGCAAGGTCAGCTACTTCTTCGGCAGTACCGAAACGTTTCGCGGGTATAAGGTTCACCAGTTCTTTTTCATCAAGGTCGGCGGTCATATCTGTTCTTATAAAGCCGGGGGCTATAGCATTCACTGTAATGTTGCGGCGTGCCACTTCCTGTGCCAGAGCCTTGGTAGCGCCTATCATGCCTGCTTTTGCGGCCGAGTAGTTTACTTGTCCTGCCATGCCTTTAAGCCCGCTCAGTGATACCATATTTATGATGCGGCCGTAACGGTTCATCACCATGGGCGTTATCACCTGCTTGGTCATGTTATACATGCCCTGCAGGCTCGTATTAATAACCGAGTCCCATTGCTCATCGTTCATCATGGGTAATAGGCTATCCATACGCACGCCTGCATTGTTCACCAGTATTTCTATTATTTTGTCTTTATTGCTATCCATCCATCCGCCCAGCACACTCCTCACTTCCTCACGGTTGGCCACATCGAAGCAAAGTACTTCGGCAGGGCAGTTCAGTTCTCTTACCAGTTGCGCCGTTTCTTCTGCTGCGTCTTTATTTCCCTTATAGGTTACGAGTACGCCATAGCCCAGCTGCGCCATTTTCAGGCATACTGCACGGCCTATTCCTCTCGATCCGCCTGTTACCAGCGCATATTTATTCTGCATTAGCTAAGGGAGTTTATTTCTTTTTGAAAATGTTCTGTTATATCGGTCTCCATCAGCCATGCCTTCACCTCCTGCATCTTCTTTGATGGTGCAAAGTCTTCCTCAAAATAGGGGAACATTTTGCGTGCATGCTCATACAGCCATTTGCTGGCAGGCGAAAGCCTGTTCTTTATTTTGCGTATATCTATTGCCTGCATAAGGGTTACCAGCTCCACGGCAAGCACCTCGTGCGCGTTCTCTATCACCTGGCCGCAGATAATAGCTGCATTGCAGCCCATGCTCACTATATCCTGGTTGTCGTTGTTATTGGGTATGCTGTGTATATAAAGAGAGGTACTCAGCGCCTGGTTCTCGGCTACTGTAGATGTGGCCGGGTACTGCATGCCCTGCATCCCGAAGTTAAGCCCCAGCTTGCCTGCATTGGTAAAGGCAGGTAATTTTTGGTTGAGGTGCGGGTTCAGCAGGAAGTTCAGTTGCCGCTCTGCCAGCATAGACAGTTTTGTTACCACCAGCTTCAGCTTATCCATTTCCAACGACACATAATCGCCATGGAAATTGCCGCCATGAAAGATATTCTTGTTCTTATAGTCAACCACAGGGTTATCGTTCACAGAGTTCAGCTCGTTCTCAATTACTTTCTCCGTGTTCTGTACCGTATCAAGTATAGCGCCTAATATCTGTGGCACGCAGCGCAGCGAATAGTATTCCTGTACCTTATCGTTGATTACATT
Organism: uncultured Flavipsychrobacter sp.; assembly: GCA_964430995.1. GTDB lineage: Bacteria > Bacteroidota > Bacteroidia > Chitinophagales > Chitinophagaceae > Nemorincola. The sequence continues at coordinate 12,104 of CAYSIG010000024.1, forward strand.
TTCCGTTACCTCCCTGTCGTAAAGATGCTCATCCCTTTTGCGGAGCAATTTACTTTTCGACCCCAGGGTGCGCATCAGCTCGGCTACCTGCATCTGCCCGCCGTGCAGCTTCACATTGTTCAGTTCAGCAGAGAATGAATCATTATAGGCCTCCATCATTTCGTTTATCATGAGCGATAACAGCAAGCTCCATAATACAAGCCTCCTTGCCATGATAACGTTTATGCCACCAATACCCGTCATGGCAGATGTGCCATTGAGTATAGACAGTCCCTCACGGATATGTATCTGCATTGGCGCTAACTCCAGTGCCTTGAATACATTTTTAGCAGGGGTTATTTTTCCTTTGAACCAGAACTCCCCTTCGCCTATCAAGCCCAGGGCAAGGTGTGCAAGCTGCACCAGGTCGCCGCTGGCGCCTACACCACCATGGGTGTAAATGCACGGGTATGCCTCGTTGTTGATAAGTGTTGACAGCAGCTTCACCGTATCGGGATGGATGCCGGAGTAGCCAAGCAGCAAGGTATTAAGACGGGCCAGCATAAGTGCCCTCGTTTGCACAGGCGTCATTACTTTGCCCATGCCTGAACTATGGCTGCGCACGAGATTGTATTGCAACTGGCGCAGGTCGGCATCGTCGATGCGGTATTGGGCCATAGGCCCGAAACCCGTATTGATGCCATAGATCAGTTTGCCCTTCGAAAATATTTTCAGAAAGTCGTAGCTGCGTTTGACCTCAACAAGCGAATTACTGTTCAGGGAAACAGGCTTGCTGTGCAGCACTATCTTCCCGAATTCGGTAATATCCATTTTTTTCTTCCCAACAGAAACCATACTGAAAAAATATATTTAAGGGGTGCAAAGATAGAAAAAAGGCTTGCCAGTAAAAATAGATACATATATATTTATATGACTGATAGAGCGTTTAATTTTTAGGACTTTTTTTTGATAGTTCGCGGTTTTTATTTTTGCTTTTTGTCACATACAAATGTAATAATCCTTTCATTTTCAATAATTTAATGCATATGATTATTGTGCGCTGTTTTGTGCTTAGCGTTAAATATATAATTTCGTTCACGCATAATTCTGAACGCCTCTAAGTGAATTTCAGGACAAATAAAATTAATTTATTTAGCATATATAAAAAGAAGCTGCCCCAAACATTATGGAACAGCTTCTTTTCATCAAATTACATTTACCTTTTTAAGGTAGTTCTTTTATTATCATACCGGCAGCATTCGTGCAGTTCCCGGTACGCCTTTTCATCACCCGGATACTTTTCCGTATCGTATCCTTTTGCCGCTATCTTTTTCTGTATTGCGTCATTTGATGTTCTTCCCAGCTCGTAACGCACTTTGAGCAGTTTGGCCTTTCTGTCCCATTTTGCTTCCATAGCGCCAGCTTCTTTTGCTGCGTTTGTAATTATCCTGGCACACATACCACAATTGCCGGAAACCTTGATTGTTTCATACCGAGCCTGCGCGATAGATATACGCGCAGCAAGAATGAAGGCGACTAAAACGAAGAACTGTTTCATAGGCATGCGAGAAAAATCCGGTTCAGGACAGTTAGTTTGGATTAGCAGTAACCGGGTTACTTAAAAAACTAGGGTCTGAAAGGGCTTTAAGAAAAGCAACAAGGTCTCCCCTTTCGGGCATCGTGAGGGCAAGCCCTGCGCCAAAATCAGGCATATGCACGTCTAAGTTCGGGCTGCTTTGTTTTACCCCGTTGCTGTAAAAGTTAACCACCTGCTCTAGTGTTGCAAAACGGCTGTCGTGCATATAAGGGGCACTTTCAGCAATATTTCGTAGCGTTGGCACCTTGAACTTACCACGGTCAGTCGCCAATCCGGTGAAATTCATTAGCCCGTTGTCAGCAGGGTCGGTGTCAAGGCCGTTATTGCGCAACTCGCCATCTGTAAACAATGTGTTCATCAGGTGGCAGTTATTGCACAAACCTTTGCCGGTAAAAATAGCGAGTCCTCGTTTTTCCTGGTCGTTCAAAGCACTGCTGTCGCCGAGATAATAATACTTATCAAACCGTGAGTTGAACGAGACAAGCGTTCTTTCAAACTGAGCGATGGCTTTTACCACCAGGTTGCTGTCAATAGTTTTTGTTCCGAATGCGCTAAAGAACAAACCCGGATATACACTACTGCTTTGCAAGCGTTTTACCACTTCCGGCCATTTATTGGCCATTTCTATAGGGTTGGTCACTGGGTCGTGTGCCTGCCCTTCCAATGTATTTCGCCGGCCATCCCAGAAAAAATGTTTTTCATAACCGAGGTTGACTATCGCCATTGCATTGCGGTTGCCAAAAGCGCCATTTGTGCCCTGACTGAATGGTCTGGGGTCATCAAAAGTATTTTCCTGCTTATGGCATGTGGCGCAACTCATTGAATTGTCGTTGCTCAGCATATTTTCATAGAATAACTTTCTACCCAATGCCACACCTTCTACCGTCAGCGGGTTGTCGGCGGGGTGCTGCATATCGCCCAGGTAGGTCTTCACATAAGCGGGAACTTCTACTGTTAATGCGGTGGGGTTGTATACAGGCCCCGTCTCTTTCTTTTTACAGGCATGTATAACTACAATGGCTGTAGTTATACATGCTATTACCAGTATTTTTTTCATAAAATGCCTATTGTTTTGTCACCTCTTTCACAAATGTCTTTCCGTCATTATCCATCACTTTTACGAAGTATACACCTGGGGCTAAATCGGAGATATTTACCGTTGGGTTCATTCTGCCATTTTCGAAGGTGACATTCCGTACAATCTCACCGGTAACGGACGTAACGCTAACTTGCTGCACAGCACTTGCATAGGAAACAGTAATAACGCCCGTTGCAGGATTGGGCACAACAGATACCGTTTTTTCGGTGGCTATTGCCGGTGTGCTTAATGCGCCTAAAGCGGTGTTGATGGCTGCGGTAATGCCCGGCTGGTCGTTGCTAAGGCTGCCTTTCTTATTATAGTGTATCTTATGGTCAGTACCTCCCATCACTATAACGTGGGGCATACCCGAGCCACCAAAATTTGCCTCGTTGATAACATTGCCGGCATTGCTGAATATGGTCATATTGCTGGTGGCACCAATGGTATTAGTGGTGATCCAGGTAGTAAGGTCTGTGCAATTGTCATCACCCAAGTCATCAGCTATGTAGTAGCGCACTTTACCGGGATGCGAAGTAGCAAAACTCTGCACGGCATTGTATGCGGCTTTCGCGCCATTTACACATGAACCGCAGGGCATCACCCATACAAAAACAATTATATTCCCGGCATTCAGTTCTGTAAATAACGTATGGCTTACAGAACTGCAGTCGTTGGCAGTCCAGTTAGTGGCCGTAGTTTGCGCATTGGAAATAGCCGCGGCTAACATCAATGCTATCGATGTAATGAGGTTTCTCATTTTTTGAGTTGTTAAGTGTTATAAAAATATTATTGGATGAAATGCAGAAAGTCTATTTACAAAAAACAGACCGTTTTTTGTAAATAGAATAGATACCCCATGGCTATAGCCTGAGTACACGATTGAGTAAATAGACCGGGAAGTTGCCTAATATAGGCGGTGAATGACCTGTGTGAAGAACACGGTCTATCAGAACAGAGCTGAATACTATGCCGGTAGGCGGATGATAAGCTACCGCCGGCGCTGGCTCAAAAACTATTTTGGAAAAAGAAGTTTTAAATGCAGGGGTGTGGTTGTCTTTGAACTTGGCGCTTACAACTTTGTCTTCGCAGCACCCATCGTCCTCCTCTTCGCTGCCGCAGCAATCTGCTTCCGTATCTGAGGTAAAACAAATGCTGTGATAACTACCTCCACAGTAATGAAAAGAAAAGGAAAAGTTTATGGCGCTTGCCATATATGCAATCAATATCAAAGACGATAGCATCCTTTTCATCACTTTACAAATATACTATTCCTATTTAACATCAGCAAAGGAAGGCTTGTCTCAAAACAACGCACATTTGTTACACTCTGGCGCAGAAATCTTGCTGAATCTAACCGTTTTTAGGTTTCCCGTAATGTAGCTTACGCTTTACTTGGTACGTCACACCAAAATAAAATGCCGCTTTCTGAGCGGCATTTTATCAGAAAAACTATGTCTGGACTAGTCAATGATTAGTTTGGCTACATCTTTACCCTGTGTTGTTGTTATCGAAATAATATACAGACCGGATGGTAATTCTGTACTGAGAGTTTCGGTTTTATTAGTAAAAGTTGTCACTCTTTTTACTTCTTTGCCCAGCATATCGCTGATTGTCAAATACGCCGGTTCATTGGTTGCAGACAAAATAGTCAAATTGAATATTCCGCTGTTAGGGTTTGGCGTCAACTCCAATTTCAAACCATTCGTATGGGCAATTGGTGCCACCTCGTTCAGGCAAGGCGTTGTATTTATCGGGAATGAAGCAGTAGACGTGCCACAGCTATTGGTTACAGAATAAGTAACCGTAGTAAGGCCGGGCGCTATAGCAAAAACAGAACCGGTAGTTGAAACCCCTGCAATAGATGGGTTAGTAACCCCCCATACACCACCTGCTACTGTTTCTGTAAAAGCGATGGGTATGGGGCATACATAATAGGAGCCGCTTATAGTGCCGGCTGATGGCACTGTGTTCACGTAAATGTTTTTTATAGCATTGCACCCTAAATTGGAATACGTTATCGTAACAGGGCCCGTGGTTACACCTGCCACAACACCACCCGAACTCACCACAGCAACTGATGTGTTACTACTGCTCCAGGTACCCCCCGGCGTGGCGTCTGCATAAGTCGTTGTTGTGCCAAGGCATGCTGTGTCAGGTCCAGAAATAGGCGCCGGGTCGTTTACAACTAATTGCAAATCAGTAATGGATTGCATAATACTGCTGTAGGAACATTGGATCTGGCAGGTATAATATATGTTCGCCGCTACCGAGGCTGCATATGTATTGTTTGTTGCTCCGGCAACATTGGTCCATGGGCCTGAGCTGGTAGGAGATGTTTTCCATTGGTAGGTAAGGCCTACCTCATCTGCCGGTACGTTAGCTAAAGACAGCGATGAGCTATACGTGGCACAACCCGATGGTGCAGATGCATTGATAGTAGCTGTTGCGCTGAATCCCCAGCATTTAGCCTGCCAGCGGTAAATCTGTCCGCTTGCAGGGAGGCCAAGTGTGTTTGTAAATGTACTGGACGAAGGAACTGGTGATGCGCTTGAGTTTGGCAGTGTTTGCCAATCTGATGTACTGTTGGCAATACCAATTGTACTGTAGGTTGACGCGGATGTAGATGACCCATAATGGAACTCTACAATATTTGTTGTTTCATAGAGCTTAACCTGAAAGTTGACACTACCAGACATGGTCGCGAACCCTTTCCATTCAAAAGTAAAAATCCTGTTTGGCGATGAACCCGTTGTTACATAATACGCATTATACCCCGAACCAAAAAGTTCGCCCCAGAATGGCATCAGGAATCCCGCACTAGGTATGAATGGTGAGTTATTTTGATAGGTTGTAGAACCGGAGTTCGCCAACGAAAGCCAACCGTTGGAACAGGCAGACAACTGCGTATAACTCGTACCACAAAATTTAAAAGTAAACCCTATCGGAATGCTGGTCTGGGTACAATCATCGCATAATATGGTAGCTGATGAAACTCCGGCCGTGCTCGAAATACTCGCATAAGTACCCGTAGTAGCTGTAAACAAATAATCAGTAGCGGTTTGCGCGTAGCCGGCAAGTGCCATGCAGGACAAAACAATCAATAAGTAGATTCTCTTCATTTTATTGGATATTTAATTATGTGATTAGTACCCAAAATTAAATATAGAAAATTGTATTGCGCATCACATCTTTTGGGATGAAATTTAAAGTCACAGGGCAATACTCGGTCACGCTAATTCTTACTTAACATGGAACTGAAAGGATTGCGCAGGTTTTCGTAGCCCATGAGGTCTACTTTAATGCTGCCTACCAATATCGGGCTATCTACCCTTAACGGAAGGTGGTTGGCATCGTCTGATACCCAGACCACCATTTTTTCGCCGCCGTCAAATATGGTGCCTTCTATCAGCAGGGGAACAATTTTTATTGCCCGGAATTTGCCCATTTTAGTCTCAATGATCTCTTTGCCCTGGTACTTTATGTACAATGAATAGAGCTTGTCATCCAAAAACATATCGAAGGGTATCTTGTCGCCCACATTATATTTGCTGTAGTCGATATTGCGGGCGAAAAATATCGCGGAAAGCACATCCTGCGTACACTTGGTTATAGTATATGTTTTGTTCTTTGATACAGCCTGCTCCTTTTTATGATGGAAAGTAACATCGTGATGAAAACGCATGCTGCCTTCGTTTACGTCCCTGATAAAGCGTTCAGGTATCATTGATTCGGTATTGATGAAAGTTTCATATTTGTCATTCACTTTATAGAACCACTCATAAGAGCTGGCAGTCTTTCCCGCGCCCACCACATGATACACTTTGTTGCCGTTCATCTCACTAAGGGTGGTGGTGAAACTGGCATTGCCTGCAAATATCCAGATGAAGCTCATATTGTAATACACTTTGAAGCTCAGCTTCTCTCCCTCCTGAAAACTTGTATTCTTAGCGCTGCAAAAAGCATTTTGCCCCCGCACCGTTCCCGGAAATGCATGTACACACAGCAACATAAAAATTGCTGTGAAGCCCACTTTTTTATTCATTCTTAAAAAAATCATAAATCTGATGTTCTAACGTAACAAACGCATTCTCATGATTAAAAAACTGCCAATAACGGCAGGCACTATAAGGTTCAATATCCATATTCCGGCTGTGGCGGCGAGTATACCTACTGTATTTGCTGAAAAGTGATGAAAGAGAAAAATACTTACCGATCCCCTTACACCCAGCTCTGTTAGCGCTATAGAGGGCACCACAGCTATGATCCAGAAGAACAGCGCGGCCATTGCAAAACCTTCGGCCAAAGGTAGGTCAACATTCATCCAACGTAGTAAAATCAAATACTGTGCCGTAAATATGGCAAACCGCAAAACGGAGATGCCAAGTATCCTCGTTTGCTTTGATGTAGTGAACCGGTTCAGCAGTTTTCCGTAAACAACATACTTTTTCAGCCATTTTATCTTTTCTATAACAGGCAGCCATAACTCAAAACGCCAATAGAATATGGCCGCCAGCACATTAGCGATGAGGCATAGGCCCAGCGCTACTTTAGCTATTGTGGCAGGGAAGGCAATATTGTAGTAAACAAGCGCACCCAGCCCGAAGATATATACCGCCCACAACTGAGACAGCACACCCAGTATAGATACATGGATATACCGGAAGGTGTGCTGCCTGCCGAGGTACAGTATCCTGCCCGGATATTCGCCTATACGGTTTGGGGTGATAACCGCAAATGCCACTCCTGTCAGGTAGCTGGCAAATGCCCTGCGATAATTGATGGGCGTAACCTGCTCGGTAAGCAAGTACCATTTGTATCCCTCCAGCGATGTATTCACGAACATTAGCGCAATGCAGGCTACCAAATAAACTCCAGGGCCCGTATGCTGCCAGATACCGGCATCAATATTCGCCAGCTGTTTCTGCACCTGCAGGTATATACTCCACAGCAGAAACACGGAAATTGCCCCGCCCACAACATAATTAAGCCATATTTTGGTAGATTTGTTCAATACAATCAGCAATATTTGAAAGATAACCAGATCATCTTAGGAATAGACCCCGGAACATTGGTAATGGGTTATGGCCTCATCTCTGTAAACAAAAGTAATATATCGCTGATAGAAATGGGTGTTTTGCAGCTTTCGAAGCATAAAGACCACGCAGAGCGGCTACAGCTCATATTTAAAAAGATGCAAAGCCTCATACAGGTACACCAGCCAACCGCCGTGGCCATAGAGGCGCCATTCTTCGGCAAAAACGTGCAAAGTATGCTGAAACTGGGCCGCGCGCAGGGTGTGGCCATAGCGGCGGCAATGGTAAGCGGCCTGCATGCTGCCGAGTACGCCCCCCGCAAGGTAAAGCAGTCTATTACCGGCCGTGGCAACGCCACTAAGGAGCAGGTGCTGAGCATGCTGCAGCATACACTGAAGTTTGAGGAGGATGTGCGCTTCATGGATGCCACCGATGCCGTGGCCGTGGCACTGTGCCACCATTACCAGGGCCGGAAAGTAGCCATCACCAAAAGTGCTGCATTACCCAAAAAAGCAAAAAAAAATATAGGTAGTTGGGCATCTTTTATTGCCATGAACCCTGATAGAATAAAATAATTTTTTATCTTACAGCGAAAATTAATATTGATATTCCTTTAACCTTTGAAAATAGTTGCATTATATTAGCAGGTGAGAAACTGATAAATACAACTTATTGTATAGTATGTCGCAGCCAAAAGTAAAAATATTATTAGTGGAAGACGACCCTGTTTTGGGGTATGTGGTTAAGGATTTTCTGCAGAAGCAGGATTTTGACGTAACGCATTGCACCGATGGGGACGTAGCATGGCAGCAGTTCATGAAGAACATCTATGACGTGTGCCTGCTGGATATTTTATTGCCCGGTAAAAAAGACGGCATGGAGCTGGCCAACAGCATCCGTAAAAAGAACGACAGTATCCCTATTATCTTGTTGTCTTCCAAGAACATGGATATTGATAAAATTGCCGGGTTTGAAACAGGCGCTGATGATTATATCACCAAGCCATACAACCTACAGGAGCTGTTGTTGCGTATACAGGTCTTCCTGAAACGCACGAAGAAGAAAGATGATGTGGGGCCGGTAACATTCAAGATAGGCGATCTTAACTTTGATTATACCAACCTTGTGCTCAGCAATGACAAGGTAGAATACCAGCTTACCCAGCGCGAAGCAGACCTGGTGCGCTATCTGTGCCTCAACGCCAACCGTGTGCTGAAGCGCGATGAAATACTCATGAATGTATGGGGCAAGGACGATTACTTCCTCGGCAGGAGCATGGACGTATTCATTACCAAGGTGAGAAAATACCTGAAGTCGCAGACGAACGCAAAACTACAGACCATACACGGCATAGGGTTCAAATTCAATTATAACCCGTAGAGCAGTATATTTTAATCAAGCAGTTTATTGATCTCCAGCAATAATTGTGTGGATCGTGGCGGCGACGGTGCATTTTGCAGCGCAAATTTTCCGTTTCTGTCAATTAGAAAATAAGCAGGCAGGCCCTGTACACCATATTGCCGCACCTGGGGCGCGCTCCATTCCTGTGGGGCATAAGTAAAAGTGCCTTCTATCTTATACTTCTCTTTTACTGCCCGGGCGACGGCGGTATCGCGGTCTATAGATACGTAAACGAATTCCACCGGTTTGTTTTTTAGTAAGCTCTTTGGCCTTTGCACATTCGTCATTTCCACCACGCATTGCTTGCACCAGCTGGCCCAGAAGGTCAGGTAAACCACTTTGCCTTTCAGGTCCGACAAACGGATTTTCCTGCCATCAGGGGCCGTTATATCAAAGTCCGGCGCAGGTTGCCCTTTAGCGAGCCTTTGGGCTGTGCTTACCTGTTTATCAAGCTCCGCCAGGTATTCGCTTTCCGGCCACTTATTTTTAAAAAAATTCAGCTGCAGTGTATTTCTTCCGGGTTCCTGGCTCTTGGCCCTGCCGTAGAGGTCTTGTGCTATGAAATACTCAGCGCTTTTATCAGGCAGGTGCTTAAGGGCTAGCCGGCTTACACTGTCCCGTAGCTTTTGCGCATTTCCCCCATCGCTGGCGGGAAACCAATATCCCGCAGCACGTAGCTTAATTTCAAAGACACCGGTGAGGTAGAGCAGGTATGATGGAACCTGCAGTAGTGAGTCATCGAATGCATATGGCATTTCTTTTACCGCAAGGTAATTTCTCTCGGGAATGGTGTCCGTGTACCTTCTTAGCGTTATCACCTCATGAACCTGCGGATACTGTTGCATGAAAAAATAATTGTAATACTCGTAGAAAGCATTGTAGAATTTTATGAAGGTGGCTGGCAAACCCTTCCGGTGCTTATCTAAAAAACTCATCTGGGTCTGTTTTTCAGTGGCAAGTTCTTTAAGAAATGTTGCCGGGTCCCTGTTGATAGCCACCTTGGCTTTCATCACATATTGGTTCATCCTGCCATGAATTATTTTATGCAACGCTACTACATTCGCTATCTCGCTGCCCCTGCCGGTATACTGTATGGTGCTGTCAAAATGCCGGGCATCCGCTGTCATTACAAGGCTGTCTCCCGGTTGTAGTACCAGCTCGGCTGCTTTGCTGCCATGCACAAGGTCGGCAAGCGTATAGCCATCTCTGCGCAACGACAGTGACAATGAAAAATTGCCTTTACTGTCAAGCCGTGCGTAGTATTCTTCGGGGTAATAGGCTATCCTGTTCTCACTGAAACTGACAAGCACACTGTCTGATATCGGATGCTGTATCCTGCCCGATATTTTTACAATACCCCGGGCAAGGCCTTTGCCGGCAAATAACAACAGGATCACGCTCAATACGAATAGCCTCATGCAGCCGGGTTTTGTTGGCTTGTAACTCAGTTATGCATTCACCAGTTCCGGCAGTTGGCGCGGAGCATAGTTCTTCATCACCTTTGCTATGGCTGCTATGTGGTCGGGCGTAGTGCCGCAGCAGCCGCCTACAAGGTTCACCCAGCCTTCTTTTGCCCACTCGCCTATGATGGCCGCTGTTTGTTCGGGGCTTTCGTCATACTCGCCCATAGCGTTAGGCAGGCCGGCATTAGGGTAGGCGCTTACATAGCAGGCGGCTATTTCTGATAGCTCTTCAATATGCGGCCTCATTTGCGAGGCGCCCAGCGCACAGTTAAGCCCTATGCTGATAGGATTTGCGTGCATCACGGATATGTAGAACGCTTCCAGTGTTTGCCCGCTCAGTGTGCGGCCCGATGCATCGGTGATAGTACCGGAGATCATTACCGGCAGCTTGTCCACCTTGGTATCCCTGAAGTATTTATTGATGGCGTAGATAGCCGCTTTTGCGTTCAGCGTATCAAATATCGTTTCCACCAGCAGTATATCTATGCCGCCGTCCATCAGCCCTTTTATCTGTTCGTAGTAGGCATCAGCCACTTCATCAAAAGTTACTGCCCGGTAGCCGGGATTATTCACATCGGGTGATAACGAAAGTGTTTTGTTCATCGGCCCTATGGCGCCTGCCACAAACAGGTCGTTTGTTGACAGGTTGTTTTCAGCAGCGTACTCAGCTACTGCCTCCTTGGCTATTTTAGCGGCGGCCACATTCATCTCGTATGATAGCGATTGCATATCATAATCAGCCAGAGACATCGCCTGGGCATTGAAGGTGTTCGTTTCAATAATATTGGCGCCTGCGGCCAGGTATTCTTTATGTATGGCCTTTATTATCTGCGGCTGCGTGATGCACAGCAGGTCGTTATTACCCTTCACATCCGTGTGCCAGTCTTTAAACCGGTCTCCGCGGTAATCCTTCTCTTCCAGTCTGTAGCGCTGTATCATGGTGCCCATAGCGCCATCTATCATCAGTATCCGCTCATTAAGTAGTTTCCGTAGCCTGGTTTCTATATTCATGCTGCAAAGGTAGGGGTTAGGGTAATAGGTCGAAAAGTAAAAAGGTTAAAAAATCAGATAAGTAGTGGCCCGCAGGATATATTTGATAGCATTTGGGCTATTTAGTCTATTTAACCCCCCAAATTTAATACTCCCTTAAACTAAATAAAGTACCTTTGCATGCCTTTCGAAAAAAGGGCATACCCAAATCCTCGGGTATATTTTCTAACAAAACCAACAATTGATGGGAGACAATGCTGGCTCAGGATCTAAGGGAGAAAGTTCTGGATGGCGACCTCAGCGAGTTGCTCCACCACAGCAAGGATGAAGACTATCCGGCTGAGGTAGCTAAACTATTGGCTTCACTGCCCACAGACCATGCCATCAGCACCTTCCTCCATTTACCCGAAAAAACCCAGGTCCAGATATTCGGTTTCCTCGATCACGACCTGCAGATAGGCGCCATCGAAGAACTGCCGCGGCCTAAGGTGTCCAACATCCTCAATACCCTTGAATCCGACGACAGGGTTACTTTCTTCGATTCGCTCGATGGTGTGCAGGTCACAGAATACCTCAACCTGCTAAATGATAAGAACCGCCTGGCCACCTACGACCTCCTCGGCTACCCCGAGAACAGCGTGGCCCGACTGATAAATACCAATTTTACCTCCGTTCGTAAAGAATGGACCATAGGCCAGGCCGTAGAGCACCTGCGCCGCTTTTATACCGATACCCCTGCCGCCAACGTGATTTTTGTGGTAGATAATGCCGGCAAACTGATAGACGACCTGCCCATACGAAGGATGGTGCTGAACGAGCATGGCAAAAAGGTGGAAGACATAATGGACGGATTCTATGTGAAACTGGATATACAGGACACCATAGATGATGCCATCCAGAAATTTAAAGAATATGACCGCGTGGCGCTGCCCGTTACCAACAGCAATAACGTGGTGATGGGTGTGGTGACTGTGGATGACGTGATAGACCAGGCAGAGGAAAAAGACACCAAGGAGATGCAGCAGTTCGGTGGTGTGGAATCGCTCGACCTGCCCTACGTGAAGACGGGCTTCGTCACTATGATACAGAAGCGTGCCGGCTGGCTTATAGTGCTCTTCGTGGGAGAGTTGCTCACAGCCACTGCGATGGCACATTTTGAGTCGGAGATTGGAAAAGCCATGGTGCTGGGGATGTTCGTTCCGCTCATTATCTCCAGCGGGGGCAACTGTGGTTCGCAGGCGGCAACACTTATCATCCGCGCTATGGCGCTCAAAGAGCTTTCCCCGCGCGATTGGTGGTATGTAATGCGGCGCGAGATATTTTCCGGGCTCACGCTCGGTGCCATCCTTGGCGTCCTTGGCTTTGTGCGCATTGCCCTGTGGCAGCAGTTGGGCTGGTATAACTATGGCGGAAAGTATAACTGGGTCATGCTTGGGCTTACCGTATCTGTATCGCTGGTGGGCGTAGTTATGTGGGGTACTATCACCGGCTCCATGATACCCATGCTCCTCAAAAAGCTCAAACTCGACCCCGCCACTTCATCGGCCCCGTTTGTGGCCACCCTCGTCGATGTTACCGGGCTCATCATCTATTTCACAGCAGCAGCCTTGCTGCTGGGCCTGTAGTATATGTATAAAAATTATTTATTTTTATCGGTCCAACCAATTCTTTTTTCTTACTTAGCTCGCCAAAGGGCAACTTATCAACTTTTCCCCTACCTTTGCCGTCCTTAAAACGCGGGCGTGGTGAAATTGGTAGACACGCTAGACTTAGGATCTAGTGCTGTGAGGCTTGGGGGTTCGAGTCCCTCCGCCCGCACTTAATTAGGAGAACGGAGAGCGATAAAGCGAATAGCCATATCCTCTCCGTTCTCATTTTCCACCGTTCTCATACTGTTTCCCCGCTCTATTTTACTACTATCAATGCTTTGTCTTAGCACAGCAAAACTTCCTCCAAACACTCCATAGTATTGAATAATCAAGTGAAAAATGGTTAACGGTGGTTTCTTCTACCTATGTAGTACCAGAAAATTATCTGCCCACATCACGGTTCCGTATTCTTCGTAATTTTTCTGGTTGGCTAAGGCTTGTGATCTTGCATTTCTGTGAAATCCGTACAAAAAATACCTCATCAAAACCGCTATAACTCACGCCCACAGCACAAACTGTTTTCTATCACGGTACAGTAACTGTACAGCCATGGGTACACCTACTGTACCGTCATTGTTTCCAAATTTTGCGGGAGCAACAGCATTAATGAACTTTACCTAACTCCCCAAAAATGGGACAAGTTCTTTGAATGACTGATCAATGTATTGTAATATCAGGACGAGGCAGCAGCGTGGAAATAGTGAACATACACGCAATGGCTTCAGGCTTGTGGTACCGGAGTAATTGATTAGTTGAAAAGTTGATTAGTTAATAGGTAAATATTTTATGCAGGGTGCAAGAGATTGGACCCAGCTTCCGTTTCAGGTATCCTATTGGTTATTCAGGTATTCCAAAGCTTTGTTTTTTGCAGCATCAACTCCATTTTGGAGGTCTTTAATTGTGGGTGCGACAATGATGTCCGGCATTATACCTATACCTACAAATTCTTTTCCGTCCGGATAGGCATCTCTTTTGCCGCATATCCGTGCTGAACCTCCTCCAGGCAAATCAAAAAAGATGGGTTGGCCGGTGCTGCCACCGGTAGGTTGGCCTATGAGCTTGCCCCGCTTCATATAATCGAACGCTACAACAAAATCTTCCGCCGCAGAAAAAGTACGTGGACCAATTAATACCACTACGGGCTTTGAATAGTACTTCTTACCATCGGGGTTAATGGCATAAGGCGCTGCTACTTCCCAACCAGTCTTGCCTTCCGTTGTAGAAATATACTTCAACCATTTGGCGGTTGAAGACTTAAATGGTTTGTCTGTTAGCTTACGGAGTATGTTATATCCAATACTACTGCTGCCGCCTCCATTATTCCTTACGTCAATAACCAACCCCTTTGTCTTTGATATGGAATCAAAAAGTGCATCGAACTTTTTATTGATCTTTGGGTCTTCCATATTATTTATGGCCAGGTACCCAATATTGCCTATTTCCTGGTATTCAAATCCCGAACCGGTATATTTTATATCCCGGTAGCCGGTCCTGGCTATGCTTTTCGTGAATACCCGGTTATTCCTATCTCTTAACTCAAGTGTAATAGGTTTTTTTTCAGGCCCACAAAGCAAGGCATACGAAAATGTCCTTATTTCCATATCCTGTGGTGTAGAACTGCTTTCGTGAGGTGCAATATTTTTCGCCGCATAATCTAAAACGGGCTTCCCATCCATTTTTAGTATTTCCAGACCAGGCTCTATGCCGGTTTTCCGGAGGCTGTCGCTGTACACCTTTATGATAAATACCCGTCCCTCAATTAACTGTGTGCTCATGGGCGGCCGTGAGTAAAAATCCTTCGACAATTCATCCGGCGGGTACACATTAGTGTGCCCGTCTTTTAATAGCGCATAAAATGTTTCCAGTACTTTATAGTATTCCGCGGTTGTTTTAGTGGCTTTAACTTTAGGGATGTAATCGAGGTAAGTCTTATTCCAGTCAATATCTAATCGGTCGAAATAGACAAAATTATACTTGGCCTGCGACCACAGCAACGATAAGCCTGCTATCTTTTCGTCATCAGTAAGGTTAGGCTTATATGGAGATTTGAATGCCCTTCCACTATAAAGGCTGCTCTGTCTCTTAGCTTTCTCCAGAAAATGGATAAATTGCGCCTCTTTTCTCAGGGTGTCCAGGTCTGTGTCCTTTAGCAAGTGGTCGTAATCGAAATACTCAGATTTTTCTAAACAGTATAGCGCATTAGGCTTATTGCCCATTAGTGCATAGGTGCAAGAAAAGTTGTAATAAAAGTTATCCAGCATACTTTTATACTCCTCCTTGTCTTCGAGGCTTTGCAGGTCATACCTTTTAATAAACTCATTAAGGTGCCGGCGGTAAGCTGTGGTATCCCTTCTTTTATAATCGTCCTGCGTCAAGCTATCTGTAGTTCGGGCAAATGATGAGAATTGTTCTTTTTCCTGTGCTATGCTACTTGAGTTGCAGATAACAGCAACGAATAGTAGCAACAAATACGTTTGTTTCATAACGGCATTTTTTTCAAAAGTGAATAACAAGATAGATAGAATAACGTATAAAACGTAATTATAGTACATGCGTCCAATCACCTATTAATTTATTACTTTTGGCGCTGATGAAGCATTTACCCAACCTGCTAACGCTGGCCAATCTTTTTTGCGGTTGTATAGCCACGGCATATATCCTCACAGCGCAGCCTTACCTGAGCATGACGGTAGGCCATGCTGGCCTGCCTACGTGGCAGTGGATATATGGCTCGAACCAGATGTACTTGGGCAGCTTTTTTATAGTCATTGCTGCTGTGTGTGATCTGCTGGACGGCTTTGTGGCAAGAGCGCTGAAAGTGTTCTCGCCAATAGGCAAAGACCTGGACTCGCTGGCAGATGTGGTATCGTTTGGGGTAGCGCCATCTGCTATACTGTTCCGGCTGCTATGGGATACAATTGCTGCCGAGAAGAACGCGTTTGACGTGAATATGCTGGGGCTGGCACCCGCTTTTTTGCTGGCATGTTTTGCGGCTTTGCGGCTGGCCAAATTCAATATCACCGCCGATACACAGCGGTCTTTCTTTGTGGGTATGCCTACGCCGGCGGTGGGGTTGTTCGTAGCCACGTTCCCGTTGCTTATGTGGTTTTCTCCACCGGTTATCAGCGGGTATTTTGCCATGTTCATACAACATAAGTGGAACATATACCTGCTGATAGCAGTATTATGCTGGCTGATGGTATCGAATATCCGGTTTCTGAAGATGGCACCGGCAAAGGGGGGTATAAAAAGCATGTGGCCGCAAATACTGCTGCTGGTAATAGCTGTGGGTGGTATCTTTGTCATAGGGTTTGCGGTGCTGCCGGTGGTGTTCGTGCTGTATGTTTTACTATCACTGGTTTACCGTTACCCAAAAACAGACAACGCATAACTTTCAGTTTTTAACTTTTGACTTATTATGAAATACATAGCACATATCAATGTAATGCCGCTTAAAGAATTACTGGACCCGCAAGGTAAAGCGGTGAATACCAGCCTGCACAATCTGGGGCTTACCAGCCTACACGATGTGCGCATTGGCAAGCATATAACCCTGCATGTAGATGCACCGGGAAAAGATGAAGCAGACAAACTGGTGCGTGAGGCATGCAAAAGACTGCTGGCCAATCAGGTGATGGAGGCGTTTGATTTTACACTGACGGAGGCTTAATACCCTCCGGCTCCCTGAAGGGAGAGATTTTTATCATAATTTTAAATTCTCCGCCGCCGCGGATTTAGCTATGCGCTTGTATCTGGTTCCATCTCCTATTGGCAACCTTGGTGATATCACCTACAGGGCGGTGGACGTATTGCGCCACGCCGACGTGATATTATGCGAAGACACGCGTACCAGTAGTGTACTGATGAGGCACTACAACATACAGAAGCCCTTGACTCCTTACCACCAGCACAATGAACACAAGGTATTGCCCCACCTCATTGAGCAACTGGCTGCCGGAAAGACATTCGCGCTGATTACCGATGCGGGAACGCCGGGCATATCAGACCCTGGTTTTTTGCTGGTGCGGGAGTGTGTGCGCAACAATATACCCGTGGAGTGCCTGCCTGGGGCCACGGCCTTTGTGCCGGCGCTGGTGCAGAGCGGCATACCGGCCAACAGATTTGTATTTGAAGGGTTCCTGCCTTTGAAAAAAGGCCGGCAGACGATGCTGAAGAAACTGGCAGAAGAGGAGCGTACGATAATACTATATGAATCGCCGCACAGGCTGGTGAAGACGCTACAGGAACTTGCCGCAATGCTGGGCGCAGAACGGCAGGCAGCCGTATGCCGGGAGCTGACCAAGATATACGAAGAGACCAATAAGAACACGTTGGCAGCCCTTGCCGCCTATTACGAGCAGCACCCGCCAAAGGGGGAGATAGTGATAGTGGTGAGTGGTGCGGAGTAGCAGGCAAGGTAAAAAGGCTGGAAAACAAACCTTCCGCCGGGAAAATTCTGTTTTTTTGCTATGCCGGTAATAAATTTAAAATTGTTCGCAGACAGATTTAACTTTATGTCTCGTGATCAAAAGAAAGGTCAGCAGCATGAAAAAGAAATTAACAGCAAACGAAAAGGCAGAACTGTTCAGCATATTGAAAGTCCGTTTTGAGAAGAACAAGGCACGGCATAAAGGCATTGAATGGGCTGCAGTGCAGGCAAGGCTGGATGCCGCCGCAGACAAACTGTGGTCATTGCATGAAATGGAAATAACCGGGGGTGAGCCCGATGTGGCAGGCATGGATAAAAAGACCGGCGAATACATATTTTATGACTGCGCAGCAGAAAGCCCCAAAGGCCGCAGAAGTATCTGCTACGACCATGAAGCGCTGGAGGCAAGAAAAGAACATAAGCCCAAGGATAGTGCAGTAAACATGGCTAACGACATGGGCATTGAACTACTCACAGAAGAGCAATACCGCGATCTGCAAAAGTTGGGAGAATTCGATACAAAAACATCGAGCTGGATAAAAACACCCTCAGCTATACGGAAGCTAGGTGGGGCTGTTTTTTGTGACCGCCGCTACAATACGGTTTTTGTATACCACAATGGTGCGGAATCTTATTATGCCGCCAGGGGATTCCGTGGTTCACTCAGGGTCTGAATATCGCTTTCCCGGGCTACTATGTGCCCTGCAAATGCTCCTTGGTTTTACTGTGTGCACCGTACCGCACAAACATATACAGGTACAGCACGCGTGATATGCGCATAATAAAAGGCTGGAGTACCAGCACAACGCTGATAGATGTAATCAGGTAATAGAAAATGCTGTAGTCTTTGTAAGACAGGCCGAAGAATGCCCAATACCACACCAGGTTAAATGCGAACAGGGCTACAGACAATGCATAACTTACATATCCTGTACCATAATAAAAGCCAATCTGCGGCTCCATCTTCTGGCCACAAACAGGACATTCGTCCGGCATCTCCATCATTTTATTTAGAGGAAAAATGCTTTTCTGGCTGAACATATGCCCCTTCCTGCAGCTGGGGCACTTCATGTGGGCAATGGCGCCTATCAGCGATGGCTTTTCAGTATTTGCCTGCGTTTTCATAAAACGTTATTTCCCGGCAAAGTTACTACCGCAGGCAATATGTATCGGTAACAAATGTTACACAAAGGGGCAGATACCGCTTTTGATCCGTTGAATTTCTTATACCTCTATTGATAAAGCTGATAGCAAGACAGGGCTGTTTCACTCAAGAAATGCAGAAATTGCCTCGTATTTGAACAAGATGAGAAGATTTTTATTTACGATACTAATAATGCTTGCCACTCCTGCATTCGCGCAGACCAACAGGTATGACAGCGACCTTTACTGGATGAAACTATCGCTCGATACTGTTCCCCCCGTTGATATCGCTGTATCAGATACCCCGGTAGTAGTGGTAAGCAACCGTATTATGAAGAGAGACAGTCTCAGGTTCATGGTGCAGGAAAGGGACGGGGGCCATCTTCACTATTTTATAGTGTATAGCAGAAATGGCAGATGGCATGTATTTGAAACGCCCAACCTCGTGACAGCAATCGGGTATATGCCGGGCAAGGACCGCGACTGGGTCACCTATGTTGAAGGCATGGGCAAATTATTTACCTCAGACCTGGAACGCGGCATTACATTGTCCGGCTTGTATGGAGTTAATACGATAATGTTTGACTACCCGAGCATCAACACTGCAAAAAAGCAGCTTGGCAATTATTTCTTTGCACTACATAACGCCAGGATCATATATAAAGACTTTATGCCCGTACTTGCAGAGATCAAATCGCTGCGCGAGCGGCAGCAACTTGGTGCCGGACGGTTATCCATGCTTTACCATAGTATGGGCAATAACATGATCCGGGAGATTGTGCGTCATAAAAAAATTTCACAGCTCAATGACGGTATATGGGTGGATAACATGCTGCTTAACGCGCCATGTGTTCCTCAGGCCGGTCACCGGAAATGGCTGAGCAAAGTAAAATTTGCCAAAACAATCTACATACACTATAATCCGCAGGATTTCACTCTTGGTGGTGCCTTCCTGGTTAGCAAAAAAAATCAATTAGGCATGAAAGTGCATGCGCCAACATGCGCTGAAGTGCGTTATATCAACTTTCATCAGCTTGTAGGTAAGGAGCACAGCTGTTTTCTTAACCTGCCAAGCGGATATATTGCGCCGGAGAAGGCAAGGAGGCATTATAATACAATACTTCATGGCAATGCTATTGAACTATCGGATAACACGTCTTATTCCCCCTCGGTCTATAAGCATATAGGATGGGATATATTACCGGATCAGCATGCCAAGACAACCGATAATTAGCAGTTGCGGAAAAAGAGTATTTGTAAATGACTAGGGATTAGCTTTCTGCCATACGAACAGGTGAATTAAACACATGTTATCCCATATATTCCATTTAATTAGATAATTTACATAATTTTGCCGACAATACATGGGAAAGTTATTGCGTGTAGAAAAAAGCCATCTTATGAAGAGAATTGCCTTTATTGTTTTGCTGCTTTCATCTGCGACGATTGCCGCCAACGCACAATTTGCTTTTGAAGGCGGCCTTAATATGGCCAACATGTCGCTGAAGGTTAAAGGCACTTCAATAGGTACAGGTTTTAAAAATGCTGCGGCATTGGGCTTTGTAAATGATGTAGAGCTGGGCGAACACGTTTATTTCCAGCACGGGTTGCTTTATGAATTGATGGGATGCAAACTCACAGACCCGAAGGGTGAATACACACTTCACACACTTGGCTTTCCTTTAAATCTTATGTACAAATCTAAAAACAAATGCGATAAAAGGTTTTTTATAGGTGCGGGGCTTAATCTAGGCTACAACATCAGTGGCTCATACTCTATAGAGGCTGATGAAAAGAAAAATATTCCTTCTGCTTCGGGAACACTTAAGTTTGGAAGTGATGCTGTACTGAAAAAGGTGGACCTCCGCACCGGGCTGAATTTTGGCTATATGCTATCTAGGCATTTTTATTTCCGGGTGAGTTACCAGTTCAGCTTAGCTAACCTTGATAAATCAGAAAGCAAAGACAATGTATTCAAAACATCAGCTGTCGGTATCCGCCTAGGGTACTCATTGGGCCGATGCAGGGTAATAAGCTATGCAAGTACGTTCAGGCGGAGTGAAAACACCCATTGGCGTGGGATGAGTAAAGGCATATTCTCCCGGAACCGGAAGAACGGGTATAAAGTACACTACAAACAGCCATAGCGCTTTTTTATTTTTCTTCAGTAATGACGGGCTCTGCTATCTTGCCGTCCACTACGTGCCAGTTTTGCACTGGGGCAGGTTGTTTTTTAGGCTTTATAGCTTTTTTTTGTTTTTCCTCCAATTTCTGTTGCGCATAGGCTGCACTGTCCAGCACTCGTTGCTGCTCGGTCTTTACCTGTGCCACGCCCTGTGCTATACCCTCGGTGGTGCCCGTAGCCATTCCCCTCTTTATACCTTCGTTATAGCCAGTATCGTAAGCTGCCTGTTTCAATTTCGGGTATATTAAATAAACTGCGGCCACACATAATGCTACGCCCAAAATTATACCGGTTACCAGATTTTTCATGAACACAATTTTTGTACACTTTTTTGGCAGGAAAGCCACCAATTCTTTTATAAGTGGGTTGTAAAGTAACTTTATTTAGCGTAAAGAAACAACAGTAAAATGTAAAAGAATCGTAAATAAACAGCTGCTATAGGTACTTAAAAGATATATCAAATGCCCGAGGAAAACGTATAAGCATAGCGTTATAGCGGGAAGGGAAGAGTGGCAAAGCAAGATTATTTTTCGGGTACGTGGTAGACCAAATATTGCAGTTTATCAACAGTTCCAATGGTCCCGGAATCACATTAGCAAATAAATAACCACTCAACGCACTGATTTTCACAAATATATTTTTATCTTTTCACTCTGTTTTGCACCAATGACAGAAACAGACCAATATGGAATTCAAAAAGGTAAAAACATTCATATTGAATAAGCTCAAAAACGAGTTGCCGAGATACCTCACCTACCATAGTGCGGGGCATATCAGGGATGTATACAGGTCTGCAAAAATATTGGCAAAGCTGGAGGGTGTAAAAGGAGAGGAACTGACCTTGCTGCTTACTGCTGTTTTATTTCATGACTCCGGATTTCTGTGGCAGCAATATGAGCACGAGCGTGTTTCTTGTGAGATAGTAAAGGAGTATTTGCCGGGCTATAACTATACCGATGTGCAGATAGCCCGTATTTGCGGCATGATAATGGCTACAAAGATACCACAGTCGCCAAAGAACAAGCTGGAGGAAATTATTTGTGATGCCGATCTTGATTATCTTGGGCGGGATGATTTTTTCAAAATCGGCAACGGGCTGTATGAAGAGTTGTGCATGTATGATATATTGTCGGGGGAAGATGAGTGGGACAGGCTGCAGGTACGTTTCCTGGAAAAGCACCGATATTTTACGCAATCGGCGATAAAGCTGCGCAAAGAAAAGAAACTGGAGCATATAGCCACGATAAAAGCCCGTCTGAAAAAGAACGCTACCAGCCAGTAAAAGCCTGCATATACACATTCTCCCCAAATCTTGAATGATTTACCACTAAAATGGGTGTATACACATCTATTACGTATATGTTTGTCGTTTACTACATCTCTTTTACATTTTATTACCTATGCTCTCAGGATTATCCGGAAAGTTCCGGAGAATTACGGCTAATCAAATCTATTTTCCGGAAATAGACGGTATTCGGTTTGTTGCCATTTTGCTGGTTATCCTCTACCATATATACAAATACTTTATTAGTCATACATCAATAGCTATTACGGCGGAGAATAGTAATTACAGCCTGCTGAATACATTTATTGACAACTGTGATCGCGGTGTGGAACTGTTCTTTGTGCTGAGCGGTTTCATACTATGCCTGCCCTTTGCTCATTACTATATCGGCAATGGGAAAAAGGTCCCGTTAAAAAATTATTACCTGCGCAGGGTCACCCGGCTGGAGCCACCTTATTTTATTGCTTTAACAGGTATCTTCTTGCTACAGGTTATTTCCCATACCCGTCCTTTCTCAGAGATGTGGCCCGGCTGGCTGGCTTCGATGGGCTATTCACACTTGCTTGTATTTCATTCCTTACCAACGGTAACTATCGTGACCTGGTCGCTGGAGATAGAGATACAATTTTACCTCCTTGCTCCGTTGCTATTTAGGATATTATCTTTCAGCAAGAGAACACGCAGGCTATCGCTAACTGTAGCCATTATTGGCATAGTACTTTTGCAGAACTTCTTCCCGCTGCCTCTTATTTCGCTCTGTGATTATCTTCAATTCTTCCTCATTGGCATTTTGCTGGCCGACCTTTACGTTACCGACGACTTTGCTCCACTATTCCGTAAAAATTTGATGGTCTTTATAAACGTATTATCCTTCTTAGTGCTCATATACCTGCCTATAAAGGGGGATACAGCCAATTTTTACACACTTTTATGGGCGCGGCTGTGCTTTCCGTTCACCATCTTTGTTTTTTACTATGCCATATTCAAGAATGGGTTGCTCATAAAAGCGTTCAGCTATAAGTTTATTCCTGTTATCGGCGGTATGTGTTATTCCATATACCTGCTGCACTATACTATTATCGGCGTCGTGGGCCGTATCACGAATTCAGTTCACTTGACCACGGGATACCTGCCCAACCTGTTATTACAGATTATACTGCTGGCTATTCCAATAACCATCATATCCGCAGTGTTCTATTATTTTGTAGAACGCCCCTTCATGTCGCGTAAATGGATGGATATGCTGCTGAAAAAAGGAAAAAAGCCTGTACCTGTGAGCCATACTGTATAAAATAGCCCACTCCGGGCTTTTTCAGCCAAAAATACCGTGTAGTACGGATGCGCAGGGCAAAAACATCCTATACTTTTGTCCCATCATTCACTAAAAATAAACGACATGAAAAAATTTACTGTTCTTTCTTTTTCACTTTGCCTTGCGGTTGCAGGCTCCATTTCATCTTGCAAAAAGAGTATCACTACCCCCACAGTTCCCACTACGCCTACTACTCCTACCACCCCCACAACATCAGCACCCTCAACCCCTACCCCCAAAGTAGGTAGTGTAAACGGCGTTCTTGTGAGCTTGATGATAGAGTCTACCACCGTTACATCCGGTTTTCCTATTACTATCTCTATGGAGAGTGCTGTAGCTTCCTTTTTTACAGCAGCTGGCAGTTCTACACTTGTTGATGGCGGCACGGTGAGCGTAAACAGTGTGGCTCTTGAGAAACAAACCAACAACAGCTATACCAAAATGGCTATGGCAGGGCTTACGCCATCTGACCTTGACTTTACGACAGGCAGCAGCAACTGGAATGTAGGCGGAGCAAGCAGCGTACCGGCATTTTCGTATAACCATACAGCCGCTTTCCCTGATTACACCGGTTCGCTACCCGACAGCATCGTTCGCGGAAGTGGCCTAACTATATCGCTTAGTGGAAAAGTGAGTAATGCAGACAGTGTGATACTGGTTATAGCAGCAGGCAGCACGTCTATAGTGCGCACGGTTGCAGGTAGTGCTTCTTCTGTATCAGTATCTTCAAGCGACCTTGCCGGCCTGCCGGTAATAACCAATAAGTCAGCTATCGTGGAGATTGTGCCTTACCGTGTATCTACAAGCACATTTGGTGGAAAAGCCTACGCATTTATTAAAGAATTTGCGGCTACAAAAAGCATAAACATACAATAATCAATATATTCGTATCGATAAAGGCAGAGGAACTCCTCTGCCTTTATTCGTTTATGGCAGCCATCCGAAACTAATTGGCTGAAATTATTGTTGCTAAAAGATTGCACTGTAATTGCATGTGGAATATTGTTTATGTTTACCGGATGCCGTATGAACATAATAATTAACTAATGCCGCCTTACTTTTACACTCAAATACTCAAGATATGCATTTTGACAGGGACGGTTACTCAGACGAACAACTCCTTCTTTTATACACAGAGTTATTACGCCCCCGTATGATCGAGGAAAAGATGCTCGTATTGCTGCGGCAGGGAAAGATAAGCAAGTGGTTCAGCGGTATTGGGCAGGAGGCGATAGCTGTGGGTGCTACGCTGGCCCTTGATGCTGATGAATACATCATGCCCCTGCACCGGAATCTGGGTGTATTTACGGCGCGGAAAATGCCGTTTGACAAATTGTTTATGCAGTGGCAGGGCCGCAAAGAGGGCTTTAGCAAAGGGCGTGAACGGTCGTTCCACTTCGGAGCGAATGAGTACCATATTTGCGGTATGATATCTCATCTGGGGCCTCAATTGGCCATAGCCGACGGTGTGGCACTGGCCCATAAGCTCAAGAACGAAAATAAAGTGGCGGTGGCGTTTAGCGGAGATGGCGGCACCAGCGAAGGCGATTTTCATGAGGCGCTTAATGTAGCGGCTGTATGGAGACTGCCGGTTATATTTATAATAGAGAATAACGGTTATGGACTGAGCACACCCGTAAATGAGCAGTATGTGTGCAAGCAGCTTGCCGACAGGGCTGCGGGATATGGTATGAAAGGTATAACCATAGATGGCAACAACATACTGGAAGTAAACAGGCAGATAGCCGCAGCGCGGCAGTACTGCATCAGGGAGCAAAAACCTATCCTGGTAGAGTGCATGACCTTCAGGATGCGCGGCCATGAGGAAGCAAGCGGCGTGAAGTATGTGCCTAAAGAATTGTTTGAGCAGTGGAGCCTTAAAGATCCTGTAACGAAATTTGAAGAATACCTCGTATACCAGCGCGTGCTTGATGATAAAAAAATAGAAACGATAAGGGATACGATTTTAAAAGAAATAGAAGCCGGATTGGCCACAGGTTTTGCAGCGCCACACATAAAGCCCGATACCAGTGAAGAGATCGCCGATGTATACGCGCCACTGACCGCACCGGCAAACCATCCGGTAGGTATACGTGCCGAAAAGAAGTTCATCCAGGCAATCAGCGACGGGTTGCGACAGTGCATGGAGCGTTACCCCAATCTGGTGCTGATGGGGCAGGATATAGCTGAGTATGGCGGCGCGTTCAAGGTTACTGATGGTTTCGTGCAGCTTTTTGGCAAGGAAAGGGTGCGCAATACACCATTGTGTGAGAGCGCTATCGTAGGCGCTGCTTTGGGCCTTTCCATTAAGGGATATAAAGCAATGATGGAAATGCAGTTCGCCGATTTTGTAACGGTAGGCTTCAACCAGATCATCAATAACCTGGCCAAGATACACTATCGCTGGGGGCAGAATGCCGATGTGGTGATACGTATGCCCACTGGCGGCGGAGTAGGTGCGGGGCCCTTCCATTCACAAAGCAACGAAGCCTGGTTTGTGCATACCCCTGGCTTAAAAGTAGTTTATCCATCTACACCTGAGGACGCAAAAGGATTGATGATAGCGGCTATAGAAGACCCAAACCCTGTGATGTTCTTTGAGCATAAGGGCCTGTACAGGAGCATCAGTGGGGAAGTGCCTGAAGATTTCTATTCAATAGAAATAGGAAAGGCCCGGATAGTGCAGGAAGGGAGCGACCTCAGCATCATTACTTATGGCATGGGAGTACATTGGGCTTCCTATTATGCGGGCAACCACAAAGACCTGTCCATCGACATACTTGACCTGCGTACTTTATTGCCCCTAGATTACGATGCCATAGAAGCATCGGTGAAGCGTACGGGCAAAGTGCTGCTTCTGCACGAGGATACCCTTACCGGCGGCTTAGGCGGAGAGCTCGGTGCATGGATAGCAGAGCACTGCTTTGAAAGCCTAGATGCACCGATAATGCGTTGCGCCGGTCTTGACACGCCTATACCTTTTGCTATAGAACTGGAGCAAAATTTCATGGCAAACAGCCGACTTGACGACTGTGTCAGGAAATTAATGTCCTATTAACTGTATAACTGAGTTTTTGACTTTTGTTATTTGTGGTTATATTCGTGCAGGTTTTATATGGGTAAGTATTTTTCATATGCGGTATTGTTGACCTGGGCCATATTCTTCTGCTCTTGTCAGAACATGCCGTCTGGCAATCGTGGCCCGATAGTATTAGGCGACCCCACCACGATAGTTACGGAAGCAGATTCGGCAAAGCTCCAGGATATGGTGACCGACCTGAAGCCACAGATCACGTCCTCTGCGCAGAAAGAAACTGAAGTACCGGATAATAAGGAAAATCCATCGTCGCCGGACACGGCCGCTAAGCCTGCTGCGATTGCTGTACAACCCGCAGCACCCCCTGCCATACTCGCCGGTAGCGGCCTTAAAGCCGACTTCAATATCATGTCGCTGCTGATACCTGGGATAAATGCGAAACAATCAGGCAACGCAAACCTTTCACATGCGAATGGTGCTGTATATACCTTCATAAGCGGGAATATTAACGGCAATGTGATAAAGGTGACCGCCAATGTGACGAGGGTTTCCCAGCGCTACCAATCAGTTATTGTGCTGAAAAATGAACTGGGTGTTTTGCCGCTTGAGTCTTTATCTGCCACCACTTCATGGCAGCCGCTGAGAGGCGCAAACAACATATATCGTATTACCGGGCTCGATGACAGGTCTCTTGACCATGCAGCCGCAAATCAGGGCACCATACGTAATGCTGTGGCAAAAGCAGCCCAACGCCGTCGTTTCAGCAGGAAAAAAGTGCAGGAGTGGGTAAGCAGCGTGCATAATGTGCGCGCAGCTAACCAGAAGCCATTGTATGTTGCCCTGCGATCTGTAATGTGGAAAATTGATGGGAAGGATGCGTCAGGAAAATTATTTTCAAAGCAAATAAGGATAGATTTTCCGCTATAATCCAGTATACGGGTCTATCGATTTTGCCAAATCCATTCCAGTTTCCGTAGCCGATTTTTAATTTTTAGTTGATATCAATTTGTGATAAAACAAATTTTTCGCTGAGAAACAGGTAAATACCGCCGAATATTTTATTTTTCAATCCATTTACCACAAAAAAACGGCCATTCGTCACAAAAAAAGATATTTCTCCTGTTCAATGTCATTTTTACTTAATTTTGGTGGTTCAAAAATTCCTTATACTGTTATTCAAATAAACTAAAAACAAAAAAATGAAAAAGATTTTACTTAGCTTATCAGTTGCGTGCCTGGGGATGTCTGTGACTGGCTTTGCGCAGCTGACAATGGAGACTTTTGAAAGCCCGTCGATTCCGGCATTACCATCCGGATGGGTTAATTCATCAGGTGCAGGCGGTTCGGGCTGGCAGACTGGCTCTTCCGCAGGCAGCACATGGGGTGCTTCAACAGGTGCGTACAATATGCCAGCGCACACCAAATATGCCTATATTGATGATGCGGGTACAACCGGTGTAAACAGGCTAGATACGCTAAAGTCGCCGGTGTTTACCATGCCGACAGGGTCGTATGTATTTCTTAACTATGATTTCTTTTTCTACAAGGCGGTACAAACATCTACAGGGAAGGCAGAGCGTTGTTTTATCCTGGGATCCAACGATGGTGGTACATCATGGTCAATCATTGACAGCGTAGACGGCGATGCATGGAATTCAGGTGGTAACTGGGGTACCGGGCATCTGAATATGGCTACTACGTCTATTACAGGCTCTAACTGCCGTATTGCCTTCGCCTACACAGATGGTACGGGTGATATATTGGGGATAGGTATAGACAATGTAGAAATCATTAATCTTACCGACCCAAGGGCTGCGGTAACAGCAATAGGTTATGATAACATAAATAACCTGATATCGAATGACGGTGCAACGGTTTCGTTTATCATCGAGAATCGCGGTGTTCCAATAACTGCTTTCGATGCTTACTATCGCCTTAACACAGCTGCAGCGGTAACTCAAACTTTCACTCCTACTACTGCGCTGGCGCCATATTCGTCAACTATTTATACATTCACAACTGCTATGGCTGGCATGATTTCGGGCTCAAATACGCTGCGTGTAGCTATTTCGGGTGTGAACTCCTCAGCAAATACAGAACCAACAGATTCTTTCCTGACATCGACTTTTGTTAAAGCATCAGCCAGTGTACAGCGCCAAGGACTGATTGAGGAATTCTCTTCATCTACATGTTCTCCATGTAAGGCTTTCAACCAGAATTACGATCCATTGTGCACTACACTGAACGCTAACACAATTGGTTCTAACTTCAACATAATCAAATACCAGATGAACTGGCCTAACCCGGGAACTGACAGGAGCTATAATTCCGATGGTGATACGAGGAAAACTTTCTATGGTGTAGGCGGTATTCCTGATCATTTTGTAAATGGACGCAACAGTTCAGTGTCATGGACTAATCCGTTCAGTTCAACTAATACAGCTGATTTTACAGCTGAAGCAGCAAGTTCTTATGCTCTGAAGTCTTATTTTGATATGTCGGGCTCGTACACTGTAGATACTGTAAAAAAGAAATTATACGTAAATCTTAGTGTTACTCCACGTTTTACAAAAACAGGCAACTACCATGTGTATATAGCTGTTATGGATAAGCACTATCAGAACACTACAAACACAACCGGACAGCTTGATTACTACCACGTAATGCGCAAGATGTTGCCAAACGGAACAGGTCGTGCGGTTACATCATGGACCGACGGTACTGCTAAAACATACGTGGATACCGGTATAGCATATACTGCCGGTAACTGGTCTGCAGGTTCTTCAACGTACCCGACCCAGAACAGCAATACATTCTGGAGCAATCCTTTGAATGGCGAGTTGATTGCCTTTGTGGAGGAAGATGGAAACAAATCTGTAATGCAGTCGCTGCTTATTCTGCCTACTCAAAAAGGTCTTTCTGTAACAACGATGTCAAATGTGAACAATATTGTTGTTTACCCTAACCCGGCAAGCACTGAGGCTACATTGTCGTTCAACCTGGGCGAAGCAGGTAATGTTCATGTAAAATTGCTTGACTATACCGGCCGTGAAGTGGCAGATGTAGTGAACAAGGAAATGAACATGGGTGTGCAGAATGTTAGTATTTCTACTGCAGGCCTTGCTTCCGGTAATTATCTTGTTTTGATTGAAACTGCTGGTGGCGCTAATTTAGGTCGCCTTACAGTAGGAAAGTAAATTTTCATACTAAGGAAGGCTGTTAAAAGCAGCCTTCCTTAGTAATTTAATAAATTTTAACCTTTCAGGGCGAGTTTTTTGTGTTGTGTTAATAATTTCCGTAACTTGCTTTGGTAAAAAGTGATATGATGAAAAAGATTTTACTTGTTTTTATGTTTTCTCTGGGGTTTGCATCGTCTGCCATTATAACCGCACAGACATTTACTGTAGCACATGATACTGTAACAACATTTGTGGGTGGTTATGCAAATATTCATAACAATATCACGAACCCAAGCAGCAGTGCCTTGCCAATATCATGGAAGGTAAAAGCTACAAATTTTCCAGCCGATTGGCTTACGCCTTCGGCCATAGGTGTTTGTGATGCTTGTACCTGTATCTCAAATGCAGGCAACCTGTTGTGGAACTCCACTACATCAACCGGGAGCACATACAGTTGCACATACGGAGCTAGTGCCACCAACGATTTCCATCTCCAGTTAGACCTTACTTCCGCTACCAGCGGGGGATCACACTGGCTAACGGTAACACTAATTGAAACCGGTGCACCACCTAAGGATATAACTTTCGTTATCAATAAAGTGCCCGTAGCTTTACCAACGGTGTCGAATAACAGTGACATGGTTATTTATCCAAACCCTGCGCGTGATGAGCTGAACGTGGTTTTTGATGCCAATGCTGATGTTGCAAACATAGCTGTGTACAACATTATCGGTAAGGTAATGACTATGTACAGGGTATCAGGGGCTAGCGCTAACCTGAACATTGAGAACATTCCTTCCGGAATTTATTTCGTTAGGTTGATTAATTCTAAGGGTAGCATAGTTCACACCAAGAAGTTTACAAAGCAATAGTTATTGCTTAAAATTCATAGGAAGACCGGCGGCTATTTAGTCGCCGGTCTTTTTTATAATGTACCGTCAAAATAGCGGACAATACATTCCTTGAGCAGTAGTTCCTGGTCTTTGATTCCTGCTATATCCAGATGCTTTAATTCATTGAAGTGAGGCCAGCCATCATCATCCCTGCCTACGTATTCGTAGTATCCCTGCTGGCAAAGGAGTGTACATACAGCAATATGCATCAGGTCTTGTTTCTGTTCTTTTGAGAATTTTTTGCGCGGCAACTTACCCAGTTCGTTTACCCCTATCAGGAACAATATACCCTCTAGGTCAGGTACTTTTCCGAAACGCTCATTAAGCAGTATTTCCGTATCAAGCCACTTTTGTTCAAAATTTTCCATAGGTTTCTACCCGTAAGGGGAGTATTTTGTGCGAAAATAGGCTTTAATACGTCTTTTAAAAAAAGTTAAAACTGATCCGTGATTTGATTTATTACCATTTACCTGATTATTTTTGAATTCGCAAAACATAACAAGTATGGAAGTATCATCAACTATAGACATTCGCGAACTTAATGAGCGCATCCACCAGCAAAGTGCATTCATAGAGTTGCTGAACATGGAACTGAACAAGACTGTGGTAGGCCAGAAGGTGATGGTGGAGCGCCTGATGGTAGGACTGTTAGCCAACGGCCACGTTTTGCTGGAAGGTGTGCCAGGGCTGGCCAAGACTCTGGCCATAAAATCGCTGGCATCGGCCATACATGCACGCTTCGCACGTATACAGTTCACCCCCGATCTTTTGCCTGCCGATGTGCTGGGGACAATGGTGTACAATCCACAGGCACACGAATTTGCCGTGCGCAAAGGCCCTATATTCGCCAACTTCATTCTGGCGGACGAAATAAACCGCGCTCCAGCCAAAGTGCAGAGCGCGCTACTGGAAGCAATGCAGGAAAGGCAGGTGACCATAGGCGATAATACCTACAAGCTCGAAGAGCCATTCCTTGTACTGGCGACCCAAAACCCGATAGAACAGGAAGGAACTTATGAACTGCCGGAAGCACAGGTGGACCGTTTCATGCTGAAGATAGTAATCACCTACCCCAAGAAGGAAGAAGAGCGCAACATCATCCGCACCAATCTGAATCCTGAGGGTATGACCAAGATCAATCCGGTGGTGAGCACAGAGGACATCATCCGTGCCCGCAAACTGGTGCGTGAGGTGTATATGGACGAGAAGATAGAACAGTATATACTGGATATTGTTTTTGCTACGCGTTTCCCGGAAGAATATAAACTTGCCAAGCTAAAGCCATACATCAGCTATGGAGGCTCGCCGCGTGCCAGCATCAATCTGGCATTGGCGGCCAAAGCATATGCATTCATCAAGCGCAGAGGCTATGTAATACCTGAAGATATACGCGCCATTTGCCACGATGTGATGCGCCACCGTATAGGGCTTACATATGAAGCTGAAGCTGAGAATATCACCAGTGAGCAAATACTCAATGATATACTAAATGTAGTGGAAGTGCCATAGTTGCTTTGCAGAACCGCAATCCATTTCCGCTCTACACCGGTAAACAAATTTCAAATACAGAACCAGAGGGCGTGTTATTTTTCACAATAATACGCCCTTTGTGTTGCAGTACGATTTTGTTGGTGAGGTACAGGCCGAGGCCAGTGCCTTTCGCTTTGCGGCTTTCCTCATTGCCTACCCGATAAAATTTATTGAAAATATTTTTCTTCTCATTGTCGGGTATACCGGTTCCCTGATCTATTATACTGAGTATAAAATTCCCATTCTTTTCTTCCAGTGTTATCAACACTGGTTTATCGGCAGGGGTATATTTTACCGCGTTCTCCAGCAAGTTATTGATAGCCATATGTATCATCACCTTGTCGCCGGTAATCTTGCAACCCGGTGTTATGTCCTGCTCAAAGTTTCGGGGATAGCGAGCGGCATAATCTGCGACCGCATCCTCCACCAGTTCCGACAGGTTGAACAGTTCACGGGCAGCCTTGTACTGACGCCCTTCCAGTTGAGACGCGAACAGCATATTATTGCACAGGTCGTTCAGCCGGTTAGATTCTTTTATGCATCTGTCGAGCAGTTCTTTTCTTTTATCTTCATTCAACTGATGGCGCTCCAGGGTCTGAAGGTTCAGCTTCATGGCGGCTATGGGTGATTTCAGTTCGTGGGTAACAGAGAGCATAAAGTTATTCTGCTGTCGGGATAGGGTGATGCGCCTGGAGAATGAAGTATAGACCACTACCGCGCCTATAAGTATCACAATAAGGAAGGTAGCCCCTTCACCTATATATTGCTTTACGTGCTGGGTGCGTTTTCGTTCCAGTTTTGCAAGTTGTTCATTATATGCATCAGGATATTTGCGCGCATCAATAAGGTTATTAAGCACTATGACCTGCTGTTCGAAAAGCTGTTCATTCTGTTTCTGCAGGCTTATGCCCCAGAATACCAGGGCAGCGATGATGTAAACAAGCAGTATGATGTATATGGTTGTAAATACGCGCATTGGTACCAAAAGTAAGAATTAGTTATTTAGCATGAATGATTGGCTATTTTGAGAAATTGCCCTACATTAGTTATGATAATATGATTTCGCTTGTAAGAATATGGCTTTTTCCCTTGTTGCTAATTGCAAATGAATGTAGTTACGGACAAGAGAAGATGGCCACGGAAAACCCCAACCATGCTGTATGGAGAAAGCGTGTTGTGCGCTCAGTATACATCGCATCGGGCGGTGAATCAGCCATAAAAGACACAGGCAACTGGAAAGCCTTTTTTACTTCTCTGGTGGGTGTAGTGGTTAAAGGCAAAGTGGCCGTATATCACAGTTTTGACCTTACCGGTAAAATAGGTACTAAGGCACTGAAAGAAAAATTTGCAACACATCGTGATACGATGGAGATATTTGATCCCGTAGCTAATGAAAAAAAGACAAAAATAATATCGACCGAGTTCGATTTTGCCAATATTTCTCAGCTCAAAATTTGCGAAGAATGGGTGTTTGATCCTTTGACAAAAAAGACCTCTATTCGTATTGCCGGGGTAGCTCCTGCACAGGATATTTTTGATGATATAAATAATTACCAAAAGACGGAAAATCTGTTTTGGATAGAGTGGGACGATTTCCAGAAGTACGCAAATGACTATCAGGATTTTGATATACTATACGAACTGGGCGCAAGAATCTGGAACGACTATCAAGCAACAGATACCACAGTTGTAGCTGCCGATATGGAACTGGAGAAAGAGACAGTCTGGAAAACAAAGATACTTCGTAAGACGCACCTGTATTCAGACACTGCATTGGGTTATGAACCTAACCTGACGAAAGGTTATGATAGCTCAATCGCACAAATATTATACAATGCCACAAAGACAGGGAAAATAAATGCCTACAGCGACGAAGGAGATGAACTTGGCCCTAAATTGAGTTTGGAAGAGTTTGAAGAAATTTCAAAAATGCCCCCTGATACAGTCCACATGGGCAACACATTGACTGGTAGCAACCCAATAATAATAGCATATCCACCTTATTGCTTTGGATGTATCACTAAATATTACGTGCATGAAAAATGGAAATATTCTTACAGTACAGGTATTGCGGAGATAAGCTATGTGAATATAGCTCCCGTGAGAGACTTCGCCTTTGCGCACGAGCAGGGCAAGCAATGCATTATAGACGATGAGGGAAATATAAAAACACCGGAACTCCTATACTGGTTTGATTATAACGACGCCAGTAAGACACTGACAAGGTATAATGAATACAACCACCCCTCTATCGAGTTTCAGTTGTGGCAGGACAGGTTCAGGGAAAAGAAGCATGAACCTATAATACAGAAATAAATTACCTCCTTATACCGGTCTTCTCTACCCGCAGACCCACATTCAGTACTTCCGGCAGTGGGTTGATACGCATATTCTGCTCCAAAGAAATAGTATAAGTGCCGGCCTTGCCTATGCGCATAGAGTCACCCATTTTCAGTGGCATACGCTGCTCGTATATTTCGCCCATACCACGGCCCATCCATTTTCCGGTAGCCTCTGCAAGGGTAATGTTGATACGCTCTTTCCGGGTGGTGGTATCGCCGGGTGTTTTTATGTGCAGCCATATCCATAGGTTGCAGTAAGGATATGCCTGTGTGTGGCGGATAACCAGGTATGGCTGATAAGTAGTGTTAGTATCTGAAATGTCGAAAGTAAAGGCTGGTGTAAAATTATACGCCCATGCATTCTGCGGAACCGCCTCTACCTTCTGAAAATACGGTGCGGGCATGCAGCCTGAAAGGATACATATTAAGCTAAAAATTAAAAGTGAGAACCTGAAAATGCTACCCATACTTTTGAGTCTGTTCGGTTTTTGCAAATCTACATATAAAGTAAGAATGGTTACAGAATGTTCAGTATCTGCTCTTTTGCCTTTTCCAGTTCGTCTTTCATATTTATTACTATCTGTTGTATCTCTGCGTGGTTAGCCTTGGAGCCAAGTGTGTTTATCTCACGACCTATTTCCTGTAATATGAAGTTCAGCTTCCGGCCTATTGCCGAATCATTGTCGTTGACTGTATCATTGAAATAACCGCAGTGTTGCTTCAGCCGTATCTTCTCCTCTGAAAAATCCATGCGCTCCAGATAGTAGATCATTTCCTGCTCAAAGCGGTTGGGGTCTATCTTGTCCTTCCCTGCCATATCCTCCAGCCACTGATTGATGCGGGTGCGGATGCGTTCCATCCGCTCTGGCTCTAAAGGAAGTATTCGCTCATGCAGGGCCTCGATATTGCCGATACGTGTTTTTATATCCTTTAGCAATGCCTCACCTTCATGTTTGCGGTGCTCCATCAATTGGTTTGCGGCAGCTACTATCACCGCCTTTACGCTTTCCCATTCTTCTGCAGGCAGCTCATCCGTGTCGGGGGCTACTACTTCGGGCAGGCGCATCAGGGTGGCTATTATATTGTCTTGCGGCAGCCCGGTCTGTTCGGCTATCTGCTTCATACCACGATAATAGAATAGCGCAAGGTCTGTATTAATGACCATGGGTTTTGAGGCGCCTTCCTGCCGAACACTCACGGTAATGTCAACGGTGCCCCGGCTGAGTATGCCATTCAGTAAATTCCTGATGACCAGCTCGTACGAGCGCAGTATGGGGGGCAGCTTTGTGGATATATCAAACTGTTTGCCATTGAGCGCTTTCAGCTCAGCTACCACCTGCCTGCCATTTACCATAGCCTCGGCACGTCCAAAACCCGTCATTGAGTACAGCATATCATTTTCTTTTGCAGCAAAAGAAAACAAAGGTTCGGCAATAAAAAAACCCAGAGGGATATTTTTATGGAAAAAGATCGTAAAATCATCTTAAAAGTGCTGATTAGGTATGGTTGGCTGCAATAATTGGCTATTTTTGTTTCACTTCTTCCACATGCGTATATACATTATTGTCATTTGCCTCCTTTTATCAGTGTCTGCCACCGCGCAGCAGAAAACGCAGGTGCAGTATAGCATGACCAAGGAAGAACTGATGGCCAAGCGCAAGGAGCTACAGGATGATATTGCCGAAACCGAAAGGCGCCTGCAGATGATAAAGAGCGATAAGCAGAGCACCATGAGCCAGCTCAGGGACCTGCAGAACAAGCTGGCACTGCGCCAAAGACTGATCGCCAATATAAATGATGAAATGAATGATATTGATAATACTATCAGAAATTCATCGAAGGAAGTAGTGAACCTTAAAACCAAGCTGGAAAACCTGAAGATAAGCTACGCCCAATCTATAAGGTATGCCTACCAAACGCGCAGCTCGTATGACATGATCGCCTTCCTGTTCTCGTCTCGGGATTTTAATGATGTGCTGAGGCGGATGAAGTACCTGAAGAAGTTCAGGGATTTCAGGAAGCAGCAGGTGGACCAGATAATATCGACGCAGACACAGCTGCAGCGGAAGATAGGTGTGCTCACCAACGTGAAACAGCAGAAAGACAAACTGCTGGATACCGAGGAAGAACAAAAGAAGGTGCTGCTACAAGAGACTGACCATACCAACCAGGTGATACAGGAACTGAAGGGAAGGGAAAGCGAACTGCTATCAAACATTGAGAAGAATAGGATGGTTGCCAAAAGGGTGAATAAAGCAATTAACGATATTATAGAACGTGAAATAGCAAAAGCGGCTAAGGAAGCAGAAGAAGCAGAGAAGAAGAGAATTGAGGAGGAGAAAAATAAAGCCGTAGCAAACACAATAGCTAAGCCGCCGGTGCCGAAGACAGAGGCTCCGCCAACAGCTCCAAGCCCATCGCCTCCGGTTGTTACTCCTAGGCCAAAACCTGTGAGGACAGAGTCTGTACCACTATTACTTACGCCAACTAGTGTTGCGCTAGCTGCAAATTTTGAAGGTAACAAAGGTAAATTATATTGGCCGGTCGATAAAGGATACATTACTGATCATTTTGGGACGCACCCACACCCCGTAGAGCGCCAAGTAATGATTGAAAATTACGGAGTGGATATTTTGACAGATGAGAATGCACCTATAAAAGCTGTGTTTGAAGGAAAAGTTTCGTCTATTTTTTCAACTGCCGGTACGCAACAAATAGTTATGATTACACACGGCAACTACTTCACTGTTTATAATGGCTTATCCTCTGTATCAGTAAAAATCGGAGACCAGGTGACAGCAAAACAAGTTTTAGGTAGGGTTGGCACGAACGATGAGGGCCAACCGACTATTAACTTCCAGATTTGGGTATCTAAAGGAAAAAAATCCAACACTAAACTGAACCCTGAATTGTGGCTGGGAAAAGCCAGATAACTATCCGGCTTTTCCAACTTAAAAACTACGCACCAACTTTGCCCGGTAATACCACCGGTATCCCTTTTTCCGTTTTCATTTTTGCGTAGCCGCCCAGTACGTTGCGGAGGTTGTGGTAGCCTTCGCGCTTGAGGAGGGAGGCCGCAATAACAGAGCGGTAACCGCCCGCGCAATGCACGTAGAGGTTGTGGGTGTCATCTATGGCTGCAATGTGGATGGGGTCGGTGAGGGTGTCTAATGGTATGTTGATAGCGCCCTTCACGTGGCCGGCTTCAAACTCGGCGGGCTTGCGCACGTCTATCACTTCCAGCAGATTGTCGTGGGGTATGTCCATAGCCAGCTCATCGGGCTCAATGTCTATAATCAGATCTATAGTTTCTCCGGCGGCAGCCCATGCCTCGTAGCCGCCATCGAGGTAGCCATGTATATTGTCTATGCCCACACGCGCCAGCCGGGTAACACTTTCTTTCTCTTTGCCCACCTCAGTAACAAGTACCAGCGCCTGCCTGAGCGGCAGCATGGTGCCTGCCCACTCGGCAAAGCGACCATCGAGGCCGATGCTGATGGAGCCGGGAACAAAACCATTAGTGAATACAGTGGACGCACGGGTGTCTAATACCCAGACATCGTTGGCTACCTGTTGTTTGAATTCAGTGATGCTCAGCGCCTTCAGCCCTTTGGTGTACACATCATCGAGGCTGTCGTAGCCTTCTTTGTTTATACGGGCATTGAGCGGGAAGTATGCGGGCGGGGCATTGAGCCCTGTGGTAACCGCTTTTATGAACTCATCCTTTGTCATGTCCTGCAGGGCGTAGTTAGACGCCTTCTGCGCGCCTATGGTGCTGGTGGTTTCAGGCCCCAGGTTCTTGCCGCACGATGAGCCGGGCCCATGTGCTGGGTAAACAATCACGTTATCGTTAAGCGGTTTTATCTTGTTGGTGAGGCTTTCGTACATCATGCCGGCCAACTCCTCTTTTGTGAGGTTGCCGCTGAAGAGGTCGGGGCGGCCTACATCGCCTACAAACAGTGTATCGCCGGTGAAGATGCAGTGCGGTGCGCCTGCCTCATCGTGCAGGAGGTAGCAGGTGCTTTCCAGTGTGTGGCCGGGTGTGTGCATGGCTTTTATTTTCAGCTTGCCCACCATAAATTCTTCACCGTCCTTTGCCTCGTGCATAGCGAAGCCGGTTTTTGCGCCGGGGCCGTAGATGATAGGTGCGCCAGTTTTTTTAGAGAGGTCGATATGGCCACTTACAAAATCGGCGTGGAAATGGGTCTCAAATATGTATTTGATCTTCACGCCACGCTCGGCGGCCATTTGTATGTACACATCGGTATCGCGCAGGGGGTCTATGACTGCCGCTTCGCCTTCGCTGGCTATAAAGTATGCTGCCTCGCTCAGGCAATTGGTGTATAATTGTTTGATCTCCATGCGTTCAATAGTTAAAGAACAAAGCTACAATAAACATATGCTACGGGGGTTATTGTGGCATAAAAATAGTTTATGCCGGTTACAGACACCCCGCCGGGCTTCAAAAACACGGGTCTTTTTTACAACTTTTTGGATAGTGCTTTTAATGTGTATCCTATTCATTTTCATTCCATTTTAAATATTTTATTGGACACTATCTTTACACTTTTTTACAGCCTAAAGTAGAAAGCCGGGTGTAAAAAATAAACCACAAGAGAAAGCGGGCGCCCTTCTTCGCTACCACCTTCGCCAAGGCTTCTGTGGTTGATAAAAGGTATAATTTCCGGGATTTTGACGTTTTCGATAAATATTATTTTTTGAATGTGGTGAAATGCACTATGGGCGAATTTTATGTGTTTTTTTATATTGTATAAAGGGGTATATTGATACCCTGAAAGGTATATTTATACTCCCCAAAAGTATAATTATACCCTAAATGGTATAAAGTTAAATAGTCAAAATGTTAAATGGTTAAATGGTTCGGTCAAACAAAGAACTTTCCCCTTTTTTGCTAACTCCCTCCTTCGCTATAGCCTTCGTTAAAACTGCGGCTATTGAAAACGGCGGGCGAGGTGGGTAAAGTTCATTAATGCTGCTGTTCCTGCAAAATATAGAATCCATGATGGTACAGTTGGCGTACCATGGCGGTACAGTTTCTGTGCCATGACGGAAAATACTTTTGGCTGTGGGCGCGAGTTTGGTGAGTTTTTGATGTTTTTTTGGGAGGGCGTTTGAATCGCAAGCCGACGCTTGCAAAGTACCAGACCAAGCGAGGCTTGGACTAGTGGGACTTTCAGGATAGCTTAAGATTGCGTTATCCTAACTAAACCATCCCAGAGTGCCGCCACAAAGAAAGGATGAGTTTGAAAATCCCTTTTCTTTTAATAGTGCTGATGCCTGAGCTGACCGCCCGCCCCCTTTACCACATGCTGTAATAATTATCGCATCTTTTTCAAACTCTTTATAGCGGTTTTGCAGCTCTCCCAAGGGAATATTGACAGCATTGGGAATATGGCCTAAAGCATATTCTTCGGGATTGCGCACATCAATAATTATTACCCTTTCAGGCGAAAGCGCCAACAACGTGCGAAGTTCTTCTATCGCAAAGCAATCCTGTATTTTTTGTTCTATCATTTTGTTTCATGCTATTACTTAACCAGTTCCAGATTTTTACTGAATTTCCTTCGCCACATTTCATTCGGTAATAGATAATGATTGCCGAAATAAAAGTGAGCATACCTATGAAAATTATAGAGGCATTTATACTTATAGTATCAGCAATTATCCCGGTTAGTATAGCGCCAATAGCATACCCCAGGTCTCTCCAAAGCCTGAATATCCCTATGCTCTTTGCCCTATCATGAGGATGAGTATTTTCGGCAACCGTGGCTAAGAAGGTGGGATAAACCATAGCTGTGCCCCATCCTAAAATTGAAGACAGAATCACAAAATGGAACATGGAATTTGCCCAAACCAATGAAATTAAAGCAACGGCCTGCAAAAGCATTCCTGTGTAGAGCATATCTTTTTTGCAGAATTTATCAGCCATCTTCCCCGTAAATAATTGCCCGATACCCCAAACGGCAGGGTAAATAGCGGTGATAATACCTATTTCA
This sequence comes from uncultured Flavipsychrobacter sp., assembly GCA_964430995.1. Taxonomy (GTDB): domain Bacteria; phylum Bacteroidota; class Bacteroidia; order Chitinophagales; family Chitinophagaceae; genus Nemorincola. Next base: position 52,649 of record CAYSIG010000024.1, read on the forward strand.
GCAAGCGTGAACCCTTTTGATGCGAGCAGAATAGGAAATATACCCCAGACCATGCCATCATTCAGATTATTAATTAAGCCAGCCTGCGTTACTGAACCTAAGTTTTTGTTCTTCCATGTTGTGTCCCAAAAAATATTTTTCAATTTTGGAATGGCGCTTGATGATGTTTCTACAGCTACGTGGTGTTTGGTATCTTTTACAAAGAATATGCTACCTGCCAATCCAAGAAATACCAGCCCTATGCCCAAATAAAAAGGATATGGCCTTACTCCATATTCGCTTGCTATCCAACCGGTAAGAAAAGCGACAACAGCGACTGACAGATAACCTGCGAATTCATTTAAACCCATAGCAAAGCCTCTTTGCTTTTCCCCGACAAGGTCTATTTTCATCACTACTGTACTTGACCAAGTGAGCCCTTGATTAATGCCCAAAAGAACATTCGCAGCTATTATCCAATTCCAGTTTGGGGCAAGCATTAAAATAAAGGGAATCGGGATGCCAACTATCCAGCCTGCTATTAGCAGGTTTTTCCTGCCGAACCTGTTTGCTAATGCGCCTGTGTAATAATTGGTAATTGCTTTAACTATCCCAAATACAACAATAAAAGACAGTATGGCTGTTTTCGCAGCAATCGCAAATTCTTTCTCAGCAATCTGCGGCAGTATGGAACGTTCTAACCCTATCATGCCACCTACAAAACCATTGATAATAACCAATAGTGTAAACTGTTTCCAGTTTTCTTTTAACCCTAATATTACATCCATGTCACTATTTTTCGGGTGAACATTTTTCGGCCTTAATCACCACAAAACTACCTTTCCCATACCCTTCCATTGGTTGTTCAATTTTGTCTTCTGCAGGATTACAAAGTGTTTGCCAGCAGTTGAAATTGGTAAACCCGGAATTGGTAAGGAGTTGGATAATTTCTTCAACAGAGTGGAAATGCGCACGCTGATAAAATTTATTGGCGGCCTTCTCCCGCTCATACTTTTTCCCAAGTTCACTGTTACGGTCTATCAATCCAATTATAAATTCTCCCTTTGGTTTCAAAATTCGATGAACTTCTGAAAATGCTCCTGGTATATCTGTCAGAAAACACACCGTAGTAATCATTGTTGCAAAATCGTAACTTTCATTTTCAATGGGAAGATATTCCGCGACTGCATTGATGATTTTTATACCTCTTTGTTCTGCAATCTTCGCCATTGCTTCCGATGGCTCTACCCCTGATCCAATATTGAAAGGTTGTGCAAAACGTCCTGTTCCGATACCTATTTCAATTCCAGTCTTATTTAGGGGAATTGCCTGCTTTAGCGCCAGTAATTCTGATTGGTAGGCGCTGGAATGTTTTTCAAACCATTCATCATATTCTTTTGCGAACAGGCCGTAAACTTCAGAGGAGGCAATAGCTGTCATTTGACTTTAAGGATTACTTTAATCGGATGGTTTTTATTGAGGTTATCTTTAAAAATTCAGCACTAAGTCGTTGGTCTTAATTATCCCATACAATTCGCTCAACGAAGAGACAGGACAAAGCTTTGAGCCTTCTTTATTTCTGAGTTGCAGACAGGTGCCGCAAGCAAGGATTTTGCCGCCGTTATCTGAAAATGTTCCCATCATGGCATTGACATCAAAGTCTTTGCTAACAGCAGTAGAAGATTCTACTCCCTTTCCGAGAAGGAATACCGAGACTGTATCGCCTTTTTCAGCAGAATAATTTGCAAGCCTGAATGCATTCCAAACGGTTTCGGGATCGTTTGATGAAATTATTATCCCGATTTTTTGTGATTTGGTCTTTTGAACGGCCTTATTGTCGCCACAGGAACTTGTGGTTTGCGCGTATCCGTTAAAGGATAAAAAGAAAAGAACAAGCGTAAGTATACTTGTAATTCTGCTGTTCATATGTTTGATTTTAAAAGTTTAAAATTCGTAGTTTACTTTCCTGGTTCAATTCAATAGTTGTTTGTGAAACTCATGCTGTCTTTCAATACTTTCTATAAGCACTTCACGTATCAGAGAACAGGCTTTTGCAACTTTTGAAGATGAAAGGCTATAATAATTGCACCTGCTGTCTTTGCGTACATTCAAAATGCCATTACTTACCATTACGGATAAATGCTGGCTCAGATTTGATTTTAAACCACCTGTTTTTTCTAAAATATCACTGAAACATAGTTCGCCACTTTGAAGAATGTCTATAACTTCTATCCTTAAAGGATTAGCCAATGCCTTACAGACCTCAGCATGTAACTTGTAGATTTTTTTGTCTTTTGTAGCCATTATTGTTTATTAGTTCACAAATGTATGAACAATTAAACAAACAGCCAATTTTTTTCTAAGCCTACAGAAGTGGAAGGAAAGCGGAGTAATGTTTTTTGCCTTTTGTGGCATTGCCGGGTCTCTCCGGGCAAAGCATTGCGTGTGGGCGGAGGAGCCCCCGGCCAGCAGACTGAAGAAATTTACTGCGGTGAAAATAGCGGATAAAGCAAGGATAGCCTACAGCGACTGAAACTGCCGCAGGAACCTTACATCATTCTGAGAATACAGCCGTAGGTCGTTCACCTGGAATTTTATTTGTGTGATGCGCTCTACCCCGAGCCCGAATGCATAGCCGGTATATACCTCGGGGTCTATGCCGAAGTTGCGGAGCATATTGGGGTGTACCATACCACAACCCAGTATCTCTACCCAGCCGGTATGCTTGCACAGGCTGCAGCCGCTGCCACCACATACGGTGCAGGAAATATCCATCTCGGCGCTGGGCTCTGTGAAGGGGAAGTAAGAGGGACGGAAGCGCACCTTGGTGTCTTCGCCAAACAACTCCTTCACGAAATGGTACAATGTCTGCTTGAGGTCGGCGAAGGATACGTCTTTATCAATATACAGCCCCTCGCACTGGTGGAAGAAGCAATGCGCGCGGGCCGATATGGTCTCGTTGCGGTAAACCCTGCCGGGGCAAATGACCCTGATAGGCAGTGGCTGCGTTTCCATTATCCTTGCCTGCACGGAAGATGTGTGTGTGCGCAATACCCAATCGGGGTTTTGGGATACGTAAAAGGTATCCTGCATATCGCGCGCCGGGTGGTGCTCGGGCATGTTGAGCGATGTGAAGTTGTGCCAGTCGTCTTCTATCTCCGGCCCTGTGGCCACGCTGAAACCTATCTTTTCGAAAATAGACACTATCTCATTCTCTACTATGCGCAGGGGGTGGCGGGTGCCGATGGGCAGCGGTGTACCGGGAAGGGTAACATCAACAGCGGGCCCTTTTGCGGCGCCTGCCTGCTGCATATCTTTATGGGCATTGAACTTCTCCTCTGCCATCTGCTTGAACGAATTGAGAAGCATACCGGCTTCTTTGCGCTGGTCGGCAGGGACGTTCTTCATTTCGGTAGACAGCTGCTTGACAATACCCTTGGTGCCGAGAAACCGTATGCGGAAATTTTCCAGTTCGGTGGCGTCCTTGGGGTCGAAGGCTTTTATTTCGGCTTCGTATGTCTGTATCTGTTCGTGTAAAGATGGCATAATGTGGCAAAGATAAAGATATCGGGTAAGTGTGCGGCGAAAGTTGTGTGCTTAAAAAGCGGTAGTCATATTTTGGGGCATAAACTTGAACGCCTGCTAACGAAGGGCTTATTTTATTCGTCCACAAAAGGGAGGGCATGGGTTTCATATTCCGGTTTTAACTATTTTTTAAAATTTTTTGGGGAGAAACCAACGTTTTTTGGGGTGAATGTTGTCTTTTTAGTTAAATAATAATAACTTTATTGTCTTCTTATATATTGTACCTGCTTAATTAATAAATTATGTCGCTATTTACCCGCTATCTCGCGCTCTTTATTTTATTAACGACGGTGTCGTACTCCGCGAAAGGAGTGACCGCGAATTTTACTGCATCTTCGGTAGTGGGCTGTGCGCCACTGGTGGTGCACTTTACCAATACCTCCACACCAATGGCGGGTACCACATTTGATTGGGACCTGGGCAATGGCACGGGTATCATACACCTTACGAACCCTTCGGGCAGTTATCTTACTCCCGGCACATACACGGTGCGGCTTACCGCATATAACGGCGGCAGCAGCAGTGTAAAAACCATGATCATAACGGTGAAGCCTGCGCCCATTGTATCTTTCACCACCAGCGACAGCACTATTTGCCCAAACACAACAGTAACGTTTGTGAATACCTCCATTCCTAATGCGCCCGGTGCTATGACCTGCACGTGGAATTTCGGGGATGGGTTTACCGGTGCGGGAAGCCCCGTGAACCATACGTATACGGCAACAGGGTTTTATAATGTGACATTATCAGTAACAAATTCTGACGGCTGTGTGAGCTCGCTTACCAAGCCTGCACACATCCAGGTGTATGCGCTGCCTTCTCCATATTTCAGTGCGGCTGTTACCCATTTTTGCGAGGCGCCTGGCAATGCTGTCTTTACCAATCTGACCACGGGTACAGGACCGTTCTCGTACATATGGCGGTTTGGCGATGGGGGTACATCTACTACCACGAGCCCCACACATACGTATGGAGGGGTTGGCTCGTATCCGGTTACGCTGGTGGTAACTGACGGCAATGGCTGCCGCGACAGCGCTACGATACCATCATTTATAACCGTGGGCAACCTTACAGCCTCGTTTACGGCCCCTGCAACGGCATGTATCAACACAGTGGTCACATTTACTAACACCAGTTCATCGCACATCAGCAGGACGTGGGATTACGGAGGCGCGGGCGCATCGTATGGTGTGGGCGGCTCATTCACTTTTACAACGGCAGGCATATACCCCGTAAGGCTGATCATATTTGATGGGTTTTGCTACGACACTGTGATTCATAATATTACCATTCTGCCGGGCCCAACTGCAAGTTTTACTATTTCGCCTACGGATCCTTGTCCACCACCAACAGCTATTACATTTACCGGCACAGCACCCGCGGGCACAGTTGTAAGCTGGCTGTACGGAGACGGCACATCGGGCAGCGGCATGACCTCAACACACAGTTACTGGCGCAGGGGCATTTATGATATAAAGATGATAGTAGTGGACGGCGTAACCGGCTGCCGTGATACAGTGGAGAGAAAAGATACCCTGTATGATATGGTGCACTGGATAACAGCTACACCAACATCGGGCTGCAAGCCACTGACGGTTAATTTCACATCGCATATGATGACGTGGATGACTGATACAACTGCGATGCGGCCATATCCGTATCCTACCACATCGTATTCCTGGAGCTTTGGTGATGGCCCCGGCACCTCATCGTCGCCTACTCCATCTCATACCTATACTGATGTGGGTGTTTATACAGCAGTGCTTACGAGGGTGACCAGCAACGGCTGTACCGTTTATGATACAGTGAAAATACATGTGGGCAAACCCCCGGTGGTAACGCTGACAGCGACACCAATAAGAGCATGTTATAACCACAATATAATTACCTTTCATACTACTATTGTGTCGGGCCCTGCTGATACTTTCAGATGGGTATTTGGCGATGGCGGCTCTGCCACTACCGGGCCTACCGGCACAAGCTATACTTACACAAGGCCGGGATTTTTTACGGCTACGCTTACTCCTTATTATAATGGTTGTCCCGGGGCGCCTGTGACCTTCGGAGTCATCACTATAGATTCTCCCAAGGCCATCATCTGGGACAGCGTCTACTGTTCTCCGGCGCGGAGGGTAAAATTTGCAGACAGCTCGATGGGTGATGATACACATGTATGGACGTTTGGCGATGGGGCGACCTCCACACTCGACCACCCGATACACGACTACCCGGCGGCTACTGTTTATACGGTGACCCTTACAACATATAATGTAAGAAGCGGCTGCCGTGATACTGCAAGCACCGTAATAGATCTGCGACGACCTGTCGTCAATTTCTCGACTACGGATACGACGATCTGCAGGGATAGTCTTGTTTTCTTCACATCCACTGTTACGGGAGGATTTGCTTCAGCATACTACTGGCATAGTTCCGGCCGATCTGCGGACAGTACATCCCCTACATACCTTGACACCTTCCATACGACAGGATTTCATACGATAAGGCTGATAATAGTGGACCAGAACGGATGTTTCGATACTGCGGAGCGACCTAATTATATACTTGTGTCGAAACCGGTAGCCGCGTTTACAGTTTCACCACCCAGCGGGTGCTGGCCGTTAACAACTGTATTTTCTGATGCGAGTACGGGTGTTCCCGGTACGTTCCGGATAGGGTATGGATGGGATTTCGGCGATGGCACTTCGACCTTTACTACCGTGCCGTCCATATCCCATACATTTGTGGCAGCGGGCGTATATACCTCCACGCTTACCGTGACCGATAATATAGGATGTAAGGATACAGTCATCAGCACATCGGTAACGGTATGGCGGCCTACGGCAGTGTTCTCTGCCACAAACATCCATCCTTGCCGGACAGACAGCACTCATTTTATCAATTCTTCTACGGGTATTGTGAGCTCCTTCTGGATGTTTGGGGATGGCGGGACTTCAACACTTACATCTCCGTGGCACCAGTATTCAGCTCCCGGCTCATACACGGTGAGGCTTGTTGTTACCGATTCACACGGATGCACGGACACGGCGACCTATGTAAATTATATTCAGGTAATTCAGCCGGTTGCGTCATTCTATATGGATGATTCAGTGTCCATCTGTCCGCCCTTGTTCGTTAAATTCTTCAATACCAGTGTTGGTGGGCTTTTCTACAATTGGGACCTTGGCGGTGGTGTTACTTCTACTACCGCGTTCCCTACAAACCTGTACACATTACCGGGGCTTGATACAATAAGGCTGGTGGTGTCAAATATGTACGGATGCAGGGATACAGCATACGGCCATGTGAACATATTTGGCTATGACGGCGCATTCAGATATGACATCAAGTCAGGCTGCGTTCCGCTTACCGTCCATTTTTATGCCATGACGCTGAATGTGCCCAGCATTATATGGGATTTTGCGGATGGTATCACCAGTGCGGTGTCATTTACGGATACTATTTCGCATACCTACCTGCTGCCCGGTGCCTATATACCCAAGCTGATACTGGATGACGGAGGTGGCTGCCAGAATTCAAGTTTGGGCCTGGATACGATAAAAGTAGACGAGGTATATCCTTCATTTAAAGTCATTCCTAATCCTGTATGTATAGGTGATACGTTTATGGTGGTAGATTCTTCATACAGTTACTGGTCGACGATCACAGGATTAAGCTGGAGTGTGGATGGCCAGACAGCAACGGTTGATTCTTCGTCGTTTCTGATCAATGCGACGGGCACATATCCTGTTACACTTGTTGCTACTGACGGCTGGGGCTGTACAGGCACGCTTGTCAAGGATGTTACAATCCACCCGCTCCCGGTAATTACCGCCAGCGCGGACACTGTGATCTGCGTGGGAGATGCGGCAACGCTGAAAGGATCGGGAGGGGTATCATATACCTGGAGCCCGGCGGCTACGCTTCACTGCGCAACTTGTAACCCGGCTTATGCTACACCCAGTGTGGTGACTACCTATACGGTTACCGGGAAAGACGCTGTGGGATGTGCAAATACCGATACTGTTTCCGTATCCCTGATAACACATACTACAAGTGTAGCAAGGGGTGATACCGAGATATGCGATGGGGTAATAGTGCCGCTGTACGATTCGGGCGGCACAAAGTATAACTGGCTGCCTCCAACAGGCCTCAGTGACCCCCATATTGCCAACCCGCTGGCTTCGCCGCATTACTCCACCAAGTACATGGTCATTGCACAACTTGCAGGATGCATACCGGATACCAACTTTGTTACTGTGATCGTGCACCCGCTGCCGGAAGTGAACGCAGGCCCTGACCAAACCCTGCTTGCCGGATCGGATGCGCAAATCAATACTACCGGTAAACACATCGAAAAGTATATATGGACGAACCCAGAGTCACTTAGTTGCGACACCTGCGCAAGCCCACTGGCAACAATGAGCGTTACCACTACCTACGTGGTAACTGTATCAACGGACTTCGGATGCCTTGCATCTGACTCCATCACCATACACCTGTATTGTGATGAAAGCCAGTTGTTCATTCCTAATTCATTTACGCCAAACAATGACGGACAGAATGATGTATTCTACCCGAGGGGAAATGGGGTAAGTATCATCAAGTCGTTCAGGATATACAATCGCTGGGGCGAATTGCTGTTTGAGCGTTCGGGAATCAATATCAATGATGAATCGAATGCATGGGATGGTTCATTCAAAGGCGGTGCGCCACGACCGGATGTTTATGTATATGTGATCAATGCTGTTTGCGAAACAGGAGAACCCATTAATGTTAAAGGTGACGTAACTATAATCAGGTAAATGAGGCGCATGAAAACTACTAACATGAGAATATGGGCTGCGGTATGCGCATTGCTTTTAGCGTGCCCGGCAAGGATGCTTGCACAGGCAGATATACACTTTTCCCAGTTTTACGAAACATCAGTGCTCCGCAACCCTGCTTTGACCGGCGTATTCAGTGACGATTATAAATTGGGGGTATATCACCGCAACCAGTGGAACAGTATAACAAACCCATATAACACCTTCCTGGTAACAGGGGAGACCCACTTCCAGGTAAACCAGAGTTCTGAGGACTTTCTGAGTATCGGGCTACTTGCTTTTTCGGACAAGGCCGGGAGCATTGACCAGAAGATGACAGCCCTTTACCCGGCGATCAATTACAATAAATCGCTTGACCCTGACCACAATACTTTTTTATCTTTCGGATTTACCGGGGGCTACCTACAGCATAGCTTTGACCCCAACAAGGCAACCTTTAATAACCAGTATGTAGGCGGAAAATTCAGCGTAAATAATCCCACAAACGAAATATTACCGAGGGCCAAGCTGAATTTATGGGATATAGGTGCCGGTATCAACTTCAATACCAGCAGGGGAGAGAACCACGATATGACTTATGTGGTGGGTATATCGGCTTACCATTTTACGCAGCCCAAGTATTCTTATTACCAGCGTGCGGAGATAAAATACAACATGCGGTTGAACGGTAATGCAGGTGTAGGCGGTGTGATATCAGACATTCTGTCTTACCAGGTACATCTTAATTATGCGATGCAAGGCACTTATCGCGAGATCATGCTTGGCGGCATTGTGAACTGGGTGCAAAAGTCGCTGGGACCCAATGATATCTTTGTTCTTTCGGGCGGGCTGTTCTATCGTTTTCAGGATGCGTTGATACCCGTAGTGAGAGTAAGGTATAAGCAAATGGCAGTTGGTATAAGCTATGATGTAAACGTCTCTTCGCTGAAGGATGCCAGCAAGATGCAGGGCGGGTATGAGTTCACGCTTTTTTACACGGGCAATTACGGCGATAAAGGCCTTCAGAAAAAGACAGTATGCCCTAAGTTTTAAACTGTACGGGTATTTACCGAAATTAAACAGGCGTTGACCTGCCATTTCAATATCATTGCCGATTATATCTTCTGCACTATTAGATGCGCCTGTACATTTGTGACAAATTACAGTCATGAAAAAGACTTTGTTTAAAATGTCCGCTTTTATAGCCATACTTGCCATAGCAGGCTTTTTTGCATTCAGCGGGCTGGTTATGTTTTTATGGAACCTAACGCTGACACCAATGTTTCATTTAAGCGCTATATCGCTATGGCAGGCTGCCGGAATATTACTGCTTGCTAAAGTATTATTTGGCGGACGCAAAAGATGGGGATGGCATGGCGGCAGAGAACACCGCATGCATGTGCATTGTTACAAAACAGCCTATTCGCGCTAAAGAAAAACCGGTTGCTCCATAAATGGTGGCAACCGGTCTATACTCAAGGTAAATAAGTGTTAGTAATAAGGCAAAAAAATAAACGTAACTATTTATAGGGGCTAGCTCGTATTGGTATCAATACCAATGCGATTCTGTAATAACAGACAGCCAAAAGCTGCCCGATGGTTGGGTTACAGACCCGGTGTGCCTATTTCGGGTACGCTAAACCAAATTGCTTCCAGGTTTTGGTGGTCTGGTAGTAATGCTGGTTAGGGTCCAGTGTTCCGGAAGAAGCGCCGGTGCCAGGATTATTCCGCATCCGGCTGTTATTGCCTGCTGTTCCGGCAAGATTGCCCATGCTGTTGTTATCTCCACCCCCACCTCCGCTGGTTTTAGTGGCCGCTTTGAAACCTTTTACTATATAACAGACACTGATCGGTTTGCCTGCATCGGCAGCCGTGATACTGTCCCTTCCATAGATGGCTTTGAATGGTATGACGGCCTCCCAGACGAATTGTTTATACTCATCCATCCGTGCTTTTACTTTTATGCCGCAAGGCACTACCTGAGATACCATGTAACCACCATTACAGCCCTCAAAACCTTCAAGAGAGAACTGGCTTGCGGTTTGCATCAACCTGTTTATTCTCATTTCAGACTGCTTCATTGCAATCTGCGACCTGCTCTCGTGGGCGTTCTCGATATCAAAAATCTCGTTGTCGTTTTGCAGGGGGTAGTTGATGTGGAACTGCGCACTTTTTTTACCCCCTGTGTCAATGGATATGGTCAGGCCCTGTTTCAGTATTTTCATCAGGGTACGTTCATCTCCTGCTTCAACGGAAACGTAGAGGTTACTTGCATCATTGGACGTGGCATAAGCAACCATTGCCTTTGCATCATAGTTGGGGTAAGGCGACGGCCAGTCTTTGCTGTTGCCATCTATAGTTATAGGCGTAGCCTGCCATGTGCCGGGAAACGATGCAGCAGACTTGCCTGAACGAACAGAACCTCCACAGGAGATAAAAAAACAGAACAAAACTGCGGATAAAGCAATATATATTTTCGATAAATGCATGATAGATAATTAACTCACCCCTTTTTCTTTCAATACAGGTGTAACAAAATCTGCCAGCTCTTTGATATAGGCCGGTGAGAAATCGAATTTTATGCCGGCTGTGGCATACAGTTCTTTCAGGGTTTTGGTATAGCCAAGGCTAAGGGCACTCATATAGTTCTCCAATGCCTGCTCTTTGTTTAGCCGGTACTGCCGCCACATAGCTATTGCGCCAAGCTGGGCTATGCCATATTCTATATAATAGAATGGTACTTCAAAAAGGTGCAGTTGTTTCTGCCAGAAGTTTGTGCGGTATTCTTCGTATCCGCTCCAATCGGTAATGCCTGTGGAGAATTCATTAAGTATATTCAGCCAGGCTGCTTCGCGCTGCGCCACGGTATGGCCCGGATTGGTGTATAGCCAATGCTGGTATTTATCTATGGTTGCAATCCATGGCAATACGCTTATCACCCGTTCCATTTCCTCAAGCTGAGCGCGCTGCAGTTCTTTTTCGTTACTAAAGAAGACATCCCAATGCTCCATAGAGAACAGCTCCATGCTCATGCTGGCCAGTTCGGCAATCTCCATCGGGTATTCTTTGAAAGCGGATAAGGGTAGCGGATGTGATAAGAACGAATGCACCGCATGGCCGCCCTCGTGCATCATGGTGATGACATCGCTCTGGGTGCCGGCAGCATTCATGAATATAAAAGGCACCCCGGTTTCTGCCAGCGGGCAGTTATAGCCCCCCGGTGCCTTGCCTTTGCGGCTGTCGAGGTCCAGCCTGTTCATTTGCTGCATGGTTTGCAGGCATCCGCTGAAGAAAGGCTGCAGCCTGCTGAATACCGCAATAGCTTTTTCATTAAGTTCTTTTCCATCGCTGAAGGGGTGCAGGGGCTCTGTGCCTACCGGTTCGGCATCGCTGTCCCAAGGGCGCATGGTATCAACACCCAGGCGCTGCTGCCTGTGCCTGATAAGCATGGCCTGCAAGGGCAGGATATGTTCCCGCACAGCCTCATGGAATTCGAAGCAGTCTTCAGCCGTATAATCAAACCGGCCAAGTTCGCGGAATTTATAGTCGCGGTAGTTTTCAAATCCTGCATTCACTGCTACCTGCTGGCGCAGGGCAAGCAGTTTATCAAACAACTCATTCAGTTTATCTTTATCCTGCAGGCGGCGTGTAGCAATTTTTGCAAATACGGCCTCCCGGAGTTTTCTGTCCGGGCTATGCAGGAATTTTACTGCTTGTTGTAAAGTATACTCCTTGCCATCTACCTCCACACTCATGGCTCCCGATATGGCGCCATACTGCTGTGCAAGCACACTCAGTTCGGCCTGCAGAGGTACATTCGCATCGCGGTACAGTTTTGCGGCATTATCCACACTGCGCAGGTAGGGGAAGAATATATTATTGTCCAGCTCTTTTGTGAATGGACATGCAAGCAGTTTTTTATTCAGTTCAAACCCATAGGGCTTCATCTTTGGTTCTATTTCCATGCAGAAATAAGTGAATGCCTCTTCAAGTTCTTTGTTGGTAGTATCGCAGGTCATATTGATCTGTCGCCAACAGGCATCCTCGCTGATCACTGCCTCCAGTTCGCTGATATCTTCGAGCCACTTCATCAACTGGCCTTTGTCGGCTATCTCCCTTTTTTTCAACTCTTCAAAATAGGGTTGCAGACTTTCCCAATCGGTAATCTTAAAATCTGCGGGTAGAAAATTTCTTTCTTTTTGTTTTATCGGTACAAATGCTCTGCTCATAGTATTATTTTCAGGGTGCAAAATACGTTTACTCTATAAACCATAGGCAGCTTCTTTGTTATTTTAACTATCAATATATTAACTATGTGTGAATGTGTTGATAAAAAGGTCCGAGCTTTGCCGATTAATCATAATATAATATAGGAAATTCCCAAAATTTTTATTCAAATATGATAAATAAAATACCACATAATATTGATTATCAGACAGTAAAATAAATAAGATATTATTTGTCATTATATCTATAAAAGTGATGGAATACAACAATAAATCCATTTCTTTCCTACCGTTGCAGGTGCTACATTTGTGTCAAGTTGTGAATTTAATGGGTTAGTAAGTAGAGCTGCCGGATTCTTCCAGCGGCTCTTTTTTTTTGCCCTAAAACTACTACCCCAAACCCCTAAAGGGTCTTTCTGATGATGCGTTTCTTTTCGCTTGCTGTTTATACTTTGCTTTCTTAAATTTTTCTTTCGCACTTTGCATTTAACTTAGAGCAAAATTATTTTCTACAAATAAAATAACATCTCCCCTTTAGGGAGCGGGGCATGGCAAAAACAAAAACAGCTTTCTTCTCTACTGTGTGTAAGGTGAGACTCCTACTTAACAATTGATCTGCTCCACGTATCTTTATCTATTCTATGGCAAAAACAAAAACAGCTTTCTTCTGTCAACAGTGCGGACACGAAACACCTAAGTGGACCGGCAAGTGCCCATCGTGCGGAGCATGGAATTCTTTTGTGGAAGAAGTGGTGCAGCGCGAGGACAAAACGAAACCAGATGCCATATCGTGGGACGACAACAATACCAAGGAACAAAGAAAAGCCCATAAGCTGGATGAGATAGTGCAGGCACAGGAGGTAAGGATGCAATCGCCGGACAGCGAACTGAACCGTGTGCTGGGTGGTGGCCTGGTGCCGGGATCGGTGGTGCTGGTGGCTGGTGACCCCGGCATAGGCAAGAGTACGCTCTTCCTGCAATGCGCACTGATGTGGAAGAACATTGTAACATTATACATATCGGGAGAGGAGAGCGCGCAACAGATAAAGCTGCGTGCCGACCGTATAGGCGTGAAGAATAATAACCTGTACCTGCTGACCGCCACGGGTACGGATACCATATTCCAGGAGATAAAGAAACTGCGGCCTAATTTGCTCATTGTAGATTCGATACAGACATTGGAGTCGCCGTATGTGGAGTCGGCGGCGGGGAGTGTATCGCAGGTGAGGGAGTGTGCGGCAGAGCTGCAGCGATTTGCGAAAGCGAGCGGCATACCTATCTGCATTATAGGGCACATAACCAAGGAGGGTTCGATAGCCGGGCCGAAGGTGCTGGAGCATATGGTGGATACGGTATTGCAATTTGAGGGTGACAGGCATTATGCTTATCGTATTTTGAGGACATTGAAAAACCGTTTTGGCTCCACATCTGAACTGGGTATCTATGAAATGGTGACCGGCGGTATGAGGCCGGTGAGCAACCCATCAGAATTATTACTCTCCCAACACGATGAGCCACTCAGCGGCATAGCCATTGCTGCCACAATGGAGGCATCGCGCCCGCTGATGATAGAAGTGCAGGCGCTGGTGACCACAGCAGTATATGGCACCCCCCAGCGCACAGTGAGTGGACTGGACCTACGCCGCCTGCAACTGCTGTTGGCCGTGCTGGAAAAACGCGGCGGCTTCCATTTCGGCTCGAAGGATGTGTTTGTGAACATAGCCGGAGGTATAAAGGTGGAAGACCCGTCTATAGAGCTGGCGCTGGTATGCGCGCTGCTCTCTTCGTATGAAGACAAAGCGTTACCATCAAACATTTGCCTGGTAGGTGAGATAGGCCTGAGCGGGGAGATACGCGCCGTGAACCGCATAGACCAGCGCATAGCCGAGGCCGACAAGCTGGGCATGGATGTGATCTTCATACCCAAGGCCAACGCCAAAGGCCTGGACAAGAACAACTTTAAGATACAGATAAAGACGGTGAATAAGGTGGAGGATGTGTATAAGATGTTGTTTTAGGAAAATCAATCATTTTTCATTGGTTTTCTCCTCATCTCCTTCTTTACCGATTCTTTCTTTTTACTCTCTAACCGTTTCTCTTTTGCCTCTTTTGATGGCTTGGTAGGCTTGCGTTTTTTAGGTTTTACAAGGCTTTTAGCTACCAGTTCTTCCAGCTTTGCCTGGGCTATTTGTTTGTTCTCTAATTGCGACCGGGTGGCGCTGCTTTTTACAGCGAGATAGCCATCTTTGTTTATTTTGTTTGCCAGCTTATTCTGTATCAGCTCTTTTTCCTCATCAGTAAAAAAACGTGACGATGCTAGATGCCATAAAGCCTCTGCCATGGTCTCCACCTTGTTCACATTCTGGCCACCACTGCCACCGCTGCGCGCGGTCTTAAAAGATATTTCGGAAGAAAGATCGGTCACGGGGCAAAGGTAGGCGATATACTAATTCTGATCACCTTCCCTTTTATTCATATCCACCTGTTTCCATTCACCGCCCACGCTGTAGAGCAGCATGTATTGGTCGGCAGGCTTGCGTAATGTCAGTTCATACCAATGTCCTGCGTCTTTGAGGTCTAGTTTGTAATCGGTGGTCCAGTAGCTGTAGCCGCCTTTTGTCTCAAACCACCACCAGGTGCCCCACTGGTTCAGGGTTACCTTTATCATACTGTCGTTTATCACATTCACATGTGCGCCGTCAGTGGGTGTGAGCATATTATATGCAAGCACATCATATACCGTATTGGTCAATGTTTTTTCGGGTATCAGCAGGTCGTGCATTAATTTATACTCACTATTCTTCTCTGCGCCAATCATGGGTACGCCATGTATATTTGCGGGCAGGTTCAGCAGTATCATGGTCTTGTTGCGGTCATCAGGGATGTTGTGTAATAATCCGTGAACCACATTATACGATTTGCCCCAGTACCTGCTCACCTGTATAGCAAACCGAAGGTTCGCCAGCGCGAACAAAGCCCATACTGCTATCCGCACATACTTTGCGGTGATAAATGAAACAAGCACAGCAAACAATATATAAAAGAATGCTCCTGCGAAATAAGTGTACCTGTCGAACCACACCAGCATGTCTGCCTGGAACCATAGTGGTACCAACAGCAGCAGTGCCATCATCATCCAGATAAAAAGCAGGATGGCTACTTTCAGTTTCCCGCTTACTTTTTTGTAGTAGCCCACTACGGGTATTCCTATCAGTGCAATTAAGCCATAAAAAGCCACGATACCGGCCAGCGAATCAAAAAAGTCGTAAACGGCCCGCTTCAACCCATCCGGAAAAAACCGCCCAACGGCCAGGAGGTGAAAAAAATACTTTGCCGGCTTACCAAAGCTCTGTACCGAAACAACATCTATCGTGCCCGACCCAACCCGCGATACCCAGTCGCCATAGAATAACCTGTAACCGGCAAACCGCACAATAAACAATATGAGCATTGGCAGGAAAGCATACAACGCCACACGCTTTAAAGTACCCGGCCTGGTTGCAGGAATAGCGGCGTAAAATATGCCGAGCGACAGCACCAGCCATGGGGTGATGTAAAAAACTTCGAGCGAAAGAAGAGACAGCAGATAAATTGCTGTGGCAAGCCACACATACTTGCGGCTAAGAGTGTGGATATACTTTTGCACGCATACCAGTATCAACAGTATGAGCAAAAGCCCCTGTAAAAAATGAAATGCAGGCTCCCAGATCACCACCTCTGATATATAAGGCGATATGCAAAACAGCAATGCCCCTACAGTTGCGGTTGTTGTTGTTTTTTTTGCGCCGGCATCCTGAAGCAGGGTATTGCAGAGCACAAAAAGCAGGCAGGCATTTAGTGCATGAAGCGTAATGAACACTAAGTGCCATAGCCATTCGCTTGTACCAATCACCTTATACAGCACATAGGTATTGAATTGCGTGAACTGGTATAAACTCTTTGCCTGAAAGTTTGTGCGGTTGATAAAATTCCAGAAGCCCTGGCTGCGCACCTGCTCCAGCCAGCCGGTATAATCGGCCACAAAGCCCGCCTTTGCCGCAGGGAAATAGAGGGCAAACAGCACTATCCATAAAAGGCCAAATAACAATGCGAGGTACTTTTTGTCCTGCTGCTGTTTATTATTGAATAGGCTGCTGTTTTGCAATTTTTACCGGTATATGGCGGCAAATATAGCCCATAAGGGTATATTTTACAGGCTTATTAAACAAATTATTAAGATAATGTCCCGTATCTTTGCACTTTGAAATTCTCACCATATTGTTTTTGAGAGTTATCAACACCTGTGCATTTCTTTGTCTTCACAGATAACAGGGGTACACTAATTTCGGTAGTGAAAAGAAAAAGCAGACAGAATGGATATCGAACAATTAATGCCACACGTAGAAGCGCTTATTTTTGCCAGTGAGCGCCCGCTTACACAAATAGAAATGACGGAAGTTCTGGGCCAGGCCCTGGAAACAGTTATAGAGTCGGAGCGTATTGCTACCTGCCTTGAGGCTATCCGTGAAAAATATGATGCCGAATATTATCCTTTCCAATTAAGGGAAATAGGTGGCGGCTACCAGTTCCTCACCAAAAAGCAGTTCCATAAAACAGTGCTGCAGCTGAACGGCGACAAGCATATAAAAAAGCTGTCTACAGCAGCTATGGAAACACTTTCTATTATCGCCTATAAGCAACCCATCACTAAAAGCGAGATAGAATATATAAGAGGAGTAAGTGCAGACTACAGTATACAGAAGCTGCTGGAGAAAGAACTGATAGTGATAGCAGGCCGCAATGAAGATATGGTGGGCAAGCCTCTGATATATACCACGTCGAAAAACTTTATGGACTATCTTGGTATCAACTCTCCTTCGCAGTTGCCGCAACTAAAGGACATTACCGACATACAGATAGTAATGCCTACCAGTGCTGAAGAAGCTGTGCCAGGAGATGCTGCAGGATTAGTCATTGTAAATGATGTGGAGCAATTAAAACAAGCCTCATAAAATATATTTTAAATTCACAGCCCGCCCCCGATCACCCATCGGGGGCTTTTTGTTGTAGTATTGCTTATCAATCAAATCGTTACATCCATTTTTTATTACATTTGCATTAAACGTCTTTTATGGTTGCCCGCAGGCTTTTTTTCAGTTTTCTTTTTTTAGGTGTGACAGGTGCTTTGTATGCCCAGAAAAAGGCGGACCAGCGGATTATTGAGCAACTAAAGACAGATATT
This sequence comes from uncultured Flavipsychrobacter sp., assembly GCA_964430995.1. Taxonomy (GTDB): domain Bacteria; phylum Bacteroidota; class Bacteroidia; order Chitinophagales; family Chitinophagaceae; genus Nemorincola. Next base: position 70,462 of record CAYSIG010000024.1, read on the forward strand.
AGTTACCTGTCATCCGATGAACTGGAAGGGAGGCGAACAGGCACATGTGGCGAGGGCATTGCGGCAGATTATATCATCAGAAGGTATAAAGAAATTGGTATCGCACCGTATAAGAATGATTATCTCTATCCTTTTCAATTTGTATATGGAAAACAGATATCATCACTAACCCAGCTGCGTATAGGCGGTATGCTGCTAAAACTGAATGAGGATGCTTTCCCTATGCCTTTCAGCCCTAATAAATCTGCCTCAAGCGATGTCATACCGGAGGTAAACGAGCAAGGCAGCATTTGGCTGGCCCCATTGTATAAAGACAAGGACCAGGCCAATGACGCGCATTTTGATGCGGAAAAATATATGCACGAGCAGACGAGGGCATTGGAAAAACAGGGTGCTACAGGTATTATTTTCTATGATGGATATGGCAGTAAGTGGCCCCCGGTATTCAGCAAACAATCTACTTACGAAACATTAGGCATACCGGTTATTTTCCTCTCCCATGCCGCTTACCAGAAACATATTGTTGCCTCGTCTGCCAAAGGTGGTATACCAGTAAGCCTCGATGTAACTATAAGCAAAACAGAGCGCACGGGCAATAACATAGCGGCATTCATTGATAATGGTGCACCCTATACTGTCATTGTAGGTGCCCATTATGATCATCTGGGCTATGGCGAAGACGGGAACAGCCTGCATGCCAATGCATCAAAAGAGCACCAGGTGCATCACGGCGCCGATGATAATGCCAGCGGAACTGCGGCGGTGCTACAGGTGGCAGACTGGGTAAAAAACAACAGAAAGAAAACAAAACACTATAACTATCTGTTCCTCAATTTTTCGGGTGAGGAACTGGGTCTGTTTGGTTCAAAAATTTTCGTGAAGGACCAAAACATAGACAGCACACACTTTGCCTATATGATAAATATGGATATGGTGGGCAGGCTTAACGATAGCACACACGCACTGGAAGTAGGTGGCGTAGGCACTTCGCCGTCTTGGGCGGGTGTGGCAGAACTTGCGAACAATGAGTTCAAGCTTAGTTTTGATAGCTCAGGGCAGGGGCCGTCAGATCATACCAGCTTTTATAATGCGGGTCTGCCAGTATTGTTCCTCTTCACCATGCAGCACAAAGACTACCATAAGCCAAGCGATATTGCCGAGCTGATCAACTACCAGGGCGAGGCACAGGTGATAAAATATGTTACCCGCATCATTGCCAGCGAAGATACCAAAAACCAAAAGCCGCGCTATACGGTCACAAAGCAGAAATCTGCCGGAAGGACTTCATTTAAGGTTACTCTTGGCATCATGCCCGACTATACCTACCAGGACGGGGGTATAAAAGTAGATGGGGTGACGGAAAACCGACCTGCTATAAAAGCAGGCATAAAACAGGGGGATATCATAACGAAACTGGGAGACATTAAAATAAATGGTATGCAAAGCTATATGGAAGCATTGGGGAAATTTGCTCCCGGTGACAAAACCCAGATTACGATATTAAGAGCTGGTAAAGAAATGATACTGCCCATAGAGCTGATGGGGAAATAATATCCTGACTGAACGCATAAAAAACAAAACCATCCCGATGAGGGATGGTTTGTTTTTTTGTTTGAGAACAAAATTAGTGCTTAGTAGTGTCAGCAGCTGGAGCAGCAGCAGCAGTATCAGCCGGAGGCGGAGTAGCTGGAGCAGCTTCTGGAGCAGCTTCTGGAGCTGGAGCAGCAACAGTGTCTGTAGTTGCAGCTTCGCCGCTACCGCTACCGCAAGATGCTACGAAAAGTCCTAATGTAAGAGCGAATACGCTCAGTTTTACTAATTTCATAATTTTTGTTTTTAGATGGTTATGCAGGTTTATACCCTGTTTGAAAAAAGGTAACCCACCGGTAGAAAAAATTTTTTTTTCCTGGCAGGGTTTCGAATTTTAATTATTTTTATGTAATTGCGCTACTGCTGCGCTAACCGCACGATAAAACCATCTTATCAGGCATTCTTTCATCCTCAACTGATTCGGGATCAATGATAAAAGATCTTTTAATACTCCTTGTTTTTTTGTCTTTTGCCGGGGGTATAAATTTATTACCTTTACATGCATTACTGCCCGAGGATAAATCGCATAAAAACGGGTTACTTTTTCTCAAAACAAGTATTAACTGGTGCAGAGCCCAATGAATACCGAGCAGCAATTACTGGCTGCACTTGCAGCAGGTGAGCGCAAGGCGACTGAGCAGATATATCGGCAACATTATCATATCGTTAATGGCTGGTTAATAAAAAACGGTGGCTCATCCGCTGATGCCTCCGATTTGTTTCAGGAAGCTATGATGGTAATGTTTGGCAAAGCGCAGGAACCGGAGTTCAGGCTTACCTGTAGTATAGGCACTTACCTTTTTGCAGTAAGTAAACATTTGTGGTACAAAAAGCTACAGAAACAGAGCAGAGGCCCGCAGATACTGCACGAGAATATAGGAACGGAAGAAGACGATATCGGAGTGGCCTATGACGATGATGTAAAAGTGCACCATGAGCGTGAGGCGCACTATGAGCAACTAAGTACCGCGCTTGACCAGATAGGCGAACCCTGCAGGTCTTTATTAAAAGCTTATTATCATGATGATAAAAGCATGCAGGAAATAGCGGCAGACTTCGGGTACACAAACCCGGACAATGCAAAGACACAAAAATATAAATGCCTTGCACGGCTCCGTAAACTGTTCTACACCATGCAGGCGAAGTGAGTTGATAAGGTAATAAGTTGATCGGTTGAAAAGCAGGTAGTTATTTAATAATCAGGTTTAGTTACGCAATATGTCTATAAACAATAACAACATATGGGAGATAGCAGAAGCCTATCTGGCAGGTACACTGCCGGAGGCGGATATTATCGATTTGAAGAAACGCCTTGAAGCTGATGCGGACTTTGCGAACGAATTTTATGAGAGTTCTAATCTCATCAGGTCATTCGAAGGGAGCGGCAAGCAAAAAAGGTTCCGTACAATGCTACGCGATATTCATGCGACGCAAACCACAAGTACTAAAAAAACAAAGCTGATAAATTTACCTGCGCACTTCTGGCGCACAGCTGCGGTGGCTGCAGGCGTGGCATTGCTTACCTCCACTATAACTTATTCCATATTAAACCCATCTAAAAACAAAGCCGATTCGCAATACAATATCATCCTCCGTGAGGTAGATAATATTAAGGAATCACAAAACCAGTTGAAAAAGTCGCAGAAGCAACTGGAAAAAGACCTGAAGAAGATAAATACACCTACCGCGCCTGTAAGATACACAGGTACCGGTTTCGCGCTTACCAACGACGGTTATTTTGTTACCAGCTATCACGTTACCAACGGTGCGGACTCAATATATATACAAGACCACAACGGCGATTATTATAAAGCAGCAAAGTTTGCATTTGATGAGGCCGCCGATATAGCTATACTAAAGATAGAAAAGAAGAATTTCCGTTTTGGTAAAACAGAGGTGCCGTATACATTCGCCACTTCAAAATCAGGACTGGGAACAAAGATTTTTACGCTGGGCTACCCCAAGGATGAGCTGGTGTATAAAGAAGGGTACATAAGCACAAAGAACGGCTACGAAAGCAACGAACAGCAATACACACTTGAGTTGCCGGTAGGGCATGGGCAAAGCGGATCTCCCGTTTTAGATAACAATGGTAACGTTTTGGGCATTCTTACCGCCATCAGTGGAGAAGGGGAAACCAATACATATGCAGTATCTTCGAAGGCACTACTGGAACTGATAAACAAAAAACTGCCTGACAACAGCACCCTGCACTTGACCAAAGCAAATAAACTGGGCCGCATAAGCCGCGAGGAGCAGATAAAGAGGATGGAATCCTATACTTTTTCGGTGAAGGTGTATAAGAAATAAGCTATACCTTTTAACTTTTTAACATCTTAACCTATCAACCTATTCCCTACCTTTGCGCTCCTAAGTCGTATTAGTGGCCATATTAAAGAACTTTCTGGGCAACCGCAATCCAAATCCACAGGCGGAAATGAATTTCCTCGACCATATCGAGGAGCTGCGTTGGCACATTGTGCGCTCGGCCATAGCCATTCTTATAGGGGCCATACTGGTTTTTATAAAGGTGGAGTGGATATTTGACCAAATCATATTAGGCCCGGCGCATAAAGAATTTATATCATACCGTGCGTTTTGCGCTTTGGGCAGGCTGCTGCATTCCGATTCGTTTTGTATGGGCGATGTGCAGATGCGGTTCCAGAATACCGCTGTTACCGGTCAGTTTATGATGAGCCTGTCGGTATCGCTGATGCTTGGGTTCGTTATCGTATTCCCCTACATATTATGGGAGCTGTGGCGGTTTATAAAACCTGCGCTGAAGCCTATGGAAGTGAAGATGGCCAAGGGTATTGTTTTCTGGTGTTCGCTATTATTTTTTACAGGAGTATGCTTTGCTTACTTTATAGTAGCGCCTTACACTATCAACTTTTTTGGTAATTACCAGTTGAGCCCGCTATTTGAAAACATCATCACTATAGAGAACTACTACGATACCATCAGCAACCTGGTACTGGCACTAGGCATAGTGTTCGAGCTGCCTATACTGGTGTATTTCTTATCCCGCATTGGTGTACTCACCCCGGCTTTCTTAAGGGCAAAGCGCAGGCACGCATTCCTTATACTCTTTATACTGGCGATGGTGATAGCCCCGCCCGATGTATTCAGTTGCCTGCTGATCTTTGTACCTTTATATATACTATTCGAAATATCGGTTAAAATAAGTGGCCGGGCAGTGAAAGCCAGGAAACTGAAACAAGCGATGCAAAACGATGACTAATATGAGCAGTTTAACATTCAGTAACAGTTTGCCCGTGGCCATAGGCGCAGACCATGCGGGATTTGAATATAAAGAGATCATAAAAAAAATGCTGCACGATGCCGGCTGGCAGGTAGAAGATAAGGGGTGTTATAGTCTTGATAGTGTTGACTATCCTGATTTTGCGCACCCTGTGGCCACTATGGTGGAAGAAGGCAAGGCTGCTGCGGGCATACTGGTATGTGGCAGCGGAAATGGTGTATGCATGACCGCCAATAAACACGCAGGCGTACGCGCGGCGCTTTGCTGGACAGATGAGCTGGCATCGCTGGCGCGCGCCCACAACAACGCGAATGTACTTTGCATACCTGCCCGTTTTGTACCTATAGACACGGCTGAAAAAATGACCACCATTTTTCTTTCCACCGCGTTTGAGGGTGGCAGGCACGAGAAAAGGGTGGGGAAAATATAATAGCAGTTTCAAAACAGCGCCTGCAACAGCAGGTAATTCAACTTCTGTAAAATGTTTGATCTCGGACAAGGCCGTTTCCAGTCAGTTCCCAATGTGGTGAAAAACCTCATCATCATCAATGTGCTGGTATTTCTGCTGCAAAATGTACTGGGGATGCAGGGTTTTGATTTTGACGGGTATTTTGCGCTTCACTTCTGGAAATCACCTGAATTCCGGTGGTGGCAGATGGTCACCCATATGTTTATGCACGGCAGCCTGGCGCATATTTTCTTCAATATGTTTGCGTTGTGGATGTTCGGCAGAATGCTTGAAAACATATGGGGGCCAAAAAGGTTTCTCGCTTTTTACTTCGTATGCGGCCTGGGTGCGGCCATTTGCCATATGGGTGCGCTCACTTACGAGCATCTGCCTTTTTTGCGTGTGCTGCAACAATACCAGCAGCACCCAAACATCCAGGATTTCATCAATATAGCTAACCACTACCCTATAAGGTATGATAATGGCCTTGCCAATCAGTTTCTTGAGATATGGAGAAATGACCCCGATTCGGTACAATTTTCGGCCCAGTCTATAGAAATCCTTAAAACACATCTCAGCGAGGCTACAGTTGGCGCATCAGGTGCAGTTTTCGGATTGCTGTTTGCGTTCGGGTACTTGTTCCCTAATACCGAACTGATGCTGCTGTTTCCGCCTATGCCGATTAAGGCAAAATGGTTTGTGGCTATATATGCCTTGTTTGAATTATTCCTCGGAGTTAAGCCCAATGCCGGCGACAATATTGCGCACTTTGCGCACCTTGGTGGCATGCTCTTTGCTTTCATATTGTTAAGAATATGGAGCAGACGGTACAAAGACCGTTTTTATTAATAATTTTAAGAAATATTGAGTGGGAATGAATTCGGGACGAAAAAAATCGGCGCTTTCTTACATACCTGGCCTGACGAATAATGCTGTGCTGCAGCTTATTATGTTTTCGGGTGTAGCCTTTGTTATGCTTGGACTGAGCTGGGGTGTTATGCAGATAGTATATGAAGGCGACAATACCAATTTCGACCAATACTTTATGGCCAATATCGCGTTGCCGCCACTGGCCGCATTCAAGGCGCATTGGTGGACGATATTTACCTATGGTTGGTTTAGTTTCACAGGCTTTTTTGAGCTGCTGAGCAATATGCTGTGGCTTTATTTTTTCGGGTCGCTGGTGCAATCGCTTGTGGGCCACAGGCAGGTGATACCGCTATTTGCCTACAGCCTTTTAGTTGGGGGTGCCTTTTACCTGCTGGCACAGTTGCTGCCGGGCAATTGGGGCAAAGTGCCTGGCATCACGGGGCTGCTGGGGCCGCGTGCAGGGCTCATTGGCATGGCCGCCGCCGCTGTTACGCTTTCGCCGCAATACCGTATTTATATCACAGAAACTTTCAGGGTGCATATCCTTGTGGTAGCGGGCATATTTGCGGTCCTCATGATTACCAATTCAGGGTTTTACTTCCCGGTCATCTTCCTGCTTGTGGGGGGTGGCCTTATGGGTTTTCTCTACGTGAAACTATTAAAAGCCGGCTACCGACCCGGCAACTGGATGTATACCTACACCAATAAAGTGTATTACATGCTTGAGCCCGGCCAAACACCAAAAAAAAATACCATCAGCAGAAATACGTCATCGTCCGGGATGTATGAACCTAAAACAGGCATTACCCAAAAAAGGATAGATGATATACTGGATAAGATAAACCAGAAAGGCTACAATTCCCTTTCGGCGGAAGAAAAAGATATACTGCTGAAAGCGGCGAAAGACTAACTGTTTTTACATGATCTTATCAAACGGCTTGGTGGTATTATTCAGGTCAGTATAAATATTCTTCAGCTCTTTTTCTTTTTCATAAATGATAAAGGTGTGTGCATCGGTGAGGATTTTTACGCTGGTGTTTAATTCCAGTTGCTCGCGGTACACATCTTCCTTTGCTTTGTTGCTGATGTGTTTATTTTTCTTCATCGATTTGTAATAGGTGTAGTAAGAAGTAAGCAGGATGAACGGATAAAAGAGGAACATCAAAAAAACAGAGGTCTTGTTGTACCGCATAAACACAGTGCGGTTGATCTTGAACCCTGTGAGCTTACCTATTACCCGCAGTTTTTGAATGCCGGTAAGGAAAATGTGCCCGTAATATATCTCATCATTAAGCGACTTTTCCGCCATCCACACAGAGTCTATTTCGTTAGGCGGCATCAGCTTGTTCATGTCTTCACTTTCAAACAACAAATAACTCATTTTGGCTTTCAGATTTGAATAGCTGGGAGTGGTAATGATCAGCTTGCCGCCGGGTTTCAATATCCGGTTGAATTCTTTATAAGCCTTGCATTGGTCTGAAAAATGCTCAACGCCCTCCTGGCAAATAATATAATCCGCATAGCCGTCAGGCACGGGTATCCTGTCCAGTATATCTGCCCGTTTGCATTCAATACCCTTGAGCACGAAGTATTCGGGGAAAAGATCGAAAGCCTCTACTTTAGCCCCCAGTTCCAGCAGTATCTCGGTGGTAACGCCGCTGCCAGCGGCTAGGTCGAGCACAATTTTACCTGCCAGCTCGTCCCTGATTGATTCCAGGTATCTTTTAACATGATACTTTGGACTTTTAGGATTATTTACGTGAGGGTCTGTCACTGTTTAGTACAAAGAAATTTTTTTCTGTTGCCGGATAAAAATCCTTATGTTTGCATTGCGAAAATATGCAATATACATTTGCCATACAAAATGACATGCAAACATATGCTGAGTCTGTTATTCAGCATAACGGTTGTTGTTGCTAAATGCAACTATCTCCAGTCTTTACTGATTAACATTGCTTTTTAATTTATTTTTACACCCGTATCAGGCAATTTTCAATAAAATAGCCTGAAGTATCATATATAATACTATGTCTGAACTTCATTTTTATAATTCATACACACGCCAGAAAGAAAAGTTTGAATCCATTACCCCTGGTCATGCCGGTCTCTATGTGTGCGGCCCAACGGTATCGGGGGAATCTCACCTGGGCCATGCGCGGCCATACATCACATTTGATGTTGTGCAACGCTACCTGAAGCACCTGGGCTACAAAGTGCGCTATGTGCGCAACATTACAGATGCCGGGCATTTTGAGGAAGAGGGCCGCGAAGCGATAGATAAAGTGGGGGAAAAGGCCAAGCTGGAGAAACTGGAACCCATG
>CAYSIG010000025.1:0-76403 GCA_964430995.1 uncultured Flavipsychrobacter sp.
AAAACCATGACGGTACAGTTACTGTACCATGATGTTTTTTTTATTTGGCAGCTAAAACCTCCTTCACGAACTTTACCAAATACCCCCTAAAAATGCGGGGTAAGTTCTTTGAAATATCGCGTCGTAAACTTCGTGCAGTGGTGAGCATGGTCGAATCCATGTGCCCCCATCCTGAGCCTGCCGAAGGGCCTGAGCTTGCCGAAGGGGTGGTTGATTTTTCACTCCCGGACTTATTTATCTGCCGGAGCATTTGCGTAGGCATGACGACTTACAACTCACGACTTATGGCTACTTATACCTTTTAGGGTATAATTATACCTTTGGGCGGTATAAATATACCTTTTAGGGTATAATTATACCCCTTTATACCTGAAAATAAAAAAGCATAATGTCGTCCATGGCGCATTTCAGCCACCCCCTCTCCCGGTTTTTTACCCAAATCGAACAAATCCCGGAAATCATACCTTTCATCGGCCACCGAAGCCTTGGCGAAGGAGGACAACCCCATCCGGCTGCGCAACGTTTGAGCAGGAAATGAGCAACAAAAACAGCACAACTGGCTAAAGAACAATTAATTATGAATTTTACGTGTTTTTTTGAACAAAGTGGGCAACAAAACAACAAAAACGTACTTTAGTATAATGAAAATATTCACCGCGCCCCAGATACGTGCCTGCGATGCCTACACCATCAAGGCATCAAACATACGCCCTGCCGAGCTTATGGAACGCGCCGCTATGAAGTGCGCCGGATGGATACGCGACCAATACCCTAAAGATTCACTTTTTGTGGTGCTCTGCGGCACCGGCAACAATGGCGGCGATGGCCTCGCCATCACACGCCTGCTGCACCAGCGTGGCTATGGCGTAAAAGCTTTCCTGCTCAATTTCAGCAAAGAACTTTTCCCCGATTGCCTCACCAATTTCCAGCAGCTTCAGGCGCTCGATAAAGAACTGGTCAGCGTAGTGCAGCCCGATACTTTTATCACAGATATTCCGCCCCACATCATCATCATAGATGCCATACTGGGCACCGGCCTCAACCGCCCCACACAAGGCTGGGTGGCCGCTTTCATCAGGCAGATAAACCATCTGCCCAACGAGAAAATATCCATCGATATGCCCAGCGGCCTACCCGCTGATACCACACCCGATGAAGACGCTATAATACTGCGGGCCACGCATACACTCAGCTTCCAGTTCTATAAGCGCACCTTCCTTCATCCCGAATCAGGCGTGTATGCAGGTCAGGTACACCTGCTCGATATCGGCCTCGATAAAACGTTCATCAATGCCACGCATACACAATACAAAACCATAGACCCCGAAGACGCGGCAGCCATCTACCGCAGCCGTTCTCCGTTCTCTCACAAGGGCACTTATGGCAGCGTGTTGCTGGCCGGTGGCAGCCACGGCAAGATAGGTGCTATGATACTCAGCTCACGCGCCGCGCTGCGCGCGGGCGCGGGCCTCGTCACAGCCCTTATCCCCTCCTGTGGCTACACCGCACTGCAGGCCGCCGTGCCCGAGGCCATGTGCCGCACCAGCGGCGAGGGCGCGCTGGAAAAAATAGACGCATGGGAAAAAATGAACGCCATCGGCATTGGCCCCGGCATGGGCACCGACCCGCGGAGCGCCACCGCCCTTGCCGAATTTATTGATGCCTGCAAAACACCGGTAGTAGTTGATGCCGATGCGCTCAACCTTATGGCCCGCCAGCCGGAACTGCTGGCAAAGCTACCCAAGGGCTCCATACTCACCCCCCACCCTAAGGAATTCGCGCGGCTGTTTGGCGAGAATACAAACACCATGATACAGGTAGACCACGCCCGTATACAGGCCATGAGATACAACATAAATATTGTGCTGAAGGGAAGGTACACCGCCGTCATCACCACCGAGGGCGAATGCTTCTACAACATGACCGGCAACGCAGGTATGGCCACCGGCGGCAGCGGCGATGTATTAACAGGCATCATTACGGGATTACTAGCCCAGGGCTATGCACCGCATCATGCGGCTATGCTTGGCGTGTATCTGCATGGCCTCGCCGGAGACATCGCAGCAAAAGAACTATCGCAGGAGGCCATGTTAGCCGGCGATATTATCAACTATATTGGTAAAGCCTTTCTAGGTTTTTCGCAGGGGGGTTAGTTGGCGGTTGTTGCATTTTTTGCCCACTCTTTCAGTGCGCCGCAATCCTTGTACTCAGGTGCCAGCCAGAAGTAGTAAGTAGGTAATTGCATCTTCACCCACGTCTGCATTTTCATTTGCTTCTTCTGCGATAATGCCACCTCCTGTATCTTACCGTAGTCATCCTTCAGGTTGGCCCTGTGTGGCGATGTGCGTGTTCTCAGGTACACTATCCTTGCCGACTTGTCGCGCATATCAGTCATGAATATGTGCGGCGCCGAATAATCGCCTTGCTTCATGCTGTCCAGCAGCAGCACCATGCCCGCGTCCAGTTTTGTTATGTCCAGTTCGGTGTTGCCGGTGTTAGGGTCTGCTATCATGCCACCTGTGCGTTTGGCCGCCTCATCTGTAGAGAATTTGCCCACCGCTTCCGGAAAGGCCATCTTACCTTCTATCAATAGTTGACGCACACTGTCCAGCCGCTCCATCGACTTCTTAAAATCTATAGAAGTTGTCTCGGGCTTGATAAGTATATGCCGCACATCAGCCTCATCGCCCCGTCGCGATACCATCTGTATGATGTGGTACCCGAACTTGGTCTTCACTATCGGCGATATCTCATTGTTCTGTAGCTTGAAGGTAGCCGTAAGGAACTCAGCTGCCCATGGGCCATTGCGTGCTACCCCATCATATTTGCCGCCATTGTCCCTGCTGCCGGGATCATCGCTGTATATGCCCGCTGCATTCTCAAAACTGATCTTCCCGTCCAGTATATCTTTCCTTATCCCCGCCAGTTTCTCATGCGCGTAATCCAGCATTTCCTGGCTCACTATAGGGTCTATTACTATCTGCCCCACTTCCACCGTAGCCGGAAAGAACGGCAGGCTGTCCACAGGTATTTTCTTGTAAAACTGTTCTACCTCTCCGGGCGTTACTTTCACATGCTCCAATATCTGCCCCTGCATCTTCTCCGATACCATTTGGTCGCGTATCGCATCTCTGTTCTCTTCCTTTATCTGGTATATGGTCTTGCCCGATGCCTGCTCCAGTTTTTCTTTCGAGCCATATAATTGTATAAAATAACGCAGCTTGTTATCAAGGTTCCCGTCCACGTCTTCCTCGCCCACAAAAACGCTGTCGCGGTCAGCCTGGGCTTTTAGCAATTTCTGCATGATCATGCCCATCAGCATCTGGCATTTCATCGTATCATCAAATGCAGGGTTCTGCTGCTTCATGTTCAGCACCTGTATCTCCAAGTCCGACTGTAAAATAATATCCTTGCCAAGTATACAAATTATTTTATCTGCGCTTTCCTGCGCCATTACTGAACAGCTGCAAAAAAGTAATCCAGCAAATAACAGCCCCTTGCCAAAGCCAGGCATATAAAATTTTCTATTCAGATTCATGCTATCTTGTGTGGGAATTCGAAAACGAAAGGAACAAAAGTAATTTATTTTACTGCCTTAAATCAAATCGCACCGCATTTTAACTTTTTTGTTATTCAGCAATTTGCCAGTGGCTAACAGGTTGTGAACTGCCCCCTTGCATGAAATTTTTAATTATGCTATTGTTAAATAATACTTTAATCTAATTTACAAATAATTAATTTTATTTTTATCGTTAACCAACAAATAATCTATATGGTGCTAACCATAAAAACAAATGGGGCATTTTTCATGCGGGAAGCTACTGAAGAAAGAATAATAGTAACTAAGAAAATGATAAAAATTAGATAAGAATACAAGAAAAATACGCGCAGGTCAACGATCTTATTACTTTGGCTCCTCCTGATGATTGATCACATTCTCCTGTGGCGCGACGATACGGACTGTTTACATTAATGCTCGACAACAAATGTACGTATAGTTCTGCATGTGCAGAACCAGACTAGCGTCATATGTCTATCTATGCATAACCATCTTCCAATATTCCCCCTGTAATAACCTTACGGGCAAACCATATCCATTGCCGAGGCTGGTCCTCAAAAAGATGCAGGCATTTTGTACCTTTCCTGAATATTTTCAGTTATGAACAAGATTAAAAATATCGGTGTCCTTACATCAGGCGGAGACAGCCCCGGCATGAATGCAGCTATCAGGGCAGTGGTGCGTGCAGGTATATATAATGGCCTATCCATTTATGGTATAAAGAGAGGATACCAGGGAATGATAGAGGGAGATATTGTAAGGATGGCTTCCACTGATGTATCAAATATCATCAGCAGGGGTGGCACCATACTAAAAACCGCACGCAGCAAGGAATTCATGACGGATGAGGGTATGGAAAAAGCTTATAATCAGTTGAAAAACAACAGCATAGACGGGCTTGTGCTGGTAGGTGGAGATGGCACATTTCGTGGGGCAAATCATTTTTTTGAAAAATATACCATACCCGCCATCGGCATTCCCGGCACAATTGATAAAGACCTTGTCGGCACAGATTTCACTATTGGTTTTGACACCGCTGTAAACACAGCAATGGAAGCCATAGACAAGATCAAAGACACTGCAGAAGCGCACGACCGGTTGTTTGTAGTAGAGGTGATGGGGCGCGATGCCGGCTATATAGCATTATATAGTGGCATAGCATCCGGTGCCGAAGACATACTCATACCTGAAACGGTAACGCATATTGAAGAGGTGCTCAACCGCATAGCCAGTGATGAATTACGCAAAAAAACAGTACACATTATTGTCGTTGCTGAAGGTGATGATTTCGGGGGGGCTAAAGCAGTGCACGAATCATTAGCAGAAAGATTTCCGCATAAAGACATTCGCACTTGCGTACTGGGCCATATACAGCGGGGAGGCAGCCCCACCTTTGCCGATAGGATACTGGCAAGCAGGCTGGGTTATGCCGCTGTAAACGCGCTACGGGAAGGAAGAACGCAATGTATGGCAGGATTAATAAACGGAGAGATTGTCTTTACTCCTTTCACTAACGTAGTAAAGGGCAGCACTCCAATCCAGAATGACCTCATAGAAATGATCAGAGTGTTATCTGTATAAACCGACCAATCCTTTTTATTTTGATTTGTTATCTCTTTATTATCGGATATTATAGCACGTATTTATCTATGTAATTTTTACTAAACTATAAATTTTATTTTAATTTTTTCATTTTTTTTGTTGTTTCAATTGAAGTATTCTATCTTTACGCCAAGTTTAGTTAGATTATTAAATAATATAACCCGACTATAAACACTTCATTAGAGTATTAGTTATAAATTTAGTTTTGGATTAAGTGCTGTTTGATCAGGGGACCTATAAACCATATAAATCCCCCGATAACATTTTATTATGTTTTCAATTCAATAGTTATATTGTGATTGAAAGTGCTAATTTTGTTTTTTATTTTTAATTGTATTTTTAATTTTAAAAATGTTGGACATGCCTTTGAGTAAAGCATTTATCACCATTCTCTTATTTTCTACCACATTTTTATTATCTAACGAATGTTTTGCACAGGGGAAGAATATCTCCCGGACAAGGTATGTTATCCCATACCCTCACAAAATCATTGCCCCTCCGGGCATGACCTATGTTAAAGGTGGTGTCACCACTATTAACTATGATCAGTCTACTACAGATACTAACAGTGCACGCAAAGTAAGTTTGACCTCGTTCTTTATGGATAAGACCGAAATAACTAACCAGCAGTACCGCGAATTTGTGCAGTGGGTTGCAGATTCTATTGCAATTGTTAACTATCTTAAAGATGACAGCTACTTTATGTCTGAAGAGGACAGCAAAAACATGAACAGCGCTGCTAATAAAGGAACAGATGCTACCGCAAGTATTCCGCTTACCGACTCGGCTGTCCGCGTAGCAGATTCTCTGAAAATGGCTGGCGTCATGGCTACTGATCCGGGAGTAGCAGCAACTACTCCTCAGAATGATTCTATAAATACAAAGAGAAGGATCAACTGGTCAAAAGTGAAGCATGATAAGATATTCAACCCTAGGGATCCAGATATGGTGAGTAAACTGGGTTCTATGATGGACGAAAATGGCCGTATTAAAAAAGAAGCATGCCTGTTCTCCTACAAACACCCGAAATATACGGCATCAAGCACAAAAGGCACAGAAAAACTGGCTATAGTTGAGGAAACAGTTAATATACACCCTAATGAAAATGTTTGGAACCAGGATTTGGCAAACGCACAGACAGACCTTTATGTAGAAAACTATTTCAATGCACCTCCTTTCGACGATTATCCGGTTGTAGGCGTAAACTGGAAACAAGCAATGGCATTCTGCAAATGGCGCAGCAATACCGCTCAAAGCTATTACAATATGCCTGAGTACATGAAATATTATAACCTTATTTATACACTTCCTTCGGAAGCACAATGGGTTTATGCTGCTCAGGGCTTTTATGACATGATACGCAGCAAACCTCAGACGGATACACTTGATACCTCTAACATAGTATTACCTACTTACGCAGATTCATTCCAGGTAGCAAAATCAGATTCAGAGGTAAATGCAATTCTCCACAAGACACCTGAGGACAGCGCTAAAGAAATTCAGGACCAGATATCTGCTATAAAAGCAGAACGTGTTGCTCAATGGGAAAATGACCATAAAAAAGCAGAAAACGGTAACCGCTATCTGTTGGATTATATGAAAATGCTGAATTTCCTTCAAAATGGATCAGGTGCTAATGGCGAAGGGCCAATTACAGACAGCACTCATATCCACAGGGATTACAACGGCATGCTTGCCAATTTCAAGCAAGATGAGGGCGACTATTGGGAAGACGGCGTTGCGCTGACAACTCCTGTTATGTCATTCGCCCCCAATGAGTTTGGCCTGTATAATATGGAGGGTAACGTAGCTGAGTGGGTAATGGATGCATACAGCCCGTCTGCCTTCTCTTTCGTGTCAGATATTAACCCAAGGTTATTATACGATGCAGATTCAACCGATGCCGATGTAATGAAGCGTAAAGTGGTACGTGGCGGTTCTTATATCAGCAACGCAAAATCATTGAGCCCTTACTATCGTGATATGGAACTTCAGGATGTGGCGCATTGCTTCGTTGGGTTCAGGTGTGTCGTTCAGGCACCAGAACTGGTTACACCTAACAACGCTACGCGCAACAGAACGAGCAGCGGTAAAAGAACTCCTGGGAAATTAAGCGGCGCAAGATTGCCTGAAATTCGTTAGTCGATTAAAGTATACTTACATTTTTTATTAATAATCAACCACAAAAAGTTATCACTCACAAATCCAAATTCGTACATTATGAGCAGTAATCAAAAAAAGAAAATTGGTCTTAACACGGTTATCTCATGGGGCGCAAGCGTCGTAATTGTTGGCTTGATGTTCAAAATTCTTCACTGGCCATTCGGTGAATTATTTATTGCCCTTGGTCTTGCAACGGAAGCATTTCTGTTCTTTATCCTTGGTATGGCCTCTATGGTCGTGGTGGAAGAAGATGGAAAAAGTGGTGAAGGCGGTGGTTCAGGTCTTACAGACCTCCTCGCGTCTTCTATTACTCCTAAAGTAATAGAAGGTTTAAGTAATGGTTTCAAACAATTCAACAACACAGTTGCTCAGGTTAACATTGTAGCTGGTTCTTCAAACACTACTCAGAACCTGATCAAAGAAATGGAAACCGCTACAGGTGATGTTAAGAAATTCAGGGACAACATGAGTTCTGTTGGATCAGGATTTGACAACTTCAGCAAATCGCTGAACGCAATCAGCCAGATGTCAACATCTTCACAAGGCATGATGAAAGATTTCGAATCTGCAGGTCAGGGTCTGAAGACTTTCTCAAAAAATGTAACTGATATGAACGCAAGTTTCGACCAGTTTACAAAGACATTAGCTGCCATCAACCAGATGACACAATCTTCTGCAGGCATGCTTAAAGAATTTGAAGCGGCTACTAACAACATGAAGGCTTATAACAACAACCTGAACGCTCTGAGCAAGGTTTACCAGGCTCAACTGGAGGCATTCAAGAGATAATTTATTGAAAGCAATTAGTTAAATGCCTGATTTAGATAGTTATTCTTCTTCAGGCGCATTCAGGAAACTTAAAAAAATTTAAACCGCATGGCAGCTTTAAAAGAAACGCCCCGGCAAAAGATGATGGGTATACTGTACCTGGTACTGCTCGGACTTGCAGCTACTACTGTTACAGACCACGTTCTTGATGCCTTTAGAAATTTGACCGTAAGCTTGGAAACATCTACTAAGAATGTTCAATCAACTGTTGATCAAACTATCGCAGCATTTGAAGCAACTAAGATGAAAAACGAGCCCGAGCGTGCAAAACCAATACATGATAAGGCTTTGCAGGTAAAGAAATATGCTTCAGAACTGAATAATTACATCAACGAAACAAAAAAACTCCTGGTAGATAATGGTGGTGGCGTAGATGAAGCTACCGGCGACGTTAATCAGAGGGCTGATATCGACATCTCTCCCCGCCTCATGATCAACCAGAAACGTGCTACTGAATTGAGAAAACGCATTGAAGATACAAGGACAAAAATACTGGCCGTACTTCATGAAGTTGATCCAAAAGCACAAGATGTAAAAGTGGCGCTTAACGCTCAAGACCCACCAAAAAGGCAAGGAATCAAACAAAACTGGGAAGAAACCAACTTTGGTGACGGTATTCCACTGACTGCTGCCATCACAGCACTCACTAAAATACAGGCAGACCTTAAAAACACCGAAGCAGAAGTTATCAAGAAAATATTAGGAGAAGCTGACAAGGCGGTTATCAATCTCGACCGTTTCGAAGCAGTGGCTGTTGCGCCATCTTCTTATATTCTTGTAGGGCAGCAGTACAAAGCAGATGTATTCCTTACCGCATCAGACTCTAAAACCAACCCGGAAATACTTGTGGGTGGCCAGAGGCTGAACATTGTGGATGGTAAAGGTATGTATACTGCCGCTGCAACATCTGAAGGTGAGAAAAAATGGTCTGGTGTAATTCGCATCAAACAAACAGACGGTACTGTAAAAGAGTACAAATTGCCCGAACAAACATACACTGTTGCCAAGCCATCAGCTACTGTTTCTCCGGATAAGATGAACGTATTTTACATCGGTGTGGACAACCCGGTATCGGTTTCAGCTCCGGGTTTTGCAAAAGATAAGATCCGTGTAAGCATTAGCGCGGGTACAATTACCGGTAGCAATGGCGCATATACAGTGAAAGTAACGCAACGCGGTGACGTAAAGGTAACCGTATCCGGAGATCAGGGCGGTGGAAAAACTGCTGTTCTTGGCGTGTCTACTTTCCGTGTTAAGCCAATCCCCCCACCCCATGTTAAATTTGCAAACAAAGGTGGCGGACGTATGAGTGCTGCTGCAATGAAATCGCAAAATAGGATATTTGCTGTTCTTGAAGATTTCGATTTTGCCGCAAACTTTACTATCAATCACTTTACCATGTTCGTCAACAAGCCTCGTGCAGATATCTTAAAGTTCGAATCTAACAGTAATGTATTTACACCTGAAATGCAGGCCGCAATGATGAGCATTGTGCCCGGCACTAAGATTACATTCGACTTCGTGTTTGCTACAGGACCTGATGGAATGAAAAGATCTTTAGACCCGATTATTTTCACAGCTGAGTAATAAGAATAAACCTAGGTTGCTTATGAGAAAAAATGTCATACTTGCTTTGTTGTTGCTCTCTGCTATCGGCTTCAGTTCAGTGATCGAGGCGCAGACAGCTACGAAGAAGAAAAAGAAAAAGAAAAAGAAGGTAGAAACTGTTACCGTTAACCAAGACAGTATAGATGCCGCGCGCGTTGCTGATTCGCTGGCGCTGGTGGCTGCAAGTGCACCACCTCCGGACACAATGAGTGCTCTTACAGCAGGTCTTGTGGCTGACACCAGCTATATGTCATATGCCGATCTGGTTCTCGATACAACCCGCCCTGTTGATGGTTTCTATAAGCAGCCGCTGTTAAGAGGTGCAAAAGCTTTTGCTTTTCCTGACGAGAATAAGTTCAACATTAAGTTCTACAAGCGCCTCTGGCGTCAGATAGACCTCACAGATTCAGTGAACAGGGTATTTTCTATGCCTGGCCAGACGCTGATGAGTATCATCATGGATGCATTGAAAGCACAGAAAATTGTTGCATACTCAGATGAAGGCTTTACTAAAGCTATGTCTTACCAGAAAGTACTCAGGGTATTATCAGATAGTACGATCGTAACTGACCTCGACTCGCTCACTGGTGATGCGATCGGTTCGCACTCTGTTTACGTACCATTCAATCCTGATTCGGTTACCAAGCTGGAAATAAAAGAAGACATCTTTTATGACAAGATCAGGGGCAGGTTGATAACACGTATCATAGGCCTCTCCCCTATCAAGAAGGTTAAGTCGAGCGCCGGTGATGTGATTGGTGAGCAGCACCCATTCTATCTCTATTTCCCGCAATGCAGAAATGTGCTTGCCTCAAGGGAAGTTTTTGATACACAAAGGGACATATACGACATGAGCTACGATGATTTGTTCATATCTCATAACTTTAAAACCCTTATCGTTAAGGAATCAAACCCCGGCGATTTGCGTATCAAGGATAAATATCCGAATGACGAGGATAAACAAAAGCAGGAAGCAGAACGTATAGAAAGGGAACTGCGTGACTATAAAAAGAATTTGTGGAAATACTAATATTGTCTAAATTGCACTAAATATTATATCTATGAAAATCAGGATTATTACTTTATTGGCGTTGTGTGTTGCAACCCTTGGATCAGTGAAAGCCCAGATAAGGCTTGACCCGTATTATCCTTACAGTAAATGGACCGCAGGAGCAGGTCTTGGATTCAGTACATTATACGGAAATCTTGACCATTCCAACTCTGAACCTGTTTTCAGGCTTAATGCAGAATATAATCTGAACGCCTGGACATACGTAGATCTGGAATTTCAACATGGCGCTTTCTCTGATTATGAATCAAGGAATAGCTGGACCAATGGTATCAACGCCTATAATAAATTCAGTGCGTTCGATTTGAGCCTCCGCATGTCAATGGGTCAATTATTCAAATACCCAAGGACTTTCTTTGCTAAAACCATCTTTGGTATCTACGGCGGCGTAGGTGTTGGCTATATGTTCAATAATGTTTCGAACATATCAAGAAAATTCAAGAAAACTGATAAGTATCTTATCACAGACTATAACCCTAACAACATCAAAACAAGTTCTTCAAACTTCTTCCTGCCTTTGACCATTGGCTGGAACCTGCACCTTACAAGAAGGACTATGTTCAACTTTAACTACCAGTTCAGCTATGCATTCTCCGACTATCTGGATGGTTATAACTTCCAGCAGCCTACTGCTACTAACCGTTATAACTGTATGTTCTCAGTTATGTCGTTCGGCCTTAATTTTTACATCGGTCAGGTAGGCAGCGTACGCGATCCATACAATGTGGATAGAACAGGTGCGAAAAAGAAAAAATAATACATCTCTGTTACAATAAAAAAGCCCCGGGTTTCCGGGGCTTTTTTATTGTAACAATACCGCTATTCACATCATGTTACTAACTAAAATTGCGATTACTGCAAGCGTTATATACTTTGCCTGCAATTATAGAGCATCAGGCACAGGTAATGAACCGTATTATTCCATTCCTTATTTTACTGGTAGGCCATACCGGCCTGCGCGCACAGTCCTCATTCAAAGCCGGATGGAATACCTACCAGACAGGCACACTGATACACGAATATAATTACAACTATAGTAATAACGATACTACAAAACTTGCCCTCACCGACAGCGTTAAAATACTGATCTCTCCTGATAGCCTCGTTACACTTACAGCTACATTTCCTGCCAGGGATAGGTCCGTATATAAAAAAATTCATTATTTTAACGAGAAAAAACAAATAACCCGGACCGAGGAATATAAAGACGATAATCTGCAGATTTCCAAAGAGTGGCGATATGACGATAAGAACCGAAAAAACTATCATATCGAGGAGAACAAAGTGAATGGAAATACCTTCAGAAAAACCTATGATTATTCTTCCGATAAAAAGACCGGCGATATTGTTGTAACAGAAACATCACAGTTCAACGGACGGGTAGAGTTTTATACCAAA
Organism: uncultured Flavipsychrobacter sp.; assembly: GCA_964430995.1. GTDB lineage: Bacteria > Bacteroidota > Bacteroidia > Chitinophagales > Chitinophagaceae > Nemorincola. The sequence continues at coordinate 12,228 of CAYSIG010000025.1, forward strand.
TCTTACTATGATAAGAAAAGTGTAAAATACAAAGAGGTAAGACTAAATGACAATAATAAGGATGTAGTGCATATCGAAACCTTTTACTATGGCGAAAATGGCAAGCTAAAGGAAAGATCAGTATACTTTCCTGAATGGAAGGTGACCAAGAAATTTGAAGAAAAGGATGGCAATATCCCGCTTGCCTGTTGCAAATGCCTGCCAGTAGGCACCGCGGAAAAAATTACAATAGCAGGAAGGCTGTCATTTATCAGGAGATTACTTATCCGCAATATGGCATTTTTAACAAACCCCGATTGCGCGCAGTTTGAATATACCTATAAAAATTTCACTACCTGCGATATTATCGTAGCGTCCACAAACAACTCCACTATCAAAAAAGTGGTATTCAGATATAAAGAAAAGAATCCCCGTTAGCAGGTAAGACCGCATCAGCTAAGCCATTTTGGCAATATCTGCGGGCACTTCATAGTGGCCGGTAACGTAGTAAGGCGACACATCTATTTTCTTCGTGCGCTCTTTCAGGAAAGCCATCACTTCCTCATCTGTTTTAAATCGCCCACCTATATTCACAAAGTATTTCGCCAGCAGGTCGTAGCGGTGGCGCATCAGGTAGATGAATACATGAAGAAAGTGAATGTGATAGAACACAATTGCATCATTGTCCTTGTATTCCTGCAGGGTCTTTTTAAAATATACGGGATGTTCTGTCCAGTGCATATTGGCATCTATATGATGGCTTATGTGGTAACCGTCATTCCAGCATTTTACATTGTATTTGGTGTTGATGCAGGTCACACTGTTCTTATAAGCATTGTTAGGGTCTTTAGGGTCAATGAAAGAATGCTGCGCCCAGTTGCCAGTCATGGCGATGATACGGAAGGTGAAAAACGGCAGGATAAAAACAACGAATGTAGCAGGCCCGTTTACAAAACAGAGGGCAATACACATGGCTATAAACAACAGCTCTCCCCTCACCGACCTGAACAATAAACGTTTACGGCGCTTACGCACAAAATAGCTGCACAGGTGATAAATACCCACAAACAGAAAAGTGCCGAGGTAAATGCTGAAATCCTTCAAAGAATCGCGTTGGAACTTCATTGTAGAGCTCTCATCATCCGGCATATTATTCTCCGGGTGGTGCATACCTACGTGGTGTGTATAATACGTCTCCGGCGACTGCCCGAAAAATGGCCCGATTACCCACGGCAGGAAATGATTAAGGATACGATACTCATGCTTGAACCACGCCCTGTGGCTGGTGCAGTGCATCATCAAGCCGTAAGGCCCCTTGAAAACCACATTGTTGATGTATTGATACAAGATGGCCGCTACCCACCAAAGCCAGCCCGGCAGCCCGGGAATATAAAGCAGAACTGCAAGCGGCAACAAGGAAAAAGTGATTTTCAACGTAAGGTGAACGAACGGCAGGTCACGTTCATCGCGTATCAGTGATACAAAAAAACGGTCAAGTCCATTCTTGGGTTTCACCGCGCTTATGGGATCGGTTATTTCCGGCAATGCAATCATTCTGTTCTGAAATATGGTAGCAAGATACGATTTTTCGACCTGAAATTGAACATCTTAAGTCATGAAACAGCCTGCAACTATCGCGTTTTTGTTAATTCACTTTATCTTTACCCGTCAATGAAAATAACCGGGGACAAGCGGCTGATGGAACTGGATGCTATGCGGGGCATAGCTGTCATGATAGTTGTATTTTTTCACTGCACCATGTTTCAAACTGCCTATACATTCAAATATGGCGCTATGGGTGTGGAGTTATTCTTTATGATCAGTGGCTTTGTCATTTTCATGACAACAACAAATATTCAAAATGGCCGGGAGTTTATTGTAAAACGATTTGCCAGGCTTTACCCTATCTACTGGGTATGCGTAACCTTAACTTTTATTGTACAGCTTCTGCTCGGAAAAAATGTGCACAGCGGATTACTACAATATCTTATGAACCTGACGATGATACAGCGTTACTTCAATGTCGAAGACCTTGACGGCCAATATTGGTCGTTAGCTGTTGAGATAGCATTCTACATACTAGTATTTGTTTTATACAAATTGAAGCAATTAAAAAATACAGAACTAATATTAGCGGCAATCGTATTGGTTGAGTTTGGGTTTATGATAGCCCGTCGTATAAAGGAAGGGCCCGATGCTATTACTTATGTAGCACCCTCCGAGCGATACCTGCGCTTATTTCATTTTTTGCCGTTGTTCCTGGCGGGAATACTTTTTTACAAATTATATATCGAGGGCCCAAACCTGAAAAGATACCTCCTGCTAGCGCTCTGTTTTATTGCCCAGGTAAAAGAGTACCCCAACAGGCACGTGGATATGTTTGACCTCCGTATTGGTGCTTATTCTTGCATATTAGGCGTTTTCTTCATCCTGTTCATTTTGTTTGTGAATAACAAAGCAAGGTTCATTGTCAATCCGGTAACGTTGTTTTTGGGCAGAATATCATATGCATTATACCTCTTTCACCAATATATAATCATAGCGTTTCTTATTCCTTACTTCAATGTAGAATTGCAGCTACCCTCTTTTATTAGCTGCGTTTTTGCTATCGCAATTGTTGTTCTTGTTGCTGCCATTAATACACTTTTGATTGATGAGCCGCTGAGGAAGAAAGTTAAGAATGCACTATTACGCACACAAAGAACATCTATTTGAAAACCACTCTTATTTTATCCGCAAACTGCCTGATGTCCACATCAGTGCCGTCCATATTATCATGGAATAGCCAATCGTAGTGTATCCCGTTAACTTTAGTCCGGACAACCGTGTACCCACCATCAACCGCCAGCGTAGAAATACCGAATTCGCCATGATTATTTCGCAAAATTTCCGACGGTATACCTGTCAGTACGTCTTTTACCGTGGCATGTTTTGCAGAGGGTAAAACACTGTCAAATTTGAACAGGCTTATATCCGAGGGAGGGCTATGAAGGATAACAGCGGTATCTGCCAGTAACTGTGTTGATGACAGGTAATAATATGTCCCTACCGGCGGACGAAAACCACCTCCCGGCCCTATAATCATATATTCACCGGTAAATTTGCGGCTTGTAGGCTCGTGGCTACAGGCACTTATCCCGCTGATTAGCAACACTGCGAGACAGAAATTGACAATATTTTTCATAAAATGCTCTTTAGGATACTATAGAAACGTTATAGCGCGAACCTTATTGCATATATCAAATATACTAAAAAAACAAAGCCGTCCCGGCAGGCGGGACGGCTCTAAAATCAATATAACTAAGACTATGCAGCCAGCAGCTTCTGTATCTTTTTATCGAACACATTCTTTGGCGCGGCACCTACTTGCTTATCTACCACCTGGCCGTTCTTTATGAACAGCACACACGGAATGCTGGTAACACCATAGTTGATGGACAGGTTCGGATTTTCGTCGACATTGCACTTGCCCACATTCACTTTGCCTTCATACTCCTTCGAAAGCGCATCGATGGTTGGCCCCAGAGCCAAACACGGGCCACACCAGGGCGCCCAGAAATCAATTACCGTAAGTTTGTCTGCCTTAAGCACCTCTGTGTCGAAATTCGAATCAGTATATACTGCTGCCATTGTTTTTAATATTTAGTTTTAAAAGGAAGAACAAAGGTAACTCAATAAACTATCGCCCGGAATAGAGAACTTAAATACATTCATAGCGTATCCACATAGTGCTAACATATTTCACAGTTCGTTAACTACCTATGCCTTATCCAATGAATATTTTATCTCTTCATGTTCTTCTATATATCTCACCAGTTCATCGTTCACTTCTATCTTCTTGTTTTGCGATTTCAGCTTTGTCTCCATCCCGTCCCAGTCTGCTACATGCAGCATAAGTTCCGTAGTACCTGGGTGGTTGCGAAGGTTCTGCTCCATAAAATCCACAAAAATATCATCTAACTTATGCAGCGGTATGGACAGGTGCAGCCGCTTGGTCAGCTTTTTCCTCACCTCGTCCAGTAGCATCATGTTCTGTATCTGAAACTCCATTGTGCCTGGCCTGAACCTGTGCTCATCATACACACCCTGTATCATCAGCTTTTGCCCGTTTACCAGGTAATTGCCATACTGCACGTAATTCTTCTCCCACAATACTATCTCCAGGTGTCCGGAATAATCATTTATGAACATCTTCCCGAACTTGCTGCCCTTCTTGGTGGTGGCATGTACCACATCGGTCACAAAGCCCGCTATGCGTATGTTGCGCCCCCTGTTTATTTCCAGTTCATTTACCGGGGTCATCCCATAGTTGTCCATCTCAAACCGGAACCCATCCAGCGGATGCGCGCTCAAGTATATGCCCACCACCTCTTTTTCCCTGTCCAGCAGTTCGGGCAGGCCCCATTTATCACATTCCGGTATTTGCGGCGGCTTCACCTCTGGCATCGCCGACTCGCCAAACAGGCTATTCGTGGCCATCGAAGAGCTGGCCTGGAACTGGTTGCCAAACCGCACCAGCCGCTCCAGCCCAGTTATAGGGTCGGTAGGTGGCGCATAGAAATACTGCGCCCTGTGCATCTGCGGGAAACTATCAAACGCGCCCGCCAGCACCAGGCTTTCCATCGATTTTTTATTTACCGTGCGTTGGTTCACTCGTTTTATAAAGTCATATACCGTAAGGTATGGCCCGTTTGTTTCACGCTCCAGTATTATATCCTCACAGGCTGCCTCGCCCACACCTTTTATCGCGTTCAGCCCAAAGCGCACCACATTTTCCTTAGCCACCGCAAAACCCTTCAGGCTCTCATTCACATCAGGCCCCAGCACCTGTAGCCCCATGCGCTGGCACTCCTCCATGTAAAATTTTATCTTGTCTATGTTGCCCTGGTTGTTCAGCACCGCCGCCATATACTCTGCGGGATAGTGTGCTTTCAGGTACGCCGTCTGGTAGGCCACAAGTGCATAGCAGGTAGAGTGCGATTTATTGAACGCATATTGCGCGAACGCCTCCCAGTCGGTCCATATCTTTTGCAGCTTATCTTCCGGGTGGCCCTTCTGCTTGGCCCCCTCCACAAACTGCCCCTTCATCTTATCCAGCACCGCCTTCTGCTTCTTGCCCATCGCCTTGCGCAGCACATCCGCATCTCCCTTCGTAAAACCCGCCAGGCTCTGCGACAGCAGCATCACCTGCTCCTGGTACACTGTTATACCGTAGGTATCGCCCAGGTATTCTTCCATCGCCGGCAGGTCGTAGGTAATGGGCTCCTGCCCGTGCTTACGCTTTATGTAGTTAGGTATATACTCCATCGGCCCCGGGCGGTACAGGGCGTTCATGGCTATCAGGTCGTCAAATTTATCCGGCTTCAGGCTCTGCAGGTGCTTTTGCATCCCCGCACTTTCAAACTGGAACGTACCATTCGTGTCGCCTGCCTGGTATAGCTCATAGGTCTCCTCATCATCCAGCGGAATGGTATCTATATCTATATCTATATTGTAGTTCCTCTTTATCAGCGCCAGCGCATCTTTTATAATGGTAAGGGTCTTCAACCCCAAAAAGTCCATTTTAATTACGCCGGCATTTTCTATCACATTGCCCTCATACTGCGTTATCAGCGAGTCCACGTCTTTTACCATGAACACCGGCAGCATCTCCGTAAGGTCGCCGGGGGCTATGATGATGCCCGCCGCATGTATACCCGTATTTCTTACCGACCCTTCTAATTTTTCGGCACTATGCAGTATGATACCATGCAGCGAGTCTGAATTATACACCTCCCGCAGCTTGTTCACCGATTCTATTTCATCAGCGCCCAGCCCCTCTTTCTGGTCCAGGCTGCCCTCCCCTTTCAACTCGGCATGCAGCAGCCGCTTCAGCACTATGCCCGGCCGCTCCGGCACCAGCTTGGCAAGGGCATTGGCCTCGTTCAGCGGCAGGTCCATCACCCGCGCCACGTCTTTTATACTACTCTTGGCGGCCATAGTGCCATAGGTCACTATCTGCGCCACCTGGTTCTTGCCATACTTCTGCACCACATAGTCTATCACCTTCTGCCTGCCCACATCGTCAAAGTCCGTATCTATATCGGGCATGCTCTTACGGTCGGGGTTCAGGAACCTTTCGAACAGCAGCTTGTACTTTATCGGGTCTATGTTGGTTATCCCGATACAATACGCCACCGCCGACCCAGCCGCACTGCCGCGCCCCGGCCCTATGAACACCCCCATATTGCGCCCCTCGCGTATGAAGTCGCTCACAATAAGGAAGTAACCCGCAAAACCCATCGTCTTGATGGTGAACAGCTCAAACTTCAGCCGCTCCTCCACCTCTGCCGTTATCTCTTTATACCGCTCCTTTGCGCCCCGCCATGTCAGGTCTTCAAGGTAGGCATCCTGGTCATCGTTAAACTCCGGCGGCACTTTATAGTGCGGCAGCATAATGTCCCGGTCCAGCTTCAGCGGCTTTATCTTTTCTATTATCGCATTCGTATTGTCTATCGCCTGCGGAATGTCAGAGAAGATATTGGTCATCTCCTCCCCCGTCTTGAAGTAAAATTTATCGTTGTAAAAAGCAAAGCGGGCATCCTTCACCGGCACCTCATCATCGCCCATCTCTTTATACTTCGGGTCGCTCTGCTTGGCCCCTGTGTTTATGCACAGCAGTATATCGTGCGCATTGGCGTCCTGCTGGTCCACATAGTGGCTGTCGTTGCTGGCTATTATGGGTACATTGTATTTCTGTGCAAATTTCAGCAGCACCTCGTTCACCTTCACCTGCTCCGGTATATCGTGTCGCTGCAGCTCCACATAATAGTCCTCGCCAAACAGGTCTAGCCACCACTTGAACACCTTTTCCGCCTCTGCCTCGCCCTTCCTCAGTATCGCCCTCGGCACCTCCGCTGCCAGGCAGCAGGTAGTGGCTATCAGCCCCTCATGGTATTGCAGCACCAGTTCTTTATCTATTCGGGGGTACTTGCCATACAGCCCCTCTATATACCCCAGCGAGCACAGCTTCACCAGGTTCTTATACCCTACCTCATTCTTGGCCAGCATCAGCTGGTGATAGCGCACATCCTTATCATCCTTGCTGAACTGGCGCTTATGCCTGTTCTCCACCAGGTAGAACTCGCACCCCACTATCGGCTTCACCTCCGGCTCTTCTATATCCTTGCCCTCGGGCGTTTTGCCCACCACTTTTTTCTTCTTCCATGCCTCCGCCACAAAGTCGAACACGCCAAACATATTGCCGTGGTCGGTTATGGCCATGGCAGGCATACCATCCTTGCGCGCCTTGTCGTATAGCTTCGAAATATTAGATGCCCCGTCGAGCAGGGAATACTGTGTATGATTATGTAAATGGGAGAATTTCATTGAGTACCGCACTATCCTATCAGCGTCTTACAAAATAACAAAATAAAGGTCGATTTCGGGGTAGGGAGTTATCCACAGGGAGGGTGTAATTTTAAAAATAAACCTTACATATTAGCTGTAATTTTCCATTGTGAAATTTAAGTTATTCTTTGTTATATTTCTAATCCACACGCTTGTTCGTGCGCAGGACAAAAATTATTTCAATTTTGTCATGTATAAAAAAACAGGTCCTCATGAAATTGCCTTAGGCCTAGTTGGAGCAGGGGAAAAAGGTGACTCAATGTTTTTTTACTCCTATGTAAAAAAAGACACAAGTTTCGTTGTTGATACAAACCAAAGACTTAATATTAAAATCTTCAAAGACACTTCCTTTTATGAGCTAATCAGGAAAGGAGAAAAAATTGACTTTGCATATATACCTATTTTGGATTTTTCGAAATTAAGCTATAAGAAAAATCATACTTTTTATATTGATTATAATATAGATTTTTCAAGTTGTATAATAGGAGAAATTCAGCTGCCAAATTTCTCTCACGTTGGAACCATAGGAATAGAAGACACGATTGTTTTCAATAAACCCGTAAACTTAAATTATTGTACCTTTCACTTCAATGGTGAAAAAATTATTTTCAATGAAGAAGTTCATATTTATGCACCTATTTCAAAAGGTATGGAGGTGCTACCTTTTTATTTTGTAAATACCATTTTTCGGAAAAAAATTACATTTTACCCAGATTTAACTGAGCTACCAATTTTCATAAAAAAATACATTAAAGTTGTGAGCTTTAACGATCGCTTACAAGAATTTGAGTTTTCACATTGTTCGTTCGACAGCATAGATTGCAAAATTGGTCTTTCATATTCCGATTTCAATTTCGAAAATTGCAATTTCAATAATTATACATCAATAGGGATATATGATACCGGTAGCAAATTACTATTCAAAAATTGCATTGCACATTCATACTTCTATCTAGACAACTTATACAAAAATATACTCTTCGAGAGTTGTTGTTTTAAAGACACCCTAAATCTACTACATGTTAATTTCTCTGATTATACCGGAAATGGCTTCCTTAATGTCAGTTTTAAAGAAAATGCAACGGTTCTAATCAATCCCGACAAATATGATTTTAAAAAGCTGAACTTTAATTTTATTGCAATCCAAAAGATTAACATCCCGTTTATCGTAGAAAGTAGTGACAGAGACTTCCTTGTTGTGCCAATGAGTTCTAAACCTAATCCTGTGTCAATAGGGTTTAATTCATTTTTTATTGATAAAATTGACGAAGAAATCTTAGACAGGTCTCAAACATTCTATTTGAATCTTCAAAAAGAAATTCAAAGTCAATATGATAAACAACCTGACGTCGTTAATAGTTTAACCGCCAAATTTCAATATCAATCAAAACAATATGAAATACAATATCATAAAGACCAAATAACATTACATGGATTTACCGGTTTTTTCACTCATAGCTTATCGCTAATATGGCTATATCTTCTCGAGTTAGTTGTTCATAATGGTTACAAAGGAGAGTGGAATTTTTTCATCACTGTACTATCTGTAATCCTTACTTTCGCAGTCGTGTATTTTTATTTTTATCGACTACAAATGATCTCTTATTTTGATGAACTTTCAATCCGCCCATCTTACGGGAAAAATCTTGTTGCTACTTCGTCAGTAAAAAATTTTGCAAAATGTTTCTGGTTCAGTTCTGCGATATTTATTAGTCTCAAATTCCAGAAAAAACTCTTCAACTTAGACAAGAAAATATTTTTTATTGTTTGTTTTGAATGGATTCTCGGATTTTTTTTAATGATACTGTATTTAGTTTATATAGCAATCAAATATCCATTTGCGAAAGCGCTTTTAGGCTTATAGTACCCCCACTGGTCCTCGAATGTTTCGAGGACCACACGGCGCGGCGTTTCCGCCCGTGTTGGTGTTCTTCACCAACACGCTCGCGCCGGACATCTCGCGCACGTCAAATCGTAGATCCAGACAATTCCATAGCACCAATAGTAGATTTTACATCATAACTTTGCACAATGAATTGGATAGAGCTTACAGATGAGCGGCAGTTAGGAACAATTAAAGACAGCAGCGTTTTGCAGCCGGTAGTTATTTTTAAACACAGCACCCGGTGCTCAATAAGCTCATTGGCAAAAAACAGGCTCGAAAAACAAAAGCCCATTGACAATGCACAGTTCTACTACCTCGACCTGCTGAAATATAGAAGTATATCCAACAAAATAGCGCAGGATTTTGCAGTGGCGCACGAGTCGCCACAGGTTTTGCTCATCCGCAATGGGGAATGTGTCTATGAAGAAACACACAATGGCATCAACATGCACGATCTTGAAGAAGCTGCTTTCAGCTCAAATTGATGTTTGCGATTAAATGAACAGCCAGGCGCCCATTGGCGCAAGTCTTTTTCACTTGTGCCTAACCAAGCAGTCTTTTCGACTTGCGAAATCACCCGATTCACAATTAGCTTATGCTAATCAAAGCACTACAGCCGAGAACATGATGGCGCCTTTTCCGCCGTTGTTGGTCTTATTTCTCCGTTGTTCCGGCTGTTCCGAAGGGCATCCGGAACTGCAAATAAAACTCCGGCAGTTAAATCGGATCTTGGTGAGCTTGCCGAACCATTGCCCGGCGCGGGCAGCTCAAAGTTGCGGGGTCATTTGCAGTTTTGTAATATCAAAACTATTTTGCTTTAGCCTTTCCGTGATTTGCCGGTAAATGGCATCACTCATTTTTGGAGTGCGCGACAGTATCCAAAGGTATTTTCTATTCGGGTGGCCAACTACAGCATAGCCATAATCGTCTGCAAGGTCTATGATCCAGTACTTGCCCCGAAAAGGCCAAAAGAACTGCACTTTCAGTTTTGAGTTCCCGGTGTTTTTCTCTACAAATGCCTTGCCCTTTATGTACGATTCTTTACCGTGAAGGCTGTCTTTGTTGCACCTGTTTTCTACAATTATATAACCCTCGTCGGAAGGTGTGTATTCAGCGGTGGTGCAGTGGCAGCCTTTTTGGAAACGTTGCGGGAATGAGGCTATTTCGTACCATTTGCCGGCATACTTCTTGAGGTCAACGTTGGAAACTGTTTGTAATGGTTGTGATTTCATGGTATATGGGATGAAGATTATAGACAAGGTTATAGCTAATGACACAAAAAGGCCTACTTTTTTAATACTCAATGACATCCGCTCAATTTGCTGCTAAGGTACGCTTTCTCAAACTGTCCCCCTCTCCCGCAAATGTTTCGCGGATCACATCGCAAGGCTTTTGTCACGCTCGTCACCAGTTGTTCTAGATATATGTATCTGGAACTGAAAATAAAACCCCTTCTGCGAAGGCATTCAAAGTACTACAGCCGAGAACATGATGGCGCCTTGTCAATGCCGTAGATGACAATTCCCACCGCACAATTAGACTGTCATCCTGAGCTTGTCGAAGGATTGCTGAGCCCATGCAATTAGTTCAATCAAGGTTCCGGGTAGGCAGTAAAACCAGCGCCATGCTGCTGAACAGAGCGCTGCGTAACTCAACATAACAGCGTATAGCCCTTTTTTTCCGACGGTGTCCAGAGCTTGTCGAAGGATGGAAAAAAATCGCCTTTTCTTTTGCTACTTTTCTTTTCGGCGAAGCAAAAGAAAAGTAGACTCGCGCGGGATGCGGCACACATTGCAATCGTTTCCCGGCTTGTATTAGCAACAATATCCCCTAAATTCCAAAATCCAGAAATCCCCATCAAACCCGCGCCCGGCCTGCACCCAAAAAACATGACGGTACAGTTACTGTACCATCATGTTTTTTTATTTGGCAGCTAATCCCACCTTTACGAACTTTACCTGCTTAGCCCGCCCTGGCTTCATGCGAAGGAGGGATACCCCCGAAAATTATCAGGTATGTTCTTTGAAATTTTGCTTTGTGAACTTTGTCCCGTGGTGAGCGTAGTTGAACCCATGTGCCAACTAAACTGTAAACTGCCAACTGTAAACCGTAATATACCTTTTAGGGTATAATTATACCTTTTGGGGGTATAAATATACCTTTTAGGGTATAATTATACCCGCTTATACATAAACAAAAAAAAACACAACATCATCCCACAGCGCATTTCACCTACCCCTTCTGAAAATTATTAACCGCAAAATGGCATTTCCCGAAAATTATACCCACCGGCTGCAACCTTACACTACTTATGCGAGTACAGAAATATATACTCCATATAAGGCGCATCCATACCATACATAGGCGATGGCGAAAGCGAGTAATAGCGGAACACCACGCTGTCCTCGTTGTAAAAGTATTTCAGGCTGTCGTTCATCACCTGCATTCCCACACTGTCATATACCCAGCAGCGCTCCGCATCATTCGCCCCCTTGAATGACAGGTAAAGCCCCGGCACCGGCATGTGGATGATATTGTAGGTCGGTTGTGTAACAGCAAATACCGTATCGGTGATGATATGGTTGTAACCTGAATCATGCCCCGGCATCCCACTCACCGTCCGCGTATGGTACCCCGACCATTTCCGCTCCTTTACAAGGCCGTTCACCTTAATGTCCCGTGGCGGGTCGCAACTCACAATAAGGATAGCACAAACAACAAACAATAGGGCGAACTTTTTCATAATCAGGCTTTGCATAAAGGTAAAAGAAATCGTCCATCAGGCGCCAAATTCGCTGCATACCAGGCCTTCTTCAACCCAAGAACCGGATTTGGCTCACCTAATAAATAAATCCCCCGAACCGGATAATACACAGTACCTTTGCGCAAATGACGATCAAAGCGATATTTTTTGAAGACAAAGGCACCAAAAGAAGGGTAAACGTTACCGGCAAGATAATCCCACGCATCATTCCCAGCCCGTTTGTAAAAAATCCCATTAAAGTAAATACCGATATTCACAAGATTGGAGTAGACACAAATGTGAACGAACGCAAAAATCTCGTATTTGTATTCGCAGACGGCACAGAAAAGCCTTTCCCCGAAAGCTCAAGCGCGCACAGAAACATTACCATCATACTACCGTAGCATATTTATATTAAACTAAAGGGAGCGATGATGATCGCTCCCTTTAGTTATTACAGGTTGCCAGCGCACTACCTTACAACTGCTACCCTGTGCATCTTATGGTAGGCTACATACGATGCCGCCGCAAGCCCCAGGAATACTAGGGTCATTACCTTCATGCTCATTGCATCGCCCGATGCGGTATGGGCAATAAATGCGGAAATGAATACAATACCAAACCCGGCATATACCCATTCTTTCACTCTTTGCGGCACCGGCAGCAGCAGCAATACCGCCCCTATCAGCTTAGCCACAGCAAGTTCCACTCTGAAATAGTCCGGAAACCCTAAATGCCGGAACGCCAGCTTTATCTCCGGGTTAGCCAGGTAGGCATAGGCCGAAAAACACATCATCAGGCCCAGAATGCCCGTTGTTGTCCAGTAAATAACCTTCACACTTTTCATATAGTTTGTTTTTTTGTCAAAAGTAGGTACCTTTACTATCCAGAAGATAGCACTATCCCTACAGATAGTAGTATCCTTCGGGATAGCAAACCTGACTTATGTGCGCAAAACAGTTTAAGAATGAGGAACATACCGCGGAAAGCTGCACAGCCAGCATCGCCGCTGTAAAGGATGCATTATATGTATTGAACGGCAAATGGAAGCTACCCCTCATCATCGCTTTGCAGAATGGCCCGAAACGTTTTAATGAGATCCAACGGGCGCTGGGAGATATCACACCCAAGATACTGGCAAAGGAACTTCGGGAAATGGAATTGAACGAATTTGTGCTGCGCAACGTGGACACAGGTACACCTGTGGTAGTCACCTACGAACTAACAGGATACAGCAATTCGCTCGAAACGGTACTTGCCGAACTGCGCAACTGGGGCCTCCAGCACCGAAAAAAGATAAAAGCCAGCATGAGAAAGAAAGAAGTGACCGGGTAGAGGCAAAAAAAGGCACGCCATACGGTATGCCTTTTTACTTCATCCTCAAAAAAAGTGTTTATTCAAATCCGCTGAATAGTACCTTACCCGTTGCCACATTATAAATGGCCGGCGCAATGCCCACCTCGCCCGACTTTACCAGGTCATGCACAATGCTGCTGCGCTGCATTATCTCGTCTATGGCATACTTCACATTGATCCGGGTTACGGCTGTTACATACTCAGTATTTTCGCTGTTCCTGTTCTCAGTAAAAGTCTGGTTGGCTATTTCAATAGCTGGTTCTATCCGCTCCATAAGTGAAGTAACATGGCCCAGTCTCACCTGATCGCAGGCACCCTTAATAGCGCCGCAGTTGGTATGGCCCAGCACCAGTATCAGCTTTGAGCCGGCCACAGCCGTAGCATATTCCAGGCAGCCAAGTATGCCATCCGTTACCACATTACCTGCTATCCGTATGCTGAATATATCCCCCACCCCCTGATCAAAGATCAGCTCTGCCGAAGTACGGGAATCCATACAACTCAATATGGCCGCATAGGGTGTCTGCTCATCCTTGGTCCTGCTTATGTCCCCCAGGAAATCTTTGTGCACCGGCATATTGTTAAAAAAACGAAAATTGCCTTCCTTTAACCGCTGTAATGCCAACTGAGGGGTAATAATCTCTTCCTTGCTGTAATTGTTCATTTATCCTTCGTTTAATGATTATCGTTCGATTGTTTCTTCTTCAATTGGCTTATCAGCTTCCTGTGGTCCCCTTCCGACCTCAGAGGTATCTCGTCCCGGTTCATGAACTCTTTTACTATTTCATACTCGGGTACGGCCGGCGGCAGCTTGTATATATTCTTAAACCCTACCAGCGACATCTGTATGCCTTTGTCTCTTGAGCGCGTGGTATAAAATTCTTTTACCAGTTCCAGCACATCATGGTCTATGTACTTGGCGTGGGTGGCATCCAGGATCACATTGCTGTTATCTGGTAGTTTATCCAGCGTTTCCTTTATGCTTGCCTTATTAAGGAAAGACACTTCCTGCGCCAGGGTCAGTTTTATAAGCTCTCCGTCGCTGAATGTGCTGCGCTGGTAGTAATACGGAATGCTCATATTCTGCCGTAGTATATAGAATATACTGATCACCATGCCTATGCCCACACCTTTCAGCAGGTCGAGGGAAACAACACACAAAGCAGTAGCAATAAATGGAATGAACTGGTCTTTACCGCTCTTCCACACATGTTTGAATATAGAGGGCTTACATAATTTATATCCGGTAAAAATAAGAATTGCCGCCAGCGCTGCTTTAGGTATAAGATTCAGCAATACAGGTATCGCAGCCGCGCACAGCAACAATAAAACACCATGTATTATGGCCGAACGTTTTGTCTGCGCACCGGCATTCACATTCGCCGATGAACGCACGATAACCGAAGTGATCGGTAAACCACCCAGCAACCCGCTGATAATATTACCAATGCCCTGGGCTTTCATTTCCCTGTCGGCAGGCGTATATCTTTTCATCGGGTCCAGTTTATCTACAGCCTCCACGCACAGCAGTGTTTCTATCGATGCCACTACCGCTATCACTATGCCGGTCTTCCATACTGCCGGGTTAGCAAAGCCACCAAGGTCCGGAAAGGTGAATTGGCGGAAAAAATCGGAGGCAGTTGCCGGTATCGGCAGTTTCACCAGATGGGAGCTGTCCAGTGCCATCTGCGGGGCTGCTCCCCGAAATGCCTCATTGATTACTGTACCCGCAACCACCACAAGCACCCCTACTGGTATCGCCTTCACCCTGCGGAATGCTTTTAATTCCCACAGTATTAGCAACGCCAGCCCTGTCAGCGATATTACAATTGCGCCCGGCTCTATATGCTGCATCGCCGTCGTGATGGTATTCATCACAAAGCCATCTTCAGCATCAGCCATAACAGCAGCATTGTTCTTGGCAAAGCCTACCGCATCCGGCACCTGCTTGATAATAATAGTCATCCCTATGCCCGCCAGCATACCTTCCAGTACGCTGGATGGTATATAGTTGGCTATGGCGCCCGCCCTCAGATAACCTATAGCTACTTGCAAGGCCCCTGCTATTATTACTGAACACAGGAATATTTCGAAAGCACCTAACTCCGTTATAGCTACCAGCACAATAGCCGTAAGCCCTGCTGCCGGCCCCGACACACTCAGGTTAGAGGCACTGAGAAAGCCAATAACTATGCCGCCGATAATACCGGCCACCACGCCCGAAAAAAGTGGCGCATGGCATGCCTGTGCTATTCCCAGGCACAATGGTAGTGCAATCAAGAATACAATAAGACCCGCTAATGCGTCTTTTTTCAAATTTTTCCGTGAAAAGATATTCGTTTGCATATATGATCGTAAATAAAACTGAACTTACATTTATTTATCTCCCGATGCGGCTACAAACCCGCATCAGCATTTATCTTACTTTATAAACTCCTAATGTCCATGTATTATGGCCATTGCTTACATTCGTCCTGTCTTTGAGCTCCAGTTCCTCATCAAGGGCCGCCCATATCTGGTCTCTTTCCACCCCTACTTTATGCATACTGATGATGAAAATCCCCCCCGGGTTAAGATGGGCTGACAACTGCCTCACCGATTTCACCGGATCATTCAGGTAGTAGAGGCTTTCGTTGTAGATGATAACATCGAAACTGCCCTCTGCCTGCAACTTATTCAGATCGCCTATACCAAAATGAGCTTTGCTGCTCTGCATACTTAACGCCTTTTCTATAGCGGCCTTGCTATAGTCAATACCAGCGTAATATGAGTAATCGTCCGGCGACAACTTCTGGAGCAATACCCCCTCGCCACAGCCAAGGTCCAAGATGCGCGGCGCTTTGGCGTAGTAGCGGGTATAGCCTACTATTATACTGTATCTCGCCAGCTCGGGTACATCCCACAGCGCCCCCCATTGATTATTTGTAAACTGTTGATCGAACCTGTATTTTTGAGAGACCCTGCCCCGGATCTTTGAAAGAATACGTCCAATCGGGTTTGATTGTTCGTGCATTACATAATTTTGTACGTGACAATTCTTGTTATTATCCTTTTGCGGCTATCCGACACCAAATTATAGCCTTGAACAAAAAGGTATAATTATCCTTAAACGGCATAATCGCCTGTTTACTTTGGTCGGGATAAATTCTGAGGATCAACAATCCGGAGGAGGAGCAAGCATTTCAGCTACATGCACTGACGGTAAAGATTCCGCCTTATGGATAAATGCACATAACTTCTGGTCGAAGCCAAGCCTGTTGGCAAATTCATCAAAAGAGTAATTATTATTTATGATCTGGTCCTCACCCACCTTCACCACTTTCACGTCGGGGTCATCCGCATCATTCTCCACTTCTTCCATGTTCTGCCCGCCACCTATCATCTTGCCGAATATCTTCACAGGAAGTACCTGGCAACTGAATATTGTGAGAAATAATATGGCTAGAAACGTTTTCATCAATTACAAAGAAAACAAAAAAAAACCACAACAGGAAAAATCGCTGAATAAAGAATTGTTAAGTACCGGCTTGTTCTTTGAAGATAATCACACTGATTCTCAAATATTTATCAGACAATACCATTATCCGGGCATAGCACCCAGACAAAATACATCTTCACAAACAAAACATGGTCCGCTGCATACAGGAAATGTACATTGAGAAAAATAACTAAATACCACACTACAGCATATTAAGAGCGCAGAACAAGGATTTTATACCTTGTTTTATCCCATTGATACACACAGGGAAACCAAATATTCATAAAAAATATTATTTTTGCAAAAATAAGCCGCATGAAAAGACATTCCCTAACCATAGTCTTATGCATTGCTTCTGTCATAGCAGCCAATGCCCAATACATCAAAACGATAGCGGGCATCGGTTACACAACAGGATATACCGGCGATGGCGGCCCGGCTACTTCGGCCACCATGTACTCACCTACAGATATGGCCTTTGACGCAACTGGCAACCTGTACATAACCGACTTTATCAACAATGTTATCCGCAAGGTCGACACCGCAGGCATCATTTCCACGGTTGCAGGCACAGGCTTTGGCGCAGGTATGGCGGGCGCGGGCGGTTATTCAGGCGATGGTGGTCCTGCCTTATCAGCAAACCTGAACGGGCCGTTTGCCTTAGCTATAGATGCCTCAGGAAACATCATATTTGCAGACGGCTATAACCATGTGGTGCGAAAGGTGAGCACCACAGGTATTATCACCACTATTGCCGGCAAAATAACTGCTGGATTTTCAGGCGACGGCGGCCCGGCCACAGATGCAGAGTTGAATAACCCGGTTGGCATCGCAATAGACAAAACAGGGAACATTTACATTGCAGACAACCACAACAATGTGGTAAGGATGATTAACACCTCGGGCATCATCACCACTATAGCAGGCAATACGATCTCTGACTATTTAGGCGACGGCGGCCCGGCCACAGCTGCGTCACTAAACCTCCCTATTGGCGTTGCGCTCGACACCGCCGACAACCTTTACTTTGCCGATGTACGCAATAATGTCATACGACGGGTTGATAAAATTACAGGAATAATAACCACCGTAGCTGGCGCAGATTCTGCCGGGTATACAGGTGATGGTGGGCTCGCTACTCTAGCCCGCATCGACTCCCCCCATCGCATAAATTTCGACGACTCGAACCATATGTACATCTCCGATTTCTTCAATAATGTAGTCAGGAAAGTTGATGCAGCCACCCAAATAATAACCACCATAGCCGGAAATGGATACGGTGCCGGCACCAATGGATTGGTGCATGATTTCTGTGGCGAAGACAGCCTTGCCACTGCCGCGTGCCTCTACCTGCCATTCGGTGTAGCTTTTAACCGACAGAATAAAATGCATATATGCGATAGGGGCAATCACACAATACGGCGCATTGCCGCCCCGCCACCTGTAGACCATACAGGCACAGGCATCGATCTCCGTCCGGACGCAGCGTTCACAATGTACCCCAATCCTTCTGCCGGGGCTTTTACTATAAATATTACATCTCCCACCAGTGCCACTATAAGTATTATTGCTACAAACGTGCTTGGAAAGAAAGTTTACGAAGGATCTGCAATAACTAATATACCTTATACGTTAATGCTGAACGAAACTCCCAGCACTTACCTTCTAACCGTTTATACTCCGGAAAGCAGATGGTATAGGCAGTTGGTCATTCAATAAGCACCTTATTATTCACATGGTATACCTGAATTATGAAAACGATGAAACAATTTTCCGGCTTGTGCATAGCCATGTTTATGTGCCTGCTTGCGCTATCCTGCAAAAAACAAAAAAATTATACCGTCAACTGGAAAATATCCCAAATAATTGATTCGGTAACTGGGCCAAATTACACCAATCCCGGCTATACCGTCTACCAGATAAGTTACTATAAAGACACATCCGTAAGTGAGATCATTACGGGATACTCTCCCGATAATTTCAATTTTACTTCAACCCAGTACTTTTATTACAGCTTAGGACAGTTCGTGATGAGTTACTCTCCGGTAGTCAAATCCGGAGATACATTCCTGCTCAATGCATCCTCGATGATAACGAGGTCCAGAAACGGGAATACTCGCCAAACCGATCTCACTTACAACAATGATAATGAACTGCTCTCCTATACCAGTATATATCTTCCAACCGGCGATAAGACTATGTATGAATATACATGGTCTGGCGGAAATATTATTAAAAAATCAATTACCAGCACCCAGTTTGAGACCTATGAATACTACGAGGACCAACCATGTCGCCCGGGCGATGGCATCCAATTGCAGGATTTTCTGAAATATGGCAGAAGCTTAATAAAAAACAAGAACCTGGTAAAAGTAATAAAAGTGGGGTCAGCAAACTATTTTCACACCAAATGTTACAGCTATACGTTTGACAATAGCAACCGGATAATAAAGGCCACATTGCTCACATCATATATAGGGGACACAGATACTACCACCGAGGTTTTTCATTTCAGATATTAGGCCCGGAAAATAAAAACTATAGCTTTCGGTTTCATGTCATACCTTACCGGTAAAATAAATAAGCTATGAAAAAGCTCTTGCCGGTATTGATCAGTATTTTCTTCTTCTCATATAGCTGCACCACCGGCTTAGCGAAAAGCGAGATATTCAAAAACGAAAAAATAGATCAGAAAACCAGGACTTCAATTGCCGGGCTGAATAAACATGCTTACACCAGTATGTGCGATAACAGCTATGGTGCGCTAAGCCAGTTATTCTCCGATTCCCTGCTGAATTCAATAACAATTGACTTCACCCGGAAATTCATGCCACAGATCCAAAAAGTAATTAAAGGCAGGCAGTTCAGGGTCTTTGATGAATTCTATATAAGGCAGGCAAAGGCAATAGACACGGTCAACATAAAGGCCGGACAAAATGACAATACCTATGCGCTAAAGTATGTCACCGGTTATAACGAGACCTATATCACCATGCTCGTAGCCGGGGATTCGGTAAATGAAGTAATGCTCACACTCATTTACATTAATATCGATGGCAAATGGAAGCTGAATACTTTGCTGGGCGAAGATTATTCTCTTGCTGGCAGGAACGCAGTAGCACAATACAAACATGCAAAAAACCTTGAAAAGGATGGGTTCCTAGTTGACGCGGTAAATATTATGGCCCTTGCAGGTTATTGTATCGCACCGGGCGGAAATATGTTCACGTACGATAAGTATCAGGAAATGGCCGATTTTTCCGATTCGCTCACCAGCAAAACAAAAAAGAGATACCCTATCCCCTTTCTGGTCAATGAATTAGCAACCAAGCCCACAGTAGTGAATATACATTATGAAGTGATGGACAAGCTATTCACACCCATGATCGTTTACCAGTCCACAGTTAATTTATCCGATACCATAAATCTCAAAAAAGAGAATGATGAAATGCAGAGAAAAATAGGTAGCATTTTCTCCGGCATTGACAAAACGAACAACAGTATACTGTATCGCGTTTATAATGCTCTACCCGCTGATAAAAATGACCAGAAACCATATTACGGATACGTGCAAAAAATCAAATAGGAGCAGCACAGAGTATACTCCTCTGGTGCTATCCGTAGGTGTATACGGTCACTGTCGTATACCACGCATCTATTACAAAGGGGTCATTTAGTGCGGCTTCAGCTGCACTAAATGACCCCTTTGTAATTTGAACAAATTAATAGCCCTGCTTGGCTACGCCGTCTTTTATCGCCTGCAACGCCTTTGCTTCACTCAGGATAGCAGCCATTTTATTTCCCTTGCCATCATTGCCGTTTGCTATATAACCACCTCGCGACGTGCGGGTAATCACTGCATCCTGCATAGGAACGTTTTTCTCCTTAGTCTTAAGGCAATACGCTTTGATCATCTTTGTAGTATCCATGTAAAAGATTTTTTAAAAGTTAGCGTGTGATTTTTATAAAGCACAAACTACAAAAGTTTTTCATGAAATGAAATGATTATCTCCGGAATTTGCAACAAGTATGCTCAGCCATTAGGCAAAATCACCTCAATTACACAATAAATTTGATGGCAGGAAACAGGCAAACAAAAAAGAATATCACAATAAAATGCTGATATTCAATCAATTAACCCATACACAAACCCCGATTAATCATTACAATCCGATTCATCGGCCTCCTGAATAAAGTTCTCAAGACGTTCTTTTATCGTAAAAGTTTCTGTAGAACCATCCTCATATAAAATTTTACTGAATATCCAGTGCCGCACATCAAGAACACATACATAAGTGGTTCCAAGCCGCTTGCTCTCAATCCTGTCACCGCTAATTTTTGCTTCTTTTTCTATGATCTTATTAAATACAGGCGAATAAAATTTATAGTATATACTCTTTATGTTTTTACTTGTGTTGTTCTGTAGCTTCACGGTATACCTTTCCTGGTTACACTCATGACAACCGAAACATTGCTTTTTAATAGAACAAATGTCAAAAAATTTTCTGTGCTTCAGATAATCATTATCCTGCGCACGCACTCCGCAAATACTCATTAAACATATAAAAACACAAAGCAACATTCTCAGACTAGACATAAACAATTCCATTTTGGATTTCATAATAAAAGATATTCCACACTAACTGTATTCACCCACATTCTTGCAAATATATAAAATGGCGAATAAAGAACATCCCTGTTGCCGTTTTTTTCTCAAAACGGTGTATTGCCATATTTATCATACCTTTATTTCATAATTAACTCTCTATGCGTCAGTTTTTAGTGGCCCTTCTATCATTGTCTTTTACAGGTAGTGCCGTATATAGCCAAACAACCTTGAAAGCCCAAGACCAGCCCGATAACATCTACAATATAAAGCAGCAATTTCTATATAAAGCCCTGCACAACCCTGCTGACCGCGAAAAAAATAAAGAGAACGATAATGAACTTACACGTTTTAACCGCTGGTTCAACGAAATGGAACCACGCTGTTACCCCAGTGGCAACATCCCCCGGCCCGACATCATCCTTACCGCCATGGAAGCCGCTAAAAAACCGGCATCTAAAGGATTCAAGACCACCGCAACGCCCACATGGACACCCGTTGGGCCTTTAAAAGTACCCAATAGCCACAATGGTATAGGGCGCATCAACAGCATTGTTATTGGCCCCAGCGATACCAACACCCTTTACGTAGGCGCAGCCTGCGGTGGAGTATTCATCAGCCACGATGGCGGCACAACATGGGCCTCCAACACCGACAATTTTCCTTCGCTCAGCATTGCCGATATAGCAGTAAACCCGCTTCATCCCGACACGCTGTATGCAGCCACCGGCGACGGCTATGGCTATGAGACCGGCGCTTTCGACATTTTCTGGGGAGGCCTGTATTCTGCCGGGGTAATGAAAAGCACCAATGGCGGCGCCTCATGGAACACAACTGGCCTCAGCTACCTGCAAACAAATAAAGACATCATCCAGCGCTTGCTCATTCACCCGAAAAAAACAAATATCCTGCTCGCCGCCACCAGGAATGGAATAAAACGGACAACTGATGCCGGTGCCACCTGGACAACAGTAGACCCGGGACACGTTTTCAGCATGGCATTCAGGCCGCAAAGCCCGGATACTGTTTATGCGATTAACAATGCCGACCTGCGCGTTTCCTACAACGCCGGAGCAACCTGGCAAACACTGAAAGCCGGCATGAACCCCTCAGGCAACCGTTGCACAATCGGTGTTTCCCCGGTGACGCCAAACGCCATCTGGATACTTGACGCAAACGAAGATGTCAAATGGTCGCACAATGGCGGAAACACTTTCTACACTACAAATCCTCCGGACACGGCCCGCTTCTTTGGATATTACGACCGTATTTTCACAGTATCCCCCACTGATTCCAATTATCTGCTTGCCTTTGGCATGCGTATGGCCGTATCAACTAACGGAGGCATGGCTTGGGTACGACTCAACCCAACAAATGATGTACATGTTGACAATCACGCTGTAGCCATTAATCCGCTTCACCCGGAAACAATATACTCCGGCAACGATGGCGGCATAAGCGTTACCCGTGACGGTGGTGCTTCCTGGAAGAATTTGTCTGACGGGCTGATGATCTCCCAATTATACCGTATGAGCGTTTCTCAGCAGTCGCCCGAAATAATGATAGGCGGCCTGCAGGACAATGGCACCATAGTTTATAATGGCACCACATGGACGCATAAGACCGGCGGTGATGGAGAAGCATGTGCCATTCACCCTGTCAACGATTTACTGCAAGTTTCTTCATGGCAATACGGGAATTTTTATTTATCAAACAACCGCGGCGTTAACTTTTCGTTCCTCAACATTACCTCCGAAGATGGCGCATGGACTGCACCGGTAGTCTTTGACCCCAATAACGAGTCTAACATCTACTTCGGATTTAAGAACATTTATGCTACACGCGACATGGGTTCTTCTTTTGTCAACCTGACCTCAACTTCCCCGTTTAGTGGTGGCGCCACAAACCTGGCCATTGGCACATCTAACAGTGATGTGATCTATGCTGGCGACATGACCAAGATAATACGATCAACCGATGCCGGCGCAACTTGGACCGCCGTTACAGGCAACCTGCCATCAACTGTAGCCATTACGCGTATCGCTGTTGACCCAAGAGACCCAATGCGCGTATATATAACTACATCCGGCTACGAGGCCGACAAAAAAGTATATTTAAGCACAACAGGCGGCACCACTTGGACCAATATAACCGGAGACCTTCCAAACCTCCCCGCCAATTGCATTGCAATTGACACCACAACTCCGGGTGCGCTGTTCGTGGGCACAGATATTGGTGTTTACTATACCGATTCATCGCAGACTGGGTGGACTCTTTATGGCACCAGTCTTCCTAACGTAATTATTAACGACCTGCACGTAAACTATGGCAACTACATGCTTAGGGCGGCCACCTTCGGCAGGGGCATTTGGGAAGTTCCGCTTAAGGAAGAAAAACCAGTAGACAGAACAGCCGTAAAAGCCATAAAGGCCGACAACACAACTATAAGGGCTTACCCTAACCCGGCAAAAGATAGCTGGAAACTGGTCTTCCAGAATGGCAAACCCGCCACCTATTCAGTAAAAGTTACAGATGCAGCGGGCCGCATTGTGCAGAGAACCGAAAATGCAGATATTATCAAGGCGGCCCACCTTGCTGGCGGTGTATACAACATTGAAGTAGCCGTAGGTGACGAGCATTACAGTATCAAGGCCGTTAAAGAATAATACGTTATTTCTTCTTTTTGTCTTGCTTGCGGAAATACCCCCTGAGCAGGAAGTTGTGCTTTAACGCTTCCATGTTCTGGTCCAGCTTATCCGATGCACTTCTGATATTCAGTATGCTCTGCCGGAAACTGGACGAAAAAGCAGTATCTGTCAACACCATACTTACCGCACCATCACCTGAATTCACATGCTCCATCGTAACAGATAATTGACCCGACACTTTGTTCAGGTCATCGGCGGTTGCCTTAAGTTTAGATAACGTTGATGCCAGGTTGTTGCCCAATGTAGTATCATTGAGTATTTCCCCTATCGTGCCTTTCCCACTCTGTATCTGGTAAGTTATCTGCTGCAGGTTGTTGCTCACAGAAAGCACGGTATTGGTTATCAGGTTCAGATTGCTGAAAGACGACTTAAGATCGGTAGCCATCTTCGGGTCTTTATACAAAGCCTGTATCGTACCATTCTCTGAGCTAAGGCTGGAAGTCAGTTCCTTCAGGTTTTCCGATATCACTTTTACGTTCTCGTTCGTAGCATTCAGCGTCCGTAATACCTCATCCGTATTCAATGGATTTTTACTTTCTATCACATCGCCATTCTCTATCATGGCTGTATTTCCCTCCCCGCTTGCGTTTGCTGTAAGGTTAACGAACTTATCACCCATCAATCCGTCTGAAGCTATCGAGGCAATAACATTTTTGAGTATGTATGGCCGCTTATTTTCCTCTACTTTTATATCTACCTGCACCGTTGTGTCATTGATAAGCGTTACCGCCTTTACATTGCCTACTTTCACTCCATTATAGCGCACATTGCTGCCGGCCTTTAATCCGTTTGTGTTTGAGAAGGTTGTAGTGACCGTAATTGTTTTCTTGAACATCTCCTCACGCGTGCCCACCTGGAATATACCATACACGAACAAGGCAATACCCAGTACAACAAAAAGGCCGAGAATAATATTTCTTCTATGGGACCGGTCCATTATTCATTTTTATCTTGTAAAAAAATGTTTTATCTCAGGGTCTTCACTTTTCACCAGCTCTTCATATGTACCCTGTGCATACGCCACACCATCATTCAAAAACACAATATGGTTAGCGGCCTCTCTTGCCAGCGCTACATCATGGGTAATGATCACTGAAGTTGTCTTATATTTTTTCTGCAAATGTAATATCAGTTGCGTTATTTCTTCTGCCGTTATAGGGTCCAGTCCCGTAGTGGGTTCATCAAACAGCACTATTTCGGGGTTCAATATCAGGCTCCGCGCTATCCCTATCCTTTTCCGCATACCGCCTGATAGTTCGGAAGGCATGAGATCAATCGCATTTTCCAGGTCCACATTTCTCAGCGCCTCACGTACCAGGTCTTCAATATTGCCACTTATCATTTTTCGCCTGTGCCTGCGCAGGGGAAACTCGAGGTTCTCTCTCACAGTCATCGAATCATAAAGGGCACTATTCTGGAACACAAAGCCGATACGCACCCGCAGTTCATCCAGCTCCTTATGATTTAGCTTCGAAATATCCCTGCCCAATACTTTCAACTTGCCGCCATCAGGCTTCACCAACCCAATGATACACTTGATGAGTATTGTCTTCCCTATCCCGGAGCGGCCCATCACCACCAGGTTTTCTCCAAAGGGTACATCAAGGTTAAAGTCGCGCAATACTATTTTACTCCCAAAAGCCTTTTTCAGGTGCGCTATCTCTATAGCAGCCCCGGTCTTGGTTTCTGTATTTTTCGCAGCAGCATTCATTTATAAATATCCAAGCATGGAAGATATCTGGGTCACTACCATATCAATAACAATCACACTCAGCATCGCCACAACCACAGAAGAATTGGCGGCATGGCCCACGCCTTCCGTGCCTTTTTTTGAATTATACCCCTTGGCACACCCTACCAACCCTATGGCAAAACCAAAGAAAAACGTCTTAATGAAAGCCGGCATTATATCATTGTAAGACAGTGCTTCGAATACCCTGTTAAAATAAAAAACCATGTTCACATCATCATTGATGGTTGAACCAAAGTAGGCGCCCATCAGCGAAATGGAATCCGCATATATCGTAAGCACCGGCAGCATAAGTGTAGTGGCCAGTATACGTGAAACAACAAGATATTTTAACGGATTTGTGCCCGATACCTCCATGGCATCTATCTGTTCCGTCACCTTCATAGATCCCAGTTCCGCACTAATACCCGAACCAATCTTGCCGGCGCATATCAGCGCAGTGAACAGCGGGCATATCTCGCGCACCAGCGAAATAGAAGACATGGCCGGCAGGTAAGATCCTGCACCAAACTCTACCAACGTAGGCTGCGATTGCATCACCAACACAAGGCCCAATATGAACGCCGTAACCCCTACCAGCACAAAGGTCTTAATGCCTGCCTGGTAACATTGGTTTAATATTTCCCTGAACTCATACGGCGGGGTCACTCCTACTCGTAATACATTCATGGTAAACCGGAACATCTCGGCAACACCTTCCAGGAAAGAATCGATTCTCTCTGAAAACATAGCCCCCCCACCTGATATACCTGTTGCCACTATATAGTGCTTTAATATCAAAAGTACTGTAAATACATTGTTATCAGGTGACGGTGGTCATTGTTCCTGAAGACACAGGAAATACCTTATTTCCATATCCTGAAATTCAGCCTGAACTTCCGCTCCTCCAGCAGCTTCCGCCAGTCAATAAACAGGAAAACGAAAATAATAACAATGCCAAGTAACATTCCGGATATAGATTCCCACGATAATAAGCCGCGTGCAATTGCCTGTGCGTTCTTTACCGCAAATTTGCCCGTCAGTACCATGATCATATCAATAGTGAACTTTCCTACCAGAAAAGCAGGTATGATACGTATAGCAGGTATCCGGGCTATACCAGCAGCCGTAAACAACGGTGTGGACGGCAAGGGCATTAATGTATAAAGCACCACAAAAAGCTGCACCCTCCAGCCATTGCCCTCCAGCTTCTGCCCTATGAACCTTATATCATTGTGCTTATCATCTGTGATTACCATTGCTGATAAATGAGGAATATACTTGCTGTATATATACCGCCCCAGGGCCGAACCGGGGACCCCTACGGCCAATACCCACCATATATTCAAGTCGTATTTTATCTGCAAAAAGACCATTACCGTCCATGCAGGAGGCCCTATGAATGGCACAAGGTCAACAACACAGGCTGCAATAAAAACAAGAACAAACGCCCACATTGGGTGCAAAGTAGAGAAAAAATGCCGCTAAATGCGCTGTCATGCATCATAATTATTACTGACACTGATATGACAGATTTTCAAAATTTGCACAATTAATTTCCGCTCCATATCTTTGCACATGGCAATAAAATCTAAATTTTACGGCGAAGGGCTCACTTTTGATGATGTACTCCTTATGCCGGCTTACTCTGAAGTACTCCCGCGCGAAGTAAGTATTGTTACCAATCTCACTAAAGATATTCGGATTAACATACCAATGGTGTCTGCCGCAATGGATACCGTTACCGAGGCGCCTCTTGCTATAGCTCTTTCCCGCGAGGGGGGCATTGGCATTCTTCACAAGAATATGAGCATAGAGCGCCAGGCCGAGCATGTGCGCAAAGTAAAGCGCTCTGAAAATGGCCTCATCCTCGACCCAATTACCCTGAAACCCGATGCCACAGTAGGCGATGCCCTCAAAATTATGAGGGAAAACAAGATAGGTGGCATTCCAATCGTTGATGATAATTTTTTGCTAGTGGGCATGCTCACTAACCGCGATCTCCGCTTCGAAAAACTGATGAAGAAAAAGGTGCGCGATGTCATGACCAAAGACAGGCTGGTTACTGCCCCTGCCGGAACCAATATGCAGAAAGCAGAAAGCATACTGGAGCAATACAAGATAGAAAAGCTGCCTATAGTAGACAGAAAAGGGAAACTGATAGGCCTCATCACCTTCCGCGATACGATACAAATAAAAAGCCACCCATACTCCTGTAAAGACAGCATGGGCCACTTGGTTACAGGCGCTGCCATTGGCATCACCGCCGATATTCTGGAACGAGTAGAAGCACTAAAAAATGCCGGAGTAGATGTCATTACGCTAGACAGCGCCCATGGCCATTCTAAAGGAGTGATAGAAGCAGTGAAAAAAGTAAAGAAAGCATTTAAAACCCTCCCGGTAATAGCTGGCAACGTAGCCACAGCAGCTGGCGCTAAAGCCCTCGCTGCAGCGGGTGCCGATGCCGTAAAAGTAGGCGTAGGCCCTGGCTCCATATGCACTACCCGTGTAGTCACTGGGGCAGGTGCTCCACAGCTCACCGCTATTATGGAAGCAGCACAGGCACTGAAAAAAACCGGCATACCCGTAATAGCTGACGGTGGAATCCGCTATACCGGAGATATGGTGAAAGCCCTTGCAGCAGGTGCATCCTGCATCATGGCGGGCTCAATATTTGCAGGCACCGAAGAAAGCCCCGGCGAAACCATCATTTATGAAGGCCGAAAATTCAAATCTTACCGTGGCATGGGCTCGGTAGAGGCCATGCAGGAAGGATCTAAGGACCGCTACTTCCAGGACATGGAGGCCGACATAAAGAAACTGGTGCCTGAAGGCATTGTAGGCCGCGTGCCTTACAAAGGTTTTTTAAGCGAGGTGGTACAGCAGTTCGTTGGCGGCCTGCGGGCAGGCATGGGCTACTGCGGCGCAAAAGACATTACCACGCTGCAAAACGAATCTCAGTTTGTTCGCATCACCCCCGCCAGCATGGCAGAAAGCCATCCGCACGATATTGTGATAACAAAAGAAGCACCTAATTATAGCAGGTAAAACCCCTTAAAGGGTCTTTGATAAACAAAAATGTTCAGCTATGTATGATGGCTGAACATTTTTGTTTTAGCATAAGGGCAAGCCCCTTTAGGGGGTTGGGGCTTCCCACCCCTCATAATGCCCGTTATGTTTCTTTACGGTTTCCTTTAACTCTGCGGTCACTACATCTATCACCTCATGTGCTATCGTGCTGTTCTTAGAAAGAACTATCGCATACAGCGCCTGTTTCTTTTTCGATTGTGTCTTTCGCTTGATGGCATATCCTTTTGCCGTTACCTCTGCCTCAAACGCACTCCTCGCAGTATCAGAATCAAAATAAACATTGAAGGTGACTTCCCTTGGTGTTTTCACACTGTCGCCCCGCTTTATCATTGCCGCTATCACCTTATTGTTCTCCATCCAGTTCTGCGTAGCCTCATCCGGGTATAGAAAGGTGCGGTAAACACTCCATTCCGGGTCGTGCTTTATTTTGATGGCGTAGTTGTAGTCCTTATAAGTTCGGGCATACACACGTGCCAGCGCATTCCGTAGGCCTGTTGTGTCTTTTACATAATAATAATTCAGCCGTTGGCAGTTATAGGTAAATGTCCCAGTCAGCAGTTTGGGTGTCACCCCCGTTATGAAATTACCCGTAGCGGTAAGTATTTCCTCCAGCAGGGCTATCTCATTGGTATCGGGCACACCTTGTGCATTGCATTTTTGTGCCTGCGGGCCTGTTATTACCAGGTTAGGGTATTTGTAATTCGGCGCGGTGGCCATCAGCCCCATATCCACCAATACAGACCCGGGCTTGCCGTCTATCTTGGCCATATAAGTGTCCCATTGCTCCACCTGCCCATTCACATCGCCGCAAAACAAAAAGACCATAACACTGAAAGAAAATATATACTTCACGCAGTAAAATAAAACAACTTATCCCACCCACCCTACTGCTTTAGGAAATCTTTGGGAATAAATAACCCCTATCCACAATATGTTTACCCGGAACCACAAACCAAGCATTCTTTTAGAAAATTTTAAGTTTTACCATCTTGCTTTATACCCCTACATAAAGCTATTTTTGCCATAACAGACTTACGACTCACGACTTAAGACTTACGACTAAAGAAATGACCACCGCCGAGATACTTAAAAAAGTACGCAGGATAGAGATAAAAACGAAGGGGCTGAGCAATCACATCTTCGCGGGTGAGTATCACTCTACTTTCAAGGGCCGGGGCATGTCGTTCAGTGAGGTAAGGGAATATACACCGGGCGATGATGTAAAATTCATCGACTGGAACGTTACCGCCCGTTTTTCCCATCCGTTTGTCAAAGTGTTTGAAGAAGAAAGAGAACTGATTGTTATGCTGCTGGTAGATATCAGCAGCAGTTCACTCTTCGGCACGCAAAAACAACTCAAGCGCGATCTGATCACCGAACTGGGAGCCGTGCTTTCCTTCTCCGCCACCACCAATAACGACAAAGTAGGCGTTATCTTTTTCAGTGATAAGGTGGAGCAATACATACCACCCAAGAAAGGCAAAAGCCATATCCTCCGCATCATCAGGGAACTGATAGCGCTCGAGCCAAAACATACCGGCGCTACCGATGTGCGTGTGGCACTGGAGTTCCTGAACAATGTCCTGAAAAAGCGCAGCATCACTTTCCTGCTCAGCGACTTTGTCAGCAACCCTTACGATCAGGCCCTGCAACATGCCGCCCGAAAGCACGACCTCGTGGGCATTCATGTTTACGACAAATACGACAAAGAGATGCCTTCTGCCGGCCTTGTACAGGTGCAGGATTCAGAAAGCGGGCAGCTCATCTGGCTCGATACCGACAACAAGTCCATCAGGAACCAGTATGCCGCCGCATTCGAACAAAAAAACAAATATTGCATACAGTCTTTCAGAAAAAGCGGCGCATCTTTACTGCATGTCCGCACCGATGAGGATTATGTGAAAATATTACAAGGATATTTTAAAGGAAGATAGCAGTAAGAAATAGTTAAATGACCTTAAAAACTTTATATAAAGCACAATTACTTAAATCTGGCGAAGCCCCTATAGGGGTTTGGTGTGCCTTGTTGCTCATTTTGCTTTCTTCATCATCATTCGCCCAAAACACCACCGCTACTGCCCGTATAGATGCCACGCAGATAATGGTGGGCGATCAGGCCCGTGTATTCCTTGAGGTGCAGCACAACCCGGCAAACCGCCTCCAGTGGGCCACTATACCCGACACCTTCAACAACCTGGAGGTGATAGAAAAAGGAAAGATAGACACCATCGCCAATGGCGGACTCACTACCTATCGTCAGCGGCTACTCATTACCGGCTTCGACTCCGGCATGTTTAAGGTCCCTTCCTTCGTTTTTTCAGTAATACCCGGCAATGACACCCCCTATACCGCGCAAACCGATTCTTTCGCCCTACTGGTGCAAACGGTGGCTGTGGACACCACGAAAGGCTTCAAAGGAATAAAAGGTATCATTCAGGTACAAAGCTCCTGGCGCGACTATATCTGGTTTATCGTGGGCGCCATAGCCCTCATTATTATTGTCGCTGCTGTGATCATATACATCATGCGAAAAAAACCGGCCAAGCCCGTCCCCAAAGGCCCGGTAGAATCGCTTACCGATTATACACTGCGTATGCTCGCAGAACTCGACACCAAACAACTCTGGCAAAAGAACCAGGCAAAGCAATACTACATCGAGCTTACCGACATTATACGCAAATACATTGAAGACCGCTTTGGCACACCCGCCATGGAGCTGACCACCGAAGAGATATTAGACAAAGCCCGCATGATGCGCGATATGCATCCATACTACGATGCATTGTCTGAGATACTGCACATGGCCGACCTCGCAAAATTCGCGAAGTTTCAGCCGCTGCCACAGGAGCATATGGATGCTATGGACAAAGCAAAGAATTTCGTTAACACATCCCGGCCTATAATCATTGTTGAACCCTCACCCGGAAACACAAACCCAACACAGTAGCGTATGAGTTCATTCCTTGACTGGAAACATATCTCTTTTGCACAGCCTTATTTTTTTGTGCTGCTCCTGCTCATCCCCTTCATGGTGTGGTGGCAGTCGCGTGGCCGCAAAAAAGATAACCCTGTGCTGCGTCTCACTACCCTCTCGGGCATCGATGCTGCAAGGGCAGGCGGCAAAGCCCGGTTCAGGCCCGTACTGTTTATACTGCGCTGTATTGCCCTTATAGCATTGACCATAGCCCTTGCCCGCCCGCAGTCCAGCAATACCACCGAGGATATAGACAGTGAAGGCATTGACATCGTGATCGCCATGGATGCCTCCGGAAGTATGATCGCCGAAGATTTTAAGCCCAATCGTATCGAGGCGGCAAAAAAGGTAGCCCTCGGCTTCGTGGATATGCGCCCCACCGACCGCATCGGCCTCGTCATTTTCTCCGGCGAAAGCTTTACCATGTGCCCCATTACCATCGATCACAACGTACTAAAAGAGCAGATTTCTCAGATAAAGAACGGCATGCTTACCGATGGCACTTCTATTGGAATGGGATTGGCCACTGCGGTCGATCGCCTCCGGTATTCTGTCGGCAAAAGCAAGGTCATTGTCCTCATGACCGACGGCGTGAACAATACCGGCCTCATAGACCCGCTCACCGCCCTGGAGATAGCCAAGGCATTTAAGATAAAAGTGTACACCATAGGCGTAGGCACTATGGGCCAGGCACTGGTGCCTGTGCATACCCCTATGGGCATACAAAAACAAATGCAGCCGGTAGAGATTGATGAGCCCCTGCTGAGAAAGATAGCTGCCGAGACCAACGGAAAATATTTCCGCGCCACAAACAACAAGGGCCTGGAACAGGTGTATAATGAGATAGACAAATTGGAAAAGACCAAAATAGACATCACATCCTACAAGCATTATGCCGAGCTGTTCTTCCCGCTTGCCCTTATAGCCATCATCTGCCTCGTGCTGGAGTTGGCGCTGCGCTACACTGTTTTCAGGAGCATCACCTAGTAATCAGAAAACACCTTATACATATTTTTCTACATAGGAACGCTTCTAATTGTTTTATGTATATTTAAAGCATAAAGAAGTTTCCTCATGAAATTTGATCGCCGCAGTTTTATAAGGTCAGCGTCCGTGCTTGCCGCTTTGTCCATTACCGAGATAGATGCCCTCGCCGCATCTCACCGCATAAAGAACAAAGGAAAAGACGTAGCTCCCGACGACGAAGCCTACTGGGGCAATGTCCGGCAGCTCTTCCCTATTGCCAAAGACCTCACCTACCTCAACAATGGCACCTTTGGCCCGTCGCCATACCCTGTCATAGATGCCATGCGCACCGCACAGATGGACGCCGATATGCACGGCAACTATGGTTCATACGACGCCACGCCTCCTAAAATTGCAAAATTCGTAGGGGCCGACAAAGACGAGATCGCCCTCACACACAATGTCACCGAAGGCATCAACATAGCCTGCTGGGGCGTGCCGCTGCAAAAAGGCGACGAAGTGATACTCACCACCCACGAGCATGTGGGCAATGCCGCTCCCTGGCTCAACCGCCAGAAACTGCATGGAATAGTTATACGCAAATACACACCCGGCCGCACCGCCGCCGAAACGCTGGAGCGCATCAACGCACTGATAAATAAGAACACCCGCGCCATTGCCACCCCCCACATACCCTGCACACAGGGCCAGGTATTGCCCGTAAAGGAAATATGCCGGCTGGCGAAAGACAAGGGTCTCTTTGCGCTCATAGATGGCGCCCACGGCGCAGGCATGATGCCGCTGGACCTGCACGATATGGGCTGCGACACCTACGCCAGTTGCAGCCACAAATGGATGCTGGGCCCCAAGGGCACCGGCTTTCTGTATGTACGCAAAGACTTCCAGGATACCGTTCAGGCATTTTACTCCGGCGGCGGCACCGATGATGGCAAGTGGGATATTATGACCAACCCCATAAAAATTGGCAACTACGCCCCCAGCGCGCACCGCTACTTTGGCGGCACGCAGGCCAATGGCCTGTACACAGGTGTAAATGCCGCTATAGATTTTATAGAGACCATAGGCCAGAAGAACATCTACCGCCGCATAAAGGCCCTCGGCAAATACACCCAGGACAGCCTCCTCGACCTCGGCAGCAAAATAGAAATGCTCACACCCACCGAAGAACGCTCACGCTGCGCCGTGATAGGTTTCCGCATAAAAGGTGTGGACTACCAGAAATTCTTCACCCAATGCAACGATAAAAAGATACGCATACGCATGGTGCCCGAGAACGGCATCAACTGCCTCCGCGTCTCCACCCACATATACAACAGCAAAGCCGATGTAGATAGGTTTATGGAGGAGGTGAAGAAGGTGGTGTAAGTGCCCAGGACTTTTCTTAATTTTAATTTATGAATTGGCGCAGCATTATTCTAACAAGCCTTGTTTGCTTTAGTTTTTCTACTGTTGGTGCGCAAACTTTATCACAGGAGTACATAAACTTGTGCAATGAATTTTTCAAGGATATTCGGCTATGGGGATACTGTGGAAAACTTGATTGCACTACTGAAAGTGATTGGTATATCAAGCTTGAAAAAAGCACTTATTACAATGATATAGTTTCTGGGTTTCCCCCTAAAGATAGTATTGTTTTTTCGCCTGCTGAATTGCAATATATAAATGACACACTCAGCAAATTAATACTTGAGGAATGGGGTACTGACAAAATATTGGACTCCATTAACTTTTTCTCTAAACAGCATATCGACTCAATTGCAGAGATTGAAGAAAAAAACAACCCCTACGGCATGAAGGGGCGACGCAATTCTTTTTACAACCATTTCATTTGTCATCGATTGTTTAAAATTTCACACCCGGTTTTTCTGCGGAATAATACAGTATGTATATTTTCCTGGGGAATAGAAGATCCCTACGGCGATTCGCAATTGATACGAATATATGTAAAGACAGAAGGCAGATGGAAAGATTTCAATGAGCTATTTGCTTCTATAGGTGGATAATAATCTTTCTTCGTCCGAGAGGAATGTCTCGCTTGGTCTTATTGCCTGCAAGCGTCTCGCTTGCGAAACGCAAAAACCACCTTTTCACAATAACCCAATGAACCCATAGCCCACGGTTTCAACCGTGGGTAAATGCAAGCCATGAAAAACACAACCGTTTTAACGGTTTACTAACACAGACAAACAGGTTAAATGTGCATTCTTTTTTATCTTTAATATATGAAAAAGATGCTCACTATAAACACTACGGCATTATTGCTATGCGCCTGCCTGTTTGGTCACTTTGGCGGCCATGCGCAGTTAACGGTTTTAAAGAACGTACATGAGAACAGGCTCCTTGCGCAAACGTTCCTCAACAAGGAAAAGTACGACAGTGCCCGCATCGCTCTCGCCCGCTTTATAGATAACGACAAATATGCAACTCCCTACGACTACCTGAATTTTTCCCTGTGCCATTATACACTCAAAGACACAGCCCGCTTCCTCAACTACCTCAATAAAGCAATTGAAGGCGGTGTTGACACTACGAGGATAAGAAGCTACCTGAGGAAACTGACAGGTAACGACAAATCCTTTTTAGAAAACCACTTAACCGCCAATTACAATCAACTCCGAAAAAAAGGCTGGGCAAAATATGATACCACCCTGATAAAAGAAACGAATTCTATCGAAGACCTCGACAAATTCGCGCGCAATCAGTTGATGAAGATGACAAATGGACTGGCAGACTCCAACTATAGCTACCTGTCGTTCCTGCAGAAACAGGCAGACTCGATAAACTATGTCCGGGTAGCCCGGCTGCTCAGAGCGGGCAGGTTCCCCGGCTATCACAATTGCGGTGCGTTTGCCAGCCTCACCATCACACTCATACATTTGGGCGACACCGGTGACGATAATTGGGAATATCTCTTCGCTCAATTAAAAAAGGAAGTATTAGCCGGAAATATAATGCCGCTTGAGCTGGCTACCGTTGTTGATAATCATTATCAACGTGGAAGTGGAAAACTGTGCAGCTACTACGGGCAGTGGACCGGACGCACCACCGAACTCTGCGACTGCGCACAGGTAGATAAAAACCGCCAGGAAATTGGATTGCAAACCCTCCAGGACGAATACCAGTTAAAAGAAAAGGCAATACCGGAATGCTATTCACCCAAACTTATCAAATGAATCAGGATTTCCAAGCCTCACATACAAACAGAAGCCCCGCTTTCGCAAGGCTTCCGTAAGATCTATAATCTCAATCCATTTACTTCACCATGTACATCACCTCCTTCACCATTTTCACGGTGCGGGGCACATCGGGTAGGTAAGCTGCTACCAGGTTTGGTGCATAGTGCATATTGGCATCAGCCGAGCACAGGCGGCGTATCGGCGCATCCAGGTAGTCAAATGCTTCCTTCTGAACACGGTATGATATTTCAGAAGACACACTGCCAAACGGCCATTGTTCCTCTACTATCACCAGCCTGTTCGTTTTCTTCACAGATTCCACAATAGTCTGCCAGTCCAGCGGGCGAATAGTGCGCAGGTCTATCACCTCCGCGCTTATACCCTCTTTCTGTAGCTCATCAGCGGCGTTCATTGCCACCCTCATCATTTTATTGTACGATACTATGGTCACGTCAGTACCTTCACGCTTCACGTCGGCCTTACCTATTGGTATAAAATATTCTTCTTCCGGCACTTCGCCCTGATCGCCATAATGCGATTCACTTTCCATAAACACCACCGGGTCTTCGTCCCTTATCGCCGATTTCAGCAACCCCTTCGCATCATATGGATTAATGGTAGAAATTACTTTTAGCCCCGGCACATTGGCATACCAGTTCTCAAACGCCTGTGAGTGCTGCGCGCCCAACTGCCCTGCCGACCCATTCGGCCCGCGGAACACTATCGGGCAGGTAAACTGTCCGCCACTCATTGATACTACTTTTGCCGCGTGGTTCACTATCTGATCTATTGCCAGCTCGGCAAAGTTCCACGTCATGAATTCCACTATCGGGCGGGTATTGTTCATAGCTGCCCCTACGGCTATCGCCGTAAAACCCAGCTCTGCAATTGGGGTATCTATCACCCGCTTCGGGCCAAACTCATCAAGCATGCCCTGGCTCACCTTGTAGGCACCATTATATTGTGCCACTTCCTCCCCCATCAGGAAAACACCTTTATCACGGCGCATTTCCTCTTCCATCGCCTCTCTTAATGCCTGCCTTAATGGTATAGTTCGCATGTTATATTATTCAAATGTTTATAAATTCACAGCAAAGATAATAAAAGGCCTTTATTTTCCCTGATGATTAAAAGTAACCGTACTACTGTCCCCCTCCTCATAAAACCGCAGTTTCAGCTCATTTTCACTCAATTCCACTATGTGATACCTCGATACCGCCTGGTTATGCCCGGCTCCCAGCTCTTCAAATATCAACCCGTTATCATTGTCCAGCAGCCATTTACATGAGTCCGTTATTCCCGCCATCGTTATTTCCGCAATACCATCTTTCATAAAAGTAAATATCGTTCTGGTCACTGCATCATCCTGCATCTGCTTCGCGCTGTCGTGTTGCACCTGCATGACCCGCCGCACACTGTCCATGTTGGCCACACCATATATCTGTAAGTTGGTGGCATCATCATGTCCCTTGCCCATGGTGTCTATATACTCCTGGCTCTTCCTGAAAAAGCTGTCCATGGCAGGGTTCTCCAGGCGCACTGCATACCACTTTCCTTCTATCAGCTTTTCCTGTCCGCCTCCTTTGCAGGCAAAGAGGAAAACAATCAAAAACAATACAAGTATATGGCTCCCCGTATTTATGTTATTCCACCTGATTTTCAAATTACCTCATTTTCAAATTTTCAAATTAACTACTCCAGCTCTATCAGCACCGCCCCCTTCTCCACCGCTGTGCGCTCTGCCACTTTCACGGCTTTCACCGTAGCTGTGGTCGTGGCCTTCAGTATGTTCTCCATCTTCATTGCCTCCAGTATTATCAGTCCGTCGCCCTTGTTTATCTGTTGCCCCGGCACCACCAGCACTTTCAGCACCAGCCCCGGCATAGGCGCCTTTATCGGCTCCACCTTTTTCAGCGACTTCATATCCAGCCCCATATTGCTCAGCAGTTGGTCTATAGGCTCCTTTATGGCTGTTTTATATAGCTGCCCGTCCACACGCAGCCACACCTCTTTGGCGGCCTTGTCCACTTTCTCCACTATGGCCGTATAACTTTTTCCTTTATACAGCACACTTACCAGTCCATTGGGCTGGCGGCTGGCGTCCCAGTCGGCCTGCACACCATCCATTATCCACTTCCCTTCTTCCTGCTCTATTGCAAAAATACTTTTATCGTTTACTGTCAGTTGTAACATTCGTACCTATTAAGGATTGCAAAAATAATGCTTTCGCGATGTACTTTTTTGAATATTGCCTCCCGGCTCACCACCCATTGAATTTATTATCATTTTTTCAAAAATACCGTTAAAAAACGGTATGGCACCGTTTTTTATCCACATATTTCCGTCATAATATTGTATTTCATAACCAAAGCAGCTCTATGGTCATCGTTAACAAAATAGCTCATAAGAATGCCTTCGACGCCCTCGCAGGCCTGAACATAAAATACGAGCTTTACCATAAGTTCCGGACAGAATACAACAAAGTGGTGAATGCCTACCACAATGCATTCGCCGAAGCGCAAAGCGACCCCGAACAATCACTTAACTGGCCGGAAACCTACCGCAAGTTCGTGGCCCAGATCAATATCGCTCTTGAGCAGTGGAAGGTATTGGGTTATAAAAGCGAAATAGAATCGGCTACATACACGCACAAATGTTATCCACTTACACTGAATAACCTTACCCCCATGCGTGCCATAGCCAGGTAAGCACAATCCCTGAGAAAAACAGCATTCACCACGCACCCCTCTCCCCTTCCGTGGAAGAGGGGTGAAGCTGTTCTTCATACCAAATACGTATATTTGTATAATGATACTATCTACCCGTTTCATCTTATCTGTATTGTTGCTGCTCGGTATTGGGCTATCGCTGCCCGCCGCTGCGCAGCTACCCTCTTTTATCCCATCTGCCGGCCTGCGGGCGTGGTATCCGTTCACAGGTAACGCAAACGACAGCAGCGGTTTCGTCCGTCATGCCACGGCCTACGGTGGCATCACCTATGGTGCCGACCGTTTCGGCACAGCGGGCCGCAGCCTGCGGGGCAATGCCTCCTCTGCCACCAATATCCCAGTGCACAATTTCCCAACAGGCGACGCCGCGCGCAGCGCTGTGGTTTATTTCAAGTCTGAGCTTCCCTATCCCGGCGGCATGAGGCAACTGCTGGCCTGGGGCAATAATACCCTCGGTGGCCGTTTCGGCCTTTTCACCACCGATACCTCCATAGGGCTCGAATATGCAGGAGGATCCATCACCAACCTCTATTTTCACGATACCTTCTGGCATAGCCTCATTGTTACCTACACCGGTTTTGGCGGCACCTCCAATATCAGCCTCTACCTCGATGGGGCCTACCTCTCCGCCACTACTACCACCACCGCGCTCGGGGCTTTCAATACCGATACCGGCACTTGGCATAATATTGCCGGCTCCTCATACAGTGCTTCTTACCCAGATAGCTGGAAAGGCTATATAGACGACGTGGCAGTGTGGGACAGGGAGATCACCTACTGCGAGGTATTGCAACTGGCCTACAATGGCATCCTCTACACTGCAGGCTCTATCACCGGCCCCGATACCATATGCATCGGCAGCTCGCCCACGCTCACTACGGCAGGTGGCACGGCAGGCACATGGAGCAGCACCAACCCCGCCATAGCCACCATAGGCAGCAGCACGGGTATAGTCACCCCGGTGGCCCCCGGCCTCGATACCATTATGTACATCACAGTGAACACCTGTGGCTCCGACACTGCCATTTACCCAATTACCATATTCAGCACTGCAGCATGTGCAGTGCGTGCCCGCAACATGATAACACAGCCCGCCTCACTCACCGTTTACCCCAATCCCAGCCATGGCACATTCACCATCCGCCTCTCTGGCACCAACACCGGTGAAGCAGCAATTACCATCACCAACACACTCGGCCAGCAAATAAAAGAACTGACACTCACCCCCGGCATAGAAATACCAGTGCAGCTTAATGTCCCGCCCGGCATTTACTTTGTTACGGCAAATACTATAGAAGGCAGATTGGAACAGAAGGTGGTGGTGGAGTAACAACCTTAATTTAATATTCGACCGAAACTTTGCATTTTCCGAAAACGGCAAGCCTAAGTAGCTGTTGGCATCCCCGCCAATAGCCTCGTGCGGGAAACCACTATTTCCACAAACTCCCCTAATTCCATAAATTCCGGTTCATACAATCCCCGGTTGTGCATAGTGTTCCCAAATAAAAAATAGCAGTTAACCGTATGTCTCCGACTAAGGTTGCGTGGCAGCCAGTCTTTGCCTGGCGAGATTTGCTACACAAAAAATAATTCCAATAATTCAGCAAATTCTACAAATTCGATAGAAGACAAAAAAACACTAATGTCCCCCTCAAACCCGCGCCCGGCCTACACCCAAAAACCATGATGGTACAGTTACTGTACCATCATGCATTTTTTATTTTGCCGCCACCACCACATTCCCGAACTTTACCTCAAACCCTCAAAAATCCGGGTTAAGTTCTTTGAAATATTGCTTTGCCCTTCCCCGCCATGGTGGGGAACTTTGTGCATCCTTGTGGCTATGGTCGTATTCCCACTCCCGGACTTATGACTTAAGACTCACGACTTATGACTAATTTATACCACGTTTTTTATACCTTTTAGGGTATAATTATACCTTTTGGGGGTATAAATATACCTTTTAGGGTATAATTATACCCCTTTATACATTACAATAAAACACACAGCATATACCCACAGAGGATCATACCACATCTAAAAAAAAATATTTATCAAAAAACGTCAAAATCCCGAAATTATACACTTCACCCCGTAGCTTTTTTTAGCGAAGGGGGCTTCCGTCTTAAAATTTAAGAAAAATAAATTTGTTTCGGCGAAGATGGTTGCTGCCTTTTAATAGTAGATATCTGCGTGGTGATAAAGAAGATTTGAAATACACCCGGTTCCTACAATCACCCCATAAATCCCCGCATTCATCGTAAGTTTGCATCCTCAAAAAACACACCTGCATGCATTGGCTCTCAAATCCCGAGACCTGGATATCATTGATTACCCTTACAGTACTCGAAATAGTACTCGGCATAGATAATATCGTTTTTATATCTATACTTACCGGCAAACTGCCTGCCCATAAGCAGGATAAAGCCCGTAAAACAGGCCTCGCCCTCGCTATGATTACCCGGATACTGCTTTTGCTCTCCATCAGTTGGGTCATGCGCCTCACCGGCTCCCTGTTCAATCCCGGCCATTGGATAGGGCTCACAGACCTAACTATGCTCAATAGGTTCGACATTTCCGGCCGCGATCTCATACTCATTGTAGGAGGGTTGTTCCTTATCTACAAAAGCACCGCCGAGATTCACGAAAAGCTGGAAGGGGATGAACACCACAGCAAAAAGACAAAAGTGCATACTTTCGGGCAGGTCATCTTCCAGATTCTCCTGCTCGATATAGTTTTCTCTCTCGATTCTGTTATCACGGCTGTAGGCATGGCCAGCCAGGTGGGTGTTATGATAGCTGCTGTGGTTATTGCCGTGGGCATCATGTTTTTTGCCTCGGGCTCTGTAAGCAAATTCGTGCAAAAGCACCCTACCGTCAAGATGCTGGCACTATCCTTCCTGCTGCTTATAGGCGTTTCCCTCCTCGCCGAGGGCTTCGATAGTGGCATACCCAAGGGCTACATCTACTTTGCCATGGCATTCTCCGTCCTCGTCGAAATGCTTAACCTCCGTGCAAAGAAAAAATCCTCACCCGGCCACGATGCCCATAAGTAACAGGGCTTTAGTATATTCCAAATGTGAAGTCCGCGAGTGCGGAAAATCCAAGGTACATTCAGGCGTATTTCACATGCCCATTCATGCTGAGAATGCTATAATTCAGAAAATTATGGTTCAGAAATAATACCCCTACTTCGTCTTCGCATTCTTCACCAGCACCTGCCGCACATCAAAATAAAGCCCGGCAATGCCGTCATCATTTTTCTTCAGGCTCAGGTAGTCACACGGGTGGTCCGTCAGGTGCTGGCTGCCGCCATACTCATACCCCAGCAGCGATATAATGGTGTACTCATCCTCTACCGATAGCACATGCAGCCCCGTGCTGTCCGTCATAGCGTCCCCGGTCGATGAGATCGCCTTGGCAAGCATCTCCAGTTTACCCAGATATATCGCTGTATTCTTCTTATCCTTCAGTATTTCGTATAAGTTGTACAACCTGTATATATCCTTCAGGCTCAGTGGCGAAGTATCCAGGTCATCAAGCGTATACCTCACCGCGTTCCGCCTGTCGTCATCGGTTATATCTTCCTTCCTGAATATCGCTTTCAGCGAATCATTGTACTTTGATGCCGAGCCATAAGACTTATACCCATCCTGAAAAAAATAACCATAATACAATAATTTATAGTCTGCATCCGTAAGGGTGGCGTCATGTGCCTTGTACCGGTTGAAAATTTTAGGATAATATGATGGCGATGACTTATCCTTGGTCACGCGCTCTATTGTTTTGTAATCAGGCGCTTCATACCCTTTCTTATTTTGCGCGTATAGCGGCATCAGGCTCAAACACAGTATCCCCGAAAGCACCATTTTACGTATCATCCGTTATCTTTTCTGCAATTTATATAAACCTGAGGGTATTTCCCGAAATAGCGCAAAGCTTTACCGAAACATTATATGAAAATCCCGTTTTTTACGCCCCCTTTTACAAACGCCTAAAACCGCTATATGCCGCGCCGGTACTGAAAAGAAAAATCCATGACGGTACAGTTACAGGCCCAGCATGGTACAGCAAACGATACCATAATGCTTTTTAAATTTTGCAGAAACAACACTATTCAAGACCTTTATCGGGTACTGGATGCCTCACTCTTTTGGGGTACCTGCACAAGGCCGGCAGAAGTAAAAAGTGTAAAAATAATGTCCGGAAAAATATTTAAACCAATTAG
Organism: uncultured Flavipsychrobacter sp.; assembly: GCA_964430995.1. GTDB lineage: Bacteria > Bacteroidota > Bacteroidia > Chitinophagales > Chitinophagaceae > Nemorincola. The sequence goes on from CAYSIG010000025.1 coordinate 55,285, forward strand.
AAAATGAGTATGGCACATATTAAAACCGCTATCCAAAAAAGTGTAAAAAATGTCGCAAAAACATAGGTATCATAATAAAGGCTAATTTCGCAACCGGTAAAAAACATATTTTCAGATGAAAATGGATAAAGTATTAGACAAGCTGGGTATCAAAAAGATAAATGAAGGTGCCGCCACCGGTGCCAAATGGCTGAAGGCAGGCGGAGAAAAGATAGATTCCTATTCCCCGGTTGATGGCAAAAAAATAGCCACGGTAACGGCTGTTACCCGCAAGTCATACGATAAAGTAATAGATCAGGCGCAGGCGGCTTTCGCCGAATGGCGCATGTGGCCCGCCCCTAAACGCGGAGAAATAGTAAGGCAGATAGGCGAAAACCTGCGGAAATATAAAGAGCCGCTGGGCATGCTCGTATCTTACGAGATGGGCAAAAGCCTGCAGGAAGGTTATGGCGAAGTTCAAGAGATGATAGACATCTGCGACCTTGCCGTGGGCATGAGCCGCCAGCTCAATGGCCTCACCATGCACAGCGAAAGGCCAAAACACCGTATGTATGAGCAGTGGCACCCGCTGGGTGTGGTGGGCATCATCAGCGCGTTCAACTTCCCCGTTGCCGTGTGGAGCTGGAACAGCATGATAGCATTCATATGCGGCAATACCTGCGTATGGAAGCCATCGGAAAAAACACCATTATCAGGCATTGCCTGCCAGAATATAATAGCAGAAGTATTCAAGGCCAATAATGTGCCCGAAGGCGTTTGCTGCCTTGTAGTGGGCGGCCGCGATTGCGGCGAATGGATGAGCAGCGACCCTCGTGTACCGCTCGTATCAGCCACAGGCTCTACCCGCATGGGCAAGGCGGTAGGCGCGGCAGTAGCGGCAAGGTTGGGCCGCTCACTCCTGGAGCTGGGCGGCAACAATGCCATCATCGTGTCTGAGCATGCCGACCTCAACATAGCCCTGCGCGCGGCCATTTTTGGCGCGGTAGGCACCGCAGGCCAGCGCTGTACCACCACGCGCCGCCTCATCATTCACGAGAAGGTATACGATGCGTTTAAAAAGAAACTGGTAGCGGCATACAAGCAATTAGTGATAGGCGACCCGCTGGATGAAAAAAGCCACGTAGGCCCCTTGATAGACAAAGATGCAGTAGCGCACTACCTCCATGCGATAAAAGAGGTAAAGAAAACAGGCGGCAAGGAAATAGTAGCAGGTGGCGTACTCACCGGCAAGGCATACGAAAGCGGCTGCTATGTGAAGCCCTGCATATTTGAAGTGCAGAACGAATGGCCCGTAGTGCAGCACGAAACATTTGCGCCCATACTGTATATAATGAAGTATAATGGCCTCGAAGAAGCGATAGCCATGCAGAACAATGTGCCGCAGGGCCTGTCATCAGCCATCATGACACTAAACATGCGCGAGGCCGAGCAATACCTCTCGCACATAGGCAGCGACTGCGGCATAGCCAATGTGAACATAGGCACCAGCGGCGCGGAGATAGGTGGTGCCTTCGGTGGCGAAAAGGAAACCGGCGGTGGCCGCGAAAGTGGCTCAGATAGCTGGAAAGCCTACATGCGCCGCCAAACCAACACCATCAACTGGAGCGACCAGCTGCCACTGGCACAAGGGATAAAATTTAGTGTGTAACACAACCTCGTAGGGGCGCAAAATTTTGTGCCCCTACGAATTATTCCGCCTGCAATACCCTTGCGCCAGCCTGATTTCACCATAGCTGAAATCATCACCCAGCAGGTCTTTTATCGGCTTAGCCGCAACTGACTGTCCGGTGCTCTTTATCAAGGATATTATCTGCTCCAGTTTTTCTCTTGGTACTAGCTGGGTCACTTCAAGGTCGCCGGATTCTACAAAGTATGCCAGATGCCCTTCTATTGTTATTGGCGACAACTTTCGCAGTTCAGCAATCTCGGTGATGGTCTTACCATCCTTAAACATATCGTATGTGGCCTGCATGGTACTGTTTACAGCCGGTTTAGCTACCCGCTCCTTCTTCTCTTTCTTTGGCTTCTTAAAGTGCATCTTCGATTCCAGCTTACGCTCTGCAGCATACTGTTTCACCACATCCAGGAAACCAGCACCATACTTGCTTATCTTATAATCTCCGAACCCGGAGATATGCTTTAGCTCATCAAAGCTCTGCGGTAGATAGGTTGCGAGTTCTACCAGCGCATTATCAGCCACTATAGCATATGCGGGCACGTGCTCGCGGTCGGCCATATCCAGCCTTATGCTTTTCAGTTCCTTCATCAGGCCGCTGTCATATGCCAGTTCTTCATCGTCAAACACCTGCACCTTCTCCTTCTTCATCACCAGCATCAGTTGCGATTCGCCTTTCAATATCTGCCAGCTTTTATCATTCAGCTTCAGCGTAGCATACTGGTCATCCGTTTTGGTAAGAAATTTGTTGCGCAGCAATTGCTGTATCATCCATTGCCACTCCTCCTTTTTCAGGTGTTTGCCTATACCATAGGTCTTTAACTCTTTGTGGGCCGGGTTAATCTTTTCGCTCGCCGAGCCACGAATAAAATCAATAATATACCCCGCGCCATACTTCTCTCCTGTCCGGGATATGGCCGACAATAGTTTCTGTGCATCAACAGTCGCATCCTTTTCTTCCAGTGAGCTCAGGCAATAATCACAACTGCCGCAATAAGATGGGAATGGCTCCCCGAAATACTCCATCAGGTATTGCCTGCGGCAACCCTCATCCTCACAATACTCCTGCATCAGTTCCAGCTTCTTCATGGATATAGCCGTCTGCTGCGGATTGTTCTCTACCTGGGCAAATTTCTTAAGCTTGATAATATCTCCAAAGGAATAAAAGAGTATCGCATCGCTCTTCAACCCATCGCGGCCTGCCCTGCCTGTCTCCTGGTAATAGCCTTCTATATTCTTTGGCACGTCATGGTGTATCACAAACCGTACATTCGATTTATCTATTCCCATCCCGAAAGCAATGGTCGCCACAATAACCCTATACTCATCCCGGAGAAAAGCCTCCTGCACCCTGCTCCGCTCGGCGGTGTCCATACCGGCATGATAGTAGGCTGCTTTTACGCCCGCTTCATGCAGCCTACCTGCTATCCCTTCGGTTGATGCCCGCGACAGCGCATAGATAATACCGCTATCATCCTTGTGTTTCTTTATATACTCCAGCATATGTCCAAATACATCGCGCTTAGGCTGTATATAATAATGAATATTGGGCCTGTTAAAGCTGGAGACAAATTGATTGGGCTTGTTCAGGGCCATCCGCTCCACTATATCTTTCTGCGTCAGCTTATCCGCACTGGCGGTAAGCGCTATTACAGGTATGCCTGGAAATTGCTTTTTCAGTATAGCCAGTTTCAGGTATTCCGGCCTGAAATCATGCCCCCACTGCGAGATGCAGTGTGCCTCATCTATGGCGAACAAAGAAGGGTTAAGTGTTTTAAGAAATCCGATAAACGCATCGCTGTTCGACGGTATGCGCTCCGGTGCTATATACAGTAGCTTCAGGTTTCCGGCTTGTGCGTTCTTTATTACCCGCTGCTGTTCATCTGCCGATTGTGATGAATTGAGAAAAGCGGCATGGATACCATTGGCGGTAAGCGCATCTACCTGGTCTTTCATCAACGCTATCAATGGTGACACCACAATAGTTATACCCGGCAGCAGCATGGCCGGTAATTGGTAACAAATTGACTTACCACCGCCGGTAGGCATAATGGCAAGCGTATCACTACCACTTAATACTGATTCAATAACGGGAAGTTGGGTGAGGCGGAACTGGTCGTAGCCAAAGAAGTGCTGTAATGCCTGGTGCAGTTTTTCTTTTGAGTAATTGCTCATCTTTTAGTCTTTTAATCGTTCTATAAGTCATATATCAATTGCAAAATAATAGAATAATATTCAAATATGCAACTACCGTGCCGAAACACTGAATGGAAATACTGCGACTTCCAGTTGCTTCCGGGGCAATAATTCCATTGTATTCAGGTCTATAAAAGTGACATTTCCGTTCTTATTGCCGCAGCCTGATACATGGTGCGATGCAGGCCCGGAGGAACTTATATTTGCATTGACAACGGCGGCTATCATCCGCTCTTCATCAATAGCTATGTCATATGGCTGGTATCCGGTCTTTATCTTCTTCAAGACTGTATTCGTATGCAAGTCAATTACAACTACCGCTCCCCTGTTTCCCGGAAAGCTGGCCACATCGTCCGGGCAAGCAACAAACAACTTATCCGACCATATATACATGCCCGCGGGCAAAGAACTTAATCCTATCACACCGACTAAGCTATCATGCATCATATCCAGCACCCTCACCTCACCCGAAGCAACACAACCTACATAGCAGCGGTTTGTCTGCTGGTTGTATAGCAGTTCAGTAGCTCCCAGTGCAGATTCATACTTTACAACGCCCGTTCCGTCTACGGGCAGCTCATGCACCACCGGAAGCATCGGGTTGGCAATATCAACGACATATACAAAGTTGCCGTTCGTTGCGCCTACATAAAGTTTCTTAAGCTGTTCGTTCAATGCAATGCCAGAAGGATACTTAAAATGGCCACCAAATGTATAGCTTGCCAGTACAGCCCTGCTTTGCAAATCAGCGTATACCACCTTGCCCACACTGCTATTGTCCACAAACCATCCATATCTCGAATCAGAAGAAATAACAAAAGAGGTCCACATGCCTGTTCCGAGATCAATATTCCCCGCGAGCTTGTCATCTTCCGCGCTGAACTGCTGAACATAGTGCGATTGCGAAAAAAAGGACACATACCAATGTCGCTTGTCGGGCGAAACCTGCACACAATAAGGATATTGGTCTGTCCCCTCTGTCCCTACATCTATATACCTCATTTGTATCATTGCCACGGCATCAACCACAGTCACCACATCGCACAATCTGTTTGCCACATAGAATTTCTTCCTCGCCGGGGCATCCGCAAATTTTATTTGCCTATTGAATCCAGGGGCACCGGTTGCAATCCAGTCCCTTAGCTTCAAGTATTCAGCCTTTGATAATGGAGTCCTGTCATACGGCATTGTGGGGCGTAAGACGATGCCGAGGCTACTGTCTGTGTTTGTAAAAAAACACAATGAGCTAAAATCCGGGCGGTAGGGAATAACAACAGCCCCGGTGCTACTCCCGTTAAATAATTTGTCCCAGGTGGACAAATTAAGACCGCCCGCATTAGCATAACTAAGGTCATTGTGGCATCCGCTTACCGCACATTTATTCAGAAATATAGCAGCTACATCGGCAGGGTAATTGCTACCTGTCGGGTCAGTGTACCTGCTTGTGTGCGTGCATGAATTCAGGAAAACAATAACAGATGTGAGTATGTAGATAGCATAGACAATAAACATCACCCCTGATCTCATTGCAGATAGCCTTTTATATAAAATAGATCAGTGCAGACCTACATGTACGTTAGGCCTGCACTCAGAAAAAAACTAATTCACTTTTACTACTTTCTTATAGGTAGTACTACCGTCAGAATTTATTTTTATCATGTAGATTCCCGGAGCAGAAACGAAATCATTCAAATAAAACCCATAAGATGCCGATGATTGCACTTCGTTATCCAGCAATCTTCCAACTACCCTTCCGGCCACATCATACAATTCTATTGTTACCGGCAAATTACTTATCTCATCAAAGGCTACGGTAACAAGATTGGTGGTAGGATTAGGAAAAACTGAAATACCATTCGCCCCTTCATATGTTGCAGGCACAGAAACCGGAGATAGTATCTTGAGTGTGTAGTCTTCCATTTCTCCATGATACCCAATTGGGTCCACTGTAGGGCTGTCGCACGACGAAGGAATAATATGCCCCGCATCGCTACTCATTTTGGCAGTAGCCCTTAATCTAATAATGCCGGGAGTTGTAGTAGCCGGTATCGTAAAGGTTCCGGTAAAAACACCATAAGGTTGGAAGTCAGTTGAGATAACCGTTTCACCGGCATCATTAAAACTCTTGTTGTTATTGTAGTCTACCCAGACTCTTATATTATTCCGGGAAGTGGGAAACACTACTGAGTCACGGGTATGGGTAATGGTCACGGTATACGTATGTCCTGCTATCAGCGATGCTGTATCGGTTGTTACCACCAGCACTTTCGACATGCTCTCAACGGGCAAGGATGTCCTGTTAATAGTTTTCAGCTTGAAATTTGAAATACCCGGCTGAAGGTTGCTGTAAGGTACCCGCCCCACCAGCATACAATACTGAGCCTGTGCCACAGAAGAAAAAATAAAAATGAATGCGATAAGCAATTTTGTAAAAGTTTTCATACATTTTGTTTAAGAGTGAGAAGTACGTTTTTATCATCTCAAAAGTGAATTGATTTAATGATAAAAAAATCTAAGAATTCTTAAACAAACTTAACGGGATAACCTACATCATCCCTTTGACCAGGTTACCCAGCCTTTTTAATGCCCTGTCCACCTCAGGCGTCCATTGCATGCCATAGCTGAGGCGCATACAGTTCTGGTAACGCTCCTGCAGGGTGAACATGGTGCCGGGAGCTATGCTTATCTTATGCTGCATCGCCTCCTGGTACAAGTGGTAAGTGTCAATCTTCTTATCCAGTTCCAGCCACAAAATAAATCCTCCTTTGGGCGAAGTCATTTTCACATTCTCGGGGAAGTACTCTCCAACCGCACGCGTGAATTGCAAGCTATTTGAATGAAGTGTCTGTCTTAGTTTTCGCAAATGATATTCATATCTTCCGGTAGAAAGAAAGCTGGCTATTGCGGCCTGCTGCGCCGTAGCGCTGGTAATGCTGTGGTATAGCTTTAACTGCTTTATCCGTTCCAGGTGTTTACCGGGAGCTACCCACCCTACCCTGTAGCCGGGTGCCAGTGTTTTAGAGATAGAACTGCACCATAGCACATTGCCCTCCTCATCAAACGATTTGCATGATTTTGGCCGCGTCTTCCCAAAATACACATCACCATACAGGTCGTCTTCAATCAGAGGAACCCCATGTCTTGATAATAGTTTCACCATTGCTTCCTTTTGTTCATCAGGCATGCAATATCCTAATGGATTACTGAAATTGGTGACAAAAAAGCAGGCCTTTACCGCATGCTTTTGCAAAGCCTTCTTCACATCGTCGGGGTCTACACCTGTGTCGGGATCGGTGGGCAGTTCCAGTATTTTCAGCCCTATACTTTGGGCAAAACGCAGCATCCCGAAATACACAGGGCTTTCTACTGCTATCGTATCCCCCGGCTTGGTCAGCGCCATCAGGCAATATGATATGGCGTTCATACAGCCCGCAGTAGTCACAATATCATCAGCCTTCAGATGCCCGCTCCAGTGCACCGACCATCTTGCCACCTGCCTGCGCAGCAGGTCATTGCCTTGTATCTGCTCATACGATGTCCCGTTTGCCGGCAAGTCGCGCAGCGACTGCATCATAGACTTGTTCAGTCTCGCAAGCGGCAATATCTCAGGTGCGGGAACGCTCAATGAAAAACGCGTAACACCCTGCAATGAAAAATCATCGTACACCTCGCCTATTATGGCTTCTACGTTCTTCGTCTTTATGGTTTGCAATGGGTTGCTTTTCTCAATCTTCTTCGGGAAACGAGAAGGATTGAACCGCACATAATACCCCGACTGCGGGCGCGACTCTATCAGGCCCTTACCTTCAAGATGATAATATGCCTGCAGTATAGTACTTACACTACTGCCATGTTCTTTACTGAGCAATCTTACAGATGGCAGCTTATCACCAATCTTAAGTACCTCATTCATAATTTGTTGCTCAAAAGTCTCTGCTATTCGCAGATATAAATGGTCATTCTTCGGACTCTTTATTTTGGGCATAAAAAAACTGTTATGGTCAAAAATACGTAAATTGTATCTGTTTTGTTTTACTTTTTTTTCAGAATTTTGTCCCGAAATCATGACAAAGCAAACAAAAGCCTACATCGCATTAGTATACGTCTGCATCGTTTGGGGCACCACTTATCTTGCTATAAGAATAGGTGTGCAGCACTATCCGTCTTTCCTGTTTGCAGGCATAAGACAACTGATGGCCGGGGTTATCCTGATGGCCTTTGCTTTATACAGGAGCAGGGAAACCGACCTCTCTTCCGGCAACATACTGCGCCAGATGCTGGTAGGCTTCCTGATGCTTACCGTTGGTAACGGGTTGGTAACCTTCGGTATGAAGTTTATCCCGAGTGGGGTATCTGCGCTCATATGCAGCCTGATGCCAATGTTCGCCGTACTGTTCAATATGATGTCTTCTAAAAAAGACCATTTTAATCTCATGATAGGTCTGGGTATGGCGCTGGGCATCTGCGGTGTGGCGCTCATATTCAGGCACAATATTGCCGAGGTTACACAGCCCGCATATATGGGTGGCATAATAGCCACAATAGTTGCCACTGCAGGATGGGCGCTTGGTGGAACCGTGAACAGGAGGCACACTAACGCTGTAAATCCCTTTTTTAATTCCGGATTGCAACTATTGTTTGGTGGTATTTTCATGTTGTTCATCAGCCCGGCTGTAGACAATTACAGTGGTTTTGAATTATGGAATACTGAAGGGATTGTATCATTGATATACCTCATCATCTTCGGCTCAGCTATTGCCTATGCAGCTTATATGTTTGCGCTCAATGTACTGCCGGTTGGTGTTGCCACACTATATGCCTATATCAATCCGCTCATTGCCGTACTGGCCGGCTACCTGTTCCTGAAAGAAGAATTGAACATTTATATAGGGCTGGCATTTATAACTATTGTCATCAGTGTATTCCTGGTGAACAGGGGCTATCGAAACCAGCACAAACAGGAACAGGAAAACGTATCAAAAATCGGAGCAGCTTTCCCGGAAACCGCCTCCGTTGATTAATAACGCTAAAAAAACGATTGTATGGAACACACCATTTCAATTACCACACAGGCCGAAAGAAAAGTTACAGACACAAAGTCTTTTCCCTTTGGCAAGATACCAACCGAGCACATGTTCATGGCCGAATACAAAAACGGTGAATGGCATAAAGCGCAGGTGGCACCATTTCACGATCTGACGCTTAGTCCCCTAGCATTGTGCTTCCATTACGGGCAAACAGTATTCGAAGGAATGAAAGCCTTCGCAATGGCCGACGGCCGTATCAATGTATTCCGCATTGAAAAGCATTACGAACGGTTCACCAAATCCCTTTACCGGATGTGTATGCCCCATGTACCTAAGAAGCTCTTTACAGATGCCATAAAACAATTAGTAAAAATTGATGCCGACTGGGTACCCCGCGACAATGATGGCGCATTATACATTCGCCCATTCATGATAGCCTCCGAGGCTAGAATAGGCATAAAAGCATCAGATGAATATCTGTTCATGATCGTATGCTCACCTGCTTCACTTTACTACTCAAAACCCCTCAAAGTAAAAGTAGAGACTACCTATGTGCGCGCAGCGGAAGGTGGTACAGGCATTACCAAGTGCGGCGGCAATTACGGCGGCGCATTATTCCCTACGCACCTGGCACAGCAGGCAGGTTATGACCAGGTATTGTGGACGGATGCCCACCGTCACGAGTTCATCGAAGAGTCCGGCACCATGAATGCCATGTTCTTTATCGATGGTGTTTTGGTAACGCCCGAACTTTCAGGCACTATACTTGATGGAGTTACACGCAATTCGATACTCACCCTAGCACGCGCCAAGGGCATGAAAGTTGAGGAAAGGCAGATAAGCTACCACGAACTGGAGAAAGCATTTGAAAGTGGTAAAAGAGTAGAAGCATTTGGCGCGGGTACCGCTGCCGTTGTTGCCCCCATTGAGATCATTGGTATCGGGCATAAGGACTACAAATGCTACATAGAACCGGATGCAATGATGTATCAGTTGCAAAAAGAACTGCACGATATACGTAAAGGCATCATCCCAGACATTCATCAATGGAACGACATAATATAACCACATGCAACCATTGACCATTGACTACAAGGGCTACACCATCACAACGGATAAAAGCCTGATGAACGTTTATGAAGTGCATAAATGGTTGTCTGAAAAATCGTATTGGACTCCGGGCATTGCATTTGAAAAGGTAAAAACAGCATTTGACCATTCCTACTGTATAGGTGTTCTTTCCGGCGGCGCCCAGGTAGCTTTTGGCCGGTTGATAACCGACTATGCCTCCTTTGCTTACCTTGCCGATGTATATGTGCTGGAAGAACACCGAGGCAAAGGATTAGGGAAAGCAATGATGAAAATCCTGATGGACCTGGAATGGGTAGGCGGGTTACGGGCCGTGATGCTGGCAACATTGGATGCACATGGGTTATACAGACAATTCGGGTTTGCAGAAATTCCAAACCCGGAACGCTATATGAAATTAAACATGCAATGATATGCTACAATACTTAGACAGCGCAAAACGGCAATTTACACTATACAAGCAGCTTGGCGAAAAAGCTATAGCGCAGGTAAGTGATGCCGACCTCAACTGGCAGGCAAATGACGAGAACAGCATAGCTGTAATTGTAAAACACATGTGGGGCAACATGCTGAGCCGTTGGTCAGACTTCCTCACCACTGATGGAGAAAAGCCCTGGCGCCAGCGTGATGAGGAATTTGAAGGAGCAATGAGCAGAGCGGAACTAATGCAAAAATGGGAAGAAGGCTGGCAATGCCTGTTCAATGCTTTAAACAGCATAAGAGACAACGACCTCGAAAAGACCATCTACATCCGCAACGATGGCATGCCTGTACTTGATGCCATTAACCGCCAGATATCCCACTATTGTTACCATGTAGGCCAGATAGTCTATATCTCTAAACTGCGCAGCGCTAAAGAATGGAACAGCCTCTCCATTCCCCGCAATAAATCAAACGACTACAATGCAGGGAAATTTGCGCAAGAGAAAGGCAACAGGGATTTTACGGATGAGTGGGTGGAGAAGAAATAATCTTATATCATCCCCAAATCAAACCCCTCCAAACTCTTCAATTTTGCATCGGCGATAGAAAAGCGTGGGTCATCAAAGTGCAGTTCATCTGGTATCGCTATTACTTTCATCCTTGCCGCCTTTCCGGCTATCACACCGTTCACAGAGTCTTCCAGCACCAGGCATTCACTGGGTTTTGCGCCCAGTTCTTTAGCGCAGTGCAGGAATACCGCCGGGTGGGGCTTGCCCAACTCCACGGCATCGGCAGATGTTATTACGTCAAAATGCTTTGCTATATCAAAATGCTCCACCAGCGCGTCTATCATATGTCTGGGCGAGGAAGATGCCAGTCCTATTTTATAATGGTGTTTGCGCAGCAACTTTAACGCCTTTTCCACCCCATCAAGTACCCTGCCGCTGGTCTTTGATGAGGCTATAATATCATCCAGTATCTCATCCGCCACCTCCTTCGATGTCTTCCCCTCCCACGGATAGTGTATCGCCCAGTGGTCGGTTACTTCATATATGCGCAGCCCGGTTGTTTCTTTGAACCGTGTCCTAGTAATAGGTATTTTGTGTTTCTCAGCTACCCGCAGCATACTCTCGCCCCACAGGGGTTCCGTATCCAGCAGCAGCCCATCCATATCAAATAAAACCGTATTTATTTTTGTCGCAGGTCGTAACTCATGGCTCATGGGCCAAAAGTACGGAACTGCCCAATTTTATACATAAACTAAATAGGCAACACCCGGGCTCACGACTTATGACTTACGACTTACGACCATTTTATGTGATTTTTTGGGTGAAATTTGGCTAAAAAAACATATTTATCGGCGCTCAAATGCTATTTTTGCGCCAAATCTGATTTTTTTATGAAGCGAAACGCTTTTTACAGCTTATTGCTGGGCGCATCTATGCTGGTCAGCGCGAAGCAAGCGGCTGCCACCATCACGTTTAAGGAATTCACACTGCCTAACGGCCTGCATGTGATTCTCCAGGAAGACCACTCTACACCTATTGTAGCGGTTTCTGTCATGTATCACGTAGGTTCAAAAAACGAAGACCCGCAGCGCACGGGCTTCGCACACTTCTTTGAGCACCTGCTTTTCGAAGGCAGCGACAACATCAAGCGCGGCGAATACATGAAACTCATACAGTCTGCCGGTGGACAGCTAAATGCCAATACCACGCAAGACCGTACTTTCTATTACGAGGTGCTTCCATCGAATCAATTGGAACTTGCCCTGTGGATGGAATCTGAACGTATGGCGCACGCCAAAATAGACGCCGTAGGTGTGGAAACACAACGCAAAGTGGTAAAAGAAGAAAAGAAACAGCGTTATGACAACACCCCCTATGGCCAGCTCATCAATGTGATCTTTGAAAATGCCTATGTAAAATACCCTTACCGCTGGAGCCCCATAGGCAAGGAACAATACATAGATCAGGCCACACTCGATGAGTTCATGAACTTCTACAAGACGTTTTACGTGCCAAACAATGCAGTACTTGTTATTGCCGGCGATATTCAGACCGAGTCTACGAGCGCACTGATTAAAAAATACTTTGGCGAGATACCTAAGGGCACTAAAGCGATACCACGCCCCACAGAAGTGGAGCCTGTGCAGACCGCCGAAAAACGCGTGAATTTCTACGACAACATCCAGTTGCCTGCCGTAATACTTGGCTACCACATACCAAAGCAAGGCACCGCCGATTATTATGCTATGCAGATGCTGACACAATTGCTCTCTCAGGGCAAGAGCTCAAGATTTGATAAAGAGATAGTAGACAAGCAGGAAAAAGCCGTACAGGCAGCCGCGTTCGACCTCGGCAATGAAGAACCGGGTATGGCCATCATGCTGGGTATTGCCAACATGGGTGTAAAACCTGAAGAACTGGAAAAAGCCATGCTTGACGAAATTGAGAAAGTGAAAACGAGCGGAATTACAGATGAAGAACATTCGAAACTGCAGAATCAGGCCGAGAACGATTTCATTTCTCAGAACCAGAAGAACATAGGCGTAGCTACCAACCTCGCTACTTACTATACGTATCTGGGTGATGCCAACCTCATAAACACAGAACTGGAACGCTATAAAAAGGTTTCGAAAGACGATATCAAAAGGGTCGCAAATAAATACCTGACCAAAGAAAACCGCCTGGTGGTTCATTACCTCCCGAAATCGGAAGAAAAAAAGAGTACGGAAGGAACTAAACCACAGCCAAAACACTAAGGCCTGCAATAGTCAAATGAATTAATCGTTCTCCCGGCAACAATACGGGGCAAACAAAAAAATAATCTTCAAATGAAAAAGATCACTTTATCCATACTTACCATTGCGCTTGCTGTTACTGCCATTGCGCAAAAGCTCGACCGGAGCATCAAACCTAAGCCCGGCCCGGCACCAACCATCTCGCTTGGGAAAACTGAGAGTTTCACCCTTGCCAACGGCCTCAAGGTGTTCGTTGTTGAAAATCACCGCCTGCCCACCATTTCATGCAGCATACAGTTCGATGTAAAGCCTGAATTGCAGGGCGAAATGGTCGGCTACCGCGAAATGATGTCGGAGCTTCTGCTGTCAGGGACAACCAGCAGATCTAAAGACAAACTGAATGGTGAAATAGACCAGATGGGCGCACGTATCAATGTCAGCGACGAGGGCATGTACGGCGGCGGCTTAAAGAAATACAGTGACAAGATATTTGAGCTGATGTCTGATATCGCTATGAATGCTGTCATCACAGATGAAGAACTGGAAAAGACGAAGAAAAAAATGATCTCCGGCATCCAGACCGAAAAAAACGAACCTGACGCTATGGTGAATAACGTAAGCGCTGTAGTGAACTTTGGCAACAGACACCCCTACGGAGAAGTAGCTACCGAAGAGAGCATCAAAAAAATAACGCTTGAACAGTGTACCAAATTCTACAAGACATACTTCCGCCCTAATGTTGCCTACATGGCCATAGTAGGTGATGTAACGGTGGCTGAGATAAAGCCGATTGTAGAAAAATTCTTTGGCAAATGGGAAAAATCAACAGTTCCTGTGGCTAATTATGTTGCCCCCGGCCTTTCAGCATCAGGCATGGCAGGTAAAGTAACCAAAGTATCTTTTGCTCCCCGCACCGCGGCAGTGCAAAGCGTGGTAAGTGTTACCTACCCGGTAATGTTAGTACCCGGCCATCCCGATGTTATCAAGGCAAAAGTGGCTAATACCGTATTGGGCGGTGGCTCTCAGGGCCGTCTGTTCCTCGACCTTCGCGAAAAACACGCCTGGACATACGGCGCATATTCATCGCTTCAGGAAGACCCGTTGGGCGGCAGCTTCTCAGCTACTGTGAAATGCCGCAACGCAGTATCAGACAGCGCTATAGGTGCAATTCTCGACCAAATGAAACTGATGCAAACGGAAATGGTAAGTGACACTACCCTGCAGAACGCGATCACCTATCTGTCCGGCAATTTTGCCATCGGCCTTGAAGACCCGAAACGCGTGGCACAATTTGCCATCAATATAGATCGTTACAATATGCCAAAGGATTATTATCAGAATTACCTGAAAAACCTGAGTGCGGTGAATGGCAATGACATCATGTCCGTATCTAAAAAATACATCACCCCTGATAAAGCTAATATCATTGTCGCAGGCAGCAAGGAAGAAGTGGCTGGCAAACTGGCCAAGTACTCGGCTGACGGCAAGGTTGATTATTATGACTATGCGGGCAAACCGCTCGTAGTTACTGAAGCTGTAGCTGCACCCGCAGGCATGACAGCCAATGATGTATTTAAGAAATATGTGGCGGCAATAGGTGGCGAGAAAGCGCTTACCAGCATTAAAGACCTAAAAGTGGTAATGACGAGCAACATGCAGGGAATGGACATCACCATTACTATCCTGAAAAAAGCGCCGAATATGTCGAAACAATCTGTAGACTTGAATATAAATGGCCAAAAAATGACAGCCCAGAAACAAGTGTTTAACGGCACTAAAGGCTACCAGGAACAACAGGGCCAGCGGGCAGACATGACGGAAGAAGATATCAACGAAGCTAAAGAAGAAGCTGATATTGCTGCCGACCTGCACCCTGAAAAATATGGTATCAAACGCACACTGGCCGGCATGGAGCAGATCAATGGCGCTAATGCATACAAACTGGATGTAGTTGACGCAAAAGGCAAAAAATCTGTTGAATACTATGATGCGACAACCTACCTACTCCTAAGGAAAATAAAAATAGAAGGAGATAAGGCGCAAACATCTGACTATTCAGACTACAAAGAAGTATCAGGTGCGAATGGTTATAAAGTGGCCTATACCATTATGCAATCGGGTGCAGGTATGCCCGGTGTACTCACTGCCAAAACACAATCGGCAGAAGTGAACACCAACATTCCCGATACCGAGTTCAATTAATTCTAAACAGCAATAAATAAAAAAAACACCGCGATACTCGCGGTGTTTTTTTTATGTGGTACTGCTACCCCATCAACTCCAGAAACTCCTGCTCTGTCAATATGCTCACCGTGCCCAATTTTTTCGCTTTTTCCAATTTAGATCCCGCATCCTCGCCCACTACCAGGTAGTTCAGCTTGCTGCTCACGCCGCCCAGTATCGATCCTCCTCTCTCTTCCACCATAGCTTCAGCATCGCTCCGTTTAAAACGGCTGAGCGTACCAGTGAACAGAAATGTTTTGCCCGCCAGTTCGCCACTACCCTGCATATTGCCTTTGTGTTCATTCTTCAGGTTCACCCCGGCTGCTTCAAGACGGGTTATGATCTCTTTATTCTCCGGCCTCGCAAAGAAATCCTTTACCGAGGTCGCTACCTTCGGCCCTATATCTTCCAGTGTCAGCAGCCGGTCGATATCCCATTCATAAAAATCGGTGATGTGCGCTACCGCATTGGCAAGGGTCTTCGCTGTTGTTTCACCCACATACCTTATTCCAAGCCCATATATAAGGCGGTTTAGTGGCTGCTGTTTCGAGTTATCTATGGCTTGCTTCAGGTTTGTCACAGACTTTTCTCCAAAGCCACCCAATTGCTTCACCTGCTCCCAGTCTATTTTATATATACCTGGTATGTCTTTCAGCAATCCCAGTTCATAGAATTTCGCCACATTGGCATTGCCCAGGCTACGTATATCCATGGCATCCTTGCTCGCAAAGTGTATCATGCGCTCCACCACCTGCACAGGACAGCTTACATTTATACACCGCCAAGCCGCTTCTTCGGGCTGCTTTTCCAGTTCACTTTGGCAAGCCGGGCAATGGGTCGGGAATATTATTTCCTGTTCATCGCCTGTGCGCAATTCAGTAAGCGGCTTCACTATATACGGTATCACATCCCCCGCCCTTTCCACCAGCACCGTATCACCTATTCGCACATCTTTTTCCCGCACCACATCTTCATTAAACAGGGATATAGAGCTAACCGTCACACCCCCTATCGGCACCGGGTCTATCTTCGCCACCGGTGTAATAGCCCCTACCCTTCCCACCTGAAATTCCACCCTCCTTAGTTTGCTCGTTGCCTGCCGCGCTTTGAATTTGTAGGCCACGGCCCATCTCGGGTGATGCGACGTCATACCCATAGCATCCTGCAGCGCCAGGTCGTTCACTTTTATCACCAGCCCATCCACTTCAAAGGGAAGGTCATCCCTTTTCTCTTCAAAATCATGGCAGTATTGTATCACCTCATCTATATGCCTGAACACCTTCATCTCCCTTGCCGGTGTAGGGAACCCCATATCATACAACCATTGCAGCGAACCGTAGTGGGTTTTCAGTTCCTCCGGCCTGGGCGTACCGCTTTCCTGGGTGTAATCACTTATGTGGTACAATATTGCGTTCAACCCACGCTTTTTCACTTCATTAGGGTCCAGTATCCGCAGTGTGCCCGACGCGGCATTCCTTGGGTTTGCCAAGGGGGCAAGCCCTTCGGCAATCCGCTGCTTGTTATACGCTTCGAACACTTTTTTGTGTATCACTATCTCACCGCGTATCTCTATCTGGCTTATCCCTTGCTTAGTCAGTGGCGCAGATAAGGGGATGGCCTTTATCTGCCTGATGTTCGCCGTCACATCCTCTCCCATTACGCCATCGCCACGGGTAGCTCCGCGCACCAGGTTATCCCGGTCATATATTATCGATATGCTGGCCCCGTCATACTTTGGCTCTACGCAATAGGCTATCTCGTCTGTTTCCGCAAGCTCTCTGCACCTCCTGTCCCAGTCGGTAAGGTCCTCTGCGTTATATGTGTTGTCCAGACTCAGCATAGGCACCAGATGGCTCACCGTAGGAAAACGTTCGCTAAGCCCTATGGCTACACGCTGTGTCGGTGAGTCCATCGTTACAAGCTCCGGATGCTTCTGCTCAATATGCTTCAGCTTTTTGAACAGTTCATCATACTCGGCATCGGCAAGCACCGGTTCGCTCTGCACATAATATTTCCAGTCTGCATAAAGTATTACTTCGCGTAGTTGGGCTACGGCCATTTCGGCGCTTCCGTCATCGTTGCTCAATAAATGTTTTGCCTGCTCATACAGGCGTTTTTCATCCACTTGGGTGTACATGCTGCAAAGTAAAGAGCAATAAATATACTAAGCGAATTGCATAAAATATTTTATTTTGCCATGGAAAATGAATAAAAAAGTAATCAGGTCATTTGTCACTTTTACCCGCACCGAGCGGCTCGGCCTGGTGGCCCTCGTCACCGTATTGGTCATACTCATTGCGGTTCGTTTTTCTATGACGCTTTGGGTCCACCCGGAGGCCGATCCTGCTAAAGAAACAAAACTCGCCGCCGCCTGGGAAAAATTCAAACGGGAACAACCTGCCATAAAAGATTCCATAGGCGATAACAATACCTCATTACCTGCCATCATCAACATCAATACCGCCGACTCCGCTACGCTTGTTCGCCTGAAAGGTATCGGCCCGGTAATAGCCGGAAAAATAATAGCACGCAGGACAAAAAAAGGGCCCTTTACTCACATATCCCAACTCAGGGAATTGGGTCGTTTCGACACAGCTACTTTCGAAATGCTTAAAACCCATTTAATCATCAGCGAAACCAGGTAACATATTCGCATCTTTTATTTTGTTTGTTAATTCGAACTTCAATTCCGCCGTATTTTTTATACCCTTTAAAAAAAATGTTGTAAAATTGCGTGTACAACACTTACATATTTAATAAAATGGATTTCAAACAGACGGAAGCACAGGGTTCTATAGCAGAGATGGTTCGCGATTTTGCCAATAAGCATATCAGACCGAATATGATGGAATGGGACGAAACCCAGAAATTTCCCGTGGATCTGTTTCATAAAATGGGCGAGCTGGGCCTTATGGGAGTGCTTGTGCCTGCTGAATATGGCGGGTCTGGTCTCGGTTACTTCGAATATGTCACCGTCATCAGCGAGATAGCTAAAGTTTGTGGCTCCATTGGGCTGTCTGTTGCAGCGCATAACTCATTATGCACCGGCCATATACTTTACTTCGGTACAGAAGAACAGAAAAAGAAATATCTCCCGAAACTAGCAAGTGGTGAATGGATAGGCGCATGGGGGCTTACGGAAGCAAACACCGGCAGCGACTCAGGCAATATGCGCTGCACTGCGACAAAAGATGGCGACGGATGGATACTTAACGGTACTAAGAACTGGATAACGCATGGCATCAGTGGTAATGTAGCAGTCGTGCTTGCCCGCACAGGAGAGCCACGCGCCAAGAACAATGTATCAGCATTTATTGTCGAAAAAGGCACGCCGGGATTCACGGCAGGCAAGAAAGAAAATAAGCTGGGTATGCGTGCCAGCGAGACCGCAGAACTTGTTTTTGATAATTGCCGCATTTCTGATGCACAAAGAATGGGCCCTGTAGGCGATGGCTTCTACCAGGCCATGAAGGTGCTGGACGGTGGCAGGATATCTATTGCCGCACTTGCATTAGGCATCGCTAAAGGAGCTTACGAAGCATCGCTTAAATATTCGAAAGAGCGTCAGCAATTCGATCAGCCCATCTCTAACTTCCAGGCTATTGCATTCAAACTCGCTGATATGGCCACACAAATCGAAGCGTCTGAATTGCTTATCTACCAGGCATCTGATATGAAGAACCGCGGCGAGAAGATGACGAAAGAATCTGCTATGGCTAAGTATTATGCTTCAGAGGCTGCCGTACGCATCTCTACCGATGCCGTACAGATATTTGGCGGCTATGGCTACACCAAAGATTTCCCTGTTGAAAAATACTACCGCGACAGCAAGCTGTGTACAATAGGTGAAGGCACATCAGAGATACAAAAGCTGGTAATATCCCGGGATATTTTAAAGAGTTAAACGGAGCTATTTCTTATGGAAATACAGCCACTCCCGGCCTACTTTATCGGAGTTTTCGATTTGATTAGTGGTTATGAGTCCCAATGTTACTGATGAACTGTTTGCAATGTAATAGGTGATAGTATCGTTGGCCGCATACATTATCTTCAAAGAATCATAAGAAAGGAACAGCCAGTTAAAAGCAAGGTCTAAGGATTTTACGCCATTATTTGTGTTGCTCTGCACGCCCGTGCCGTCCTCATCAAATACCATTTCATAAATCATTCCGGCGGGCACATTATGCCGCTCATAATGATCAATTATCCCGTTCAGATTGTCATCCGATCCGGTCATCGTCAACAGCCACTTCCCTGGCATTACATCACTTATAGAGGTGGGGTTATTCTTTCTGGTACAGGCTCCCGCTATCAATATAATTGACATAAAAACAAAACCATATATCAACCTCTTCTTCAAATGCATCTAACTAACCGGGATTATTGACTACCTGCAAACAAATTTACAGATAAATAACATACGAAAATGTTAGTTATACCCTGTACCCTAAAACTTAACAAATAAAGTGCCAGACTTAATATTTGTCAAAAATAAAAGGATAATCCTTACTAGAGCACCACATATTGCAGCAAAGCACTCTTTCCGGGGTAGTCCGTATTGTAGTGCAGCCCCCTGCTCTCTTTCCTGAACTGTGCCCCTTTTACTATCAGGTAGCCTATGGTTATCAGGTTCCGCAGCTCGCACAGGTGGGGCGAAAGCGTTGTGGTCTTATACAACTCCTCGGTTTCCTGGTGCAGCAGGTCTATGCGGTTCATGGCCCTTTGCAGTCGGGTATCATTGCGCACAATGCCCACATAATCACTCATCACCTGCTGCAGTTCCTTCAGGCTCTGAGTTATCAATATCATTTCCTTCGGTTCATTCGTACCCGATGCGTTCCAGTCCGGCACGGCATCATTGAATATCAGTCCATCTATCCGTGACGCCATATCCTCTGCGCACCTGTGGGCGAATACCACAGCCTCCAGCAGCGAGTTCGATGCCAGCCTGTTGGCCCCGTGCAGCCCAGTGCTGGCACATTCGCCGCAGGCATATAGATTCTTGATCGAAGACCGCCCCACCTCATCGGTCTTTATACCACCACAGCAATAGTGAGCCGCAGGCGCCACAGGTATCATCTGCTCAAACACATCTATACCTATAGCCTTGCACCTGGCATATATGTTCGGGAAGTGGCCCATGAACTTTTCCTTGTCCATAGCCCGGCAATCGAGGTATACATGCTCTGTGCCTGTTATCTTCATTTCATTGTCTATGGCCCGAGCCACCACATCGCGTGGGGCGAGATCGGCGCGTGGGTCATAGCCGGCCATGAAGGCCACCCCATGCTTGTTCCGCAGTATACCGCCATCACCGCGCACTGCCTCCGTTATCAGGAAGGACGGACTCACACCGGCCTCATACAAAGCCGTGGGGTGAAACTGGATGAACTCCATGTTCTCTATCCGGCCTTTGGCCCTGTAGGCCATCGCTATGCCATCGCCGGTGGCAATACGTGGGTTAGTGGTAGTACGATATGCCTGCCCCGCCCCGCCCGATGCCATAAGTGTACACTTGGCAAGTATCTTTTCAATATTATTGTTCTGCAGGTTCAGCGCATATACACCATAGCAGGTTATGTCCGGTGTGGCTTTGGTGACGAGGTAGCCCAGATGGTGCTGGGTGATGATGTCTACCACAAACCAGTGGTTGTATATGCTGATGTTGGCGTACTGTTTAGTTTCCTCCACCAGGGCGCGTTCTATCTCATAGCCCGTTATGTCTTTGTGGTGCAGTATCCTG
>CAYSIG010000026.1:0-75704 GCA_964430995.1 uncultured Flavipsychrobacter sp.
CTCTCCTAAACCTCTTTGCAGAGGGGTGCAAATGTAGTAATTATCGGTGATATAGAGAAATCGTTGACATTCAGTGGAATCTAGTCAGGTGTCAAATACTACCCGGTATTCCTGTATTCGTGGCATGGTTTTTCAGTTGTACGTGTGAAAACATTAGGATTTGTTGTATTGCTGATGTTCAATTCATTTTTAAAAACAAATAATCATGAAAATCTAACCGAATTAAAAGGAAACTGGAACGAAACAAAAGGAAAGATCAAACAAAAGTATGCCATGCTTACAGATGACGATTTGCTGCTGGTGGAAGGCAAGGAGGATGAATTATTAGGCAGGCTCCAGGCGAAACTTGGTAAAACAAAAGAGGAAGTACAACAACTCTTTTCTGACCTGTAGTAGCGTTTATAGAAAAACAAAACACATATCACTTAACCATCAAAAAATCAATTTTAAATGAAAAAATCAATTTTAGTATTGACGGCATGTACGTTAATAACCGGAGCCATGTTAACGGGCTGCGAATCTTCTTCTGAGAAAGCAGAAGACGCACAGGAAAAGGTGGATGAGGCCAGGAATGATGTTACGGAGGCCAACAAGGATTTAGAAGAAGCTAAAGAAGAATATCAACGGGAAATTGAGAACTATCGCAGGGAAACTGAAGAGAAAACTGTTGCCAACGATAGGGCCATTGCCGAGTTGAGAGCAAAAATAGACAAGCAAAAAAAGGAAGCCCGTGAGGAGTACAGAAAAAAAATCGATGAACTGGAACAAAAGAATACGGAGATGAAAAGAAAAATGTCTGATTACAAAGCAGATGGAAAAGAGGGCTGGGAAAGGTTCAAGGCTGAGTTTAACCGTGATATGGAAGATCTTGGAAATTCCTTCAAGAACCTGACGGTTGATAATGTAAAATAGTCAGAATAAGCATTAATCCGGGAAGATAAGGGCAGCATTGGCGGTGGTCACTGCTGCCACTTCATTTATGGTACATCCCTTTATATCTGCTACTTTTTGGGCGATAATTGGTATAAAGCTGCTTTCATTCTTCCGTTTGCCACGGTGGGGCACGGGGGCAAGGTAGGGGGCATCGGTTTCGAGCACTATGTGTTGCAGTGGTATTTCCTTTACTATATCGGGTAAATTGCCCTTGGGGTAGGTGATCACGCCGCCTATGCCCAGGTACATGCCCAGTGCCACTATTTTTTGTGCTTCTTCGAGTGTGCCGCTGAAGCAATGGAATATGCCTTTCAACTGGCCGTTCTGTTTACGGCGCACTACCTCAATGCAGTCAGCTGTAGATTCACGGCTATGGATAACAATGGGTAGTCCGTACTGTAGCGCCCAATCTATCTGTTGCTCAAATGCCTCTATCTGCTGTTGCTTAAAAGTCATATCCCAATAGTAGTCGAGTCCTATTTCGCCCACGGCATAGAATTTTCTTTTCTCCAGCCATTCTTTTACAATGGCCAACTCGTCTTTGTAGTTTTCCTTTACATAGGTGGGGTGCAGGCCCATCATAGGCAGGCAGTTGTCGGGCCACTGGTCGGCTAGTTGCAGCATACCGCTTATTGTTCCGCTGTCGCAGTTGGGCATGTACATTTTCGTCACGCCGGCGGCAATGGCACGGGGAATCTGTTCCGGGTCAGCCATCAGGCGCTCATCGTATAGGTGTGTATGGGTGTCTATGAACATGTTAGTCTAAAAAGTTAAGGCTTTCATTTTCCAGCCTTGGTGGTGGCAATGTGCCAGTACTTTTGGGAGTGCGTAATTCATCCTGTCCCATGCTTTTTCGCTGTCGTGAAACAAGACAATGCTACCGGGCTTAATGTGCTTTATTACTTTATCCAGGCATTTTTCGGGGCTTAGGGTGCGGTCAAAATCACCACTGAGCACATTCCACATAATTATTTTCCAGTCGGGGTACTTTTGCCGCAGTCGTTTTGCCTGCGACCTTTTTATGAGCCCGTATGGTGGCCTGAACAATTTGCTGTCTATGTATTCGCTTGCTTTATCTATGTTGCGCAAATAGGTGTCGTCTTCTGTTTTCCAGCCATTCATATGGTTGAAGGTATGATTGGCAGTTACATGTCCGTTTTTCAACAGATCGGCATAAACGGCAGGGTACCGGGTGACGTTCTCGCCCACGCAAAAGAAAGTGGCCTTTGCGTCGAACTGCTCTAACTGCTGCATAGCGAAAGGGGTGGCAGTGGGGTGGGGGCCGTCATCAAAGGTGATGTAAACAGCAGGTTCACCTGAAATAGGCATATCCCATACAAGGCCCTTTGGGTAAAGTTCTCTAAGCAGGCGGGGCGTTTTTGCCCAGTAGGTGACCATAATGTCCGCAAAAATAAAGAATAAATACGTGGCTACCTGCCGTGGCTCTTTATTTCGCCATCGGCCATTTCAATGATACGGTCTGAGCGGCGTGCGAAGTCCTCGTCGTGGGTCACGGTTATCAACGTTTGGCCGTATTCTTTGGAGAGCTGCTGGAACAGGTCGAAGACCAGCCCTGTATTTTTTGAGTCGAGGTTGCCGGTGGGCTCATCTCCCATGATGATGGCAGGGTCATTTATGAGTGCGCGGGCTATGGCTACGCGCTGCTGCTGCCCGCCGGAGAGTTTGTTCGCTTTTTTAAGTGCCTGTTCTTCCACGCCAAACATTTTCAGTTTTTCGTAGGCCCTTTCTTCTATTTCCTTGGGCGAGAACTTGCCAAGGCGGAGGGCGGGTATCATTACATTCTTCAGGCAGGTGAAATCGGGCAGGAGGTAGTGGAACTGGAATACAAAGCCGATAGAGCCGTTGCGCAGGGCAGCAAGTTCGTTCAAGGACCGGCCGGTTGCATTTCTGCCATTTATTATCAGTTCTCCCTCATAGTCAGTGTCCATGGTTGAGAGCACATACAACAGGGTAGATTTACCACAGCCGAATTTGCCCACTATGGAGACAAACTCCCCTTTATTCACCTCCAGGCTGATGTTCTTCAGCACCTGCAGGTCCACAGGGTCGTGAAAGTATTTCGTTATATTTTTTGCTATTAATGAGAACTCAGCCATTATCCACGAATTATGGTTACAGGGTCAACTTTAGATGCTTTTCTGGCGGGGAAGAACCCGGCGGCTATAGTGGTGAGCACACCAAAACATATAGCCTCGATATAATGGGGTAAATAGAACGACATGGGCAGGTAGGTAAGCGTACCCGCGCCAATATATATCCTTGATACGCCAAATGTGATGAGGAAACCGATGATGATACCGGCGAAACCGCCCATAAGCCCGATATATACGGCCTGCTGCAGGAAGATGCTGGTGACTGCCGGGCCTGAAAAGCCCTGCGCCTTCAGGATGGCTATCTCCTTTATCTTTTCATAGATGGTCATGTTGAGGATATTGTATATGCCGAACCCTGCCACCAATAACAATACCCCGATAACCGAATTAAGTATGATGGCCCGTATTTTGAACGCTGCCTTCAGTTGCTCATTGGCCTGCACCCAGTCTTCCGCTTTATAACCCGTAATGGTCTCCAGGTCGCGGGCCACCTGCGGGGCGTTGTTGTAGTCTTTCAGGTTTATTTTTATGTCAGTCACATAACTCCTGTCTTTGCCCAGCAGGTTTTGCGCCTGGGTGATATTGACGTAGGATTTGGTCTCGTCTATCTGTTTTACGGTAGTAGCGAATATGCCTACCACTCTGAGCACCATCGGGCTGCCGGTGCCTGAGCGAACAGTAATGTTATCGCCTACATGCAGGCTTAGCTTGTCGGCTATGCCTTTGCCTACCAGTATACTGTTGTTTATCTTGTTCAGCGCACGGAAATCGCCGGTTACCATATTGCCCTGCACATCAAACATCCTGTCTTCCTCCGTTATATTCACACCCGCTACACTACCGGGTAACTGCACACTGCCGCTGGTATATATCACATTCGCTGTGACCTGAGGTGTGACCGCATCTATCTCGCGGTTCTTTAATATCTGCTGTATCAGTCCGTAGGGGTTGGTGAGCCCCAGTGTCTGCTTTAGCTGTTTAGGGTTGGTAAGCACCTTTACCGATGAATCGGTAAGGAATGAGGTGAGCATATGCTTGTCAGCTACTTTGTTTTCGCTGTATATGCGTATGTGCGGGGTATTGGTGAACGACATTTTCTCGAAATAGTCGTTAGTGCCTTTCATGAGCGATTGCATGAAGATGAACATGGAGATGCCAAACATCACACCCAGTGAGGCAACAAGTGTCTGCTTCTTTCTTGTGGAAAGATAAGTAAGCGCGATCTCGGTATTTACATTCAGCTTCATGTGCTTCGGGTTACTTCCTCTTTACAATTTTGTCATTAGCTGTCAGGCCCGTCAGCACTTCTATCCATTCATCAGATACAATGCCGGTGGTAATGCTTACGGTATCAATATCTTTGCCCTTTTGCACGAGCACTTTGCTTCCGTTGATAACGAATGTATGGGGAATGAGCAGCGCATTTTCTTTTTTGCCGGTGATGATATTGGCCTGCAGCTGCGTACCGGATATAAGCCCGGCTACTTCCTTAAGGAAGCGGGCCTCTACTCTGTATGATTGCGATGATTCATTGAAATGCGGGTATATTTTGGTTACACGGGCTTCATATGTTTTGTTCTTTTCGGTGTTCAGTTCTATTAGTACCTGCTGCCCAAGCTGTATCTTACTTATACTTCCCTCGTCTATGTCCAGGTTGATGACGATGGAGTCGGGATTACCTATCTGCGCCACCTGGTCGCCCTTGCGCACAAGGTCGCCCTGCTTTTTAAATACCTGGTATACCTTGCCCGCACCTATTGCCGAAAGGTTGTAATATTGGTTGCCGGCCTCGGCATTCTGCAATTGCGAACGGCTGTTCATCAGGTCCTGTCTCACTTTATTTTCTGTTACTTTATAACTTTCCTGCAGCGCCAGGTAGTTATTCAGCGAAGACTGGTAGTTCAGGCGGGCATTGTCTACATCTTGTTTCGATACGGAATTCGTAGCAAACAATTTTTCATATCGTGCCTGAGTCACGGAGTCGGTCTGCATTTTAGCTTTCGCGGCGCTTATCTGTGCTTTTATCTGCTGCAGGGCAGGGGAGGTACCCGAGGCGTTTATCTGTGCAAATTCCACATTGGTCTTTGCGATATTCACCTGCGTATGTTGCTGCCGGTTGTCGAGCTGGAAGAGTAGCTGACCGTCTTTTACCAGGTCGTTCTCGGTAACGTAGCTTCTGAGTATAAACCCGTCGAAAAGAGCAGTTATAGTATAAGCATCTTTGGGTTCAATGCTGCCCGATGCGAACACGGCTTCTGTCACGGGGCCGGCTTTTGGCGAGGCCTCGTCAAATTTTGGCTTGCAGGAAGCGGCGACCAGTAAAAGAAGAATGGCAATGCCGTAAGTTGTCCTTTTCATACTAAAATGATTGTTGGCGTATTTTTACCATATACAGTTGCACGAGCATATCCGACAGGCTGTTCAGGTATTGGTTCTGATAATCTATAAAATCTTTAAAAGCGGTCAGTCTTTCGTCTATTGATGCTATGCCGGACAAGTACCGGTTAGATATATGCCGGTAGTTGTCGAAAGACAGTTCCATTACGTTTTTTGTTTTCCCCAATACGGCAACCGCTCTCTGGTAGTTGAGTTTTATATTCTCGTCGTTAATTGACGACTGGTTCTTTGTTTGCTCATATTGTTCCCTGCTCTGGTCAATAGCTATCCTGTTCTTCTTAGACTGAAAGTACCGGTTGCCGCTTGTGAACAAGGGCCATGATGCCTGCACCGCCCAATACTGTGCAGGAAACCATGCGGTAACGCCCCTTGCCTGAACGAAAGGCTCAAACTTATCATTAAAGCGCTGCGTTGTATAATTGTAGGCAAGGTTGATAGTAGGCAGAAATGCTGCATTCGCTGCCCTGTACTGGCTGATGCTGAGTTTTTCCTGGTAGAGGGCCAGTTTTACAGCGGGGTCTTCCCTGAAATCGCCCGCCAGCACAGGTGGCATGGTTTCTTTCAATACATCTTCAATACTAATCGAATCCTTTGCGGGAATACCCAATAACGATTTTATGTTGTTGTGCGCTATCTGTACCTGGTACTCCGCTGAGATATAGTTTTGCTGTGCCCGTGTAAGGTTTATCTCTGCCACGTCTACATTGGCGGCATTGACAGTGCCTTCTTTGAATTTATTCTTCACTGACCGGAATACTGAATCAGCGATAAGCGATGACTGCCCGGACAGGCGGAGGGCTTCGCGCATGAGCAGCAGCGAGTAGTACTGCGTGGCTATCTGCTGGTATATATTTTTTCTTGTGTTGGCCAGCGATGCTTTATTCAGCTCTTCATTCTGCTTGGCTATCTGGGTATTGTACCAGTTCTGGAGGTTCAGGATGCTCATTTGCGCAGATATACCGCCTACATATACATATTGCCTGCCAAACTGGAATGTGCGGATAGAATCGGACGGGGCACCGGGATTAAAGGCCGCTGCCGGGATGACGGTGGTCTGCAATTGTACGTTATTGGTATAATTGCCGTTTGCCGATACCTGCGGCAGCATGGCGCTATATGATTGCTTTTTGGAATAGAGCGATTTGTCTACCTCATATTTTGCTGATCGTATGGTGATGTTATGCGCATCGGCATATTGCCACACTTCTTCCAACGACCTGAATGCTACCTGCGCATGGGCTAATTCTCCGTAGAGAAGCATTATAAAGATGAAGGCAAATTTTCTGAACATATTGTATTCAATAAAAACTCCAAAACTATTGTTTCTGTTATCTATTCCCGATGATATGTATCAGCGGAAGTGATTTAGTTTATTTTTCAACTACGCTATTTTCTATTATCGCCCTTATCCAGACAGGGATAAGTTTCTTTCTTTCATCCATCAATGCATTGAACTCATCAGTGCTCAGGCCGAATTTGTTTCGGATAAGCGGGCTGCCTACAAACGGGAATATGGTCATGGAAACAAGGTTCATCATTATGTGCAAAGGATTGATGGGTGGTAGTTTTTTTTGCGCGGCCATCTCCTGCCATTGTTTGGCCACATATAGTTGTTCCCGGTCCAGATTCGCGATGCCTACTTTGGCCATCAATTTTGTTGGGTCAGCATTAATTTCATTTAGGATGAACAGGGGCAGGCCGGGATTCGCTTTCAGCATATCTATGTAGTGGCTTACCATTATTTCCAGCTTTTCATTGAGACCGGTGGTTGGATCGTTAAGTATAGACTGCACGCTATGCACGAAAGCCTGCAGGGTTTCCAGCATTATCAGGTCAAAGAGTTTTTCCTTGCTGCGGAAGTAGTAATTGATCAGTGCCAGGTTATAACCCGATTCTTCGGCAATATCGCGCGTACGTGTTGCTGCATACCCCTTGCTGGTAAATACGCGGCGGGCGGCCTCTTTTATTTTTTCCTCAGTGGTGGAGTTCTTTTCTATTTCTTGCCCCTGTTTCATATTGCAGGGCAAAGGTAAATTTAATTTTTTGATTTAAACAAGTATTTTAATCAAATGATTGAAATATTTTTTCTACCAAAAAAAATGCCCCGCAAAAGGAGGCATTTATATATAGAAAGTAGGTGGATTTATTTATTCCATGCAGAGGGTTCGCTGAGATCTGGTGCGTAGTAGCCGAAGTCGTTAGGCACATTGGTTGCTGTGTCAATAACTTCATATCTCATTGATATTGAGCCATATTGGCCATAAGTAGTGTTGGAGTAGATAACGCCCTGCCCGAAAACCACATGTCCTTCCAACTGCTGGTTGGGGATGTAGATAGTGTCTTTAACGATGTATGCTTTGATGGGGTTACGGAAATAGTTGTAAAAGTTGATGATGACCACATCCGTAATATTGTTGCTGCGCTCAATGGCAACAGGGTACTGAGCTGCATTTGTGATAGACCCTTTTTCGTAAACTGCCCATGCGCCAATGAATTTATCGCGGGAGATAGTTTCGCAGTTGGATCCTTCATAACCTGATTTGCAAATACACTTGCCGCCATCGCAAACGCCGCCATAAGCGCATATAATGGATTTGCACTTATCCTTGTTACAAGAAGCGTAAATAACTGAACCAATGGTAACGAGCGTAACGAGAGCAGAATACAATATCTTTCTAAAAGGGGTCTTCATCAGCAGATGCGTGTTTTAATGAGCATAAAGATAAAAAAAAGTACAATTACAATAGCTCCGTGCCCGATTGCGCGGAAATGGGGCTATTTACGAGGGATAAATATATTCTATAAGCGGCATTAATTTGAAAAAAGCTATGAATATTTTTTTATACTATCTTTCAGACTCGGCTTTATAGGCCCTGATGCCCCTGTATATGGCGAGTGCGACCTCGAACTGGCCTTCTTCAGAATTGAGGTAGGTTTCCTCATCAATGTTGGTAATGAAGCCTATCTCTACAAGCACACCCGGCATGGCGCTGCCAGCCAGCACTTCGAGCGGCAGTTGTTTCACGCCGAGGTCAGGGCGGCCCTGGTGTGCAAATTGCTCCTGTATCCGGCTGCCCAGCGATACGCTGTTATTAAGGAACGCCTGGGCATATTGTGCTATGATGATGGCGGTCTGGGGGTCGTTCTCATCAAGCAGGCCTGTTTCATTGGTCACATTTTCGCTGTATTCACCTATTGATTTTTCCTTCTGGTAGTTACGGCGCAAGGCCAGTACGTACGTTTCCACGCCGCTACGCTTTGTGGTATGGTGAACAGTGGTGTGGTAGATGGGTTGTTTCACTTTTTTGTGGTGCCTAGTCACTGTTTTATACCCGGCAACCGTTCTGGTTTTAACGAATGGGGTGGAATTTACGTGTACCGATACGAAAAGGTCGGCATTTGCCTGGTTGGCTATTTCGTGGCGCTCCACCAGGCCGGGATAAGTATCGGCTGTGCGGGTGTATATAACCTGCATATCTTTCATGCTGTCAGCAAATATTTTGCCCAGTTTCAGCGTTACTGCAAGTGTTATGTCCTTTTCGTTTGAGATAGCGCCCCGTGCGCCTATGTCTTTTCCGCCATGGCCGGCATCAAGAACAACCTTGCTGATCGTTTTGCCTTTGGCGGAAAGCATGAACGGCGCGGTAAGAAGTGCTATGAATAGTGTGATGACGATATTGCGCATAATTACTTTCACAAAAGATTAAATATACAAACTCATAAACCGCATTCATTTGATTATTTTTGCGAGCTTAATGGACCTGAGCGGTAAATTTATTCCAAAATTTCCATCCTTGCGTTGCTTTACTGTGTGTATGGCAACCATTTTTATATTCTTTATAACAAATGATGCTTATTGTCAATCTGAAAAGAGTGTAGTAAAAGACAGTACGCAGGTGAGCAGTGATACAATAAAACTAGCAGTAGATTCGGTGAAAAATGATTCACTTGCGGCAACAGACAGTTCGAAGCGGAAACAATTAGAAAATACTTTAGGGATAAGAATATCGAAAGATGCGTTGCCGTCCGTAATCAAGGCTACGGCCGTTGATTCAGCGGTGCTGGATATGGAGCGCAACCTTTTTTACCTGTACAAGAATTCGCGGGTCAATTATGAGGATATCCAGCTCGATGCCGGGCAGGTGACCTATGCGCAGGCTTCAAACGTTATTACTGCGGCGCCTTATGCCGCGCGTACCGATTCGGCGGGGTATAAGCAGACATTTACGCAGGGCAAGGAGAAGTTCACCTACGATTCCATGCAATATAATTTTAAAAGTAAGCGGGCTATAGTGAGAAATGTACATTCACAGTATGGCGAAGGATATGTGTTCAGCGAGCAGGTGAAGAGAAACCCCGACCAGAGTATCTATGGTTCGCATAGTATATACACTACCTGCGCGCTGGATACGCCGCACTTTGGCATCAATGCCAAAAAGATAAAGGTTGTTCCGGGCAAGGTAATCGTATCAGGGCCGTGTAACATTGCTATTGAAGGTGTGCCCACTCCTTTTTTCCTGCCCTTCGGCATTTTTCCGGTGTCAAAGACGCAAAAGTCGGGATTTGTGCTGCCTACCTATACCGTAGAGCAGCAGCGCGGATTAGGATTGCTGAACGGGGGGTACTATCTATACGTCAACGACCATGTGGATGTGCTTACGCAGGCTAATATTTATACGAAGGGCAGTTATGCATTGAGCGGCCTCACGAATTATAATACCCTCTACCGTTACCAGGGTGCTTTACGTTTTTCGTATGCATATAATAAGACAGGAGAAGATTTTGAGCCGGGGGCTACTACCGGTAAAGATTTTATGATCAACTGGAGCCACCGGTCTGATGGTAAGGCAATACCGGGGCAGAGTTTTAATGCATCGGTTGAAGCGGGTACTTCGTCATTCTATTCCAACAACAGCTATGACGCGAACCAGATATTGAGGAACCAGTACCAATCGAATATCAGCTATGCAAAGAACTGGCAGGGCAAGCCTTTTGCTCTTACTGCCAGCGCACTGCACAACCAGAATACCACCACAAAGGAAATAAATGTCACCCTGCCGGCTTTAAACTTCAATATATCACAGATAAATCCTTTTCAGAGTAAAAGGAGGGTATCTGAAAGATGGTATGACAAGATAACATCAAGCTACAACTTCGATTTCCTGAACCGTACTACTTTTTATGACAGTACCTTCAGTTTTGCAAAATTGTCGATGGACAAATTTCAGACCGGGTTCAGGCATTCTATACCTGTGAGCGCGGCCTATACCGTGCTAAGGTATGTGAATATGTCGTTTAATGTGAGCTATAATGAGTATTGGGTCACAGATAAAATGCACCGGGTATGGAATGATGCCACAGATAAAATAGACAGCACCAGGAGCAGCGGATTTTTTACTTCCCGCGACTTTAACGCAGGGGTCAATTTTTCCACACGTATATATGGTATGAAGTTGTTCAGGAAAGGCAGCCTGCGTGGCATCAGGCATGTGCTTACCCCCTCTACCGGGTTTAATTACCATCCTGATTTTGGCGACAAGCCTTTCAATTATTATTATCCTACCTATTTGGATTCTTTCGGCACACTTACCTACGAATCGCCATACCAGACATCAATAGTGGGCACTCCTCCATTAGGCAAGGCAGGGCAGGTAACATTTGGGCTGAACAATAACCTGCAGATAAAAGTACGCTCGAAGAAAGATACGGCAACAGGTTATAAAAATGTGACATTGATTGATGGGTTTGGGGCGAATGTGGGTTATAACCTGGCAGTAGATTCTTTTCAGTGGAGCCCTATAAGACTAGATTTCAGGACGAATGTGATGGACAAGGTAAATATCAGCTCAGCCGCCAGTTTTACGCCGTACGCCTTCGATTACCAGGCGGGCAGGCAGTTGCAACAAACGATGAATGAAATGGGAATGGGTATTGCCAGGTTCACTGGGGCTTCCCTGGCGCTGGGTACA
This sequence comes from uncultured Flavipsychrobacter sp., assembly GCA_964430995.1. Classification (GTDB taxonomy): domain Bacteria; phylum Bacteroidota; class Bacteroidia; order Chitinophagales; family Chitinophagaceae; genus Nemorincola. Next base: position 11,414 of record CAYSIG010000026.1, read on the forward strand.
AACTTTCACTCAAAGCCCCAAAACGGGCAGGCAAACCCTGCTAACAGCGAAGAGTACGGGCGGCTTATGCGGCCCATGGGCTATAACGATTATGCGGACTTTAATATGCCCTGGAGTTTTAATATTAACTACCAACTTACAGCTACTCAGAGCTATAGTGCTGCTTCAAAAAAAGATACACTGGTATTGAACCATAGCTTTACAATGGGTGGCGAGGTGCAGATAACCGAACGGTGGAAGTTGAGGCTGAACAGCGGATATAATTTCAGCACGAAGGAAGTATCACTTACTTCCATTGACGTGCACCGCGATCTGCACTGCTGGGAGATGCACTTCCAGACGTATCCTTTCGGGCCACGTAAGAGCTTCAATTTTACACTTAATGTAAGGTCGTCTGTACTGCAAGACCTTAAACTGACCAGGAGAAGGGATTTCAGGGACACGCCGAATTAGTGCGGAAAACGGCTGGTTGGCTGCCGTATATGGTGCTTAATCTTATCTTTTGCATGGTCGTTCCATTTGATTATTTTTGCAAACGCTTTACTTAAAACAAAATAAAATATTTATATGGCTATCGTTGACCTTGTAATGCCGAAAATGGGAGAGAGTATAATGGAGGCTACTGTGCTTAAGTGGCATAAGCAGCCCGGTGATACTATAAAAATGGATGAGACATTGCTGGATATTGCTACCGATAAGGTGGACAGCGAAGTGCCATCTACGGCAGCCGGCACTATAGCCGAATTGTTATATAAGGAAAATGATGTGGTGCCTGTAGGAGCTGTTATAGCCCGGATTGATGCCGGAGGTGCGGTTGCCGCGCCTGCCGCCCCTGTTGCAGAAGTTGCCGCACCCGCTGCGCCTGCCGCTTCCGCAGCTACTGCACCCGTGGTGCCGCAATACCAGGTTGCCCCGGCTACCGAGAACAATGGTTCCAGGTTCTATTCCCCGCTTGTATTGAATATTGCAGGTAAAGAAGGTATAGGCATGGCGGAACTGGAAAAGTTGCCTGGTACAGGAAGTGAGGGCAGGGTGACCAAGAAGGATATACTGGCCTATGTTGCTAACCGGGGCAGTGCGCCCGCGCAGCCCGTAGCGCAATACCAGCAGCCACAGCCCGTACCGCAGCAAGCCCCTGCAGCGACCGCCCCGGTTGTTCAGAGCGCGCCGCAGGCATCTTCGCCGGTGGCAGTGAGTGGTAATGTAGAGATTGTGGAAATGGACCGTATGCGCAAGCTGATTGCAGACCATATGGTGCGCAGCAAGGCGACATCGCCACATGTTACCAGCTTTACCGAAGCAGATGTGACCAACATAGTGAAGTGGCGTGACAAAGTAAAAGGCCAGTTTGAGAAGAAATATGGAGAGAAGATAACCTACACGCCTGTTTTCTTTGAAGCGATAGTGAATTGCATCCGCAAATACCCGCTCATTAATTGCAGCCTGGACGGGGATAAGATCATTATTAAAAAGGACATCAATATAGGCATGGCCACAGCGTTGCCCAGTGGCAACCTTATAGTGCCGGTGATAAAGAGCGCGGATACAAAGAACCTGCTGGGCCTGACCAGGGATGTGAATGCCCTGGCCAACGCGGCAAGAAATAACAAGCTGAAGGCTGATGATACGCAAGGTGGTACATTTACCGTGACAAATGTGGGTACTTTTGGCAGCCTGATGGGAACGCCGATCATCAACCAGCCCCAGGTGGCTATAATGGCGCTGGGAGTCATTAAAAAGCGCCCTATGGTGCTGGAAACTGAAGACGGGGATGTAATAGCCATCAGGCATATGATGTACCTCTCGCTCAGTTATGACCATCGTATAGTGGATGGATCTATAGGGGCCAGTTTCCTCTCGGCAGTGGCCAAAGAACTGGAAGCATTTGACCCCAACAGGGAATTCTAAAATAGAGCACAGATATAATGAGAACAGCCCGGAAATTCCGGGCTGTTCTCATTATATATTTACTGTGTGAAAATGGAGGTTGTTGTATGTGTTGCTTACCTGGAATTATTTTTCGAAACGGGCATGAACTGATCCTGTTTTTCAGGCCGATGACAATAAAAAAAGTTGTTGATTTTTTTCTGAACGTGACATTGAAAAAATGTTAAAAATATTTTCCGGAATAAATAATTTTTTTGAGATAAAATTTCAGAAAAAAAATAGTTCGTGTTTTTCTTGTTTTTTCTGCGAAATAATTTTATATAGCTATAACCGGGAGTTTGCAAAGTGCTGAAAGTGGCTTCTGGTAAGTGTTTCAGGCATTATTTGATTGCTGTTTTATGAGAATGCGCAGTTGCTTTCGGCATGTATTTTTTAACTATGGTTATGTTGTGTTCATAGCAAAAAAGGTTCCAAACTTTTCAAGTGCCAATCTGTAAGTTTTATTAAACAAACAATAGGAAAATGATTTTTTTTTTCAACAAAATGTTATGAATTTCGTCCTCCTGCTGAAAAACAGGCAGGAAACATCCCGGCAAGTGAAAATGAGTTGAGGGTCTTCAAAAAAAAACAACTAACTTAGGTGAATGAAGTAAACACATATCCTGACTGTTTCCCCGGGAAAAGTTTTTGTCTGCTTCATTCATTGGTTTGAAATAAAATGATTAACTTGGTGAACGCTGTTTCATAATATGGATAAACACCTCTACAATACCACTAATAATGTTTTAACCGAAGCAGAACAACTATGGGAGAAATGTTTAAGTATAATTAAAGACAATGTTAACTGGCGCACTTACCAGACATGGTTTGAGCCGGTGAAAGCAGTTGGCCTTAATGATAACGTCCTGACCCTTCAGGTTCCCAGTCAGTTTTTTTACGAATGGCTTGAAGAACATTATGTAGAGCTTTTAGGAAAGACGATTAAACGTGTGCTGGGCAGGGTAGGCCGTCTCGAGTACCGCATTATGATGGAGAGCGGTTCATCGCAGCGCAACCCGGCATCTATAAATATGCCCGGCAGTACATATGCCAAACCACCAAAGGATAATAACTATGTGGACATGCCGCTGAAGTGGGACGACCCGCACAACATAAAGACGCCATACGCCATTCCCGGCCTGAAGCGTATGCAGATAGACCCGCAGCTTAACGCTAACTATACTTTTGAGAATTATGTGGAGGGTGATTGCAACCGCGTAGCACGTTCGGCCGGATTACATGTGGCACAGAAACCCGGTGCAACATCCTTTAACCCGCTGGTAATATTCGGCGGGGTGGGCTGGGGCAAGACGCATCTTGTGCAGGCAATAGGTAACGAGGTGCGTAAACTGCACCCCAACAAGTCGGTGTTGTATGTGAGCGCAGAGAAGTTCATCAACCAGTTTATTGACCACTCAAAGAATAACGAAGTAAATGATTTCATACACTTCTATCAGTTGATAGATGTGCTGATAATGGATGATATACACCTGTTCGTATCCGCACTGAAAACGCAGGATGTGTTCTTTGCCATCTTTAATCACCTGCACCAGAGCGGCAAGCAGATAATACTGACCAGCGATACCGCGCCGCGTGATATGGAAGGTATGCAGGAAAGGTTGCTGAGCCGTTTCCGCTGGGGCTTGAATGCTGATATACAGGCTCCCGAATTTGAAACACGCCAGGCAATACTGCAGGTGAAGATGAAGCAGGAAGGGCTGGAGATACCTGATGAAGTAGTGAAGTACATAGCCTACAACATACAAAGCAATGTGCGGGAACTGGAAGGGGCGCTGATAGCGTTGTTTGCACAGGCTACCCTGAATAAGAAGGAAATAGATATGGACCTTGCCAAGCGTGTGATGAAGAATTTTGTGAAGACGGCTGCCCGCGAGATGACCATAGACAACATACAGAAGCTGGTATGCGATTATTACCATGTGGCCTATGAGCGCCTGCTGACGAAGACGAGGAAGAGGGAAGTGGTGCTGGCGCGACAGATAACAATGTACTTTGCGAAGAAGTTCACCAAACAATCGCTGAAGACCATAGGTGACCACTTTGGTGGATTTGACCATACTACAGTGATACATTCCTGCCAGACAGTGGAGAACCTTATGGAAACGGACTCGGAGTACAAAGAGAACCTGTTGGAGATACAACAGAAGGTACAGCTTGCAAGCATTTAAATTTGAAAAAGAGCTGATTTGAAAATTCTCAGTACATTATGTAAATATTTATGTGAAAAATGGCGTGTATTTTGGAATTTTCAAATTTGCACATTGCCACATAATCATTACCTTTGCAGTCCTTTAAAATGAAACATACAATGTGAGCGAAGGTTCACATGCCAGTTAAAGGTGAGGTGGGAGAGAGGCCGAATCCACTAGTTTGCTAAACTGGCATACGTGGTTAACACGTATCGAGGGTTCGAATCCCTCCCTCACCGCAGAAGAAGATGAACAGTGTCCGGGGAGTAGCGCAGGCCGGTAGCGCACCTGGTTTGGGACCAGGGGGTCGCAGGTTCGAATCCTGTCTCCCCGACTCTTAAGAAGCTCAGCAGCAATGCTGGGCTTTTTTGTTGCGACAAACTATCTTTAATAAAATTTGTATATTTATGAAAAATCATACTGTATGAAAGGGTTGCTGTTTATGCTGCTATTGTTGCCTGTGTTTGTAAAAGGGCAGTTGCGTGATGTAATGGCCAAATATCCGATCGATGCCCCATCAATGGATAATTTGAAAGATGGTATTCTTGGACGGTGGAAATTTGAAGAGGATACCAACAAAAATAATTTCTATGAAATAATAAGGCGTAAACCGTATGCCTTAGACAAGTACCATATTAAATTTTGGGACGGGGGAGGAACAAACCCATCCTATGAAGCGAATATGCATTTTTCGAAAATCGGGAATGCTCTGTTCATTAATGTGCCCTATTTCGAAGGCAATTTTTCGCACAGCGGTTTCTTTTTTCTTAAAGTTGTGGAGATGAGCGCAGACGTCTCAAAAATCACGGCTGTGGTAGTAAAAGATAAAACATTATGGCAACTTAATGAAGCTGAAGTGAAGCAAAGTATCATGAAAAATATGAAAAAGCCTTCGTACTATCGCGATACAATTCATTTATACAAGTTGAAATAAAATGAAAAGTAAAGCACTGCACTCACCCTTTGGAAGAGCGTGTAAATCTATTCCGCCATTTCTAAAGGCTACCTGATTTTCAATACCAGGCGTTGCCCTTGTCTTTTGTGCTCATGTCGAAATGACCTTTCATCCAGGCTATGAATTCTGCACTGATTTTCCGGATACTCTCGATTATCTTTTTCATAAAACCTTATTTAACCTGCTATATATAGCACAAAATCCGTTCCAAGAGGCGATACGGCGGTGTTAAAAATGTACTTTTCTTGTCCACAAATGCAGTTCTATTTTGTTTTTCCCCCTATTATGAGTAATCTTATATTCTAAATTATGTTTTTATGAAACGAAAATCCGTCACCATCCATCTGGTTTTTAGTTTACTGTTTGTGTACGGTATATCGGGCAGTGGGTGCTCGTCTTACCGCGTAGCCACAAAGGCTCAGGGCTCCACAGACCGCACCCCGGGCAACAGCAAAAAAGCCTATAGTCTGTTGTGGGGGCTGCTAAACAACCCACAGGTGATCAGCACACCGGTATGCAATGACCTTGGGGTAAATGGCGTGTCGGAGGTAATAGTAAAAAAGAATGTGGGGGATGCGCTATTCACCATTTTTACTTTGGGTGTATACAGCCCCGTGCATGTAACATGGACATGCTCAAAGCCATGCGAACAATCACAGACATTATAACTATCACCTAAACCGGCATACTATGAAAATTGTAAAAGAAGGTGCGTTCAAATGGAAAAACCTGCACGAAACCTATGAACAGCAGATAGCAGGTCTCTGGCACCTGGCCAATGAAACAGGCGGCCAGCCGATAGATAACTATAAGGATACCACAAAAGGCATACAGCAACTGATAGCCGATGCTATAAAAAGCAATACACCGTTGCGGGCGTTGGGTGGCAACTGGTCGTTATCGTCCATTACGGCTACCAGTGGTATTATACTGAACACGAAATTGCTCAATTCCATTTTCGGGATGAGCAATAAAAACCTGCATACTGATTATAAAGGTGACGCGGGTAATCTTTTTCTTTGCCAGTGCGGGCGCAGCGTGTGGGAGATAAGTGAGTTTCTGCACAAGAAGGGGCGGTCATTGCCGGCATCAGGCGCAAGCAACGGGCAAACGATAACGGGCGCTATAGCTACCGGCACGCACGGAGCAGGCATTAGTTTTGGGGCGCACCAGGAGGCAGTGGTAGGGTTGCACATCATCACCGGGCCGCAGAGCAGCATATGGCTGGAACGCAAGTCGGCACCGGTGATGGCGGATAGCTTTGCCGCCCTGCTCAACGCCACGCCTGTGCGTGATGATGATGCTTTCAATGCCGCGGTGGTGAGCTTTGGCGCATTCGGGTTCATACATGGGGTGATGGTGCAGGCTGAGCCTGATTACATGCTGGAGAGCTACCTGAGACGTGTGCCTTTTGACGCAGCGTTTAAAAAGCAGGTGACCGGACTGGATTTTAACTACAGCAAGTTGCCATACCCAGGTGAGGTACCCTTTCATTTCGGTACCCTTATTAATCCTTACGACCTTAATAATGGCGTATATATGACCGTGATGTATAAACGGCCATACCGCACCGGTTATACGGCGCCAAAGCCAAATGGCGAGGGGATAGGGCCGGGAGATGATGCCCCTTGTTTTATGGGCAAACTGTCTGATGTGCTGCCGGCAAGTGTGCCGCTGCTGGCCAATACAGTGATAGGTAAAAGCCTTACCCCTTTTGAAAAGAAAGAAGGCACCCTTGCCGAAATATTCAGCAATACAACTTTAAGGGGTAAGGTAGCGAGTGCCGCCATAGGCTTTTCTCCGGAACATGCCGCTACGGTTATGGACATGTTGCTGCGGATAAATGGTACTGCGGGCCCTTTTGTGGGTGTGTTTGCGTTCAGGTTTGTGAAGGCATCGAAAGCCACAATGGCGTTTACCCGTTTTGCGCCGGTCACCTGTGTGCTGGAGCTGGATGGCGTGCAGTCGAAAAGGACATTGAAATTTTATGATGCGGTATGGGCAGAGATGGACAAGATGAAGATACCCTATACTTTTCACTGGGGCAAGATGAATACACTGACAGCGGCGAAGATAAAGACGATGTATGGCGCGTCGCTGGATAGTTTCCTGACGCAGCGGGCAAAGTATGTGGATGTGGCAACACTGCGCATCTTCAATAACGATACGCTGAACCAGTGGGGGATAGTGACTCCGCTGCCGCCATTGCCAACAGCACCTGCTGCGCCTATCATTGTTTAATATGGTATTAAATTCAGCGGGTCTTTATTATTGTAATATCACGCTGCGGTTATGTGGTGGGGCTGTCTTATACTCTTGCTCAAATGTTATTGAATCAGCTTCGTAATAGTATGTAAGCGTTGAAAGGCTATAGCTAAACGTGTGAAAGTTTTGGAAAATAACCTTCTTTTGAGCATAATCTGTAGCTTTATAATGTAAAATATTATCACCGAGTTTAAGTACATCGTTGTCAAAGGTCAATGTTGAACCATTAATTGCCGTAAATGCAATATTTACGTTCATAGTGAACATGCTGTCAGGTGGGGTTCTTATTATGAAATAATCGTGGCCAATGCCTGACAGCATTTTTGTGCCAACAATTTTGGGTAAGTATCCCGACAATAATGGATTGGGTTTATATGCAGAAGTAGAAACAGAAAGGTCTGCATTCCCTGAAGAAGTACTATAGCTTTCTTCAAATGAACAAGAATTATTTTTTGAATTGTAAGTCAGTGTAATGTAGCTTGGACGAGACGCATATGAATTATTCCATCCAAATTCAAAAATTCCTGAACTTGGAGATGATTTATAGTGTAATGTGTCATTGTTGACAACTATAACGTTATCATTTACAGGTGTGATATTTATTGTCAAAAATGCATCGGGCGGGGGCGGGCTGCTGCCTCCATTCACACTCACGTCACCTATTGCAATCCAAGTGCCAGCCGGAGCCTTTGGCTTTTTCTTACATGAGATTAATATCGCGAGAAGCAATACGATACAGGAAAGGTTATAAAAAAATATTCTTTTCATAAAATGATATTAAATATTGCTCCATGTGTGATTTAGTTTAAAATTTTGAATATAAGGTGGAGATATATGATTTTGCCTCTGGGTTCTATTAACCGCTTATTCTGTACAAATAAACATTCAATACACCACTATCTGCCGCAAATGGTGTTCCTGATGCTTTACGTAGTCTTCAACAAGCCATTGCAGGGTAACAGGTTCGGGTTCGTTGGTTTTGCAGGTTCGGGATAAACTATCTGCAGGTATGCGTTTTATTACCTCGATAAGGTGCCTGTGATACGATTCCCAAAAGGCGACTACATGGCTGCCCGGCATATCGTTATACCTGCTGCACGTTACCCAATTGTCCTGGTCATAAACAATGAATGGCGTGTTCTCGAACTGACCCCTTACAAAACGCTGGTGGTTATTTGTAGCACTGTCTATCAGGTGGCCCAGTGTTTCTTTCTTGCTCCATTTGCGGGGTGCTGGCCTGCTGGAGAATTCCCCATCGGGTATTTGCCTGATGAGCGATGGTATGGTATCGCAGAGGTATTGTAGTCGGGAGATAGTGGCGGTGAGCATGGCAGTATTTTGATACAATATTACAAAAACAAAACCGTCCCGACTAAGTCGGGACGGCTATATAAATCAATCCAAATTACTATTTACAAATGCCCAATTCCTAAGAATTAGTTAGCGTGTGATTTGCCTTTTGTCTTTGCTACTACTTCTTCCTCAATGTTGCGTGGGGCAGGAGAGTAGTGGCTGAACTCCATTACAGATGTTGCGCGGCCTGAAGACAGTGAGCGGAGCTGAGTAACGTAGCCGAACATTTCGCTCAGCGGCACCTTAGCGCGTATCACCTGCAGGTTGTTGCGGCTGTCCATACCTTCCAGCATAGCGCGGCGGCGGTTAAGGTCGCCTGTCACATCACCCATGTATTGGTCTGGTGTGGTCACTTCCACTTTCATGATCGGCTCCAGCAGCACTGTTTTTGCTTTACGGCCGGCCTCACGGAAGCCCGACTTTGCGCAAAGCTCGAACGACATAGAGTCGGAATCGACCTGGTGGAAAGAACCATCAAATATACGCACCCTCATGCTCTCTACAGGGAAACCTGCAAGCGGGCCGGTGGTCATTGATGTTTCAAAGCCTTTCTGTATGGCTGGGATAAACTCACGTGGGATAGAACCACCAAAGATATCGTTGATGAACTGGAAACGGCCCTTACCTTCTGCAAGGAACGCTTCTTCAGCCGGCCCGATCTCAAACTGGATATCAGCGAATTTACCACGGCCACCCGTTTGTTTCTTATACACTTCACGGTGTTCAACCTGTAAAGTGAATGCTTCTTTGTATGCCACCTGCGGAGCTCCCTGGTTTATTTCCACCTTGAACTCGCGGCGCATACGGTCAACGATAATTTCGAGGTGAAGCTCGCCCATACCGCTGAGGATTGTCTGTCCGGTATCTTCGTCGGTCTTAACGCGAAGCGTAGGATCTTCTTCCACCAGTTTGGCTATTGCCATACCCATTTTATCTACGTCAGCCTGCGTTTTTGGTTCCACAGCTATCGAGATAACTGGCTCGGGAATGAACATGTTCTCCAGCATGATGGGGTTCTTCTCATCACACAGGGTATCACCTGTTTTTATTTCTTTAAAGCCTACTGCTGCGCCTATATCACCTGCTTCGATGAAGTCGATCGGGTTCTGCTTGTTGGCGTGCATCTGCATGATACGGCTGATACGCTCGTTCTTACCCGAACGCACATTGAGTACGTAAGAGCCGGCATCGAGGTGGCCAGAATAGCACCGGAAGAACGCGAGACGACCCACAAACGGATCGGTCATGATCTTGAAAGCCAGTGCCGCGAATGGTTCTTTTGCATTCGGATGACGCTCTATTTCTTCTCCTGTATCCGGATTAGTTCCTTTAATAGACTCAATATCTAACGGGCTGGGCAGGTAACGGATAACACAGTCGAGGGCTACCTGTACACCTTTGTTTTTATACGCCGAACCGCAAAGCATTGGTACGATGCTGAGGTCAAGACATGCTTTACGCACGGCTTCATGTATCTCATCTTCAGAGATGCTGTTAGGGTCAGCAAAGAATTTTTCAAGCAGTTGATCGTCGTATTCAGCTACGGCTTCTACCAGGTGCGCGCGCCATTGGTCCACATCATCCTTCATATCATCAGGAATCGGAACTTCTTTGTAGGTCATTCCCTGTGTAGCATCATCCCATATGATTGCCTTCATGGTTATCAGATCCACTATGCCTTTAAAATGGTCTTCTGCACCAATAGGTAATTGCAGCGGCACTGATTTTGCACCCAGCATATCTTTTACCTGCTGCACCACCATCAGGAAGTCTGCACCTACACGGTCCATCTTGTTTACGAAACCGATACGTGGTACTTTATAACGGTTGGCCTGGCGCCATACTGTTTCAGACTGTGGTTCTACGCCGTCAACGGCCGAGAACAGGGCCACAAGGCCATCCAGTACGCGCAAAGAACGCTCCACCTCGATGGTAAAATCCACGTGGCCCGGAGTATCAATGATGTTGAACTTGTAGTTTTTTGATTCGGGTAATTTCTTGCCCTGTGTAGTAGGGAAGTTCCAGAAGCAGGTAGTTGCTGCCGAAGTGATGGTGATACCGCGCTCCTGTTCCTGTGCCATCCAGTCCATAGTTGCGGCACCTTCGTGCACTTCACCTATTTTGTGGTTCACACCGGTATAATAAAGAATACGTTCGGTCATCGTGGTCTTGCCCGCATCAATGTGAGCGGCTATTCCAAAGTTGCGCTGTAAGCGTAAATCTGCCATTTTTATATGATTAAAGTGTTTATTTTTCCGTTTTGGAGGTGCAAAGGTAGGGAAATTATATGAAAATCAGTCATGAAACTTTAGAAAAGATGGGCAGTCATATGTGCGTAAAGGTGCATGGATGGACAAAAAAATCCCGGCATACATTTTTGTATGCCGGGAAGTGTTATTTGAGATGCAATTACATTTTTCGTACAGGTATCCTCGTCAATAGTTTACCACCGGCATCTTTCACCGCCAGTATATACATGCCGGGTATGATGTTGCCCAACGCCATTGTTTGCAACGCAGGGTTAATAACCTGTGTCTGCACCACCACTTTGCCTGTGATATCATATAATGTCAGGCTGTTGCCGGCAGTGGCACCTGTTATATTCAGCACATCGTTTGCCGGGTTGGGGTAGGCTGCTATGTGGCTTCCGTTAGCACCTTTAGGCAGTTTCAGTGTGGGGATAGTCGTTGTGTCTAATAAACTGTCCAGTATGCCACCTTTGAAAGAATAGCCAAAATCAATGGAGGTGCCCGAGCCGGGGCCGAGTATTAATTTATATATTAGTCCCATACCCACATCGTTTGTCAGGGTGTCTTCATACTTATAGTGGGCGGTGTCGCCCGCATAGATGGTGGCAAACGGAACAAAGCCCGGCAACGTGGAATCCCTGATGATAAAACATTTGGCGCGGGCATCGTTTGTGCCCATTGCTATGTAGGCATTTGTGTCGGTAAGGCCGGTGGCCGATACCACTACAAGCCCTGCGGGGTCAGGCAGTTGGTGCTCAATAATATTTTTAGTAGTATCGTTAGATGCGGACACCGATTCGTTTTGCGGGTTGATGGTGCGCACATAATAGATAGTGTCGGGTGTTATACCTGTGTTGTAAAAGTCGATGTGCATGAGCAGGAACAGGTTGTTCACATCGGTTGTAGTAGTTTGGGTAACATTGATAGTATCAGTACCTACAAACATTCCATCCCATACACCCTGCAGCAAGGTGCCTGTGGACGAATAGGTGGTGCTGCCGCCCGAAAGCGGTCCTGTGTAGCCTGATGACGAAAAGATATAATGATAGGAATAAGCGGTAGCACTAGCTGCGGCATCGGCAATGCCCCATCCTTCGCGGGGTTTATTGGCCATCACGAAATCACCGTAATAGTTCGGTGTTCCGGTGGCCCATCCATCGGCATTGGCATCGCATGCGAACCCGAGGCCTTGTATCGAGTTAAACGAGAAGGTTGTACAGTCATTGTACATGGTATCGGTTGTGTTAGTATGGTAACCGGATGGGGGGCTGTAACTGCTGCCAACGGCGCCGTTGTTATTGATCCCTATTTCCAGGTGATTGCCTTTTAAATAAATGTTGCAATCAACCAGTTGGGCATTAACATTGCCTGCTGCAAGAAAAACGGCGACCGGGACAATCAACTTTTGTAGATATGCTTTTTTCATTTTGAAAAATATTTAGCATTTGTGAAACAATATTTATCTCGCCGGGTTCGAGCGTTCTTCGTAAAATTATGTTTTTTCCGGAATATTTTATAGTGTAACCAAATCTGATCATAATATTGTTTATTCATTGTGAATAACTTACAAATAAATAAATATAGATTATGTTGTTAAATCATTATGTATATGTAGTTTTATGTTTTGTTGCTGCAAAAAATGACGTTGCTAAAAAACAGGTGCGTTGTATATTTACCCAATGAAGTTGGAGGAAGCAATAAGGTCAAACAAATTTAATGATGAGAAGCATAAGGCTACACTCAATGTGCTGTATACTGCGTATTGGCTGAGAAATAATTTCAGTGCTGCGATAAAAAACGAAGACCTTACTGTAGAGCAATATAATGTGCTGCGCATATTAAAAGGCAAGCACCCGGAGCAGATGTGTGTGAAGGATATAGGCAGTCGTATCATAGAGAAGAGTTCAAATGTGCCGCGTATCGTAGACCGCCTGGTAATAAAAAAGCTGGTGAAAAGGGCCCCATCAAAAATAGATAAACGCGAAACACTTATATCATTGACAGACAAAGGAATGGAGGTGCTGTTAAGGGCTAATGCAGTGGTAGACCGCATTACTGATGAGATGACAGCCCTGAATGAGCAGGAAGCAGTGATGCTCAACGACTTGCTTGAAAAATTGAGGGCAGGAGATACTACAAATGTGAATTCTTCAAACGGTTGATGCTGTTGGCGGGTTAGTTCAACCGGTTATCCACACATTTACCTGAGATCAAAAATCTTTTCTGTTTTCTGATTTTTACTTTATACTTTTGCTGTGCATAGGTCTCCGCCCGATGGTTATCGGATGGGGTGAAAAGGGAACCAGGTGTGAATCCTGGACATTACCCGATGCTGTTAGCTCCTTGAATGCTTTTTTGCTACCTGTATTGCCACTGTCTGTAAAAGGATGGGAAGGCCGCAAAAAAGTGGAGTAAGTCAGAAGACCTGCCTGTGTATATTACTTATCGCTGCTTTCGGGACCAAAAGCACAGGTGAGATAAAGGCAGGGCTATCTGCGTTTTTCTGTATCTGATATTTTACCCAATTGCTGCATAATGATTGTTTTTTAAGCTGTTTTCAAAAACCAATTAATATATGCGCACTTTTACTATTCTCTTTTCAGCTCTCGTACTGGGTACGGCGGCCAGGGCCCAGTCAGTGGCCACATTCGAAAGCCTGAGCCTTTCAACTACCGACACATTCTATGCCAACTATTCAGCGCCGGGCAGTGATGTAGGCTTCAACGACGGGCTGGCACATTTCCCCTGTGTGTATGATACAGCCCCCTGGGGCGACTTTTGGAGCTATGGCTTTGCCTACTCCAACATGACTGATACCGTGACCAGTGGTTTCATGAACCAATATGCAGCAAAAACAGGTATTGGTTATGGTGGTTCTGCGAAGTATGTGGTAGCGTGGGGCGAAACCAACAAAGTGACACTTCTGGGCGGTGCCGTGGGGCAGCCGGTGCCGGGCCTCTATGTCACCAACAGCACCTATGCATACAACAGCATGAGGGACGGTGATATGTTCTCGCGCAAATTCCATAATGGTGACTGGTTTAAACTTACCGCGCAGGGATATTCCGGTGGCGTGTTGCAACCGGCAACAGTGAGTATGTATCTCGCTAATTTCCTCCACCCGGATACTACAATGAATTACATACTGAAGGACTGGCAGTGGTTCAACCTTGCCCCGCTCGGGCCGGTGGATAGCCTGCAGTTCTCTCTGAGTTCTACCGATAACAGTATGTGGGGGATGAACACACCTGCTTATTTTTGCTTAGATAATTTCACAACGCATGATATAACGCTTGGTGAAAGCAACCTGGCAGTGAAGGCAGCAAAAGTGTATCCCAATCCCGCTGCGAATATGCTGTATGTGGACTTGATGGATAATTCGGTGGAGCAGGTAAAAGTGATAGATATGGCAGGCAGGGTGTTGGGCACTTATGCGGCTGCGCAGCATATTGAAATAAATACCTCAAATTTGAGCGCAGGTATGTATATACTGCAAATTGAGGGTAACGGAAAGACAGCTATCACTAAATTTGTAAAACAATAATTGTATGGGGCGGGTTTGCTTATTCATTCTTTTGTTTTGCTGTGCGTTTGTGGCGCAGGGGCAATATGCCCCGCAGGCGGGATTGCCGGGCAGCACAGCCATCAGCGCGTCCAGCAGTCAGTTTGTGGCATGGGCAAGTGGTTGTACGGTGAAGCGCGGGTATGTGAATATAGCCAACCCCTCACTAGGCTACACCACAGCCGGCGATAGCAGCCAGGGCACAGGCCCCGCTAACAGCGGCATAGTGAGCATGGGTGATAGTGGGGTAGCGGTGCTTACATTTGCCAAGCCTCTGTATAACGGGCCGGGATATGATTTTGCTGTTTTCGAGAATGGATTTCTGAATGGCGCAAACGACTCTGAGGCTTTCCTGGAATTGGCCTTTGTGGAGGTTAGTTCAGATGGCGCTAATTACTTTCGGTTTCCTGCTGTTTCTTTAACGCCCGCAGCGGTGCAACTGGGCAATGGAAATTATCTCAATGCCTGCAGGATCCATAATTTTGCTGGTAAATACATAGGTATGTTTGGTACGCCGTTCGACCTCGATGAGCTGGCAGGCAAAGCTGGGCTTGACGTGAACAATATAACCCATGTGCGCCTGGTAGATGTGATTGGCGGAGTGTCAGGTAATTCATCTCTCGATAATCAGGACAACATTATCAACGATCCTTACCCCACGCCGTTTGCATCCGGAGGGTTTGATCTTGATGCGGTAGGCGTTATTCACCAGGTGGAAACAGGTATCAGCGCAACAGAAAAGAATGTGTCAGTGCATGTATATCCTAACCCCGCTACAGATAATATTGTAGTTTCATTCGGCGGACAATTGCCGGATGGGGCAACCGCAACGCTCACAACAATAGCAGGTGCAATAATGATGCAGACTGATTTGGTAACGACAACGCAAACAATACCCGTGGCGCAATATCCGGCGGGTATGTATTACCTTATATTACAAGACGCTAACCATAACAGATGGGTGGAAAAAGTTACCAGGCACTGATAATCGTTCTATGCTGCATACTGGCGTCCTGCAAAAAGGATAAGCCCAATGCCCCCGCCGGTTTTACATTTACCGGGGCCGGTAGCGTGTTTGTGGTATGTGAGGGTAATTTTGGTAGTGGCAATAGTTCTTTGTATGCCTATAAGCCTGCGCGGGATAGTATTTTCGGCGACCTGTACAGTAATGCCAATAAGCAATCGCTCGGGGATGTATTTCAGAGCATGGTGAAGATAAACAGCCAGTATTTTCTCTGCGTCAATAATTCTGATAGGGTAGTGATATTAAATGCAGGTACCCTCACAGTGGCCGGTGTTATCAACATTCCCAAGCCGAGATATATATTGCCCATCAGCGATAACAAAGCATATGTATCATCGCAATACAGTCAGAATGTGTACGTCATCAATCCGCAAACGCATAAGGTGCTTGATACCATCGAACTGCCCGACAGGAACCCTGAAGGCATGTGTCTCTTCAACAATACAGCCGTAATATGCACCTGGGATACCGTGTGCAATGTTATCTATAAAGTAGATATAGGTACGGATAAGGTAGTGCATGTATTGGGCCTGGCTGGCTATGCGCCGCAGGAGGCGCTGCTGGATAATGAAGGAATGCTTTGGGTGCTATCTGGCAATAAGCCGCAGCACAGGGTCAGTACATTGACCCGCCTGAATCCTTCATCTGGAGATATGCTTGCATCGTACCGCTTCCCGGATAATGCGGATGCGATAAAACCTGTTTTCAACAATACCAGGGACACGCTATATTTTATTGAGGCAAACTTTGATGGCGGCACGGCCAACAATGGCGTGTACCGTATGGGCATTCATGAAAGTGCTTTGCCTGCAACACCATTTGTAGCGGGAAAAGCATTTCAGTATTTCTGGGGGCTGGGCATAGAGCCATCAACTGGCTACGTTTACATCGGCGATCCGAAAGGGTTTACGCAAAAAGGCAGTGTGTATATTTACCGGCAGGATGGGACACAAATAAAGAGCTTTGATGTGGGCATGGGGCCAGGACATTTTTATTTTGAACGTTGATACTTTGAGAGGCACTATAAATACAATATTGCTGTTTGCTGCATTATCTGCCCTGATGATGTGGCCGCCTTTTGCTGCCCGGGCACAACAAAAAGACACAACCCTCAATGAGATAAGCGTGGAG
This sequence comes from uncultured Flavipsychrobacter sp., assembly GCA_964430995.1. GTDB lineage: Bacteria > Bacteroidota > Bacteroidia > Chitinophagales > Chitinophagaceae > Nemorincola. The sequence continues at coordinate 28,089 of CAYSIG010000026.1, forward strand.
GCTCGACGCAACCGCTCCAATGATGTAAGGGTAAATGAATTCTCTCCCGGCCAAAAGATAAAGACAATAGACAGTGCCACACTGCAGCAATACCAGATGCAGAGCATGGCCAACCTGCTGGCGCAGCAATCTTCGGTATTTATAAAGTCGTATAGCTTTAATGGCCTCGCCACGCTCAATTTCAGGGGTTCTTCCGCCGCGCAATCCGCCGTACTGTGGAACGGTGTGCCTTTGCAGAATGCTGCTTTGGGTATGGCCGATGTGTCCACCATACCGGTGACGCTGATGAGTAAAGTAAATGTGGTGTATGGCGGCTCGGCGGCACTTTGGGGTAGCGGCAATGTGGGCGGTGCCCTGCTGCTGGAAAACGAAGTGCCCGTTTTCGACACCGGCAGAAGGTCGCTCAGCATCAGCGGCGGCGCAGGCAGCTTCAGCCAATACATGGGTGCGCTCAAGGGCAGCATCGCCAATAAGAAATACTACTTTTCGGTAAATGCTTTCGGGCAGGCCGCGGAAAATGATTTTTCTTACACAGCAGCCACCGGCGCCCGCCAAAAAATGCAGAATGGTGCCCTGCAGAGCGGATCCCTGTTACTCCATGCAGCAGTAAATGATTCTCCGTTGGTCATCAATGCGTATCTATGGTTGCAGCAGTATGTGAGGCGCGTGCCACCGGCATTATTCGAGAATTTTTCAGGTAAGAAACAGACCGATGGATCATTAAGGTTTTTAGTAGACTGGCAGCGCCAAATAGCTAAAAGCACCCTGTTTGGCAAGCTCGCATACATAAGGGATAAAATACAGTATGAGGATGATGCCATAATGGTGAATACGCAGAACAGTGTGCGGCAGGTATACATGGAGCTGGGCTGGCGCAAAAAGTTCGGCAGGTTTGGGCAACTGCTCCTATTCGCGCCCTGCCAGTTCTCGTGGATGGGCATAGGCGCTAAAGATGGCGATACCATACAGCAGGAGCGTTTGGGTATTGCCGGTGGCTATGAAATAAAGGCGTTCAGGGAGCGCATGAGCCTGGCGCTGAACGCGCGCGGCGAAATAATAGACGGCAAAGACATATTTCTGCCCGGCGGCAGTTTGTCATTCCGGCTCACAGACTGGTTGTCGCTTAAGACCAATGTGCAGCGCACTTACCGTACCCCCACACTCAATGAATTATATTATTACCCCGGTGGCAATAAGAACCTGAAAGCGGAGCAGGGCCTGACCGAAGATGCTGGATACGTGGTAAAAGCACGTGTAAGAAAATTCTCTGTATATCATGAACTGTCTGCGTTCAACAGGGATGTGGAGGACTGGATATACTGGGTGGGCGGCGCTATATGGACACCTCATAACATAGCCGAGGTTAACAGCAAAGGCATAGAGACGGAAAACAAAGTGGGATACACTTTAGGGAAATGGACATTGCACATTGGCGTAAATACCTCTTATGTGCTGGCCACTACAATGAGCAGTTATATATATAACGATGGCAGCGTGGGCAGGCAGATACCCTATACGCCACGGTATAACGGGCAGATGAATGTTGGTTTTGACTATAGGGGGCTATCTGTCAATTATAATCACACCTATACAGGTTACCGGTTCACCACCACAGATGAATCAGGTTATTTACTGCCATATAATACCGGGAACCTGCAACTGATGTACCATACAATGCTACGCAAACATGAGCTGCAGTTCATCGCTGCTTGCAATAATATCTGGAACAGAAAATACCAGGTAGTGGCTGAACGCCCTATGCCGGGTATTAACTGGCAAGTAGGAATTAAGGCAGCAATATTCTAACCTTAAATCAATAATATCGCGACTGGCCGTTATTGCCATGGTGGTACCTTCCCGGGTACTGGCGGTGTGCGCAACTGGTTAATTCAAACACGACGATAAGGAGTGCTAAGGCGGCTATTATCTTGAATTTCATCAGGTAAATATTTATTTGTAAAAATAAATAAAAAATCAATAGTTTGCGCTGATAAAACCGGGTAAGCGGTAATGTGGTCTGCCCGTGAGCAAAGGATATGACTGAACCTCTTCGTACAAGTAAATGGCAGTACTACTCGGCGCTGGTTGTTAGTGCGTTCCTCTTGCTTATTCCCGCGTTTTATAACTATTACCCGTTAGTAAACCCGGATACCGGCACTTATCTGGCATCGGGGTTTAAGCCTGATACACCCATAGACCGGCCTATCACTTATGGCATTCTGGTGAGATTGTTCAGTCTCAATGGTGTTTCTCTGTGGCTGGCCGTTTTTGCACAGGCGTATACGTGTGCCTGGCTTATTTTTAAGATCGTAAGAAGGTTATGCGATAGCGCCCCGTTCATTCTGAAAAGTTTATTGATTACATTATTTCTTTCGGTCTGTTCTCAGCTGTCCTGGGAGGTAAGCCAGGTGCAACCGGATATGTATACGTCTGTTGCTGTTCTCTGCATCATCGCGATACTGGCAGGTGAGGAAAGTAGCCTTGATACTATATTGTTTTATTTTATTTTTTTTGTCAGTGTGGCCACGCACCTTTCTCATCCGCTATTGTTTTTCGGTATCCTGGCCGGTCTGTTCTTTTTAAAGAGAATGTTTACCGAAAAAGCGCACTACGGTACAATAAACAAAAAAGTGCTCATTTTGCTGGGCATGTCTTTAGCAAGCATAGCCATTATGGGGTCTGCTTTGTCAAAGTCTAAGCATGTGTACTTTGTGGGGTCATTGTTGGAGAAGGGGCTTTTAAAAAAGTACCTGGATGTGCATTGTGTGGAAAAAAAATATCAGCTGTGCACCTATAAAGATGGGTTGCCGGATAAGTCTGACGATCTGTTGTGGGATTATGGCAGTGTATTGTATAAAATGGGTGGATGGAGCGACACCAAAAAGGATTTTAATGCTATTATCAGGGACGTGCTTACAGAGCCCGCATACCTTAAGTTGTATGTAGCTGCAACTGCGAGGCAAACGTTCCAACAGCTTGGCACATTTGCTATTGGAATTGGGAACGATGCTTTTACCGTAGGTACTAATGTAAACCAGTGCATGGCCGCCTACATGCCAGGAGAATTTGCCCATTTCAACGCTGCCCGGCAAAATAAGGGGGCACTGTCTGTCAGGTTAAATAGTGCTAATTTGTTTTTGGCCATTGTTGTTGTTGCCAGCCTGCTTGTGGTACTATCGCTATTGCTTTTTCAAAGGAGGAAATTGTCCCCGGCCATGCTGATGTTTTTTATCGTTAGCCTAGTGGGCATTTTGTTCAATAGTATGGATTGTGCTGCGTTTGGGGTCGTCAATGACAGGTATGGCAGCAAAACGATCTGGCTGCTGCCTTTTTGTGTAATTGTTTATTTTGTGGTTAATTATTGCCCGAAACTGTCCGATAAAAATAAAGCGGCATAGGCCGCTTTATTTTTAAGATTATTCAGATTAATTCATTTCATCTGCCGTAGGTCCATACATGCCTGGCACGGGCACATCCAGCAGGCGAAGGTAAACACCCAACTGTCCGCGGTGGTGAAAGTTGTGGCTGAATGCAAAGGTGCGCAATACTACTTTTTTTGGCAGGGTAAAATATACCTGCTCGCCATTGCGCAGAGTCCACATCCTGTCAAATTCTTCATCGCTCACATTTTCAAGGGTGGTCACAGCGTCGGCTACATTCTTATCCAGTATGTTTACCAGTTCTTCATTGCTTACAGCAACATGGGCTTCATATGGTGTGGTTGCAAAATCAAGTTCATCTGCATTCAGCGTTGTGTTTACCCATCCCGGTATTTCGGCTACGTGTGTGGCCAGCCTGCCCAGCGACATAGATTTGTGGTGGGGTTTCCAATCATTTTTATCAACCGGTACTCTTTCCAGTATTTTACGTGTGTTCGCGGCTTCCATCTTCAATTCCGCTATAAGCGCCTGTTTTTGTGACATATCTCGTTATTTTTGCGAAAGGTAGAGAAAAATTTTGAAGAGGTAAATCAGTATTCTTTATCTTTCCATGAGATTTGTATCAGTATGAATGATTGCTGAAAAGTAGTTATTCATCTGTTTGTAAATATTAAATGAGAACACAATGAACATAAATGAAGTGCCACAGGACGAACGAGACCTGAAGCATGACGGAAAAATAAAAAAGCTAATGTATGCCACTGATAAGGATGGTAAATATACAGGTGTGAACTCAGTGGGGTGGGAGGCAGAGAACTTCGCCCTTAAGCAGGCATGGGATGATATTGATGAGGGACTACAGAAGATAGAGCAACAGGTGCTGGCAGGCGAGTTGAGCCCGATAGTGTACTTTATGCAGAAGAACCTGATGGACGAAATATTACTGGCAAGCTATGTGGGTAAGTGGAAATGGCAGGTGAGGCGACATTTCAAACCCGATGTTTTCGCGAAGCTATCGCCGCAGTTGCTCGATGCTTATGCAAGGATATTTAATATTACTACTGATGAATTAGTGCATTTCGGGAAAAATAAAGGGAAAAGATAAATGAGCAACGACCAATTTAAACACTACCAGCACGCGCATTGCGAGAGTGGTGTTTCCGCAAATCTTTTGCGCCACGAGGGGATTGATATCAGTGAGCCGATGGCGTTCGGGATAGGTGCGGGGGTTTTCTTCGGGCATCTCCCTTTTCTTAAAGTAAGCGGCGTTCCCGGCACTACTTACCGTATATGGCCGGGCGCCATATTCAAGCGTGTGGCGCAGCGGCTGAATGTGAAGGTGCATACAGAGCGTTTCAGCGACCCGGCAAAAGCCATGAAGGCGCTTGATGATGCATTGGCTGCGGGCAAGCCGGTAGGTATGCTGGGCAGCGTATTCTATTTACCTTATCTGCCTGAGGCTTTCCGTTTTCATTTCAATGCGCACAACTTTGTGGCGTATGGCAAAGAGAATGGCGAATATCTCATCAGCGATCCTATATTGGAAGGGGTGGCCCGTATAGCGCCCGAAGACCTGATAAAAGCCCGCTTCGCAAAAGGGGTGCCGGAGCCTAAAGGGTTTATGTATTACATCGAAGAGACGAGCAAGGATATGAGTATCGCAAAGGCCATAGAGAAGGGCATAAAACAGGCTTGTTTTTTTATGCTTAGCCCACCTGTACCTTGGTTTGGCAACAAGGGTATCTTTCTGCTGGCCAACAGGATAAAGGATTATCCGCGCAAGCTGGAGCCGAGAAAGGCCGCATTATATCTGGGCAATGTGATTCGTATGCAGGAGGAGATTGGCACGGGTGGGGCAGGGTTCCGTTATTTATATGCGGCATTTTTGCAGGAGGCAGGGCAGTTTTTGAAAAATGATGAATTGCTTAAATATTCGGAAGAACTGACCAAAATAGGTGACAACTGGCGGAATTTTGCCTACCGTGCAGCTCGCATCATGAAGGACAGGGGCTCAGATGTGGTCTCTTACGATGAACTGAGCGGATTGCTGAGAAAGTGTGGCGAGGATGAAAAAGTACTATTTCAAAAGTTAAAAAAACTTAAACTCGGCGCCGGTTAGGTACAAGTACGTTAATGCTTGATTGTTTAGTTGTATGCGTTCGGGCCCGAAAGCAGATATTTGACGATATTTGCTTAAATTTACCACCAATTTTACCTATTGTTAAGGCAGACAAGACATATCATAGTTGGGATAATCGACTTTTTTTATAAACCATTCGCCCGGTTCATCCCGATACAGACTTTTCGTTACCTGGCATGTGGCGGATCTAATACTGTGCTTAATATATTACTTGATTTTATTGCCTTTCATTACATCGCCCGTGAACAGGATGTGCACATAATCGGGAGTATAAATATAGCGCCCGAGGTATTTGCATGGATCATTGCCTTTGCCATCAGTTTTCCGGCGGGTTTTATCATGTCGCGGCATATTGTTTTTCCCGAGTCCAACCTGCATGGGCGTATCCAGTTGTTCCGGTATGCGCTCACTACAGTTACCTTTATCCTGCTCACCTATGTACTCATCAAGGTATTTGCTTTCGCCCTGCCTTGGGTACACCAGTCTGTCAGGTACACATTCATTTGCATCCTTACGGCTGTGCTCAGCTACATATCACAGCGCAAGTTCACCTTCAAGACCATTGAAGAAGAAGTGGAAGAAGATGTGGTTCCTGATTAAGTTATCCTTAACCAGGCATAGCCGATTACTTCGTCACAATATTTTTATTTAAGTTTACCCTTCACTGATTTTTTTTATGAGAAAGAAGATATTGGCCTTTTGCGTAGCCGTTATATGCGCTGCCGATGCATCGGCATGGGGCGTATGGGGGCATAACCACATAAACCGCGGGGCTGTGCTTGCCCTGCCGGCCGAGATGGGTATGTTTTTTTATAATCATATCGACTATATAACATTGGAATCTACCGTACCCGACGTGCGCAAATATACCATGCACGATAAAGCGGAGTTTCCGAGGCACTACATCAACCTTGAAAGCTACAACTACTCCTCCCGCAAAACGATGCCTAAAACGGTTGCAGCCGCAATTGCGAAATATGGAAAAGACTCTGTTGATAAGTATGGGATACTGCCCTGGCACATACAGGATATAATGGATAAACTGACTAAGGCAATAAAAAACAAGCATAAGGCGGAGATATTATTCCTTGCCGCCGACCTTGGTCATTACATTGGCGACGGTCATATGCCGCTGCACACTACTGATAACCATGATGGCCAACTTACCGGGCAAAAAGGGATACATGCATTTTGGGAAATACAATTGCCCGAACTGTTTGGCAAAGGGTATAATTTCTATGTGAAGGATGTTCATTACATAAAGAATATAGAGAAAGCCGCATGGGACCTCATGGACAGTACATACAGCCTTGCAGAGCCTATGCTGGCCATTGAAAAGAAACTTAAAGACGATAGCCCTGATGACAAACAATATGAAATGGTTGACGGCAAACCATTGAAGACAGAGTTCGGTTCGGTGGTGCATACGTATAACTACTCGCACGTATACCATGAACTGCTCGATGGCATGGTTGAGCGGCAGATGAAAAGGGCTATTGAACTAACCGCATGCCTATGGTATACCGCGTGGGTAAACGCCGGCAGGCCCGACCTCAGTGAACTTGACCCTGAATTTCTTGCCGAGAGGAACAAAACAGCCTATAAAGAAGATATAGCTGCCTGGAAAAGAGGTAAGGTGAAAGGTGCGGGCGGGGCAAAAGATTTTCCGACGGTGAAGTAATTGTTTTATATTATGAAGTGCACATTCGCGTTTATTATTGCGTTTTTATTTGCTGTAGCGTCACAGGCGCAGCAGGTCACACATCCGTTCAAAGAGATGGAGGCAGAACTCATGCAGCAGGTTAATGAATATCGGAAGGGTGTAGGTGTGCGCCCCGTGAAGCAGCATGTGTATGTGTCAAACATAGCAGAGCGGCACAGCCGCGATATGGCGTCGCAAAAAGTACCCTATGGAAATGAAGGATATAAGGATCGTACCGATAAAATATTCGACCAGCTAAAACCGGTTTACTCATTTGGCGAGAATATAGCTGTTGTCAGGTCGTCAGTAAAGGAAGCGATAGACGAATGGATAAACACACCTAAACAAAAAAAAGTATTGGAGGGTGATTTTAACTATAGTGGTATTGGCATCATCAAAGCCGGGGACAGTTTCCTGGTCACCCAGATATTTATTTTGAAGTAGAGTGGTCAATACCCATACTTCTCTTTCCAGCAATTCCTTAAATATTCACGCAGCCGGGCTTCCGTCGCATTGTTGGCGGGGTCATATAGCTTGGTGCCTGCTATCTTATCCGGCAAAAATTCCTGGTTCACAAAATTGCCCGGGAAATCATGTGCGTATTGGTAGCCTTTTCCGTAGTCCATTTTTTTCATAAGCCCGGTGGGGGCATTGCGTATGGGTAAAGGCACAGGCAGGTCGCCGGTTTTTGTCACCAGCGATTGCGCATTGTTTATGGCCATATAAGCGGCATTGCTTTTGGCCGATGAGGCGAGGTAAGTTGCCGTTTGGGAGAGTATTATCCGGCATTCAGGGTAGCCTATCATCTCCACCGCCTGAAAACAGCTGGTGGCAAGCAGCAATGCGTTCGGGTTGGCATTGCCTATATCCTCACTCGCCAGTATCACCATACGGCGGGCAATGAATTTCGGATCTTCGCCACCTTCTATCATGCGCGCCAGCCAGTAAACAGCCGCATTGGGGTCGCTGCCCCGCACCGATTTTATAAACGCTGAGATAATATCATAGTGCTGTTCGCCCGTTTTATCATACAGCGCCATTTTGCTTTGTACTATATCCTGTACGCGGTCATTAGTAGCGGTTTTATCATCATCGGGCAGCGATGCGGCAATAAGTTCTACCAGGTTCAGCAGCCGGCGGGCATCGCCCCCGCTTAGCTGCAGTAATGCTTCCCATTCCTTTATCACCAGGTGCTGGCCGGCAAGCCACCTGTCTTTTGTCATTGCCTGCTCTACCAGGGCCATTAAATGGTCTTCGGTAAGCGGCTTCAGCACATACACCTGGCACCTGCTCAGCAATGCGCTTATCACTTCGAATGATGGGTTTTCGGTTGTGGCGCCTATCAAAGTTATTATTCCTTTTTCCACCGCCCCCAGTAGGCTATCCTGCTGGGCTTTATTAAAGCGGTGTATCTCGTCAATGAACAGCAGGGCATGGCCTGCTTTCCTGGCCTGTTCTATCACTGCCCGCACATCTTTCACGCCGCTGTCTATGGCGCTCAGCGTAAAGAAAGGCATATCCAGCGAATGGGCTATTATCTGTGCCAGCGTGGTCTTGCCTACGCCCGGTGGCCCCCAGAAAATGATGGAATGCCCTTTGCCGCTTTTTACCATCCCTTCCAGCACCTTGCCTTGCCCCACCAGGTGTTCCTGCCCTATAAATTCCTCCAGCGACTTCGGCCTCACGCGTTCAGCAAGCGGCGCACCGTTTACAGACATAGAATTGTGTTTTTATTATCAAGTATTTGCCTAAATTAGCCTTATGGTACGTAGTTTGATAGTTTTATTACTGGCGTTATACACAACCAATTTATTTGCCCAAAGTACAGGCAGTAGCATTCCCAAAACTACTGAAAAGCAGGACGAAACTCAAATTGATTATAAACAATTAGGGGCGCCTATGCCACCCATTCGCCTCATTGTGTATAAAGATACATCAACCGCTAAAAAAGATTCGGTGGCAGCCACTACACGCGCCGGCAAAAAGAAGAAAAAAGACCCTGTGCCAAATATGCTGCAGGCGCCCGAAAAGGTGGTAACCAATGAAGACGTGAACAATGGCGCGAACCTGTTCATTATGTTGTTCAATCCCACCTGCGGCCATTGCGAAGATGAAACGGTAATGTTGCAAAAGAATATAGGATTATTTAAAAAATCAAAATTCCTGATGATGGTGAACCCGGTAATGATGCCTTACTTGTCCGACTTTGTGAACAGGCTGCATCTCGCGGATTATCCGTTATTCACAGTGGGCGCTGATAGTGCTGGCTATGTAAATAATGTTTTCTTATACCAGGCACTGCCCCAGATCAATATATACAATGCTGAACGTAAACTTCTTAAAGTTTATGCTGGAGAGGTGTCTATAGATACTTTGAAGCAATATATTCAGTAGTGGAGGGACGTTCGTCTATCGGTGTGTATACCGTTTTTTTTGAGGGAAAAAATTCTTAAGCAGCCCCTTTCGGTGGCTTTTCCCGGCTGTGCCGTTTTGGTTGTAGGTGTGGAGGGCTTGCCTCCGGTGCGCTTAGTATTACGCTGCTAAAGCGCTGGCCCCTGATGTTGAGGGGTTTGCTTTTGTTTTCACAAAAGCATGTACTTTACGTACATAATCGAAGTATCCCATTTCAAGGCGTATCCAGAAGATGGTGAATATCCCCGCGCTTATTCCGAAAAGTGTATAAGCTACCATAGGCTCACGGATGATAAGGTACATTACTGAAGCTGCGATGAGCATGAACGCGCAGAAGATGACAATCAGGAATGGCCCGCCTGAATCCAGCGCGCGCATTTTTGAGGTCACTACTACTTTCGTTTTTCCTCCTGCTTCGCTCATTGCTACATGCGTGATGGGCAGTGTCTTAATGTCGCTGATCTGCTCGGCATGAGGAATGATAGTCAGCTTTTCATCTCTTTCCATGATCTCAAAATCAAGGTCATGGATCTTTACATGGTTGCCAATCAGCCGGTTCTTTAATTCATTCTGGGACACTGGAAAATGATACGTGTGAGTTCTTGTAAAAAACATAGGCAAACGTTTTTAATTGTGAGAACTGAATTACTTTAAGGAAAGTTAAGTAGTGTTTATGACATTACAAATACTAAGCCTTTAAAATAAATTTATATCCAAAACCGTGCCAAAAAAATGTAATAGTAAAAATAATAACAATATTTTGTCATTATTATGCATTAAGTATTGACTATAATTATATTAACGAAGAAATAAAAAACATCATTTATTTCCAATTATATGAAAATAATTATCTACCATTTGCCTGTAATATGGCTTTAGCTGCGCCGGAACGGTTTTGTACAGTTCCAGCAGCTGGCGCTGATCGGTAAGATATTTCTGAAGTGCGGGTGGCACAGGCCTGCTTATCTCCTCTCCCGACTTTGAACTGCGTTTATCATCCTGCTCCTGCTCACGTAACGATTTCTCTACTTCCAGCATACGGGTCTCTATTTCTTTCTGCCTCATCAATAGTTCATTGGTCAGCCTGCGGTTCACAAGGTCGGTTTCATTTTTGTCCATCTTCTGCTCCACTTCACGCATCTCTTTGCTGTTGCCTAATCCGTTGCTGTTCAGCAGGCTCGTCAGTTCCTGTATTTTCTTGCGCAGCATGGCCTGCTGATGTGCCAGCCTTGCTATCTGCTCTGCATTGCCATCTTCTCCGTTCGGGTCACCTTCTTCGCCTTGACCGCTGCCGTTTTGTCCTTGTCCGGGCTGCCCTTGTCCGGGTTTCTGTCCTTGCTTGCTTCCGGGTTTCTTGCCACCCTGTTGCTGCATTTTTTGCATCGACTCTCCCAGCTGTTTCTGCTCGGTGATAATGTCTGAAAGCTGCGAGCCGGGCCCGTCCTGAGGGTTTTTGCCTTTACCTGCTTTTCCGGGGCCGGGTTTCTGTCCGGGTTTGGGGCAACTGCTGCCCTCGCCGCCTTGCTTCCCCTCGTTCTGCTGCTGCATCAGGTTCGACAGTAAGCCGTTCAGCATCAGCGCCAGGTTATTGGTATGGGTCATCACATATTGCTGGTAGGTCACTGCGCCGCTCTGGTTGCGGTTTTCCAGTGCGTCCACAGCCTTCTTCATATTGTATTCCAGCTCCGTAGTTTCTCTGTTCACTATTGCGGGCATCTTAGGCACCCGCTTGCTCAGCGCAAACAGGCTGTCCCGTATCATGAACGAATTATTATGCAGCCTGTTCTGTTTTTCCTGGTTCGTCAGGTATGCCTGGCTCGACATAGATGTCCTGCCTACGCTCTCCAGCAGATCTTCCTGGTCAAAGGACAGACGCATAAGATTGGTTAGCAACTGCCGTGTCGCTTTTATGTCTATCTCTATCTGGTCCATATCCATACCACTCGCTTTCTTGCGCAGCGATTTGGCCATGTCTTCCAGGTTTTTTGCGGCTTTGTCCTGTTTCTTACTTGCTTTGTCTTTTTTGTTCTGCTTCAGTTCCTGTTCACTTTCTTCCATGTCTTCCCCGGCTTCCTTGCCCTGCTGCTCTTCATCGTCCAGTTCGCCGTCTTGCTTGGTTTCTTTTGCCAGTTTCTTCATGTCCTTCAGGTCATCCTTCATTACCTTGTCTAGCTGCTTCTTTATCTCGTTCTGTTCCTTGCCCAGTTCCTCATTGTTTTTTGATTGCTTATCGCCCTCTTTGCCATTCTTCTGCTCACCGTTTTTATTATCACTTTTTTCTCCGCTCTTTTGCTGCCCGTCTTTACCGTCTTTTTTATCTTCATTCTTATCACCTCCGTCTTTATCGTCCCCGTTTTTATCCCCTTTCTTATCCGCCTTATCATCACCGCTCTTTCCGTCTTTTTTGTCGCCGTTTTTATCATCACCTTTTTCACCGTCCTTTTTATCTCCGGCGGGGTCTTTGCCGGCTTGTTGATCGTTTTTCTCCGCTTTTTCTGTTTCTTTCTGCAGGTCCCTTTCTTTTTTCGCCAGCTCGTCCATTTTGTTGGCCATATCTTCCATGCGCATCTGCATCTCCATCTTCTTCATCAGCTCCTGCATGCGCTCCATATCCATCTTGAACAATTTATTCTCCTGCTCCAGCCGCTGCATGGTTTCCATCGCATCCTCCTTGTTCAGCTTCTCCATCAGTTCTTTCAGCACCTTCATTTGTTCTTCCAGTTCCTTGTTCAGCAGGTTGTCCAGCTGCTTTTTCATCTCCTCTTGCTTTTCTTTCAGGTTGTCGCTGTATTTCTTCTGCTCGCTTTGCTGCATTTGCTCTTCAAACCGTTGCTTAATATTCTCCATGTTGGTCTTCAGGTCCATCTGCCGCTTCATCATCTGCTCCAGCGATTCTTTCTGTTCCCAGTCCATTTGGTTGCTCTGCAGCATCTTGCTCTGCATGCTTTTATAGTCATTCTGCAGCTGCTGTGTGCGCTGGGCGCTGTTGCTCATGCCCGAATTTATCTGCTTCGAATTTTCGTTTATCGCCGAGTCCAGTTGCTTTTCGTCATACATGAAGAAGGCCATCATCTCGCTGCGCGATGCTTTGCTGCCATGCACCCCATCATTGTCCCATGCTTCTACATAATAAGTTACTTTCTGGCCTGGTTTCAGGTTTAGGCCATGAATGTCGAAGTACTGCTGGAAGGGGGCAAGCACGCCGCCTGTTGTTTTCACGGGTATGCTCTTTTTCAGCACGGTCTTGTTCTTGTCCGTCACCTCATAGTTGAACGACACGCGCGAAACGCCATAGTCGTCACCTGCCGTACCCGTCACCAGCACCTGCTTGCCCGATACCGTATCGCGGAACTGCTGCACCTGCAACGTGGGGTACTGATCGGGTATCACCTGCACATTATACTTGTAGCTGTCCGATATGCCGCCTGATTTATTCTCCAGCGTAAGCGTATAGCCCGTATCATTCAGGAAGCGGAATTGGAAACCATAGTTGCCCGAGTTTTTGTTCAGCGGTATCGGTGTTCCGCTGCCAAAGTGTATGGTAGCAGCATCCGTGTGGTCGGTCACTAATGCCCAACTGACTGCTGTGCCCACAGGCACGGTCATATCGCCAAGGCTGTTGCGCACTTCATTTTTTCTGCCGGTGTAGGCAGGGTAGGATACCTGCACTTTAAATTCTTTCAGCACAGGCCGCTGCACCACCCGCAGCAGGTTCTCAGAAGAGTAAAAGCCAGCCGCGTAAAAACGGAAATTTACAGCCTCGGTTACATTCTTGAAAGTGTATTGAAATTGGTGGTTGTCAAGCGGTTGCATCGGCAGGCGCTCTGTGCTCGTCTCTACCGATACTTCCGCAGGCAGGGCGCTCCCTGTCATTTCAATAGTGAGCACAAAATCTGAATTGCGCACGGCCAGCAGGGCAGGATTTTTGACAACGAACCGGAAAGGTGCCGGTTTCTCAAATGCCTTTGTGGGCTGCAGCAGCCTTGATGACCCCTCTTTAAATACATTCGGCGCAGCTACCAGTATAAAAACACCCGCCAGTACCAGCGGCAAAAGGTAGGGCAGGTACTTCCTGTTCCTGGAGAGGTCTATGGCGTTGGATATCGGTACCACCGATATCTGGCTTATTTTCTGGTTGATGCTTGCTTCGGCCAGTTCGCGGCTGGCTATATGGTCATTCTGCCTTTTTAGTTGCAATATGTTCAGCAGCCTGTCGCTCACCTCCGGAAAATGCCTGCCTATGATATCTGCCGCCTGCTCATGCGAAATGACTTTACCCAGTCTCCCCATTTTTGCCAGCGGGATGATGATCCATGCCACCAGTGCGGATGCCCCCAACGCAACAAATGCCGAAAAAATAGTGATACGCGACCATACCGGCAGGTACAGATAATATTCACCGATGCTCACCGTAAGGATGTAAAAAAGCAGGCAGCTTAAAAATACCAGCGTGCCACGAATTACCTTATTCGCATAATATTTCCGTATAAAAGCATCTAACCGGCCAATCAGCCACTCGTAATTGTTCATAGAATTTATGAGGTATGCAATTTAATGGAATTTTCAGTGTAAAAAAGGTTAAAATGAGGGGAGGGAGAGATATAATCAGCATGAAACTATATTAATGATGTTTTCCTTAAATTTGTATCGGAAAAGAGTTCAAAATGAGTACAGCACAGTTAATATCACAAATTGAAGCACTCCCGGATAATTTAAAAACGGAAGTAGAGGACTTTGTTGCATTTCTGTCGCAGAAGCAAAAAACCGGAAAAGAAATTAAAGAAAGGCAGTTGGGAGGGCTAAAAGGGGCTTTTATTATGTCTCCGGATTTCGACGAACCATTGGAAGATTTTAAAGATTATATGTAATGCAATATTTGTTGGATACGCATACAATTATATGGTTTTGCGAAAATGATAAAATGCTATCAAAAAAGGTCGCCAGCGAAATTGTCCATATGGATAATGTTTGTTTTCTCAGTGTTGCCAGTCTTTGGGAAATCGCAATAAAATTCAAAATAGGCAAACTGCAATTGACAATACCATTTGAAGAAATTTATAATTTTCTATCAAAGAATAATATCCGCATATTACCATTAGAATTTCATCATCTGCAAAGGTTATTAAATCTTGATTTTATACATCGCGACCCTTTTGACAGGATTATTATTGCACAGGCTATTGCGGAGGATCTGATTATATTAACCATTGACAAGGATATAATTAAGTATCCGGTTAAATGCCTGTGGTAATATGATGCAGCTATACCCGGCACATGCCGCAGAATCTTTAGAGTTCAATAAAATTTGCGCTTTACTTTACAAAAAGTGCCGCACAGATGCCGCCCGTGAGCGTGTGGACAACATTCGCATCCACACCCGGATGGACCACATGGAGCGCGAACTGCACCAGGCCAGCGAATTTAAAGACATATTAAAAGCCGGAACCGACCAATTTCCAAACGACTTCACACGCAACCTGCACAAGGAATTAAAACTCCTGTCAGTAACGGGTGGCGTATTGAGCGGCGAGCAGATGCTGGCATTCCTCCAGCTGTCGCTGAACATCCGCGATATACTGCTCTGGTTCAAAAGGCACGATGAACTTTTTCCCCACCTGCGCTCCGTCGCCGAAAAGGTGACCTATGAGAAGAAGATAGCCGAGGTAATAACAGCAGTAATAGACGAAAGCGGCATGGTGCGCGACAATGCCTCTGCCGAGCTCATGCGCCTGCGGAGCGAACTGGGCAAGGTGCGCAGCGAAGCCCGGCGCACGTTTGAAGGGGTATTGCGTAAGCTGAACAAGCAAGGCTACCTGGCAGATATTTCCGAGAGCTTTCTCAATGGCAGGCGCACGGCAGCAGTATTGGCAGAATACAAGAGGATAGTAAAAGGTATTCTGCATGGCGAAAGTGATACGCAGAAAACGGTATTCATAGAGCCGGAAGAGACCATAGAGCTGAACAATGAGATATTCTCATTAGAGCGGGCAGAGGCGCGCGAGATACACCGCATATTGGTACAGGCCACCAAAGACCTATCGGTGTTTTCGCCACTGCTGGAGTCTTATTATCACCTCTGTGGTATATATGACTATATAAGGGCGAAGGGCTTGCTCGCACTCGATATGGATGCCAACATGCCTCGCCTGAGTGTGCACCCCACACTGCAATTGGTAAAGGCATACCATCCGCTGCTGTTGCTCCACAACAAACCTCTCGGTAAGGCCACTGTTCCCCTGAATATAACTCTCGACAAGCACAACCGCATACTCATCATCAGTGGGCCGAATGCGGGCGGAAAGACCGTATCAATGAAGACGGTGGGGCTGCTGCAAATGATGGCACAGGCGGGCCTGCTCATCCCGGCTGATGAAAATTCGGAGGTAGGGATCTTTAAGCAGCTGATGGTGCAAATAGGCGATACACAATCCATAGAGCATGAGTTGAGCACCTATAGTGCCCATCTGAGGGACATGAAGCATTTCATGGATTTCGCCAGTGGCAAAACCTTGTTTTTCATTGATGAGCTTGGCAGCGGTTCAGACCCCAACCTCGGCGGAGCCTTCGCAGAGGCGATAGTGGAAGACCTGGCAAAGAAACATGCGCTCGGTATTATCACCACCCACTACCTGAACCTGAAAGTGATGGCCGGCAAGGTGCGCGGTATCTTCAATGGCGCTATGGCTTTTGATGAAGAAAAGCTGGAGCCGCTATACCAGCTTAATATAGGTAAGCCGGGAAGCTCTTACACATTCGCTATCGCGCAGCGCAGTGGCTTGCCGCAAGCGGTGATAGAGCGGGCAAAACAACTGACCCAGCGGGAGCACTTCAAGCTCGATAAAATGCTGCACCAGACCGAAATGCAATCCGTAAAGTTATCTGACAAGGAGAAGGAACTGGATAAATTGCTGGATGAAAACGAAAGGCTGAAAAAACGCTACGCAGAGCTTACCGACAAGGAAAAACTGCGGCAGCAGCACGAAACGTTGCGTCTGCAGAACAAGATAAAAAAAGAAGAGCTGGACTACCTGCGCGATACAGAACGAAAATTCAAGCAGATAATACACGACTGGAAGAAAGCCGAAAACAAGCAGGACGTCATAACCTCTGCAGAGAACATCCTCTTCAGGAAGAAACAAGTGCAGAATAATGCCGCCGCTGCCCGCAAAGCAGATAAGAACTATGAAGTAGTCGGCGGCAAGCCAAAAATAGGCGACTATGTGCGTAACAAGGAAAACCACCAGGTGGGCACACTCTCCGAGCTGCGTGATAAACGGGCAATAGTAAAGATTGGCAACCTGCCCTTCAATGTGAACATTGATGAATGGGTAGCAGTGAGGAAAAGGTTAAAAAGTTAAAAGGTTAAAAAGGTAAGTGGGTATAACGGTAACTAATTAACCCGTTACCTAATTACCTAATTAACCTGATAAGCATAATCCGCCAGATACTCATAGTGCTTCGTCAGCCTGCCATTCTCGCATATCGTGGCCCGTTCCAGTATATCGCTTTTTTCTTTCAGTATTTCCGGCAATATATACTTCTCTATGTGCAGGCCAAAGTACTGTGCTGCATCCCGGGGCAGTTCATTGGGCAGGTTATCCACAGCCATCACATCTATCGTGTTCCTTGTGTTCTGGAATGGTTCGGTTCGCTTACCGTTAGCACGATCTATACCATATACCGGGTCCGCTATGGTTGATGCACCTATGTTTATGGGCACGGAGCCGTTTACGTCGCAGGTTATATCTGCTATCACGCTTATGCGCCAGTCTTTCCTTTTTATGTCTTCTTTTTCAAAAAGGCGGTTTATCTTTTCTTCCCAGTATATGCCGTTCATCAATATATCTGCCTGGTGCACGTAGTTGGAGAAAAGGCATTTATACGCTTCAGGGTGCGCATGAAAGTCATCGCGGTGAAAGAGGTCATTATCTTTCCGGGCATACAGGGAGGCACCCTTCAGGTGTGTGAATACTGGGTATTCATATTCGTGCGTCAGGAAGTCGGCCGGCTCTACCGGTTCTATGTCCAGTTGCGTCAGTATTTCCAGCACACCCGCTGCCACCTTGCCTGAGCCCGTCACCACTATCTTTACATTAGGTAGTTTGAAATGCTCGTAAGCCACCAGCAGTTCCTGGTAATTTTTTACCGTATGTGCGGCGGGTAGGGTATATGTGCCGGTTTTTTTACCATAGGCGAGGAATGCGTTATGCGCCCCTACAATCCCGGCATATATGCCGAAGCCAAGTATCCGCTGCTCATCCCGGTAGGTCAGGCATTCATAGTCTATCAGTTTTATGCGCTTTTCTATCAGCGCGTGCATCAGGCCCTTATTGTGTTCCTGCTTTTTCTTGGTATGAGAAAAGAAGAAATAGGTTTTGCCGGGTATAAGGTGTTCCTCGGGTACCTCTTTTACGCCCATCAGTATATCGCAATTACTAAGGTCATCAGCCAGTTCTAATCCTTCTGCCAGGTATTCGTCATCGGTATAACAGCGGGTGGGCGAGGGCTGAACCGTAATTTTTACTGTAGGGTAGTGTTTCTGTATGTACGCGCACTGTTTCGGGGTGAAAGGCACACGTTCGTCCGGCAGCTTTTTTCTTTCGCGTATCAGGCCTATGCGGATCATCTTTTGTAATTTAGCCCCAAAGTTAGGAATTGCGAGTTTGGGAATGGAATTTGGATTTTGGATTTTGGATTTTGGAATTTTAAAAATATGACCAGCTACTTCGAGTTATACCACATGCCCGAGACCTTCCGCCCAAACCAGGCGGAGGTGAAAAGTAAATATTACGAACTAAGCCGCCTCTATCACCCCGATCGTTTTGCCCAGGCGGGTGGGGCAGAACTGGCTAATGCGCTCCGGTTATCAGCCCTGAACAATGAGGCTTACAAGGCCCTGCGTGACCCTGACGCTACCATGGCATATATATTGAAGCAACATAATTTATTGGAAGATGAGGAAAAGTATGCGTTGCCGTCTGTTTTCCTCATGGAGATGATGGATATTAATGAGGCCCTAAGCGAATATGAGAGTGTCATGGTGAGATCCGCCGAACCACAAAACGAAGATGCCCGCCAGATGGCCGCTAACAGCCTTAATGAGCAGCTGGAGCTATGGGATGATGCCACCCGGCTGCTGGTAGATAAGTTTGAGAAAGGCGACGAGAGCGACGAACTCCTATTACAAATTAAAGACCAGTATTTCCGTAAAAAATACTTGTTGCGGATAAAGGAAAGAATTGATAGATTTGCAGCCCGCTGAACATAATTCATGGTTTCGCCGCCAAAACCATGGTTCAAAATTAGTTCGGTTATTGCCCAGATGGCGGAATCGGTAGACGCGCTAGACTCAAAATCTGGTTATCGCAAGGTAGTGCAGGTTCGATTCCTGTTCTGGGCACCTAAAGTTCAAGTTAAAACCTCATTCCTGCCAACGGTTTGAGGTTTTTTCTTTTTGATTTGGGACGAATATGGGACGGTTTTCGTTATAAAGATGCAAATGAGGCGAGGTAGGGGTGGAAACTACGACCTATAGTTTTTTAGTATTTCTTCTGCTTCTAGGTATGCTTTAGCATAAATTTCAGAGTGCTTTTTTACGTTTTTAGCGACTTTAATATGCTCTGATTCACTAATTTCATATTCCATAAGATTGAATCTTTTAGCTAGATGTTCGATTGGTTGTTTTCCCCATGAATCCTCAATAGTTCCATCAGGATGCATAACAAAACTGTGTAAATAACCTAGTGGGCTTCCATTTTGAGGAGTATTCTTAACTGCAATTAATGCTTTTATAGGAAGCTGGGTAATTGAATGCAGTGCCTCTGCAAAAGGGATACACCAACCGAAAGAAAATTTAGCAGCAATGTGTGCCGGAATCTCATTTTTTTGACGGATGGGTAGGTTGCTTAAGAAAGAATGGTTAGCCTGAATTGCATTAATAGCTTTCAGAATCTTTGATTCGTTTGGCATAACTCTCAACGGTAATTCAGATAAACGAGACTCGCTATAATACCTTGTTTTAATTGCACCTATTGAATTATTTGCATTTTTTGTGGCTAGAGGCGTGATTATATTTTTGCTGAAATCTTGTAAATTTTTCACGCCTCTTACGTCAAAAACATTATTCATGTTATCTTCTACATATACACGTAGTTGAATCATTTCGCTCTCCTTAATATCGTCTCGTGGGTTCGTGGTGTTTACCCAATAATCAATATGTAGTAGCCAACCAGTTATACGGGACAATGCGATAGCAAAGTTTGTACAACAATCATGTTCCCAATCACTAATTTGCATTCTTGAAAACGGTACAGATTTCATAATTTCTTTTATTTTGTCAGTTTAAGCTTATTGTATGAGGTTGAAAACTTAATGACAGCCTTTACGTGTTTCATTAACTCTCTAGCTTTCAAAATTCGGCCATCCCGTGTTGGCGTTTTTCCTTTGATCACATTCATAAGATATTCCGTAAATAGAAATGCCTCTTTATGATTTCTACATACGTGAATAGCGCAATAGCCATTGGTATTTAATGGATTGCGAGGCTTCCCCTTTTTTATTTCGTTAAAATGCATAATCTGATGTTCTTCGTTCCATTCGAGTAAAATGCAGTTTTCTGGGAACGTTGGAAAAGTAATAGTTTGCATATCCTAAAAATAAAGCGATACTTTGACAATAAAAAGATGTTGCTTGTTTCTTTTTGGAGACGGGTAACTATTTGGTAATACTTCTCCTAATTGTGAAAGGAAACATATCTACCAATTATTTTCAATGTCGATTTTCACTTCTCTCGTTATCAAAAAAGGAAACTTCATGATGAAGTAAGATATTATCCAAAGATTGACCGACGAAATAATTGCTACTTTGCAGTTGTACCAAATTTCCTCCGTTGCTGTTAATAGCAGTACGAAAGGGATAAATATTCCGAAAATCATACTTAGAAAAACTAAAATTGTGATTGATAAATCTATGCCATTAATACCCTTCTCACAATCTCTGATATTAGAACACAGTTCTGGTAAATAATGAGAGCCCATATCATCCGCTATTTCCCTTATCAATTCATCATTTAATGTATAATTTGCATACTTGCTGTTTATTTTTGTTGCAGCCTCTAAAATATACTTCCTATGGTTACTCGATAAAGCTTGATAGTTTATATAATGATTGTTATTGTTAAGCCAATACCATATTGAAGACATTAACTCACAAGCAAGCCATCTTTCGACAATACTTAACGGGTAAATTCTTCTGTTGTCGTCGAAGTCTTTGTATATGTCATTTTGAAAATAAGAGTCAGCTTTTCTATTTTTAGCTAGGGAAACTAGTGCCAAATAAGCAGTTGAGATGCCTTCCGAAAAGTTTGCGTCATGATATAATTCATGAACAAGATCGTATTCATTAGTCCTATCTTCACTTAAAATATTTCGCCGAAGATCGTACAAATCAAGATGCTTATATTTATTGTGGTCAAATAAGGTTTTTGTAAAATCGTCGTTTTGCCACACTTGATAGTAATCTGTTAGAGTCTTGGCGATACGTCTAAAATTCGTCACCTTTTGTGAAAGTTTTATTGACTCATTGTAAAGTTCAAGTTTTCTGCTTTTCGTCCAAGCTACTCGACTGAATAAATGGGTCATCAATATGGCCGAGAAAATACCGTTAATAGTAATTAGAGTAATTATTATATCTTTTGAATTAAAACTTTTAGGGGGAAAACAATTGATTTTTGTAGTAACCCAATAGGTTATTATCCCACTAACTATAATAAGAAATAAATCAAACCAATTAAGCCTTTTTGCTTTCAAAATGAATTTCCGGAAATGAATTGAGATCCAATTATTCTTAATCATTAGCTTGCGATTTATTCAATAAAAACACTCGATACATACAATATAAATATAAAGAGCTTTGGTTATGAAAGTTCGTTTTGATGTATATTTCTTCACAAAATACCTGAATGAATTAGTTTCCGAAAGCTTCCTGTTTCTTTTTGGAAACGAGATTAGTCGTTTTTACCGCCTTTGTTGGTCTTACCTTCTGACCAACAAAGCATCAGGGGACTAAAGCTGAGGTATAGATGTGCTGTTATTCTGCCCCCGCTGGGCGTAATCTTCCCAAATAAAAAAAGCAATATTAACCCTGGTCTCACGACTACTGTCGCGTGGCAGCCTGCCGATAGCCATCCGTACCCTGATAAAAAATATCTCGCGCATCCTGAAAATTCTCAAATCCTTAAATCCTGATCAAACCCGTGCCCACACTGTAGCGCAAAAAGCGTCATGGTACAGTAAGTGTACCATGACGGTACAGTTACTGTAAGGTCACTTTGCCTTTTTACGGGATTTTGGGAATTGGAATTATTACTTGGGGTTCGGGCGGGCGTAGCGGCTTTGGGGCTGTTTGTCGGCAAATGGGACAGGTTTATACTTACGTCCTCTTTGCCGACAACAATTGATTGGGTTATCAGTTCTACTATGGTACGCTTGTGTTCAAATTCGTAGGTGTCCCATTGGCTGTACAAATCCCGGGCGTTGGCAAAGACAGTATCGCCTGAATAGTATTGTATTTTCAGGAAATCTACTTCAGCTTGGAGCTCGGGCAACTGGTTATCCACTTGTAGTATTCGTTCTTCCAGCGGCTTATAATGCTCGGCAAAGATTTCCTTCGACCACTCGCCGGACACACGCATATGCACCATTTCTTCTATTTGTTTCTTTAGCTTTTTCCGTTCTTCCAAAACGGTCAAAAGCAGTTTTTCTTTCTGCTGCAATTCGGAATCGGCTTTTTGCAGGTATTCAGAAATGCTGGTGTCGGCAAGGAGGTAGGTTTTTAACTGGTCATGGTAAATGGAATCAAGGTCTTCTACATGAATGCGGATTTTGCAGGCAGTGCAGGTATATGCAGGGGTCTTGGTCTTATGGTACACATACATTTTCTTCCCGCACTCTTCGCATTTGACGAACCCGGCTAAAAGGAACTGAGGCTGCCGCCCCGGCTTTTCCAGCTTCCTTTCCATTTTGTCGAGGAGCATGTTGCATTCGTTCCATACCTCTTCTGATACAATGGCCGGGCATTTGGTAATAACCCATTCGGAGACGGGTTTCAAGCCATTGGCCTTTCCGCCGATGTTATCCGTAAAATTTGATCGTTTTTCTCCTTTTGCCGTGGGGTCGCGGAGCAAATGGAGGATAGTCGAATCGGTAAATTTTTTCCCGGTACGTGTACGGTAGCCTTGTTCGTTCAATGTCCGGGCTACGGTTTTCTTACGCTTGAGCTTTAAAAACAGTTCATACACGAGTTTCCTGACTGGAGCATACTGCTCGTCTATGACCCACACCTTGCCGTCCCATTTGTAGCCTAAAGATGGTCTGCCGCCAATGTGCTTACCCATCTTTGCCCGGATGGGTATTGAGGCTATTACCCTCGATGCAATCTCCTCTCGTTCCCATTGGGCCATGGCGGCAATCATGGTATAGAAAAGCCTTCCCGCTGGGGAGCTGGTGTCTATGGCTTCCTGTAAGGAAATGAGGTCCGCGTTTTCTTGCTTGAAAATGTCGGCGAATTCAAGCAGTTCTTTGGTATTCCTTGCAAGCCTCGCCAGCTTTGAGAATATGATGCCGGAAATGTTGCCGCTCCGGATGTCGGCAAGCATGCGCTTGGTTTCGGCATAATCCATGACGGATTTGCCGCTTAACGCTTCGAGGTGGTATACGGTCTCCACCTCCCAGCCTTTGGCCTCGGCATATAGCCGGGCGCGTTTTTCATGTGTTTCAGGGGACTCTCCCTTTACCTGATCTTCGGTACTTACCCGTATCCAAATACCGACAGATTTTTTCTGTTCCATATACTTGCGATATTTTCTTGTGAAAGAATGTGATTACCTGCTATCTCTCAGTGCGGGAAACTCTGTTCGCATAGTTAGGCCGGGGATGAAATCGGGAACGCTAGATGCGATAGCAATACAAATTTACAAAGTCTCCTACAATGCGCAAAAAAATGAAGACATTTATTTTCATTGACGAAAATAAATTTAGCACACAAGAGCATCATAATTTTCAACAGCAAATTCTAACTCTGCCAAGTGGATAATTCCCACAAGTGGCTGGTCATCGCCATCTTTATACAGTACGGCTATTCCGTAGCCGGAATATTTCAGATTAAATTTTCCGTTTGTGTATAAGCCCTGTTCTTTTTCCGAAAAGCCCAATTGCTGAATTCTCTCAACGGTAAGATGTGTAATAGTTTCCATTTTCTAAATAGTTTTAAAGCAAATTTCCGAATTAAACAAACGATCTGTGTCACTTTTGGTAAAAAGTGTTAACCAAAAACAAGACACTTTTTAAATCCTTTTTTATGCACAAGGGTATGCCAAGCAGTATTACTTTACTCTTTCCAAACATCGTATAACTGCAAAATATTCTGAAATGTTTCTTTTTCGGTTCTGAAATACGCAATCAGTCCTATTAACATCCCGACCTGTTTGCAATATACGTGACCTATAACCTTCTTGCCTGTATCAATATCTGCTATCCCGTGAATAAAAATCGATGCGACAGCATCTAATTTATATAGCATAATAAGGGACTGGTGAAATACATCCACATCCATTTTTCCAAATTTTTCATACGAGTGCCGGTAGGATATTTTTAATGCATCGCGTGTAATGGCTTTTAATTCCGGCCATTCGATTAATTGACCTTCATATATGCCCGTTTGGATAAAATCTTTGAACATTATTTGGATGTCGTTGAGATATATTTGGCATTGAACCAATGATGCATTGGTTTCCTCTACCTGCCATTTTTTTCGGTTTTCTTTTTCTATTTCTGTCTGCTGTCTGACAATAAGCTGAACGTTTATAATAATAAATGTTGCGGCAAACAAAACCGAATAATCGCTGTAGAGCGAAATGAATTTATGAAATCCTTTTGGTGAAAAATCCCAATCTAGACTTGAAGCGGTTACTATAGTGGCAATTATTGCTAAGAGCGACAAAGAAATTAAAATGTATTTGATTGGCTCTAAAAACCAACCTATAGGCAAACTTTTTTTCACGATTGGCGATTTCAACATTTTTTAAAAGTAAGAAGAGTTTGAGAAATATTTTATTCCTTCTTATTCTTCTTCGAGGCTTGGGCTACCGTCTTAACAATGGAGTTCTCAATGTGCTTCGCCTCATCACTTGAAACAGGAGAATAATTAACCTTAACCCGATACCCACGAACTCTCGTTTCTACAGATGCTTCTTTTGCTATCTCTGTATCCAAATAGGCAAACAGTTGCTCCGGTTCAAAAAATTGCAGCTTGTTTTGTACTTCTTGCTTTAATGCGGTTGCCTTTCTTCGGATATTTTCCAGAGACCTCTTTTCATTCGAGCAGACTACAATCAGGTCATATCCGGCATCAAAGCATTTCTGTATGTTATGTATCTCCCAATCAGGCTCTGTGGTATTGCATATCTCAACGGCAATGCGTTTGCCTTTCCGTTCAAGATGCACATCCACCCGGCCTTTACTGTCGGGTGTGGGTTCTTCAATTAGGGTTTTATAGCCACGGGCTTCTGCCATGCGTTTAATAAGCGCCTGTAAGTATCTATGCTGACTTTCTTCCTTCTTTTTAATAATGGTTTCAGGTAAATCGGTAGTAGGCAATTCAACAGGTTCGGTTCTTTGTGTCTGGGCTGGTATAGTTTTCTCCTGTTTAGGTGGTGTTGGCTCTTCCGTTGTTTCTGTCAAAAGTTCGCCGCGCAATTTATCTAATTCTTTTTCCACCTCCTGTTTTGGCGTACCGTATGTATCTCTCGACTTTTCAATGACCTCGGTTTTTCGTAGTTCTGGGAGTTCTGCATCAATATGCTTGGGTGGTATCGTTATCAGGCTGAAATCAAATTCGGGTCGCTCAATCCGGGCAATGGCTTCCCCGGTATTGAGGTTCTCTAAGTCCTCGGGGTCAAAGTAAGAGAACCCGCTTGCAAAGCGTTTGGCATCTGTGTCTCCCAGCCTGAAACAAATGCGGGTGCCTGCATTAGATACAACAGAACTGGCAAGTTCGGTATCGTACTTGTTGAGCTGGGTCATGTCCTGATGAGCCAGTATCAGCCCCAAGTGATACTTCCTGGCCCCGCTCAATATGGAGGACATGGACGGAGTTATGAAATTCTGGAACTCGTCTATGTACAGAAAGAAATCTGCCCGGTCTGTCTTTGCCTTAATCTGCCGCGCCATTGCCGCCTGATACATCTTGGTGACAAAGAATGTACCTAAGAGGTAGCTATTCTCCGCCCCTATCAATCCCTGCGAGAGCTTCACCAGCAATATCTTTTGGGTATCCAGTATATGCTCGAAATCCAAACCCTTTTTCTGGGCCACCATGTTCCGTATGAGCTTCGGGCGCAGGAATGTGTCTAAACGGGTCAAAATGGGGCCTACAGAGCCTGATTTGAGCAAAGGGAACTCCTTCTGCCAGTAATACGCCACATTCGGGTCTGAAACGGTTTTCAGGTAGGTATGCCTGTATTCCTTCTCAACCAGAAACCGTCTTAGGTCAACCAGTGTCCCTCCCTGACTGCTTTCCAGTATGGCAAGTATGGCATTGCCAAATACGCTGTTCATCTGGTCGCCCCAACTAGTGCTTAGCCTCTTGAATACGGCGACAAGATCGGAGGAAAGGATATCTTTCTCAATCTCTGAATGTGCCTGCAATATGTTGAAGCCAACCGGGTATTCTCCGTCTGCGGGGTCAATGAGGATTACGTCCTTGGTTCTCTGTGAGGGAATGTAGGCAAGTATGCTTTCTATTAAGTCTCCATGTGGATCAAGGACTGCCAGCCCTTTGCCATTTTGTATGTCCTGGGCAATGAGGGATAGTATGAAGGTAGATTTACCGGTTCCTGTCGCACCTATGACATGGGTATGTTTCAGTCGTTGGGTATCACTAACACTAACCAGCTTTTCCTTTCCCTGATGCTCATTCAGCCCTAATATTAATTGGTGTCCTTCTGTTACTTGCGGGGCTGTCTTGGTCTTTCTTGTGTCCCTTTCCAGCTTATCCGACACAACCGTATCTCCGGGCAGGTGGACGATGGTTGCCAATTCCTTACTGTTTAAGAGCATGCCTACTGAGTGGGTTTCCCGAAGCAGGATATTTTCTACATGGGTCTGAAAGTCTAAGGGCGAAGTGAGGGGGATGAGAGAATTGTACTCTGAGAAAAATATACGCCCGAGCGCACTTCCTGCCATATCCGAGATATGGCGGGCGCGCTCTACGCTATGGCTTGCCCCCATTATTCTCATGGAAACGGCGAAGAGCGGACAGGATATTTTTTCCTGTGCCAGCTTTACCATTTCGGGGGCATCTGCAAAAAATGACTTGCCATCTGTATCGGTTACTGAGCGCATGATGCTCTCTGCCCATGGGTTTATTGTTCCCTGAAAGAGTACCTGCACTACTGCATATTCTCCGCTATGGAGGTGTTCCAGTGTTCCCAGCAGCCCTATTAGCGGGTCTGGCTTGAAGCTCCCTGTCATCTTGAGGGGGCGCATGAATTCATCTTTCAGGCCATAGTGCCGGATGGATGCTTGTAAGTTGCCATGGGACACGATTTCCTCTAAGAGATCGGCCCTTTCCTTGATGATGCTCTCTGGGAAGTAGGCTTTGACCTGGCTTTGCAGGTGTCCGGCATCCGAAACGCGGCAGGCAAGTTGGAGGGATATTTTGGTGCTGCTGCCGACTATCTCAAAGGATATGGGGTAGCGGCAGTAAGAGAGCATGATGAGGAGCTGCTGCGTAGCTTCTGTATCAATCTTGTGTCCTTTAGACAGGGCAATAGAAAATATTGTTAGGGGTTCATCGCATTCAAAGACGTGCCCCTGTACATGCTCGTCATCTGCAATCCATGCGTAGGGATATGGTATAGGTTCGGGTTTGCTCTTGAACAGTTCTCCTATGCGGCTAAACAGGGTGTGCCGTTTGCCGTCATCCACATATGCGGTTGGTGATGGGGCATAGTGAAAGAAGAAGGGATGGAAATGGGGTTCGAGGTCAACGGGGACATCGAAGTATTGCCACCCTCTGCCTTTCTGCTCCCATTGGTAGAATTGGGCCGTGAGCTGCTCGGATAGCGGTGTCATTTAGTGCCCGGTTGATATATCCGTTCGAGATCGTTCAATTTGCGTATCCCTTTTGCATTCGTTATTTCGTCTATCACCGAAAGCAGAGCCGAATGTATTGCCATACGGTACATTCCCTCCGTATCTATCTGGTAAAAGGATTTGTCCTCCCGGTCTTTCCCGGCGAGTTTGTTGAGGAGGGGTATGCGATTAAGCATGTCCTCTCTTTTGATGCACAGCCACTGCGATATGAATGTGCCGGTGCCGAATGGTGCGGCACAGATGAAGAATACATATTCTCCTTTGGACACCCGGAGGTATTCCCGTTTGGCGGAGAATATATGTGACTGCAAAAAGGATTCTTTGGCAAAGTCCACGTTTACTTTGCGTTCTCGGATGGCGGCTTCTACTTTGGTATAGAACTCCTGTGTTGAAAGTTCGAGGCCATCGAAGAAGTGCTGCCAGGGGGATTTGTTCTCGAAGCGGTTTTTATTGCGTGTGTAGATTATGAGGCCGATGATGATGGCCAAGATTATGAGGATTATCATGCTATGCAGTTTTGGTTAACTACAAAATTTGGAATTATTTATTGCTTTGTCAATGGCTAAAAAGACGTTTTTTTACTGTTAAAAGTATGGTTTTGTCAATGGCTAAAAAGACGTTTTTTTACCGTTTAAAGTGCGGTAAGTTGGTAAGTGCTAACACTTTTTCCACAAAAGTGCGTTACTTAGAAACTATTTTTTAATACTTGTTCCTTTTTTAATCAACCATTTTTATATTCGTGTTAATTTTAATCGAACTCACACTATGGCTAATAACTTCGCAAGGTTACTTAATGACGAGGACAAGACAGAACATTTTATAACCAAAGTATTAAATCTTAATCCAAAAGAGTTTAGCAGAGTATATAATAAAATAGTTACCGCCGAGAATAATATTGTTGCATCAATGCCTTATCAAACACTAAATCGAACAGAATATAGAGACAGAAGATATGTTGATGATAACAAGAGAATTGCCTTACGAAACAGAATTGTGCATGAACTTTTCACGATGCATTTATTACAAAATGATGATGATATAAAATTAGGACTTGGTGGCTCATATTTGGATAATTTAAAAAAACAGAAACAAGCTTTTATTATTATTGGTTTGCCAGCATCGGGTAAATCCTCAGTTGCGACCGACATTGCGACGGAAAAAGGAGCAATGATTTTAGATTCAGATTTTGCTAAAAGAAAACTACCCGAGTATAAAAATTATGCGCACGGTGCAACAGTAGTACATGATGAATCCATAAATCTAATTTTTGGTTTTCAAAGTGGCGGAGTTAGAAGTCTATACGAATTGGCTGTTGCAAATAAATACAATCTAGTTATTCCAAAAGTTGGCAATGATATTGATTCAATTCTAAGACTCGCTCAATCATTAAAAGACATTAATTATAGCGTACACATAACATTGGTTTCTTTAACAAAGAAGCAAGCAACAATAAGGGCATTACACCGTTTTTACTCAAGTAAAAGATATGTTCCTTTGAGCATGATTTTTGATACGTTTAGTAATGACCCTCTAATGACGTACTATATGCTGAAAAACTATAATTTTGGATGTATTGATAGTTATGGCGCTATCTCAACTAATGTACCTAAAGGTCATGGTTATAAAGCAATAGATATACTTGGCAAAAATCCAGCTAGACTTTATACTTATGATAAGAATAATATTTTTTAACCTTTCTTTTTAAAAAACTTAATATTTTAGCATTATGAAAACAACGCGCAAAGTTAAAAATTCAAGTGTCTTATCGCCAGTTGCAGCGAGAAACAAGCGAACCAAAACATCCTCACCAAAAAATACATCGGTCAAATACAAACAGGCGCATTATCTCGCAATTTCAAAATTGTCAAAATCTGATAATTCTGAGGTTGATGCAATGAAAAAATCAAATAATAGAATTTTACACGGTACTAATAAATAAAACCAGAAAGGAATCGGAATTTATTTGAGGTTGTCAATATGACAACCTCTTTTTTTACACAGTATCATTAGCACCTCCTACTTTTATTGAAATAGCGCTAAATGGCACGGAAGTCACAGCGTCAATCATCAGTTTTATATATACAGAATATTTGGGCAAGCTGACAAAATCCTCTTCGGAAAATGTTGGAAAGTACTCCTTAGCCAAATATTCAGCATCAGAAGCCCCAACCCTAAAAGCAATCATCGTCCCCACATTCCCAAATATCGCAGACCGTATCTGCTCGTCAAGTTGCTCAATATACTGGTGCGCCATAAACAGCGATAGTCCGTATTTACGGGCTTCACTTAAAACATCACAAATGGATAAGGTGAGATACGACTGGCACTCATCTATGTAACAGTAGAATGGAATGCGTCTGTCAGCGGGTTGTCTTGCCCGGTATAACGCTGCGTTCTGCATGGCTGTGAGTATCATACAGCCAAGAAGAGAAGAAACATCCTCACCAAGCTCGCCTTTGGAAAGATTGCAGATTAATATTTTCCTGTTATCCATAATATCCTGCATCCGCAAACCTCGCATTTTCTGTCCGACAATAGCCCGGAGCGGCGCACTTGCCAGAAACATACCTGTCTTGTTAAGTACAGGCGCAATAGCCTCTGCACGAAATGCCTTTGAATACTGATCAAATTCATTCTTCCAGAATGCAATGATATGCTCATCAGTAACAAATAGCAGGGCACGCTCCCTGAAGCCCATATTCGTCAATAGCGGCTGTATATCCAACAAAGTAGGTTCCGGCTGGCAAAGGAGCGTAAGCAGCGTAAAACGGAGTATATGCTCCATGCGTGGACCCCAACTGTCTGACCATATCTTTTTGAATGTGGAGATTAGACCTGATGCTACTAAACTGTGATAATTTGAATGTATGCCAAAGAGCGGATTAAAGGCTGTTGGGTTAGCCAGGTCTTTCGGGTTGAAATATACAAGGTCTTTCTTTCTGCTCTCCGGTATGAGGCTTAACAGGTCAGCCGCAATATCTCCGTGCGGGTCTAATATACATATTCCATTGCCGCGCCGGATGTCCTGTATAGCCATATTTTTAAGCAGAGTACTCTTGCCTACACCTGTTTTACCAATCACATACAGGTGGGCAAGCCGATCTCTATCCTTAATCCCAAATTTTTGGTTGGTGCTGCGATAGTTCGTTATGCCGATGTAGGTAATACCGTTGTCATCCATGTGTTAACGATACCCACGAAGTGTGTCAAGTGTAAGACGGGAGAAATTGCATTTACAACACTTACATCACGAACTAACTAAGGCTCTATAATCTTTTGATGGAAAATTGTATAGTCGCAAATTCGATGTTAATCCACTTTTCAAAAGTAGCTCCTTAGCTCTATCAAGGTTTATTATTGCTCTGTCTTGATCATAAATCAAAAAGTTTTTCTGATTTCTTTCAGGCGAAAAATTAATAGTTAAGACATTTGCTCCAGCCTTAAAAGCTCTGAGTTGGCCATCTTTTTCTAAAATTGAAAAAGCACTAACTGCTGGAATATTGACTTTCCCAAGATGAATCCTCATTAGTGCCAGAATTTTCAAAGCAATATCCATATTGCCAGGAGGGGAATCTTTTAGAGGGGAATCTTTGTTAGGGATGAAAGGGCTAACACTAGCATTATCAACTTCAAGTTCTTTAAGCAGTGAAATACCTTCAGTTAATTCTTCAATTGTTTGACCGGGTAAGCCAGAAATAAATCCGCTACTTGTTTCATAGCCTATGTTTTTTAAGAATTTTAATAAATCAAGTCTCTTTTCAAACGTGGTATTCGGACGCAGTTTCGAAAAAAGATCAGGGTTTAAGGTTTCCAGTTTCATAATATACATATTGGCACCCGCCTCCCACATTTTTTCCAGGTCTGATTTCTTACGTTCACCAAGACAAAGAATCACATGAAGGTTGGTTTCCGCTTTAATAGTCTTGATTGCATCTACAAGTTGGTATATTGGATAATGATAATCGTCCCCGGATTGAAGCATTATACTCTGTACGCCAGTCTCCTCCATAAAATGTGCGTGAAATAAAATTTCCTTTAACTCCATTCGATAGCGTGGAAGACTATTATTGTCTTTTCTCATGCCGCAGTAATGGCAATTGAGAAAACAATGGTTCGATATTTCCAAGACACCACGTGTGTATAATTTATGGCCAAAGTGATTTTCCTTTATCGCCAAGGCTTTTTGGGATAGAAAATCAATATTGCTATTCAGTAATTCAGTTCTATTAATAAAAGTCATTCTGCTCTCTATTTTTTCCGTTTTTCAAACTCGTCTATCTTAATTATAATTGGTTTTGACATCTCGGAGTATGGACCTTCTTTTTTTTGAAGTTTTATGTAAAATTCATTGGACAATAAAGAAGCTATCTGAGGATTTGTAAGAGTGAACGATTCTAGTCCTTTACTCGTATTTACCAGATCAAGTTCAATGAGGATATCGTTTCTATTATTCTTAAAAACAAGCACCTTTCTTATATTGAATTGTGGCTCTTCAAATTTAAAAGTTAAACTGTCAGCATTTTTATAATCCTCATCAACAAGGGCTTGTGGGGTAACAATATCACTTTCCAAATCCTGAAAAGCCTTTATTAAAAAATCTATCCTTGATTCATCCTGGGTTCGGTTTCCCTGTAGTTCATTTTTTCCATCACTTGATTTGACAATGTAACTGTAAGCAGTTTTATCAGCTATAATAAAATGAGCCGAACTTAAATGTCTCGTACGCCATATTGCTGTCTTGGGATGATTCTCATATTCGTTCAAATCATCAATGATGATTTGCGCCTCAGTTTCGCTTTTCTGTCTCTTAGCATAGAATTTTTTTATGTCTTCGGGATAATAGCAAATAATTTTAACTTCTATCAAAGGTTTTGAAGTTAAATTCTTAAGATCTGTTTTAAATTCTTTGTATAGGTCGCTATTAGCAAGAGTGATACTTCCGATAAAAGGAGTATAATCAAAAATATATAGACTATGATTTTGTCTATCAGACCATGACGACAGGTCTTTTAATTCAGTTAAGAGTTTGTCGAATCCTATAATTTCCTGTTTTTCTAGATTTATTAATACTTCTGTATTAAAAAAAGTATACCATACAAACCATAACGCAAATAGTGCATAAAATATACCGGGGATAATTTCTTTAGCTCCGAATCCTTTATAAGCAGCCCATGTCGAAATTGCAGTCACTATTCCACTTAAAGTTAAGCTTATTTCAGGAATTGCCTTAGGGAAAACAAACGTGCTTCTAAAAATAAAGAACTTCCATAGGTAGACGGCAAGTACTATGTAAGAAATTATAGATGAGCATAGGGTTAATAATATTAAAGTTGCATCTTTATCAAGTAGCCTTTTACCTTCGGGTAATAAAAATATTAAAGTTGTATTTTGATGTGCATTATGTTCTTCAATTGGCAATAATATTAAAATAACAAATGAAATAAGCCAAAGTGAGAATACTGTATAAATAAAAGTTTTGACGGGCGTATAATTATGCCCATTATGAAATTTATTTTTCATTTATAAAACGTTTTGATGCCAATTGAATCAAATAGTTTACAAAATAACCAATAATTCCAATGGTTAATACCCCAGCGTACATTTCCGCAAAATGAAAGCTTCTTTCCGCGTCGAGGATGTAGTATCCCAGCCCGCCGCCAGTGGAAACTATCATTTCAACAGTAATTGCCAGTATCAACGCAATACCTATGCTAAGGCGTAGCCCTGAAAAAATGCTGGGCAATGAAGCCGGGAAAATAATTCTTATGAATATCTGACCCGGTTTCATATTAAATACCTCCCCTGTTTTTATGTATAATTGTTCTATCGAACGCACCCCTTGTATAGTGTTGATCAAAATAGGCCAGCTTGAACCAAAGAAAATTACAAAAATTTTCATTTCGTCATCTATTCCAAGGAAAAGTATAGCAATAGGTATAATTGCTGCGGATGGCATTGGACGAAAGAATTCAACAAGAGGTTCAAAAAGAAAAAAAATCTTGTTAACTCTTCCCATTAACATGCCAAGGGGTATCATTATCACTATAGAAAGAAAATAGCCTAGAAAGCACCTTTGTAGGGTACTAAGAATATCTTCTAAATAAACAGGATCCTTCAAATTATAAAATAGTGTTTTGATGACGACCGAGAAACGTGGTAAAAACACATATTGCGGGTGAAGTATGGAATAGACTTCCCATATTCCGAGTAAAAAAGCTAACAATAAAAAGCCTGATATTTTTTGAAATCGTTTAGGCATTTTTTAAAATGTGGTTATAAACCTGTTCTCTGTATTTATTATACAACGTTGCACTTTTTGTTTTGATATAATCTCTTGGATATGGTAACTTAATTTTAATATCATCTACAATTGTTGCGGGTGTTCCTGCCAAAACCAATATTCTCGAAGACATAAAAACAGCTTCATCAATATCATGCGTAACAAAAAGAATCGTTGTATGTAGCATTTTCCATATGTCCAACAACTGTAATTCTAATTCTCGCCTGATATTAGCGTCTAGCGAGCCGAAAGGTTCGTCCATTAATAACAGTTTAGGTTCATAAGCGAGTGCGCGTGCTATCGCCACTCTTTGCTGCATGCCGCCAGACAGTTCTGAAGGATATTTGCCAATAGCATCATTAAGATGTACAAGGTTAATATATTTTTGAGTTCTTTTTTTTCTCTCTCCTTCAGATAAATTTGGGAGAAAAAAATTGATATTTTTATAAACATTCTTCCAAGGAAATAATGTTTTATTATATTCCTGAAATATCATTGTAGGCCTCAAAGAGTTTGGATCGCTTTGAAATAAAACACGTCCTGTAGATGGCTCTAAGAGATTTGAAATAATATTTAGCAAAGTAGATTTTCCGCCACCGGATGGGCCAATAATTGATACAAACTCACCATTATCTATTTCAAAACTGATATCAGATAAAACCTGCTTATTTTCAAAAGATTTGCTTACGTGGTCCAGTTTTAATAACATAAAGGCTTTGTTATTTCATCTCAATAATCAGGTCTTGGGCATTCATTTTTGACTTTATCCAGCCTCTGGCCAATAATCTATCAGCCATTGACTGAAGACCAGCCTCGGTTAGCTTAGTATCATAAGCGGGTAAAGTAACTCCTTTGATTTGCTCTGAAGATAACTTAGTGTATTTCGAAATAATTTGTTTGACTTCTGCCTGATTTTTTTGCGCAAATTCGGTTGCCTGTCCTATCGCATGATGGAATTTTTCTGCCGCTTCTCTATTACCGTCTAACCATTTTCTGGAGACAACAAAAGTCGAGATTTCAACTTTTGGGTATAATTCAACGTAGTTATAACTAAGAACCTTTGCATTTCCACTTTGAATGGCGAAGCTAACAAAAGGTTCAATAGCGCAAATCGCGTTAACCTCTTTTGCCGTTAGTACATTTCCCATCCGTGGAAATGGCATCTCTACAATTGTTACTTTACTCAAATCAACTTTATGCTTTTCCAAAAGCTCTTGAAGAAACAAATCGTCAATGTTTTTTCTGGAATTAATAGCAATTGTCTTTCCTTCTAATTGCGAAATTGAATTGATTCCTGATTCCTTTAAGACAACAATCGCATGCTCTGCATGATTTTGATCTTCAACTGGTCCTCCAGTAATAGAAACAAAGTCCAATCCCCCATCCTTGGAAAGAATAAGAGAAACAACATTTGAAAATCCTACTTGTATACTGTTACCTGCAAGAGCCTCCAATACTTTAGGGCCACCCTGAAGTTCAGTAAATTCGATATCAAGTCCATTCTCTTTAAAATAGCCTTTTTCTTTTGCAATGAATAGCTGCGCACAATCAGCAATAGGTATATATCCTACTTTAAGCTTTGTTTCTTTTACATTTTCAGATTGATTGTTTTCGCAACTAGAAAGACTAATAAACGCGAATATAGTAATGATAAAAAAGTATCTTAACATAAGATCAAATTAATACGGACAAGGTAAGATTTTTTTTTGAGAAAAGTTTGATAGTACGTAGTAAATAACTCATGAAAATGGAATCGTGCTATTTTCATCTCGAAATTTGTGGAAACACTACTGCATTTTGTAAGTATTATCTTTTCTTGTCTAAAATAAAAAACCACCTCAAAATAAGAATGAGATGGTTTTGGTATCATACAGTGCGTGGCCTCTTAGCTTTTAGCAGGTATTTTTCATCAAAAGGATTCTTAATATCATCCATAAAACCAAAAGTACCAGGCTCGTTGCTCACAACTATAATCTCTGGGGCATCCGCAGATGAATTATCATCATTATAAAAACTCACGGCATTACAATATCCAGGCATTTTTCTCAGGTAAGCAGTAGCTTTTTCCTTTGCTTCATCCCGAGACATAGCCAAGACGATCATAGTCCATGAATACGATTCATGAAATAATCTATCAAAATTGGGAGAAATTTTGAAATGCCACAAACGTTCTCCATTTTGGTATGTTTTCCTTGATCTCAGTATCGTTATGATGATTAGAAAAAGGAGAATTACAACGGTAAATGCACCCAATACCCCTATAAAAAGATACTCTAAACTGTTCTTCATATATGTTTTTTAAATAATGAAATTTGCCCCCACTTTACTATATTGTTTTGTCTTGTCAATGAGTGGAAGCGCTACCTACTGGTACAATGGGGTAGAGATATATTAATTCTGCCAGGAACGATATTCTCAAGGAAATGTTGCGCAGATGGGAGGGAACGTAATGGTGTTGGCCGCAATACCGAACACGTAAAATGTTCGGACAATGGTTTAAGGTGGAATTTCATGATTTGGTTTTTGAAGCCGTAAAACCTATTTCTGAATATACTTTTCAGGTAAGGTATCGAGGTCATGATTTATTTTTCTCCAGTCGAGAGTTCTAAACGTATCTAGCGCTCCCCGCCCCGTAGATTGAGTTGCAATATCATAGATGGTATTGAACGGAGATCTCAAGGAAAATTCAAGGTTTTTTCCGTTTACTACGGAGTTCTGAAGTAGCAAATTCAGCATTGCTCTTTTTTCGAGGACTTCAGAACTCTTGAATAAATCAAGGGCATTTTTAGCAAGTCTAAGCACGGTTGCTCCGGTAATGTGGTAACTTTCATCAGCGATTGTATGGTTTTCAATTTGAATGTTAATGTCACGCTGTCGGTCTTTAAATTCTTTCAATTTAACCTCGTAAGTTTCTGTTGCAACTGTACCTTCCAAAAGCAGGTCAGTAAGCCTGTTCTGCTTGACCTGAATCGCATCATATTCACTCCGCAAGGTCTTAGTGGCTTCTGCATTAAAAGCAATTTCATGCACGTTTGATGTTGCCATTATATCAATGACCTCGTCTATGGTCTCCTGCGGAATGCCTTTGTATGCCTCTAAAACCTCGTATATGGGCTTTAAAATGGCTTCT
Source organism: uncultured Flavipsychrobacter sp. (assembly GCA_964430995.1). GTDB lineage: Bacteria > Bacteroidota > Bacteroidia > Chitinophagales > Chitinophagaceae > Nemorincola. The sequence continues at coordinate 65,285 of CAYSIG010000026.1, forward strand.
TCGGGCACGAATATCTTTTTATTACAAATAGCTTTTCGTGCTGTGGTGCAGCTGTAATAGATATACCTGCCTTTCTTAATCTCCGGGCTCATGGTGCATCCGCATTTGGCACAGCGAAGCAGACCGCGAAAAATGAATGACTTTGCAGCATACTGAAATTGTTTCTTATTCCATCCCTTCAATCTTTTTTGACATAAATCGAAAAGGTCTTTTGAAATTAACGGGGTATATTTATGTGGATATATCTTTCCGGCAGTAAGCATTTCTCCATAATAAAACGGGTTGTTGAGAATGTTATATACCATGCCCGGTACAAGGGACTTGCCCAGGCTCCCGCGCAAACCCTCTTTGGATATTTGTACGCTCAGTAATTGGATGGAATACGAGCCGGTGGCATACAGTTCAAACAGCCGTTGTACCAGATGCGAGTTTTCAGGATTGGGTATTATGTCCCGGTTTCGTTCATCACCGATATTCTTGTACCCAAGCGGTGCTTTGCCAACCCATATTCCATTCCGGCGCATCTGCTCGAACTTTCTCTTGACGTTATCGCTCAATTGAAGGATATAACTACGGGCAAACATGACTGCCATATCCCAACGAAGAAGATCGGCACTGTTTGAATTCTTGTGTATGACAAGATTTTCGCGGTAGAAGTGGATTTCCAGTTTACCTGCCTTGCGTAAATCATCTAAAAGCACAGATTCTTTAAAGCTGCGCTGTAAGCGGTCAACCGTGTCAACGACTAACGCGATGCATTCCTTTGACTGCCTGATTTCCTTAATGACTGCCTGAAATTTCTTTCTGTCGCCACGGGTGGACGATTCCTCTATTTCGTGGGTTTTCCATATCGTGAGGTCTTTGTACCTGATGTAATCGCTGATACGAACAACCTGGGCTTCATTGGAATCCTGCTTTTTATCCGACACTCTCGCTAGTAGTATGGCTTTCATTTTTGTCCTTATTCTTAGGCTTATAATACTCCGGGTGTACCCGTTTATCGACTTCAAGAAGAATGGAGAAGAACCCTAGCAATCGCTGTCGTTCCTCAAAAGTGAACTTTTGGATTTTACCACTTTCTTCCTTGCTGTCCATTGCATGGACATTGTATAAATGCTCTGTCCTTTTTTACAGACGGGAGATTGGGATTGGGGTTACATTTTCTGGTTTCATTTTTTCAGAATAGAAAAACTAAAAAGGAGTGAAATAGATAATCAGAAAATAAAAAAGAAATTAAATTTTCATAAAAATATTTTAAACTCCAACTTTGCAGTTGCTGTTTTTTGTTGAGAAAATAATTTCTGTGGATAACTCACACCACTTTTCCACAGAAGTTACCATTTGTGGCAACTTCTCCCGTCTTCTGTGAAATTTTAACTCCGATATGCTGAATATATCGGATGACAAAAAACAGTTACAACAATTTACGTCAGCGCAGGAAACAGATGGGATATTCCCGTCAGCAAGTAGCGTTCCTGCTCGGCCTGCCCGACACCTCGATGCTCTCAAAATGGGAGCGCGGCATCTGCCGCCCGGGTTTTGATAACCTTCTATCCCTTGCAGTGATTTATGGCACGGCAGTCGATTCGCTGTACATGGATTACCGCAATGAACTCCGATTAAAAATTAAGGAGCGGCATGAGGTACTGTTCGGCTCGCCGACAGGACCGATATGACCGCCCTGCAAAAAATACGTTTCCTGCACCGCGCGCTTGCAGGAGAATACGCTTAACAGAATCTTTTCTCCACCAACGCATTTTTCTGAATGTGGTTATTTTCTGCGCCCAAAAATTCAAGTTCTTTTGTGCAAATTCATTAACAAAATTAAATACATCGTTCGTTGTGGAGCGCTACGCTCCGATAATTTTTCCTTAAAGAAAAATATCGAACGATACTAAAAAGGAAGCAGTTCCTTCACAATCTATATGAAAACAAATGAAAAATCACTGGCCTATGAACTGGCCCGTGCCTTAAACGACATGGAATCCCTGCCGGTGTATATCGCCTTTGTGGAGAAATACCAAGAAGCATTTCTTCGCCGGGTGCTTACCAAAGTTATGTCACTTCCTGACGAAAAAATCAAGCGTACCCGCGGCGCATTATTCACCTATCTCGTCAAGCAAAATGGCACTGTCGAAGGCAATTCTCGGTATTAGTCCGGGAACCCGCACAATGGGCATTGCTGTCATCAGGGACGGCGAACTTGTTGAGTCGCGGGTGAAGACGTTCAAAGGGACCTGGTCGAAATCAAAACTGGCATATATCTTGGGTGTCATAGAAAAAGTATGGGAATATTACGGCATTACCGAGGTTGTCATAAAGAAAGTAGATCCCATCAAAAGCTCAAAGCAGCTTGAAGTGTTGACTAACAGAACCATCCGGCAGATGACACAGAAAGGCATGAAAATGAATATGTATTCAATCTATGACCTGAATGCGGCCACAGGCAGCAAGAAGCGGCATCTTCACAGCTCCATAGCTGAATACGTGCTTGAAATATATCCCGGATTGCGCGGGGAATATCTCAAAGAACGTAATAACAGGCGGGAGTACTATTCTAAAATGTTTGAAGCCGTCTTATGCGCCCATCTGCGTATTAAGGGTGAGTAGCGCACAGATTAAGGCATCAGAATATGCTTGACAGTGTTTTGCCAAGGTATATCATGTATGCATGACCAGCTACAAAGCGCAAACGATTACCATGGACGAATGGAGGGAAATAATGAACATCCGGGAAGTATGGGACACCTTCATGGACCACCCGGAGCGGCTGTCCGTGAATGAGTTGACGGATTTCGTATTCGGAGCGAAGTTCTTCCCCTTCGGTGTGGAGAACTCCGACACTATCTATTACACCCTTGTCGCCGTGTTCCCTAAATCGCAGGTATCCCTTGTTCTTGAGCGACTGGATAACGGGTCAATTACGGTCAAGTCAATTGAACGTTAAGCATGCTCCTGTTCGCGTAAAAAGCCGCCTTTGGGTGGCTTTTTACATATGCAGTCCTGTGCATGGCGTGCAAAAACTCCCGGGATGAATATATCGCGCCAGGTGATAGGCTTTTCATAAACAACCGTTCTATGAAAAACCAACAAGAAACATTTGCATCCCTGATGGGTTCCTTCGCTTACCAGCATGACCTCCGTTCCATCTTTGACGATTTCCTTACTATGTCCATGTGTGCGGTAACCCAAATACCCGGTACAGGAAAATCGCACTATGAAGAACTGTATTTAGAAACTATCGCCAAATACAAGAATGACCAGTTGCGTTTTCATTTTCCAAAGTTGTTCGCGCAGCTTGTTGTTGAAATGGAGATGAGACTGGATGATGGTCAGGGCAATGACGTATTGGGCGATTACTACGAGCAGAACTTTTGCCGGAAGAATTCAGGGCAATTCTTCACTCCCTGGCCTGTCTGTCAGTTCATGGCGCACAGCATCTGCGGGGAGGCCGGAGAAACCGGAGAGGTCAAAAGAGTTTTGGACCCTACCTGCGGCAGCGGCCGGATGCTCCTTGCCGCAGCAAGGACTATGGGATTGCGGCATGAGTACTATGGGATAGACATAGATCATACCTGTGTGAAAATGTCTGTGCTAAATCTGTTCCTGAACGGTATCTTCAATTCCGAGGTCATGTGCGCCGATGCACTCTTTCCTGACAACTTCTGTATCAGCTATAAGCTGTCTTTTCTGCCGTTGGGTATATTCCGCATTGAGGAAAAAGAAAAATCCCGTTTGTGGCGTATGTACAAGAGCAGCACTCAGAAAAAACAGCAATCGCTTCCCATTGCGGGAATCAAACTGCCTTCAGAGGATGAAGATGTCCAAAGCAGGCAAGGTTCACAGCTTCAGTTATTTTAAAACAGCCGGAAAATTCGGCTGTTTTTTCATGGTTCATATTTGCACGCCATGCACATTCTCCCGCCTTACCGGAGTTGCCCCCGATTCATATACTATCCTTGAAACAATTTTCCTTCACAATTAAAAACCAAAAATCATGTCAGAAGCAACAGCAACAAAGCCGGAACAAAAGGCACATTTCGATTCTTACTTATTCGTTAGCGAAAAGATCATTGCAAAACTGGAACAGGGAGTAGTGCCGTGGCAGCAGCTATGGGACGAGGCAGGGCCGCCCAGGAACCTCATAACTAAAGCGCCGTATATAGGCATCAATGCTGTACTGCTCGGTATGGAACAATATGAGCAAAACTGGTTCCTTTCATTTGAGGAGGTAAACGGCATAGGAGGCAAAGTAAAGAAAGGTATCAAGGGCCATTCCGTTATCCGCTGGGTAAAGAATGACCAGGCCAAAGACGGCAAGGATGGCTTTTACATGAAAACATACACGGTATTCAACATTGCCCAATGTGAAAAGATACCTGAACGTTATCTGGAAGGGATCAACGATAAACCTGTGTCAAAAACCTGCGAGTTTGTCATATCATCCATGCCTAACCCGCCGAAATTGGAACGAACAGCTACACATCCATCCTACGAACTGGTGGAGGATGTGATCAACCTGCCGAAGGGTGGAAAGAAGGATATGCTGTTTTACAGCAACTACTTCCGCCAACTGGTACACAGTACCGGCCATGATTCCCGGCTTGCCCGGAAAGGCGTGGCAGAAATGTCTGAACTCGCGGACAGGCCGCTCAACTCCTGTGAAGACCTTGTTGCAGATATTGGCCTATGTTTTCTTCTTTCATCTATCGGCGTGCATACGGTGTTTAAAAATAGCCAGGAATATATTGGTGGGTGGATTGAGAAGCTGAAGGAGGACAAGAAACTGGCTGTTGTTGCCGCTAACAGGGCACAGAAAGCGTGTGACTATATTCTCAGGAAAGAGCAGCAAGCAGGTACTGAGTAGCTAACCGTAAATATGCCTGTATGAGAATGAGCAATTGGGTGCGCCTGCCGCAGGAACGGGAGGGCAGGCACAGGTTTAACAGCCAGATTGTATTGACAGCGGAAGTCAATGCCAAACTCAGGCCAGTGGAGATACTTGCCATATGCAGGGATATACGCAGGTTTGTAGAAGAGAATGGTGGAGCATATTACTTTCAAGTGTATCAGAATGAAACCGGGGAGAAGTTGTATTTCATTGACCAAGGGCCGTCCGCCAATGTATTTGTCACAGAAACACGGGAAATTGAAAACTGCTGCATATTAATGCTCTCGCAGGAATACTGATTGTTGCTAAATAAGTACAGCCACAACCTAGACCCAACAAATAAAATGTTGGGTCTATTTTTTTTCATCCTTTCTCTCCAACAGTTTCTCAAGCAAGCTGACTTTTTGCTGTTCGGCTTTCAGAAGTCGTTCGTATAATTCCACAATCTTTTCAATAGGACTTAATTGGTAATAAATTACCGCGTTTACAGAGCTGTCATGGTTGTTGTGGATGTTGTTCATGTGATTAATGACCGCATCCTCATTAAAGTTCTGTATAGCTTCAACCGTGACCCCAAGCGCGTCCGCTATCAGTTTCAGCTTATCTTCATCTACTTCCTCGCTTTGTTCAATACGCGATACCGTTTGTTGACTTACGCCAATCATACTTGCAAGCGTTTCCTGCTTCATCCCTTTCAATTCGCGAATGCGGACGATTTTTCTACCTATATGCGGAGATTTTAATTGGGGCATCGACATGGCAAATAATATTAATGGGTAAAATACCCGATGAAATGGGTAAAATACAATTGAAAATAATATGAAAGCCTAAAACTAAATAATTATTTCGCCAAAACAAAAAATCTTAAAGCATATGAAAAGACATCTGTTATGTGGCGGCATCGCATTGGTTGCGCTTTGCGCATCTTGCTCAAAGGAAACGATTACAACACCAAAGTCCACGCTGGTGGGGACATGGCAAACCACGCAATGGGCAGCGGATGCCAATAGCAACGATGTCCTAGATGCATCCGAACTACAAACCGACACCGATACACGCTTCACGTTCAACAGTAATGGCACGGGTACGAGCTGGAACGGCATCCACGGCAGCGGCGACCAAGATTTTAACTGGATGCTCTCTGACAATGACCTGTACCTGACACTACCGGGCGCGCTGTCAACAATCGTAGACACCTACAGAGTGGATGCACTGACCGTAACTGACCTTACGCTAGCAGTTCGGGTTCGCAACACTACTGCATTGTGGTGGGTATTCAAGAAACAATAACCAATATGTACAGACTTTAAAACGTAGTTCATGAGAAAGATACTAATCGCAGTATTGCTTGCATCGTGTGTCCTGACAAACGCGACAGCACAGGACACCAGCAAGACACACAGGCACAAAGAACGCCAGACCGAAACCGAAGATGAAGAGGCAGAAGACCCACAACCTCCATACAAACCTACAAGCCAAAAGGGGCAAGCGGTTGCTTTCGGAATAGAGGGCGGGCTGAACATGTCCCGGCTGCATTTCAATAACTATTACGAAGGATATAACTATACGATCAAAAACAGAATAGCAGGCCGAGCAGGCATACTACTCGATATCTCCATCCTCAGGCAACTTCATCTGGAAACGGGCGTGTTCTATGCCATGAACGGGGTACGGGGTACATTCAGTAAGAACGGGTATGCCAATTCGGAAACGGTGAATATCCATGCCATAGAAACGCCGGTCACGCTTATGTACAAATCGAATGATTATGGCTACGGCAGGTTTTTCGCCGGGGCTGGCGTATTCTTTGGCTACAATGTGAGTGGAACGGATAAAAACACCAACGAGGATATACCGAGTGGTCAACTGGATATTGGCGCTTCCGACACTGACCAGATACGGACTGTTGATGCCGGTATCTGCCTTCATGCGGGGTATCAGTTATCAAACGGCCTGTTTTTCCGGGCGAGGTATCAGAGGGGGTTGAAGAACATAAGCCCCGTATCTGACATATCCAAAGCATCTATCTACAGCCAAAGCTATGGGATAGACATTGGCTTTTATTTTCTGGAAAAGAGGAAACATAAGCATCTACCGGCAAATGGTGATCCATATTTAAACCGGAAAATGTGATGCTGTGCAGCATTGATAATAGTGCGTTGTGCGCCCTGAGCAGTGGCGCACCGGGCGGCGCGGGGTCTCCTGCGCCGCTTTATTAATTAACAAACGCTTAAAGAAATACCGTTTTTTAACGGTGGATTTCTTGAGGTTAAAACCATACGTTTACCTGCCTTTTCATATATATGCAATCACTCACAATAAAATTACCAAATATGAATAAACTCCATCGCATTTTTCCTTTGGGAATAATCAGTATCGTCTGTCTGCTTCTGTTTTCCGGTAACGTTAAAGCGCAAACCGATACAGCGTATTCTATTATCTGTGGTGCCGATGCCAATTCTTTTTTACGTGGGGGCCATGATTGCTCGGGCCCACCTAGTTACTCTTTAGTTTCAGCGAGTTCTTTTCCAAGTCATGCCATACAGCATTGCGGTGTCATTGATGTTTACTATGAAGATGTATACAGGAATTTTCAAAGAGGGTTTGACGATACTACTTTGGTCGGTACCGACACTTTGGGTGTGATACGCAGAAATACTTTGTGTGGAGTGTTAACCTACATCCAATCTGTATTTGATTTCAGTAATGTTGATAGCACACATCCGATAAGACTATACATTGACACCTCCTTTGATTTTTTTTCACATCCCGCCTCCGTCGACTCTATTAGATTTTATGCCCAGGCATATCCGCAATACGATAGCACTACTCCCGGGGTTAAAAATGGCTGGTTCAGGGACTATGTTTGCGGCGCAACTCCTGCGTGGCTGCACACGGATTCAATTTCCCCTGACCAATATCACGGCTACGTACAAGTAAACTTTGACAGGACATACGACCCAACTTACGGTTTTCTGCATGTGGGGTGGACTAATGAACCATCTCTTGGAGCTTGTATTGAGCTTGATCTATACAGTGCTTTACTGCATGAAATCGGACATGTGATGGGCTGGTTTTCGCTAGTTAACTTCACGGGAACTGGAATACACAATTTAGTACCAGTGCCGAGCATAGTAGGAAGTAATGTTTTCACGGGAATTGACTGGTCACTGCGAGTTGGCAACAATACATACCCACTATCGCTAAATAAATTATTGTCTGGAACTATAAGTTCCCCTACGCTAAATCCCACAGATGCCACAACAATCTTCAGAAACAATAACAATTATTGGTTAAATGACAGTGCCGCCCCCAAAAACCAGCCTGTATATTCCGGCGGGTCCCACTTTGGCGGGGCTCCAAATTCATATTTGTCTCATTTGGACGACCGTCAGCTTAGCTACACGTTCAGGCAGCGGATATCACCCGGCGATCAACAGAATTATGTCATGGGGCCTTTCGCTTTGGCTGGAGCGCGCAGAAGGGAGTTTTCAAAAGGAGAAATTCAAGGTTTTGTAGACATCATGGGGTATAAGATGAACCACGTTTTTGATTCCCTTTATCCCGAAGTTTACCATAACCATACACCATTCTCTGAACGGATGGCGGGATATAGTATTGCTGGCGGTGAATATGGTTATTTTACCGAAACCGTAACACCGGACTATACCATTACAAACAATGCGCCTTCGACATCTGTAACTGTAAGTGTCACCAGTGCCATGCTTGCAGATATTGACCCGGGAGATTCTGCGAATATCACTATAGATTCCATAACCATTGCAAATCTACGGGGGTGCGGTAGCGGCGATAACAACCATAATCTACTGACACTATCACCGGATCATAAATCGCTCATTTATACCCCACGGTCTAATTTCTATGGGCTTGCTCAAATGGGATTTAATATAACCGATGGCAAGGAACGGGGCTCTTATGTCGTTATCACAGTAAATGTATTGAAGGGAACGAATGTATCTTGTGTTCCGGGCGAGAACATGGTATGCAACCCAGGTTTTGAAGAAGGAACGGAGGTCAAACGCAACAGTTTTCCCGACTACTTTAAGCATAATGCAGCTGTGACAAGTTATGGTGTCCATGAGGGGCGATGGCACGGTATACATTTTTCAGACAGCCATCCTTACAATTTCCTCGCAAATAGGAACTGGTTCTCTGTCGCGAAACTCCCTGGTGCCGGAGTAATAATAAAAAATTCGGAGTATTCCTGTGACGTGGCAACGGGTTGGACTGGTTCCACCTTACTATCATGCCCAACCTTGGGAGGTTTAACTGGTTTAGATAATCCTGAGCCAAGTTCAGGGCAACGGTATCAGGCCCTGACTAACAATGGAAAGAGTTATTATTATCTTCGGGACAGCCTCGAAACATGCCATAGGTATATTCTTGAATTTGATGGCTATTGGCCTGATGCCGGAGGTTCGGTTTCTTCTGTTCCGCTGAAATTCGGGTTTACAGACACGATTGTAAATTTCAGCACATCACTTCCTATTCTTCGAGATTCGCTATACAACACACTTACATTCGGTGATCACACCTGGACACATTTTACCATTCCTTTCAATTACTGTGGCTCGGTGCCGTCACATATTTTCTACATGGAAGGCCTTATAACGAATGTTATGACTTTCGATAACATGTCTTTGAAAGAGGACACTACACCAATCCCTCCATTATTGGTTGATATTACCCAATCTCCGCCCGTTCCCTGTTCACGCACACTGACCGCACATGTTACTAACGCTTTGTGTGATGTGGGGTATACATGGACGACAACAATAGGCAGCATATTGTCAACGGCTGATTCAACAGCGATAGTAACGAATACCATTACCGCAACATATACCGTTACTGTCACTGATGGTTGTAGATCGGAATGGGATTCAATTACGGTCATTGAATCTATACCCGGCCCTATTGAGGGACATTCGCTATTTTGCATTGGTTCATCGGCAACGTTTACCGATTCTTTACCGGGAGGCACATGGACTAGCAGCGCCCCTTCTGTCGCAACAGTTGGCTCTTCAACTGGCGTTGTAACGGGTGTAAGTTCCGGCACAGCTACTATTACCTATCATTATTGTCCTCATATCGTAACGATGACGGTCACCGTAATTGCGGCTGTTCCGGCTATTACCGGTACAACCTTATTCTGCCGTGGCGGGACAACCACATTAAGCAATGCCGCATCAGGTGGGGCATGGAGCAGCAGTAACATTTCCATTGCTACAGTAGGCTCAACTGGGATTGTTTCTGGTGTGGGCGGCGGCATGGCTACTATTACCTATGCCATAAGCCCTGCATGTTACTCAACAATTACTGTCACAGTAGACACATTATTCGCATTAAGACCGATTTCCGGCACAATGAGCACATGCGTAGGCTCATCAAGCGCATTAGCGTATCATTTTTGGGCTGCAGGTCATGGCGGACCTGACTATTCCGGCGGGACATGGTCAAGTAGTAATCCAGCAGTTGGCTCTATAAGTCCAACCGGAACAGGCTGCGATG
>CAYSIG010000027.1:0-75225 GCA_964430995.1 uncultured Flavipsychrobacter sp.
GTAGGTGTTTCCTTTGGAGTGACTACTATTACCTATTCGGTTACGACTCATTGTGGCACTACCTATACCACCGGCTCATTTACCGTCAATCCGTTGCCAGCCATCATTACAGGCACGACCAATGTGTGCGTAGCGGCTACAACAACGCTTTCCAATGCAGATGCCGGCGGCACATGGACTTCCGGTTCGCCATCCATTGCGACCATTGGCTCCACTTCTGGCATAGTGACAGGTGTCTCGGCAGGAGCTTCCGTAATCACCTATACGCTGCCTACCGGCTGCATCCGTACAACAGTGGTCAGTGTCCACCCTGTGCCTGCGGCCATTACGGGCGTACCTATAACCTGTGTAGGTGCGACAACGGCATTGGGTTGCACTACTCCCGGTGGCATTTGGAGCAGTAGTAATACAGGCATTGCAACAGTCGGTTCGGGAACAGGGGCTGTCACGGGTGCCGGTACCGGGATTGCAACGATTACTTATACTGCCAGTGGTTGTTTTTCTACGCTTTCTGTGTCAGTTATCACCGCCCCGGCATCTATTACCGGAACACTCAGCGCATGCCCCGGCGGTTCAAGGGCACTAAGCAGCGCGACCCCTTACGGCACATGGAGCAGCGCCAGCACAGGCGTTGCCACAGTAGGCTCCGGTACGGGGACTGTAACCGCCATAGTTGCCGGGACATCAGTTATTACGTATTCACTAGGTACAGGATGCAGCACAACGGCGATATTTACGGTAAACCCTGTCCCGTCGGCAATTACGGGAATATTATTGGTATGTACCGCCACGCCACGGACACTAAGCAGCACATCGTCAGGCGGCCTATGGAGCAGTGCAGATCCGCTCTTTGCGACCATAGGTTCAGCAAGTGGCATTGTAACGGGCATATTAGTCGGAACAGTGGCGATTACCTATACATTACCAACAGGCTGTTACACCACCGCTATAGTTACAGTTGCTTCATCACCGGCAGTGATAACAGGGCCATCGACCGTTTGTGTCGGCTCAACTGTTACTTTATCCAATGCGACTATCGGTGGCACATGGAGCAGTAGTAGTACATCATTGGCAACTGTAGGCAGTACGGGAATTGTAACTGGCGTAAGCGCAGGTACAGTCACCATTTCATATACTGTTTCCGGTTGTTCTCGTACAAAAACAGTCACTGTTGCTCCATTGCCTGGCCCTATTACCGGCTTCGGCTTTATTTGCGCATATGTTGGATCATCACCGGTATCTGTTTTAACTGGTACACCTGCAGGTGGCACATGGAGCAGTTCTGATGTTGCTATAGGGACTGTAGGCTCTGCCTCAGGAGTGGTAGTTCCGGTATCAATAGGAGTTGTCAATATTACTTATACTACTGCGTTGGGATGCTTTACTACTTTCCCAGTCACCATTTATGACAGTATTGATGAATGCAGTCCTTGTTACCATTTTGATGGATCTTATGTAAACCTGTATGACGCCATTCTTTCATCCGGATCTTCTGGTTCGCGGCTAGTTATAGACAATGACGTGACCATAGCTGGAAATGTAACTTGGACACATAACACGGTCTTTGTAAGACCAGGCAAGCATATTTACGTCAATGATACTTCTTCTTTCACTATTCAAGGAAGCCATTTATTCAGTTGTTCGGGCATGTGGGAAGGTATTACACTACAAACCGGCAGTACAAGTGGTACGACAACCACAGGAAGGCTGGTATTAGAATCTGACGCGGATGGGCGACATTCATTAATAGAGGATGCCACTACCGCTGTGCGGATAGAAAACCCCGTAATACCATCTGCCGGCGGGTCATATTTCCTCACCAGTGAAAGCACTACATTCAACAGGAATATTACAGGGATCTCTATCAAACGGTATAGCGATACGGCAGCTACTTATCCGTTCCGCATCCGTAATACCGTATTCACCAGCAGGGATGTATCCGCTCATTATCCCGGCTATCCTTTCAGGTGGCCTAAAACATGGAGCAGCACGGCAAGTGATACGGCATTCAAGCATGCTTATACCCCCATGGATGACTTTATGCCGCCGTTCAAAATTGATGACCCGAATGCTATGGGTACTGGCAATAACTTTCCTGGCATAGCCTGTAAGAACAGCGCACTGCCTACGATTGGCATAAGACTGGACAGCGTGGGCACGTTTACCCCCTCCGGTTCTTATCAATTTGCCATACCCATCCCATCAGGTTATTCGGAAATAAAGATCGGTGATGAAACAACAACCACACGCAACCAGTACCAGAACCTGTTTGATAACCTCCGTTATGGCATCTATGCCACAAACAGTAACTTTACCTGTGTGAACAATGCCTTTACCAATATATTCTCTTACATCGGGGATATACTGCCTGGCGGCGACCCCGGCGGATATGGCGTTTTTGCACTGGCATCAGCCAGCCTTAACAGGCTGCGGGTATATTCAGGTCCCGGCTCTGCCTACACTAATAAATTCTATGGGTTCAGGATTGCCGTAGGTTGTAATAACTATTTCAACTTTACCGGAAAGAATACTTACATGATCAATAAGAACACAGGGGTATCATCCGGCTCTATGGTCAACTTTGATGGTGAGGCAGGGTATAAGTTGAAAACTGCGAAATATACGAACATAGATGTATCCTACGATACTATAACGAATGTGTACACCGGTGTTTTGTTTTGGATAGCCGTTGACCCGGGGGGATATACTGCAGATGGCGCACTTTATCCTTCGCAACTGTTGGGCCCATGTAGCATTGATCACAACCTCATACAGGCGCACCCTTCATGGGCGGCATCGCTTATCACGCAGCGAATTGATCAGGGCATCGTGGTGCAAAATACTATTTCCGGTGGACCTGTCGGTCCAATATCCTTATCAAGGACTGTTGGCAATTTGAATGTATCCGGCAACCTGATACATGATGCATACAACGGCATTTACATCAACAATTACTGGCCCCCCAGAGGTTATGCCACATATTCGTCTGTAAACAACATACACCTGCGCAGCAACCCTGTAAGCAATATGAAACGCATGAGGTTGCAATACGGTATAAACCATACACATTGCCGTGCTGGGCGCATATACAATAACGATGTATATGGCATAACAAGTTTTGCTATAGCGAATGACAGTATGAGGGCTTACTATGCCAGCTCGTGGAATTCCGGCCTGGATATTGGCTGCAATACAGAATCGGATATAGGCAGGGGTTATGAGTTCTTCCTCACAAATCCAGGCACACAATGGCATGACAATGGAATGTTGGGCAACTTGAAAGGGTATGTACTGAATGGTGGCTGGATAGGACCACAACGCTATACAGGTCATCCGGTAATGAACAATGAATGGTTTGGACCTTGGGATTCGGTTACTCATCCACAAACTTTTGTGTACAACGGAGCAACGGCATCAAGTAGCAATTTTTATGTAAATAACACTGCTATCAAAAATCCAGTATTCAATAGTTACGATGATCCTTCTCCTCTCGTTAGGTATTCAATGACTACCCCAGTAAGCATTTACACAACTACGGCAACATCACCAGATTGTTACCCAATATCAAGCCCACCGAATGATACGTTAGACCTGTTTAGCCTTATTGCTCAACAGCATGTGGATTATATCTACAACACAGTATCAAGCTATTGGATGGGACAATATGCCTTGTGGAAAAGCATATTAATGGACAGCATGATTACGGATAGTTCTGCAATAGCGACACAATTTGCGCATATGGCGGATTCAATGAGCCGTTACAAATATTTAACAGAAATGGAGTCTCTATTAGCTGCGGGCGATTTTGACAGTGTTGCCGTAATGCTCGGATATGATATAGATGCTATGGCCAATACCGCTTTTGATGCTCCAAATCAGGTAGATATGGCTGACGGTCTATCTGCCAACTTTATAGTAGAAAATTACAGGCAATTCTATAGCCTCTATATGAAATACGCTACGGCAACACTTAACGGTAGCGATAGTCTTGATCTGTTTGCGCTTGCTGGCTTATGTCCTCAAATACATGGCGGAGTAGTACACCAGGCAAGAGCATTATATAGCTTGGTTTACAATGATCTTAGTATGTTTGACGATGATAGCTGCCTTGATGCTGACACGGGATATATTGCCGGAAGACACTCGAACAACGGGAGAAATGGGCGTATGAATGATGGTCAGCAGAATTATAAAATCTATCCTAATCCTAATGATGGCAATTTCGCGCTTCAGCAATACATAGAAGATACAGGATTGATGAAGATTGCCATATATGATGCAGTAGGTAGAAACGCATATAAAAACAGCCATAGCTTTATTAATAACAAATGCGATTTGGAATTAAAGAATTACCCACCTGGTCTATATCTTTTGGAAATTACAAATAGCAAAAAACAAATATTTAGATGTAAATTTGTAATTAGTAAATGATTATAAGAACAATCATATCAATAATACTTACTTGCGCATATTTAAATGCACAAGCGCAAGTAAGTATTATAACTACCATAGCGGGTAAAGGAACCCAAGGATACTCTGGAGATAATGGTCTTGCAATAAATGCTGAAATTTATTTTCCGTCCGGATTGTGCATGGACAATTTCGAAAATATATACATTGCAGATGCTTTTAATCATGCTATACGGAAAATAAATATCTCTACCGGAATAATAACTACCATCGCTGGTACCGGTAATGGTGGATTTAATGGAGATAATATTGCTGCAACAAGTGCGGAACTAGCTGTGCCTGGGTCGGTCTGTACAGATTCAATCGGAAATGTTTACGTTGCAGACGGTATAAATCATCGAATCCGAAAAATTGATGTATCAACTGGGGTTATTACCACTATAGCGGGTACAGGTTCACAAGGGTATGGAGGTGATGGAGGCCCAGCTATAAATGCAAAATTAAACGGCCCCGGAGGAGTGTCAATGGACAAGAATGGCAATATTTATATTGCTGATTATTGGAACGAAAGAATAAGAAAAATTGAAGCGTCGACGGGGTTAATATATACAATAGCAGGTATTGGAGTGAGTGGATATTCGGGAGACAGCGGGCCAGCTACAAATGCAAAAATTAGCACTCCTGGTCAAGCGTTTTCTGATAGTTACGGGAATGTTTTTTTTACTGAAGTCAACAATTCAACTGTACGTAAAGTAGATGCTATAACTGGAATTATCACAACGGTTGCTGGTGATGGAACGCAAGGATATACAGGTGATAACGGCCCTTCTGAAAATGCGAAACTGAATAAGCCATTTGGAATTTTTATTGATTCTGTAAATAATATTTATATCGATGAGTGGGGAAATGGAACCATTAGAAAAATAGAAGGATTAACTGGAATTATCACAACTGTTGCAGGTACAGGAACACAGGGATTTTCGGGGGATGGAGGCCCAGCTACCAATGCAATGTTGAAACCGGATGGAGTATGGGTAGATAAATTTGGAACAATTTTTATCGCAGATATTGACAATAATCGAATTCGCAAAATATATAATCCGAAGCTAGGTATAAATCTTCTATCTACTGATAATAAAGTATCGGTTTATCCCAACCCTGCTGACAACGAAATCACAATTGAATATAGTTTCAGAAATAAACAGGATGCAATACTGCAAATAACAGATATTGCAGGAAGAGTTGTTATTACCAAAACATTACAATCAAATAAGCAAAAGGAAGAAATAGATATCCATGCTTTTTCGCAAGGGCTTTATTTGTATAAGGTCACACAAAACGACTTGCCTATTTCAACCGGAAAAATAATTAAACAGTAGGTATCAGCATTTTTTTTAAAACCAGCGCCCCATCGCTTTTCGCGGTGGGGCGCTCCGGCGACATGCATGCGATATTTTAATTTAGCATATTGCCTCCATGCTTATACACCTGCTCACACAATTTGAATGCAGCCTGTGAGCGGAGCAATCCAGTACCAAATAGTATAGAATTCAGCTTATCCTCTCCGGTCTTGTATTCCTTTACGTTTTGGTAATAACCCGTAATACTATTAAAGAATCCAAAGAGCGTACCTTTTGTCGTTTCCGTCTGCTGTGTCGGGCTGCTCATGGCATACATAAAGGCGTTGTCGCAAACGTTCTTAAACAGTGTAGAGAGTTTGTCGTCCGCACCCTTCCGTATATTATCCAACACGTCCTTGCTTGGAGACATGGCTTCCTGTATGAGCCTCATTACCTGCTTGTCGGTAATCCTCACCTTAGTCCATTCATTGAATATGGCTTCCAGTTGTGTAGAAAGCACATTGGATATGCCCATTATCCTATGCGCCACCTTCAACCGCTCCTGGGCACTTTCGGTGTGCCGTATCTTCACCACATTGGAACAGTTTTTAAGTGCCATTGAAAGTGTGTTTGCACACACAATCCGTATAGGAGTAAAGGCTGCTGTTATACTGCCTGTGCCATCGTGGGAGGTGGTAAGGAAGATATACTTTTCAATGAGATCATCACTACCAACCTTGATGTAGTCCGGGAGTTTCGCAGTTATAAATATCTTCTCTCCCTTACCTAACGCCCCTGCGGTCTCGTATAAAATGCCATCGCCGCCAACGATGCTATCAAAGAATGTGAATGCATCCGTGTTCTGCACCACTTTGTAATCTGCGCCCAACTTGTCGCCAAGTATTGCGTTTGTGTCAGTACGGTAGGTAAAGAATGAGGTGTCGGATATGGTTTCTATACCATCCCCAATACGATGGATATTCGGGGCTTTGACTACTGCGTAGTCAAGCCCTGCGAATTCCAATGCTTCCTTGCTTGTGGGGTAGTCTTGTACTATTTGCCCTAACCCATGCCATGCTTTCTCCTGTACGCTGAAAAAGCTGTGTTTTCCTGTCTGTTCGTTGAAATTAATCTTGTGCGCCATATATTATTCTGTTTTTTGGTTACTGATTTGATTGCTTAAAATGGTAAATCATCTTTGTTTTCGGGAGTACCTGCTATAGCCGGTTCTGCTGCCACAGTGGCTTTCTTCCCTCCCTTTGCCAATATCTTGATGTGGTTCACATGCACGGCAAGGCTGGCATATTGGTTGCCGTCTTTGCCTTTGTACTCATTGAGGTACACCCGGCCTGTCACTGTTACAATAGAGCCTTTGGGCAGATGGTCGGCAATTTTTGTGCTCAACCAGTAGGAGCAGTTAAAGTATTCCTCAAACTTCTGCTCCTCGCCGTTCTTTGGCTTGTAGCTGTCATTCACCACTACGGTAAAGGACACCAGTTCTTTGTTGTTCTTCGTCTTTCGTACCTCGGCATCTGCCGTCAGTCTTCCTGTGATTTCCATACGTCTGTATTTATATTGATTAAAAAATTGGTTACTGCTGTTGATTGAAAAGAGCGAACTGCCTTTCGTCCTTTGGTGCAAGCGGCTTATGGTGGTTCAGCTTGCGGGTGAGGTAATGCACTGTTATGTCCTCGCAATTGAAAATTGCCCACGCCATCATCAGGGCTTTGGAGCGTGTGGTGCATTTCTTGTACTGTATGTCCCAGCTAGCGCTCATGATGCGGGACAGTCTGTTTGTGTCTTGTGCCATATGCTGAGTATTACTCGTTACGGAATAAGCACAATTCGGCTAAAAATCCTTGATGCTTCCGATAGCGACCAGCAATCAAGGCATGTGGAGGAAAGGAGCAGGGTTTGCGGAAAAATACGAGCTATGAACCACGAAAGTCCATAGCTGTAATAGTCTGGAGATTTTTTCCGCAATTCACAAACGAAATGCACATGAAGTGCCGACCTTGTCCTTTAGGGAACAAGCCAATACTTTTGCTGTCAGGAAGCAGGCATCCCGCGTAAATGAGCCAAAAATGCGTTCGCAATGGTACGCATAGTTATCAATGACAACTTTCGGAGCACTTATTATTCTTGCATTATAAGTTGCTTTGCTAACAATTGTAATTCCTTGAATTTTCTCAGCCACCTGCCATGCCAATGAGCCGAGACCCGCTGTCATTTAAGGTAATTTTTCTACATGTGACGTAGATAGACTTATCTGATTTCTTTGCTCAGGCCGTTGAAAATAAAGTCTTCAAATCCCGAATAATGGACTACTTCGATGCCATCTTTGGCAATAATACATTTTAGGTTCGTTTCAACTATATGGGGATTAGGATCAACCAGAATTACTTTTTTGATCTTGGTAGCATAAGTATTCAAAAGTTTAATAAACGAAGCTTCATTTCCTTTCCATCCTATAATAAACAGATTTTCTACATTGTTTAAATAGCCTGTTAAATGATAATAATGTTTCAAAGGCATAGTAAATTCGTCTTTGTCCCGATATGGCAAAAGAAGTGCTGGGTAATATTCCTTTATTGAAGCCGTGTCAAATACTTTAATTTGCGATTTATCTATAGTGAACTTTCCAACTTGATGGTTGTGCAAGAATGCCTCAACTCCGAAGCCATCCCAATCAATCATGTTAGTATGATTACCTAGTATTCTATAGTAGAGATCGTAAAAATTTGCATTAACCTCGTATAGCCAAGCAGGTATGTTACCATTAGCAGCCGTACTGACATCTTTAGGATACTGCCAGCCCCAATTCCACGAGCCATGAGGCTTAAATATGCAAAAGGGATTGTTGTTGACTTCTATATAGTCGTCCATCTTTTGCAAATGCTTTTTAAAATGGCGTGACATAAAGTGGTCTATAATACTATCCTGATTAAAAGAAACAATAGCGAAATGTTGTTTGGGATTTCGGCTGTGGCGAATTTGTAGCTCGTGCGCAAATTTGGAAAACAGATTTGCTTCTGAATAGTCCTCAATAACATTTACCGAAATATCCTTCAGAATTTCTTGTAAATAGAACTGAATGTTGATATGCCTGGTAATAATATTGTTGTTGCCATTTTTTACAACCTCTTGCCACTCGTATTCCAAATACTCTTCAACATTCGCATTTTTCTGTTGTAGATCAAAAAGTGAAAGTCCAACGCCATCATATTTGCGGTAAACAGGCTTAAACCTTGGAGCAAATAGCTCATTGCCCAGAGGAGGGCGGTAAATACAGCCCTCAAAGCTCTCTTTTTGATGTAAACTGACGCAATTTGCCGATGCGCCGGCACCAAAAATGAACATGTTTTTTCGATCAATAGACCCATTAAACCATGTGCTGTTACTTTTCACGGATGGCCTAACAAACTCATACTCATGCAGTACCTTTTTAATAGTATTCTTGGGGATAGCCCAGCCATACTCTTTTATTTTGTCCAAGGTTCTTTTCTCTCCCGATAATTCTTCGAATTTGTAGCGTTTATCAGATTGGATTACAATTAGATAATCTTCGAAACTCCATTCATCGAATCGAAATCCAGAATACACATCGCCGGTTGAAGTAAAATAGTACCTTCTAAAGTCTTCCAAGCTCACAATAGTTTATTTAATACGATAAAAATAGTTGACTTTTTAGAAATTTTCAAGCTTCCTTTTACAGTTTAAATATTGTGTTTGAAAGGTAAAAGAGCCATCAGCCCGCAGTCAAGCCAGTCATGACTGCAATTTATCATTACGGACATGATGCAGCCGCTCGCCAAAAAGCAAACAAGCGAAGCATGAGCGGTTTGCTGCTCGCGCCACAGGCTGGCTGCAAAGGAACGCATGAGGAACGAATGCAGTTTGCAGACAGTGATGCAGGGTGCGCCGGGATGCCAATAGGCATAGGTATGCGCAGCACCCAAATCACGCAGCCGGTGGCAAAGCATGGCGAGCTCAAAAAAGGGCTACGAAATGGTCTGTATGCGCGTGAAATGAATTGCAAACGTTGTTTTCAAAGTGTTTGCAATTAATGAGCGGTAAGCATTCAGAACATGGGAGTAGCCATGAGGTTTTTGAATGAGCAGCAAAGAATATGACAAACAGTGTCCAAAGGGAGTGTTCCAAGCGAGTAGCGGGTATGCCTCCCGCATGGACAAACCAATCTCTTGCTTTGCTTCCATAGAATTTCAGACAAAGCAAGTGGTTGGTATAGGTTTGGCGTAATCTTTGCCGAATGAGAAAACCGAATACCTATTTACCTGTGGAGTGGGTGATGTGCGGTAGGCGGACTGCTTTGTCCATCGGGCAATTAAATCCTCAAATGATTGTCTAAATACAAAGGGTGCATCCACTAGCAAACACCATTAAAGCGGCGGGCTGATATTTTTTAATGTTCTGTTTTTTGTTGTGTAGTAGTCTCCCACCACCAAATTACTTTTATTTAGTTCTTCAGTTATATACGATGTTGTATATATTACTTGGTAAGTGTTTGCATCGAAATTCTTGAGCCTTTCAATTAGTATTTTTTGAAAGTTCTGGGCACGTTTTTCTTCTATTCCTTTATCCTCCATATTGTCTGCTAATATGAAGCGTGGGTATCGCATTTCAGGAATCGATAAAGACGCTAAGAAAATTGAAAATCTGGCGGTTATTTTTAAATAAAAATTCGAGCTGGCAGAATATTTAGAGTATTTACTATTAAGAAATGCTATATTATTTGAGTAATCTACATGAAAGTCATTAGCATTCTTAAACTCATCTTGTCTGTGTAAATCATTATTTAAAAGGAATAAGGCTTCTGTTTTTATTTGTCGATCAATTTTTTCTTTTAAAAGATTTTGGGTACGCTCCGTTTTGTTAATAAATGTTTCGATAGTTTCTTTTTCTGAAATTAATCCATCTCGTTTTTTTAAGAGTCCCGCATAATAATGGGCATTTTCTAACATGGTTCTGAATTGCAGTATTTCACCCTCCACAAATCCTTTTTCTGTATACAGGGATTCGATCTGTTCCTGTTTGCTAGTTTTTACATCTTTTACCTCTTCATCAAACTGTTTTTGCAAATCTTCAAGTTTACCAATCTCCTTTTTTAATCTCGGAGATAAGACATCCAATTGATTTTTTAAAGATTTCTGAATGGAATTTGATTCAATTATTTGAAAACTAATTTCTTGTTCCATTCTTCGACCTTGTGTTAAACCATAAGTCGAATCAATTGTTTCCTTGCAAAGCTTACATGTTGTCTGCTGAGTTATAACCTCCTTCTTTATTTCTGTAAGACACTCTGGACAATAGTTTAGAGGAAAGTTGTTCAAAAACTCTCTTGTAACAAGAGAGTTTTTCAAAGCCTTAAGCTTTTCATTTAATGAGTTAATAAAAAAATCATTATCTGTGATTTCAAAATTAATTTTACTAAACTCATCGTTAAGACCCGTTATGAATTCTCGCTGCTTTGTTATGGCATTTGATAACTGCTGAAATTTGAATTCATTAATTTTTATTTTTGAAGAACTGTTAGAAAGCTTTAATTCCACGATATTATTTTCGATCTCTCCAATCTGCTTTTGAGCCGATTCAATTTTAATTTCAATGCTGTCGGGATTTAAAAGTAGAGGATCAGTAAAGAAGCCTTTCGTTGCTTTAATCTCGCTTTTTATATCGTCAATTTCTTTTAAAATCTCCAGCAATCTTCTTTTGTTTTGATATAATTCGTCATTGTATATTCCCAGCAACAGTTCCGCAGTTGTTTCTCTCGTTATTTGGGAATCAAACTGTTCATAATAAAAAAGTGAGCTTGTAGGAGACTCTTGGTCTATATACATTAAACGCAATAATTGATGAACAGTAATATTGCTATCACCCTTTACTGTTGGAATATTCAAGTTGTCAAAAAGGACATTTGAAAAACTTTTTGTTTCAGAATAAGAGTTATAGCCAAACTTTTGCCAATGCTTATCGGGTGGCGGGTTTCTCGATTCTTCATAGCCTCCCCAATAAAAATACATAGGAATTCTTGATTTGACTTTGCTCTCTTCGTCTATTTCAAGGCTTCTTCTAATAGTTATACTTGCGCCATTCATTTCAGTTTCTGCGAATACTTCAGAGCATTTTTTAGCTTCAGGTACGAAATCATTAAAGTCACCTCCGAGAATAAAGAAAATAAAGTTCGTTATTGTTGACTTACCACTACTGTTATCCCCTCTAATAATATTTACACCCTTGTGAAAATGTTCATTGTAGGCAACTTCTCCGTTAAGAGTAATAACAACTAGGCGTTTTATGAATAGATTGTTACGAATCATATTTGCTAACCATGAGTTTCGTCCTACTTTTTAAGCCATCTGGCCCAAACATAGAAATTGTTGAGAAATGGAGTGTCATTAAAGCGATTACATTTTGTTCTGTATAACTTAAAGCATCAAATTTTGCATTATAACCATCTAATAACTTTTCGGAAATTATTGACACCCTGTTTTCTTTTAATAGCTCCTTACTGATAATTCCGTAAGACGCCAAACACTGTAGCGCAGTTAATTGGTATGGCTTTAGTTTTTCGAATACTTTTCTGTTATCAAATACTTCGTTATAAGGATTGCCCTTTTGCTTAATAAATCTCTTACGTAATTTTCTGATGTCATCATCAGTTTTTTTTAACGAGATTGAATGGACTTGATCGGGAAAAAGTAGGTAAAAATCCCATATTCTAAGCCTATCAACTTCAACAAAATCACTTCGCTTATAATGCGTTAGTAACCGAACGATACGGTAGATAGCATGATAATAGTCAAACGCCTGATTGTAAACTATCATAAACAGCCCAGTTTAGATGACATTTACCCGTTAAAAAAAAGATCATTCCTGCGATATGGTCTACTGTATAGTTTAAGAAAGTATCATCTTGTCCATCTTGATTAATTAAAGTGAAAATAGGCATTATGATTTTTTCATTTACACATTCCAAGACATATCTTTTCTCCACTCCCTCCCGAATTAACGGCTCAACATACGTTTCAAAATTCAAATTTATAATGGCAAAAAGCTCTAAATCTATGCGTTGAGCGGTCTCATACAGTCGATTTCTTTCTAGCTTTTTACTATATAAGTGTTTCTTATAAGTAGCTTTTAGAATTTCAGGCCGACTAAAGCCACCATCGGTTAATTTATCCGGCATGCTTTTTCCATCAAGTTCTGTATTATAACTATTAAAATCATCAATAAAATCGTTATAGCGGATATCCTTTTCAATCTCTTCTTTTAATCTCTTGAATCTTTGAGCCAGCCGACTAACCTTAGAAAACTCGATATTGCCACTAAGGTTTTGAACATTCAATTGTTGCTGTATAGGGGCATTGTTGGTAACGTCTTGCTTGATTTTATCCATCACATCTGAATATTTCCAGTATTATTTTGAATATTTACTTGTTTTTCTATCTTCTCATAGGAATTGATATTCTGTTGAAGATTTCCGTTAAGAATTGTTTGAGCTTGGTTAACTATTTCAGTCAGTTTAGATACCATTTCAGGATCGATTCTAAGTTTTTCTTCCAACTGTCTTGTAAATTCAACTTCATTTGATTTGGCAAGCTCTTCGGCAACATTATCCTCTGTTTTTTGGGCAAAGGGTTTTTTTATAAATGTCCAAATTTCCTCGCCAATTTTTTTAGCCATCCCTTCTTGTGTTTTTTCTAAAAATGGCTTGGCTAAAGTTAACGCCGTTAATGCAAGTGTAGGTATGTCCATATCCCTTATATATTATTTGATGGTAAATGTATTGAAATTATTTTAAAGAGGTTATCTAGTTTTGGAATACGAGTAAAATGTTTTGATGAAAAAAATAAAAAGCGTAGGTGTTATTGTATGGAGAATAGGTAATTAGGAACCTACTGTAGCAGATCATGTGTATGTATTTCGTCATTGTAACCATCTTGCCACACCTCCGTGGTGAGAGCAGGTGCCGCGTCGGCTTTGGCTAAAACTATACGTGCCATCACGACATTGAGCGGTTGCTCCAGCAGGAGGGGCATTGTAATGAGTAGGAGACTGAACAACATTTCCCTTTGAGTTTATATAGTGTTTTACAGGGCCAATCGGATGAGCCGATTGCTTATATTCTTTTGAATGATAGTTATCCTCGGAAACTGTAAATTGTCTCGCTATGAAGCCGGAATACCCGCCAATTTTGACTTCACACCATTCATCCTCGCAACCGTTCAGATCAATAGCTGTACCTTTTGGAATTTGATATACCACCCTGCTATCAGTAGTAGCCTCAGAGCGTAAATTGAGCTTACTATTTGTAAAAACATGCTGGGCATAGCCTGTAATGGTAAACAGCATTAACGATAAAAATAAAACCGCTTTTTTCATGGATGTAATTTTTACACAAACTATTGGTTCTAAGCCAAAATCTTACTGCTAAAAAGCTATAAATCGTTATTAAAGTGTTATTGGGCGCAGTTCTCATTCCACTTAATATACCAAAAATCGCCCTCAACTTTATTTTGAGCCATTTTCGTATCAAGCCGAATCTTTAATATATACTTCAATGATTTTAGATATTTTCGGATAGCGTTTTACCGTTCGAGGTACTGAAAAAGACAAGGTGGAAAAAGGCAAAGTGAACATACCGTCATGCATTTCTGATTTGGCAGGCAATCCCGCCTTCTCGAATTTTACATTCTTTAACCCCTGGCCGTTTGTGCGGGTAGCATAAAGGGCTCCTTTGTGCCCCTTGCGAAAAACCATCGTGTGCCTTGTGGTTAAAAATACATGCCCGATAATAGGTGAAAACGCGATTAAATAATATATACCATGCAAAACAAACAAACCAGCAACGACAAGCGCGCGCAGGCCCGCAATCTCTACTTCCAGTCCGATCTCACACAAGAGCAGATAGCCAAACTTCTGGGGGTCTCTCAAAAGACAATATCCCAATACGTCAGTGAAGAGAAATGGAAGCTCATTAAAGAAAGGGCGCAGCAGATGCCTGGCATGTTTCTCGAGCAATTGAACTGCGAATTGCAGGATATAAACGATGTCATAGCGGCCCGGCCCAAGGGCCAACGTCATGCCACAAAGTCCGAGGCAGAGGTTCGTCGCAAGATTATGTACTCTATGGCCTCAATAAAAGAAAGGCAATCTACGGCCAGTCACATGGAGGCGTTCATAAATTTTATCACAATCGTGGCCGATGAGAACATTGAAGATGCACGCATCCTCAACAAGTATGTGTGGGATTATGTTACAGGCGTTCTTGTGCCGGCTCACGGGAAGACCCCGATATATGGCCTCCCCGGCGATAAGGGTACGCCACCGGAAAACACTGAAGACACCCCGCACGAAGCAAATGCACTACAAGATTGACTGTAAACAAAAAAAGGATTACCAGCTTATGACTCACGACTATTTCATACCTTTTTGGGTATAATTATACCTTAGGGGGGTATAATTATACCTTTCAGGGTATATTTATACCCGTTTATACATAACAAAAAAACGCATAAACAAAGATCACAGAGCATTACGGCCAAATCTAAAAAATAATATTTATCGAAAATGGACAATTCCGGAAATTATACCCGGTCTGCATCAAAAACAGCCTGCTGTGTGCATCCATATTTGCACTCATTATATCTAACGGTCAATATAGAGTTTATTTGGTTTGTTCCTGTTATCTACCTCTGTAAACGAAGAAAGTCGCTCTGAGAGCGACTTTCTTCGTTTATGGTGGGAGCACACGGGATCGAACCGCGGACCCTCTGCTTATGGTAGTTACGATGAACCAACACTTTCGCACATAAAAAAGCCTCCAAAAGTTATCTGGAGGCCTTTATCCTGTGGGAGCACACGGGATCGAACCGCGGACCCTCTGCTTGTAAGGCAGATGCTCTGAACCAGCTGAGCTATGCTCCCTTCCTTGTTTAGAGGACTGCAAAGGTAAGCATCATTTTCTTTTTTGCAAAACCATTTCAGAAAATATTTACGGTTGTCCACACTCTTTTTTTACACTCATATGAAAGCCGCTCCGCGCAATGTAGCATATTCCTTATCTTACCTTTAAAAACAAGCTCATGGACCACCTTCATATTGACCCGGATATAGCCGCAGCCAGTACCCTGACCACGGAATACTATACCAGCCCCATGCACTATGAAGCATCAAAGGAAAAAATATTCGCGCCCTCGTGGCAGTTCATTGGCGATGTATCATTGGTGCCGGAGACTACCGGTGCCTATCCTTTCGTGCTGCTGGAGCAATATTTGGATGAGCCACTTGTGCTGGTGAAAGACAACGACAACGCCCTGTACTGTCTGAGCAATGTGTGCACGCACAGGGGCAACCTGGTGGTGAAAGCGCCCTGCAGGCAGCCGCAACTACGCTGCGGCTATCATGGACGCACATTCTCGCCCGATGGTAGGTTTTTGGCGATGCCTGAGTTTAAAGAGGTTAAGAATTTCCCCACCTCTGCCGACGACCTGCACCGGTTACCATTGTTCCGCTGGGGAAACTTATTGTTCACCTCGCTGTCGCCGGGATATAAAGTGGAAGATGCGCTGGAGGAAATGATGCAAAGGGTAGCGTGGTTCCCCATGGACAAACTGGAATATCGCAAAGACTTGTCGAAAGACTATCATGTGAAAGCAAACTGGGCGCTGTATTGCGAGAATTATCTGGAAGGGTTCCACATCCCGTTCGTACATGCGGGTCTGAACCAGGTGCTGGACTTCGGCGAGTACACTACGGAACTGTTCCGTTATTCGAACCTGCAACTGGGTATAGGCAAGAAGGGCGATGTTTGCTTCGATCTGCCCGCGTCATCGCCCGACCATGGAAAGGAGGTTGCAGCATATTACTTCTGGGTATTTCCGAATATGATGTTCAATTTTTATCCTTGGGGCCTGTCACTAAACATTGTGCAGCCAACCGGACTGAGCGGGTGCAAGGTGTCTTTCCTTACTTATGTATCAGACCCCGCCAAACTGGAAATGGGAGCAGGCAGCGGCCTCG
The DNA here is from genome assembly GCA_964430995.1 of uncultured Flavipsychrobacter sp. Taxonomy (GTDB): domain Bacteria; phylum Bacteroidota; class Bacteroidia; order Chitinophagales; family Chitinophagaceae; genus Nemorincola. The sequence goes on from CAYSIG010000027.1 coordinate 16,794, forward strand.
ATACTGTGGAACTGGAGGACGAAGAAATAGTGGAGCAGGTGCAGAAAGGTATCCGGTCGCGGTTTTACAGCAAAGGGCGGTATTCGGTAACGCGCGAGCAGGGTACGCACCATTTTCATTCATTGATAGCTGAATTCATGAACAGGTGAATTCAAAAATATTTTTTATCACAACGACAAAAATATACACTTTCAGTATATATGACTACTCATGAATATAATTTACGCCAGGCTGTACTGCGTCTGGCATTGTGTTTCCCTGTAAAATTTACTGGAATATTCTTGCTGTCGAATGACCTTTTTAAAACTTGAAGGGATGTCGCTGATTGCTGCAGTCTGTGTCCACCACCATCAATTAGTGTTAGCACTCCGGTTACCGCTGGTTGATGAATTACGGTCAATGCTTTCCGATCCATGATTCGCCGCCGATATGGTAAGCAGGCCGTGCTTGAGTTGGGCCGGTGCCCGATTACCTGGAAACGACACGGAATTCGAAAGCCTTAAGCAATAGCCTGAATTTGGAGTAAGTGTGAAAGAAATACTTGGTCCTGGCTAGGGGAGGTGTTTGGATAGTCCCGTATTAGTGCACTAAGCGCGTCTCGGCATCAAGCGCCCCCGGGAAAAGTATATTGTTCTCCAGGTGGATATGTGTGAACAGGTTGTTCATAAACTCCTCCAGCTTCAGGAAAGACACCTGGTAAGTGGTGCAGGCATCCTCCGGCGGGGTATAGTTGTCGCATAGTTCAGTAATGCGGGCAAACCTTTCGCCCTCGGCGGCATGTTCCCGTTCCATCATGCTTATCGGGTTGCTCAGCTTACCAAAGAAAAAAGGAGCGCTAAGGGCTGTGCCTGTTTTCATCGCTGCTGCAAGTTTCTTTATCGCCGGGAAAAGTATGGTTTCTTCCTTCACCATATGCTGCGTCAGCTCTTCAGCACACTCGGTAAACAGCATAAACAGTTCGTTCAGCTCCGGGTGCCTCGTACCATGTACTTTATTTACTTTAGCAAGGTAAGCGAGCAATACAGGAATGCTCTCCCGCACATAGCTGTGGTGGGTCTTTTCAATATACGCTGCCAGTTCGTCCAGCGGCATATCCTTAAAAGCGTTTTCGGTGAGTGGCGCTACGCTACGCGTTATCTCCTGCAGTTCGTGCTCGATTTTCCCTTTGTCAATTCCTTTCTCGTTGCATACATCCTGCAGCAGGCGGCCACCCTTGCAGCAGAAGTCGATGCCATACTTTTTAAATACATCAGCAGTTCTGAAGTTGTTAGCCACTATTTGTCCTACTGTCGGGGCTACCGGCGTTTCCTGTATCATTTCCATGTTCTCTAAGTTTTATGATGCAAAGTAAGCCCGGCCATCATTTCCGCTATATGTGCCGGGTCATAATCAGAGAATTTTAGCAAAGAAATGAGTTTATGACCATACGCATAAAATAGCACTAACAGGCGTAATACCTTTATACTGTATTGTTCACTTAATCAGACAATTATGAAAAAGATAACGCTATTTACAGTTGTTTCATTGGCCATATTTATCGCATCGTGCGGTGGCGACAGCAGCAGCAATTCAGCAACCACCGGTACCGCAGAACAGGCACCACCACAAACGGGCCAATCAGGTGTTCAGGATGATGCCTCTCAGAAAAATGTGGTGCAGGTTGCCATTAGCAGCCAGGACCATACTACCCTCGTAAAAGCCGTACAGGCTGCAGAGTTGGTAGACGCACTAAGCAATGCCGGCCCCTTTACCGTATTTGCCCCTACTAACGCAGCATTTGATAAGTTACCGGCAGGCACCGTGGAAGGCTTGCTGAAACCTGAAAAGAAAGATGACCTGGCTGATATACTGCAGTATCATGTATCTGTTGGTGTCTACAATGCAGAGCAACTCCAGGACGGGCAATCCCTCGGGCAGGTTAATGGCAGCAACATCACGATATCAAAGAAAGATGGCAAGATTATTGTTAACGGCACCGCTACGATAATTGCTTCAATACCCGCATCAAATGGCGTCATTCATGTTATAGACGGCGTTTTACTGCCTAAGTAACATGTTTTTGTTTTAGATGGTAAAAAAGGCTGCGATTATCGCAGCCTTTTTGTTTTTCTTAATCGCCGTAAACCTCACAGCTATAAGATCTTTATCTGCATCACTGTAGAAATGCTTAACGCACGCTGTTTTGCAAGTATTGCTTTCTCTCCGTCAAATAGCTCATCCACTGTGGCGATAAACAATTCCTGCCACCTTATGAAATGATCCGCCATTAAAGGACCGCGTTTGTGGAGCTCCTGGTGTGATTTAAGCGGATTACCACTATACCCCCCGGTAAAAAACAGCGTATTCTCCCAGAAATCGTACATAACAGGCAGGTGCCGCTCCCAATTGACATGCGCAAAAAAACGGCCAATGGTGTCATCCGCCTTCACTTTTTCATAAAAACTGTTTACCAGCACCTCAACTTCTTTACGTCCCACTATGTCGGTCTTCATATCTACAGGTCTTTGCGGTTAAACTTCCTCAACGAATATAATAAGGGCAACAATACCCATAAGCACATTACAGTTACAGACAACACCATACCAACGGCGGTTCCGAAAAAATCTTTAAAAATTGCGCCGGTGTAGCCCATCATGGCTGATATATCCAACTTGAGCAGAATGAGTATCCTCGCGAGGTCTATAGGGTTCAGCGCACTTATGCCCACCATCGCTTTTTCGAGGGGATAATCTGCAAACTGGAATAGCAGGAACAGCACCAGGCCATCAAACAGCAACGAAAAATATATCCATAGCAGGATGGTCACTCCTATGCCTTTGGCTTTATCCTTGGTATTCACCACAGCCACCATAGCCAGTACAACAAAGATGACAGAAATAAACACACCCATACTAACCATAATCAGGCTGACATCAGACCGATCGAATAACAAGAGCGGCAAGCCCACCCCAACGAGGAACGCGAATGACAATGCACTTGACAGGCCGACAAACATACTGAGCCATATGCTACTTCTACGCACAGGCTGGCTGACGAGCAGTTCGATAAACTCCGAGCTGTTGTAAATATAGATTGTTGAAAAAATGATACTCACTAACGGAACAATGAACAATACAAGATTCAATAGCGTAAGCATACCCTTTTGCGGATTGTCTTCCAGGCTGAAGACACTCAAGGTAATAGCCAGCAGAAATACAGTATAAGCTATCACTATCTTATTCTTCACTATATCCAGCAATATGTATTTAATTATTTTGCCCATGCTTATTTACCTCATATAATGCGCTACCGCGCGTGATAATTTTGCTTCGCCTGTATCTGTCCTTAACGCGTCTATGGTTTTATTGAATAATATATTGCCATCCTGCATGTAAATGATATGAGATACCATTTCGTCCAACTCGCTTAGTATATGCGAGGTAATGATGATCAGTTTACCATTTTGCTTTTCAGCACTGATCTTTTCTTTTAGTATTTCTGAAGCTACCGGGTCGAGCCCTGCTGTGGGCTCGTCAAGTATCAGTATCTGCGGTTTGAAAAGAAAGGCTATAGCCGCGCTTACTTTCTGCATGGTGCCTCCCGAAAGTGTACCCATGCGCTTATGATACAGCTGCTCAAGCGAAAACGCTTTGATAAGGTCATCATCAGTTTTTTTCGTTTCCCTGCGTATGTCCATCAGCATTTCTATCACTTGCCCTATCTTCATATTCTCCGGGTATCTGCCAATTTGTGGCATATACCCAATAGCTGCCCTGTATTGCCAGCCTGTAGATATATCGAAACCCGACACTTTGATGCTGCCGGAATCCGGAACCACCATACCAAGAATGGATTTAATAAGCGTTGTTTTACCGCAACCATTGGGGCCTATAAGGGCTATGCACTGTGCAGCATCACACGCTGCCGATACGCCTTTCAGCACCTGAAGTTTACCGAAACGCTTGCCGATATTAGTTACTACTATCATAAATGCAGGGGTTTCATTAAAGGTGAGCCATCAATCAGGTCTGCGGGTGTAATACTGGGCAGAATTTTTTCGGATTTGTCAAGCAGTGTTGTTATCAGGCTATGAAAAAGCACCATCGCCACCGGGTATTTCTCTACTATCATGCTATACATACTCACAGGCCTGTAAGGTACATCTCCTATTTTATTCCGATCAATATCATACCCTTCATACTTGTCCCAATAATTATTCTCAAACTTATTAAGCACCAATGATCCGTTTGTTGCCACATCAAAGGTGTTGCCTATGAAGTTGTTATTGCGGAGGGTTATGTCCATGCAGCTGGCTTGTATTTTCAGCGCACAACCGTTTTCTTTAAAAGAGTTTTTATACATTTCTATTCTGCTCGCACCTTCCATATAAATACCACAGGTATTGCTTTCAAACTTGTTACCCTCAGCATAACTATCAGATATTTCCTTCAGTAAAATACCGTAGGCAGCATCTCCCCAATTTTCCTTGAAATAGTTATGATACATACGTACATGATTAGAAAACATTACAGCTACACCTGCTCCGTTGTGCTCAAAAATATTAGCGGTATAGGTATCTGAGTTAGAGAACATGAAGTGCAGGCCATATCGAAGGTTTCCGGATGAAGTGTTTTTCCATATCAGGGAATTGGTTACAAACTCAAAATATATACCATCCCGGTGTCCAGATATTTTATTCCCAATGATTTGCATACTGTCGCTTTTCCAGCAATGAATACCGTTACCGCTTTGCTGCTCCTGCACCTGGTGCGCTGTGAGCACATTGTCACTGATGGTGCATTTGGTGGCGTTTTGGGCGTAGATACCAAAAAAACAATCTTCAATATGGTTATTCATTATGCGGGCATTACGCTTGTTACATATTTTTATCCCCGCATAATCTACAATACTGGATATACCCGAATTGCATATCTTGAAACCCTTGATGGTTACATTGTCTGCCTTGATAGATATGTTTTCGTATTTATGCTCGCCATCGAGCGTGGGCAATCCTCGCCCAATGAGCACGACCGGTTTATTTATCACCAGGTTATGCTCATGATAAATACCTGCGTCTACATATATAGTATCATTTTCCTTTGCCGCGGCTATGGCTGCGGTAACATTCTTTAAATGACGGGACGCACCCACTTCCAGCGAAAAGGCCATGCCTTCATATGCACAGCATACAAAAACCATTATGAGCATATGAAGCATTCTATTCATTGTACCGCCCAACTTGTTTTTTCTCCCCCATAAACACCCATTACCCTGTTCAGGCTGTCGATACTGCTGAACGCTACAAGATGGCCCTGCATTGGCGACCTCAACTCATTGCTGCTTAACAGAATGCTATTCCCTGCTTGGATGAGCGCATGAGGGGTACAGAAATCAGTAAAATATATTGTCGATCTGTCTTTTATCTCGGGGTGCATCTTCATATAATCGCTCATGCACAGTATATCGTCAAATTTGAAAATCCTGCCTGTCCGGCTCACCAGCTCCGAGCCAAAGCGCGCATCTGATATCGTCATTTTGCAATTTGCACAATTATCTACACCAATTTTTATTGGCTCGGGGCCACTGCTGCAACTGCTCACAGTAGCTATAGCAAACCACCCGGCCAAAGCCAGCACGGCACTCTTTAATTTTTTCGCCCTTCTCCATTCCCATATAACACACATCAGTAGCAGGCCACCGCATCCGATAAATATCCACCCGCCTACATCAGGTATAGAATAGGCACCAAAATTCAACAATTGCTTAAATCCGATGAGTGGTGGCTGGTATGCCATACCCGGCACTATTATTGCTGCATTAGGGTCCAGGTTATGGCCGTAATCATACTCCCATTTCCAGAAATCAATCATTGCAATGATACCAAAGAGGACAAACAATGCAAATGACACATGCAGCCATTTTCTGCGATTAAGGAAACCGGCAATAGCGAAAATGGCAATAAAGAAACCAATACAGTACGGAAGAATGGTAAACTCAGGAAAATCTTCCCTGTGCAGTGTTTTCATGCCAATATAGTGATTGAGTCCGTTAATGATCGCCACATCGCCTTTTATGTCATTGGCGTGTATTTTCAGGCAAAGGCCTTCGGGATATTGCGGCGCATCCAATTCAATTCTCCACATGGGGAAAAAAAGTACCGCAACAAGGCTTACCGCCGCCACCCAAAGTGCCACTCTCGTCACGGTACTTAATTTTTCGTTTTGCATAACGCGCTTTTCTATTATTTAAAATCAGGCCCGGCCTACCATACCATACGCTGCACCGGCAAGCCGGGATCCTGTTATATATTTTCTCTATTTTGCCGCAGGAGCATCTGCCGCCGGCAGATTCTTACCCGTACTGAACATCAATGGAACATTGCTTCCGGAAGGCGACACACGCACATATCCCGACATCTCCTGGTGCAGCGCGCTGCAGAAGTCAGTGCAGTACATTGGGAATATACCGATTCTGTCCGGCACCCATTTCAATGTTTGTGTTTCACCGGGCATTATCAGCAACTCTGCATTGGCAGCACCCTTCACTGCGAATCCATGAGGCACGTCCCAGTCTTGCTCAAGGTTGGTAACGTGGAAATAGACCTCATCTCCCATTTTTACACCTTCAATATTGTCAGGGGCAAAATGCGAACGAATAGCCGTCATATACACATGCACCGTCTTGCCTTCACGCACCACTTTAGCAGTCCCCTCACCTTTAGACGCATGTTGATGAGCATTCTCATCAATCTTATAGAATTTCACCGAGCGGTTTTTGATTACGTCGGCCGCAACTGCCTGTGCGTAGTGTGGCTCACCTATGGTAGGGAAGTCCAGTATCAGCTGCATTTTATCGCCGCTTATATCATACAACTGCGCACTCTGCGAAAGCTCGGGACCGGTAGGCAAATAACGATCTTTGGTGATCTTATCATATGCTATCACATATTTAGCATTGGGTTTGCGGCTGTCACCTCCGGGCACGCAAAGATGCCCTACTGAGTAGAATGTCGAGGCCCTGTCGAGCACCTTCAGATCCTTGATGTTCCATTTCACAACTTCGCTGGAAACGAACATTGACGTATATGCATTCCCTTTACCGTCAAACTCGGTATGCAATGGTCCAAGACCCGGTTTCTTCACTTCGCCATAAAGAGCCGCGTCATATTTAATTACCGGTATCCCTTCATAGTCTCCTTCAAACGCCTTGTCAGCAATCGCTTTCTGTATTTTGTCGAAGCTGAAAACAGGTATCAACGCAGCAAGCTTACCACTACCCACTATATATTCACCCGTTGGGTCCACGTCACATCCGTGCGGTGATTTGGGACATGGGATAAAGTAGCATATGTCTTTCAGCTCTTTAGCATTCAATACCGTTACCTCTGTCTTTATCTCAGAAGTTGCGGTATGTGTTTTTTCGTTGTATACATTGTGGGCATATCTTACCTTCTGCTTCACGCCCTTGCCTGCTTTAAGATACTCTTCAGCTTTTTTCCAGTTCACCGCCATGATAAAATCCTTATCACGCTGCGATGCATTTACTTCCAGTAGTGTATTTGCCTGCTCTGTATTGTAGCAACTGAAGAAGAACCAGCCATGCGACTTCGCTTTTCCCGCATGAGAAAGGTCAAAATTTACACCCGGGCATTCAATCTGGAAGGCGATGTCCATTTTACCATCTTCCTTACCAACACTTATAAAACTGATGTGACCCTTGAAATTCTGCTTATAGGTATTAATAGGTATATCCCCATTTGCGTTATCACCAGGCACGCTGAACCGGGTACCTGCCACCACATATTCCGTATTCTCGGTTATAAACGGAGAGCTATGGTTGCCACCACTATTAGGTAATTCAATAATCTCCGCGGTTCTGAATGTTGTCAGGTCGATACGCGCTACACGTGGAGTATTGTTTGCATTGCCAAATATCCACCTGCCGTCTATCTCGCCATTAGTCTGAGATAGTTCGGGGTGGTGTAAATCGTCCCAGGGTACAAACCCATGCGATGTATTCAGCATCGGTTTAGTTTCCTCACTATAGCCGTATCCCTTTTCCGGGTCTACGGAAAACACCGGTATTACCCTCAGCAACCGTCCGCTGGGCAGGCCATACACGCTCATCTGCCCGCTGAAGCCACCGGAAAGAAAGTTATAAAACTCATCGTACTTACCCGGGGCCACATAGGCTTTCGATGCGGCATCTCCGGTCACTGCGTTGCCTGCGTTCTTCGGTTTGCAGGCGTTAATTCCAATAGCAAGTGCTGCTGCCCCTACTACCGATAAATACTTAGCATATCTCATATAGAATGTTTAAAAAGTGAATTTTTATATAGTGTACTATTTAATGCCATCATTTTTTCTCATGAACTCATATAGTGCCCGGGCATCATCGTCATTAACGTTCTGGTTGGGCATCCTTACAAGGCATATTTCCAGCTGCGCCTGTGCTTTGGGGTCTTTATTCAGCATTACGTCCGGGTTAGTCACAAAGTTCATAATCCATTCAGGCTTGTAGCGTGCGGTTACCCCTTTCCAACCCGGGCCTACTAATTTTTCGTCTGTGAGTTTGTGGCAACTGTTACACTTTACTTCATAAGATTTTTGACCTTTCTCAGCCATAGCGGCATCCAGACTCGGGTTTACATCCACTTTAGTAAACTTCCCTTCTCCTCTTTCGGGATCATACGAAGGGTTTTCATTTGCAGCCTTCTGGGCTTCAGGAGATCCCCCCTGCATTACATATGGATTTTCTTCAGGTTTCTCATTACCGCCGCAGGCCGCTATCATAGCCCAGATTGCGGTTAAAAAAAGTGCTTTTTTCATATTTATGCGTTTAATTGTTAAATGTTAATGCAATATTATACACTGGAAAAGCCGTCGCTTATGCGTGCAGTCATAAAGTGCTTTTCATCAAAATAAAGGGCAATTGATTTTTAGTTCTGAAACCACTCAGTTACCTTTATTATAGGGCATTTGCGGCCATTCTGCCCATCGCCGAAAATACCCGTATGATTTTAATCATGTTCCCGGGTGTCTGAGGTCATAAACATCGGAAATCATCTGATTTATCATTGTGCCAAACCTCGTTTATGATAGATATTGATCTTTTGCTGGCATTGGGCGCTACCTACAAAAAGGTATCGCAGGGAGAGATAATTTTCCTGGAGGGAAGCAGGTGTAATTTCTATTTCCAGTTGGTGAGCGGCAAAGTGAGGTGGATCAATATAAATGATGACGGGAAAGAATATCTGCAGTCGGTCATAGAGCCGGGCGAATGTTTTGGCGAGCTGCCGCTGTTTGACGATATGCCTTACGCCGCTACAGCCATTGCTGATGAAGACTCCTTGCTGATCAGGCTGCACCAATCAACTTTCCACCAGTTGCTGGAAGAACATCCTGAGATTCACCTATCTTTTTCAAAGCTATTAGCACAACGGCTCAGGTTCAAGTTCTTCATATTGAAGGAGTTGTTTAAGAGCGTACCCGAGGAGCGCATCGCATCACTTATAGGATATCTTAAAGAAACCAAACACAACATCTGCCCTGATTGTGGCAAAATAAACCTGACCAGGCAACAAATAGCCAATATGACCTGCCTGCGTGTGGAAACCGTGATACGGGCCATGCGACACATGCATGATAAAGGCGACATCATCATTAAGAAAGGTAAAGTGTACTGCCGCAATATGACTCCGGTCATACCGGGAAATTATTTGAGTTAGTTGCTTTGCAGCCCCAAATCATCTGAAATGAATTTGAAAAAATGGCTGAAGGTCGCACTCCTCAATCTTCTGATAGTAGCCGCAATAGGCGTAATCCTCCGCTATAAAATAGCATACTCACTCCCTTTTATTGAGCAAAAAAAACTACTGCACGGCCATTCCCATTTTGCCTTTAGCGGTTGGGTGTCACAGGCACTCATGAGCTTGATGGTAGCCCGCATAGGTGCATATACCGGAAAGGATATGTTCAAGCGGCATAATTGGATACTCTGGGCCAATATCATTTGTGCGTATGGTATGCTTATAGGGTTCCTGTTACAGGGCTACGGAGCGCTTTCCATCTTTTTCTCTACCTGCACATTAGTGATATCCTACATTTTTATGGGGTATATGTGGCGTGATGTTAACAACTGCAAACAAAGCAGCATCACTCTCCCATGGTTTAAGGCCGCCACGTTTTTTAACGCACTTTCATCTATAGGCGCCTTGTCGCTGGCCTATATGATGGCCACTAAAAATTTGCACCAGCACTGGTACCTGGCCGCTGTGTATTTCTTTCTGCATTTCCAGTATAATGGCTGGTTTTCTTTTGTCGTGCTAGGCCTGCTCTCCGAAAAATTATCAGACAATGGTGTACCCCAGAAAAAATTACTCGCCATATTCCGCCTGTTTGCCATGGCCTGCATACCTGCCTACTTTCTTTCTGCCCTATGGCTCCCCATACCACCGGCAGTATACCTTATAGTAGTTGTCTCAGCTATACTTCAGGCCATCGGATGGGGCTGGACTGTTTTGTTAATTAAAAAACACCGGGAGCAGCTCAGCAACAGCATCAAAGGTCTTTCGTACAATATTATCCTGCTGTCCGTTATAGCCTTCAGTATAAAATTTATGCTGCAGCTGGGCTCCACAATACCCGCACTCAGCACACTTGCTTTTGGCTTCAGGCCCATCGTCATTGGCTACCTTCACCTGGTATTGCTGGGTTGCATCAGTTTGTTTATTCTGGGTTATTCAATACATGTGGGGGTTGTAAAAAACGACAGGAGAAATATGCTCGGCATAATTGTCTTTATATGCGGGCTGATATTGAATGAATTCACCCTTATGGTACAGGGAATTGCCGCAATTAAGTACATCGCCCTGCCATACGCGAATGAAATACTCTTGGCAATAGCCTTGATCATGTTTGTGGGCTTACTTGTCAGGGCCTTTCCGGAAAAAACACCGGCTGAGCCATAAACGGAGCCCGGTATAAAGGTTGGTCCCCCGTTCCCGCACCGTGCGCGCCACATTTCTTTATTCAGTAATTTTGCACATTCTATTTAACAGAAGCGTATGAGAACAAGAAAACCTACTAAAGGCAGGGTACCCGGTGTTAAGTTTGGCATCAGCGACGAAGCAGATAGCAATGACCTCAAGAAGGCAAAAGCACAGGTGCTGAAAGAACTGGCTGAGAGCGAGAAAAACAAAAAGGACTGGTACGACAAGGAGTTGGAAAAAAATCTCAAAAAACAATAGAATTTTCCCAATAGCTATTCAAGGTTCAGGGAAATCCTTCTCAGTTCATTTGCGTATTCTTCATCACCCAGGTATATCTCTGCATTGGCAAGCAGTCCCTTCGCTGTTATCAGCCCGGCCGCATATTGCTGCAGGTCGGCTACACGCGCTACCAGTGTGAGGCTATAGGGTACTATCTGTGTTGTGGGGGCCCCTTCGCGGCTGTCCTTGCAGCCATAGTATACTGTCAGCCCTATGTATTTTATCTCTCCTTCTTTAAATTCATCCAGCGCTTTCAATGCAGGCATCAGGCAGTTCTCAAACGAAGACCTGGTTGCTTTCTTTTCGGTTATTTTAGCCAGGTTATAGGTATTGCCGTCTTTTATTGCATAAAAGTGCAGTGCGGCTGCCGTGTCATTATAGTTACAGAAACGGTATGGTGTGCCCGAGTATAAAAAGCTGGTGGCTACAGTCGTTTTGTTGGTAGTGGTGAGGAAAAAATGGCGCATAGGATTAAAGAGTTTCACCAGGTACTGGTCTTCCGGTCTCCCTGTCTTTGGCGCGGACTCAATATATTTTTCAATATCCAGTATTATAGAGTTCACGTCATGCTCCTGCGAATGAGGGGAGACTGTATTTTTTGTGTATAGCGGAAGGTCGGCCTGTGCCATACGTATAGATGCTTTCAGGTCAGGAAGTGCTATTTTTTCGGGCGCTTTCACGAAAAGGGCCTTTTTATCCTGTGCCTGCAGTTGGCCCGTTAAGCATAGCCCTGATAATAAAAGTAGGATGATCCTCATAGAATACTTTTGTGCGAAATTATACAATTAATAGGGCATTTGGCGTTTGTGGCTCCCTCTCCTTCAGATAGGGGTGGGGAGAGGTACTAACCCGGTAGCAGCAGCCCATCCAGGAACACATTTGCTTTTTGCTCCGGCAGCTCTTTGGCGGCATACACATAAAGCACGGCTATATATTTCCCGTCGGTCCAGCCTTTTACCTTATAGTTGGCGTTGTCTTTATCGGTCCAGTAGTCTATTACACCACGGGTGTTTTCCTTGTTTTTCAGCCTGTGGCCTTTGCCATAGCCCGCCGCGCCGGTTATCCCGAACGAGGTCTTCAGATAGTCGAGGTAGGATATGAGCATTTTCTCGCTTTCTTCGGGGTTGGTTATTTTCTCCTTCAGTCTCACGCAGATGATGCCGTATGTAACACCATCGTTACTGCACTCGCCCATATATACATCTGATGAGTCGGGGCTTTTATCGTGGTTGAATTTAACCGGGTCGCAGAAGAAGTAGGCCGAACAGCCGCTATTGCTGACGGCGTATTTTTTTATTGACTGCCCGTATGCTGTGCCCGCAATAAGCAGGGCTGCCGAAATGAGGTATCGTAACATGCTGTAAATGTATAAAAATGAAATTAACACCTGATGCGTATCAAACCTTCGCTGCAACCGGGCCTACCTTCGCGAAGGCTTAGGTGGTTGATGAAAGGTATAATTTCCGGGATCGTCCATTTTCGATAAATATTATTTTTGAGATTTGGCCGTAATGCTCTATGGGCTTGGTTTATGCTTTTTTTTTGCCAGGTATATACGGGTATAATTATACCCTAAAAGGTATATTTATACCCCCAAAAGGTATAATTATACCGCCAAAAGGTATAATTATACCCAAACAGGTATAGTAGCGGTGGGTCGTCATGCCTGCGGCAGATAAGAGGGTGCGTGTTTTCTGCGCATTTTTTGGGGGGAGAAGTTGGCAAACATAAGTGGCTAACAATCAGTTGTTCCGCGTTTTTTCGTTTGCGCATTCTTTGCGCATTTTTGCCCATTCTCAGCTCATTTGCTTCCCATTTTTTTGTTTTGAATAGTGGCCGGAGTGGTAAGAGATAAACCACCCCTTCGGCAAGCTTAGGAGGGCGCAGGGATGCGAATGCCGAACATAGCACGGAGTTCGCAAAGCAGTCGGTCAAAGAACTTACCCGATAATTTTTTGGGTATGAGGTAAAGTTCGGGAGTGGGGCAGTGGCGGCAAAATTTTTGTGACATGATGGTACAGTTGGGGTACCATGACGGTACAGAAACTGTACCGTCATGGTTTTTAATGCGCAGTCGGGGCGCGGCTTTGATCAGTTTTTGGACTAAGATTTATGGGATTAAAGGATAGATAGGATGCGCGAGTCTCCCGCTTTGATAATCTCGCCAATCATGGGACTGGCAGCCACGCAACCGTAGAAAAAGTTTAAGGTTAACCACTATTTTTTAGCACTCTATGCACAACACCGGGAGTTATCTTTCAAACCTTACACGTAAGCGTCGTGCACGTTCCTTAAAGGCGTCCTCCCCCCCTTCAAGAATATTGCAAACTTGCTTCCTTATTTCCACATTTTCTAATCCTCCTGATATGTAAGAAATATAGGGAAGGGCGTCGGCTCTATGTGGCCCAGCCTCCGCAATAATAATTTGATCCGCGTCAGTGTTGACAACGAGGTTAGCATTGTGAGTTACAATTATTACCTGCCTTTTTGTTTTCGCAGCGATGAATAGCTTTACGAGTTCATCATATACGGATCGCGGGTCCAGATTTTCCTCGGGTTGATCGATTATTAGTGGTCTGTCATCTGAATCATCTAACGCGAGATAGAGAAGCAATAATACTATGCCGCGAGTGCCGGGAGAGAGTTTACGTATATCGACACTATCATAGGACACTTCATAACGAACAGAGATATGGTCAGTGGAAAATAGCCAATGGGCAAAGTTCTTTAACCAATTTCTAAACTCTGTCTCTTGCGCACGTTCATAAGGCGCATGGCCCATGAGATCGCGCATGTAAGTTTCCCTAAATCTTGTCATCGCACTTTGCACATCCGCAGCATTCCCGGTCTCCCATGCAGACCGAAGTTCTTGGTTTGCAAGATTGGTAAAAGAACCTCTACCCTGAAAAGGGCCAGATTTGCGTCTGTCCAAAAGGGTTTCTTCAGCTCTTGCTCCCCACGCACTCACGTCTACGATACGCCGAACTGAAAAGCTCAATCTCCCTAGTGTTCCTGATGACGAGGCTATACGGGCCATCAATGGTGCATAGAGTTCAGTCAAAGCTTCTTGTTCATTGATTATAGCTTGGAAGACTCGTCCATATGCTTGCTCTCTCTCTGCCTGAAGTTCTTTTTTTCGTCCGCTTGCACCCTGGGCATCGACCAGCCGGGTTTGTAGCTGCTGATATACTGAATTCTCTTGGGCTATCCGTTGTGTTAGTGCTGTGTATTGATCACGAACTAATTGATCTTCACTAATCAACTTCCCCAAACGTCCCATCTCGGTCTGCAAGGTATGGAGGGTGAGTGTAGATAAGTCTGCAGTGGACTCGAACAGTGGAGTATTGGGATGAGAAACCGTCACCGGAGTCCCTGTTGCTGAATTTATTTGTCCGTCTACCCAATTTATGTAATCGGCAAGTGCTTTATTTACATTTCCCTTGTAATCTAGGAGAAAATCGTTCCACTGTGCGTCCGTCATCCCGCTTTGTATGTGACGTTCTTTTGTTTGTCGTAGCAGTTCTGGCGCTCTTGTTGCCCTTGTGCTTGTCACTTCATCTTGCAGTGTTAAGAAGGTACGTCGTTGGTTGGAAAAGCCTTGAATACGTGATGTTGTTTTTTGAACTGCCTCGCTAATTTCAGAATAGCGCTTTGCTTGAGCTTCTGTCCCCTTTATTACCAATTTTCCAAGGTCTGCTGTGTAGCCATCAATTTGCTGCTTTTTTTGTGCAACCTGTGTAGTTAGCCCAGTAAGAGTAATTTCCTTTTCATTTTCAATAGCGACACGATTTGAAATATCAGCAATAGCATCCGCTTCTCGCTTCCTAGCATTTTGCCACCGAGCGGTCCGTTGGTCGCGCAACTCTTCAAAATTTATCGCACCATCGCGCTGGTCGGACGGAAACGCTTCAAATACTACACGCTCGATTTCCTTAATAAGCCCATCTGAAAGGCCGCTTGAAGAGCACAGCTCTTCAACAAATTGTTGAGATAGATATCTCGCTCGTGGAAATGAGAGAATGTTATCTGCATCGCGACCGTCCAAGAAGCGACTCAAGGTAGCTCCGCCTCCCCATTTTAGTGAAACCGATCCATCGCCGATGAGATTCTTTGCTCTATTGAGAAACGACGAGCTAATACCCCAATCCTTTTTGCCACCGGATGAAAAGGTATCGCAACCCGCAGCAATTATATCAGCCAGTGCTGTTTTGCCCGACCCTCTTGAGCCTATAATGGCAACAAGCCCGGGGTTGAGACGTATCTCGGTTGTTCGTAGCCATTCTGCTTCGCTAATTGACAATTCGGCAATTACTTGCGACGGCATGGCTGACGAAGGCGGCTCGGAGCCGACATATGCTCTTCCTTCCGGATCGATACAAGCTTGCCGTAGCGTATCAAATTCCAAACCACCTTTAAGCCAGCAAAATCTGTCGCCATCTGGTTGTCCAATATTGTCAGGGCAGTGCGCGTCGCTTCCATGTAAGCATGGTTTGCACCCCCCGTATCGTTCGTTTATTTCCTCTACTGTTAGGGTTTTTCTTCCGCACCAAAACAAACGTTGGGCGGGGCTGCTGGAAAATATTATGTGAGCAAATTTTTCAATTTCCTGACGAATGGTTGCGTCAGCTGCTTGACGTAACCCCGATGTTCCATCTCCCGTCGCGCCAGCAACGGCAATCAGGATATTGGATTTTGCCCAATTGTTCTCGTTGAAAACTTGGCGAAGCTGCTTAAAATTCACTTTGAATTGAGTCGCACCATGCTCTAAAGCCGCATTGTCACTAACACGAGTCGGGTCAGCTCGTCTACCTAAGCGCATCAAATCGGATCGAGTGCAGTTGTAAGTATCACTATGCGCCTGAAATTGAAGCAATTGCAATATCCGCTGCAACTCTTGAACATGATTGGGATCGTCAGGACTTACCAACAAATGTAGATTTACGAAGCCATTTTTCGCGGCGACATCTAGTCGAAGTTCTACGTTAGGAAAAATGAGGCCGATATTTGCCAGACGTCCGTTCTGTTTTCGTCTTAAAACTTCTTGATAGGTATCGGTCAAATAGTAGTCAGTGATGCCTATCACTTCTATTTCAGGTGAAAGGCTTTCCAAGTTAGACAAATATGTCTCCCAGGGGTCGGTTCCGCCAAATTGATCATTAAGAATAGTGCCAGGTGCATGAATGTGCGGATCCCATCTACGCCATTTCGAGCCAATATTAAACATTTAGGATAATTGGTTTTCTGATGATTGAACAAGATAAGGAAATAAATATAATATTCTTATTTTGTCTTGATAGGCTTCTTTTTCGCTCTTGTTAGTGCTCCCCATCAACAAGGGCGTGCCGAGATAAGCAGACTCTTCGCAACGATGTAGGGTGAAGTAATCCAAACTAACTTTTAGCGTTAACGGCAGCCCCTATATCCGTTATTTAGGATATTTTTGCAGAAACAACCCATTTTGAGTACGGTCTTTCTGATAACACCCCCGTTTACGCAGCTTAATACCCCGTATCCGGCCACAGCCTATTTAAAAGGGTTCTTCAACACCAGGAACATCAGTGCTTCCCAAGCTGATCTGGGTATAGAGGTGACGCTGGCCCTGTTCTCGAAACAGGGGCTGTCCCGCTTGTTCGGGCAGATAGATGCCCACAACACGGAGATCTCAGAGAATGCCCGCCGCATCATTGCTCTGCGCCACGACTATATTGAAACCATTGATGCGGTCGTTTCTTTTTTGCAGGGCAAAGACCCCTCACTCGCGCATCTCTTTTGCAAAAGGAATTTCCTCCCCGAGGCGTCCCGTTTCAGCCAGTTAGACGACCTGTCGTGGGCTTTCGGCGCTATGGGTATACAGGACAAGGCGAAACACCTGGCTACCATGTACCTCGAAGATCTGTCTGACCTGGTAAAGGAATGCGTGGACGGACATTTTGGTTTCAGCCGCTATGCCGAGCGTTTGGGCAGGTCGGCCAATAGCTTCGATGAGCTGTATGGGGCGTTACATGCCGGGCACACGTTCATAGATTCCATACTTATTGCTATACTGAAGGAGCGTATGGAGCAGGTGCAGCCTGCGCTGGTGGCTATTTCGGTGCCATTTCCGGGCAACCTTTATGCCTCTTTCAGGTGCGCGCAATGGATAAAAGCAAATTATCCGGGTGTAAAAGTGGCTATGGGTGGCGGCTTCCCGAATACAGAATTGCGCTCACTGTCGGACGCCCGCGTATTTGAGTTCTTTGATTTCATAACGCTGGATGATGGGGAGGCC
Source organism: uncultured Flavipsychrobacter sp. (assembly GCA_964430995.1). Classification (GTDB taxonomy): domain Bacteria; phylum Bacteroidota; class Bacteroidia; order Chitinophagales; family Chitinophagaceae; genus Nemorincola. Next base: position 34,310 of record CAYSIG010000027.1, read on the forward strand.
CCGCTGGAACAACTGGTAAAGTACATCAGTGAAGAGGTGGGTAGGGAAGCGCTGAAACGTACATTTTTACTGGCTGATGGTGTCGTTACCTATATTAATAACGAGGCCTGTGGCGATTATAAGCAGGGCCAGGTGGGCACACCCGACTACAGCGACCTGCCGCTGGACAGATACATATCTGCAATTGAGATCGTGAACCCGATGCACAGCCTGTGGAGCGATGGCCGGTGGAACAAACTGACCATGGCGCATGGCTGCTACTGGGGCAAATGCACTTTTTGCGATATTTCGCTCGACTACATAAGCCGTTATGAGCCGCTCACAGCGCATACCCTTTGCGACCGTATAGAGGAGATCATTGCGCAAACGGGGCAGACCGGCTTTCACTTCGTTGATGAGGCTGCGCCACCTGCGCTGATGCGCGCCCTTGCGCTGGAAATCATCAGGCGCAAGCTCACCATATCCTGGTGGACGAACATCCGGTTCGAGAAAAGTTTCACCCGCGATCTGTGCATCTTGCTCAGGGCATCGGGCTGCATAGCCGTATCAGGTGGGCTAGAGGTAGCCTCCGACCGACTGCTTGCGCTTATTCAAAAGGGTATCACCGTGGCTCAGGTGGCCAGGGTGAACAAGCATTTTACGGAAGCGGGGATAATGGTGCATGCCTACCTCATGTATGGTTTTCCTACACAAACCGCGCAGGAAACCATAGACTCTCTGGAGATGGTGCGCCAGATGTTTCAGGCGGGTGTGTTGCAATCTGCGTTCTGGCACCAGTTCGCCATGACGGCCCACAGTCCCGTAGGGCTGTATCCGGAGCAGTTTAGCGTAAAGAAGGAAACAGCGGCTACCGGCACCTTTGCCAACAATGACATTGTGCATACCGACCCATCGGGTGCCGACCACGGGTCTTTTTCGGAGGGGCTGAAAAAGTCATTGCTGAACTATATGCACGGGGCCTGTTTCGATTACCCACTGCAAAAATGGTTTGATGTAAAAGTGCCGCGTACTACCGTAGCGCCGGATTATATATCCGCTATTCTGGAAAAGGAAGAATATACTGCTGTTAATCCTGCGGCAAAGGTGGTATGGCTGGGCCATGTGCCGGAGCCGGAGATTACGACAAAATCTAAAAAAAGGGAACAGTGGGAGATAGCCTCACTCACTTTTCATGGCAGGCAGGATACTATAGTTATTAAGGTAGGTAAGGAGCAGGGCATTTGGCTATCAGCTATGCTGCAAAAGTTATCAGTGGATAATAATGCCTCGTGGACAAGGCAGCAGGTACAGGCCGACTATGAGGCTGCCGGGTTTGATGATTTTGAGCTTTTCTGGGACAACAAACCTGTAAATACATTATATAAGTTCGGCCTGCTGCACCTGTAATGCCCATTTCATTGCCTTTTTTAGCGGAACAATCGTATCTTCAAGCCTTCTAAAAATATTTGGGTGAGAAAAGTCTTGGTTCCGGTTATTGCCGCGTTTATAGCATCTGCGTTTTATATTATTTCCTGCGACACCGTTCCTGCTCCGGTTGGTTATCTGGGTGATGAAACAGGGTTAGGGGCCGCTGAAGACAGGCAGTCGCGCCTGGAGTATGAACTGACCATGCTTCGCGACCCTGCTACCGGAAAGATACCTGCTAATATGCGGGGAAGGGAACTGGCATTTGCCGCAAACCTGCCAAGTGACCGAGACATGCCCTCGGCCAAAACGACAGCCCTGGGCTGGGATGCGAGAGGCCCGTGGAATGTGGGTGGAAGGACAAGGGCGCTGGCTATTGATGTGTCCAATGAAAAAAATATAGTTGCCGGTTCCTGTTCCGGTGGTATGTGGCGTTCTACCGATGGCGGAGCTACGTGGAAAATGACTACGCCTCCCAATCTGTACAAAAGTGTGTCCTGCGTGGTGCAGGATACAAGGCCGGGGCATACCAATGTGTGGTATTTTGGCACCGGTGAGGCATATGGCACCTCTCCGTCGGGTGATGGCGCTTTTTATGGTGGAAGCGGGGTATATAAGTCGGTGGACAGTGGGAAAACCTGGGCTCTCCTTCCCGCCACTGGCAGCAACCTGACGGTGACTGATAGCTGGGGGGACATAGCATGGAATATCGTGACCGACCCTTCTGATATGGTCAATGATGTGGTGTATGTGGCTTCGTACGGGGCAATTTATAAAAGCATGAATGGTGGTACCTCATGGGCTTCAGTTCTGGGTTCGTTCGGGTCATCTTATTTTACCGATGTGGCTATCACCTCTACCGGAGTTGTATATGCTACATTGAGCAGCGAAAGTACCGTGGGTGGCTTATACCGTTCTGACAACGGAACTACTTTCACAAGGCTAAACCCATCAGGTTTCCCTACCGGGTACAGGCGGGTGAAAATAGGTATCAGCCCGTCTCACGAAGACCAGGTATATTTCCTTGCGGCCTACACACCTAATTTTGGAAAGAAGAACGTAAGTTATGGCGGCCAGGTAGAATGGAACAGCCTGTGGCGGTATACTTACCTTTCGGGTAATGGCAGTGATACAGGTGGCCGCTGGGAAGACCGCTCGGTGAACCTACCCAATACCGGAGGCCCGTTCGATAAATTCCAGACACAAGGGGCTTATGATGTGGTAGTAAAGGTGAAACCCAATGATACCAATGTGGTATTTATTGGCGGCACTAATCTTTATCGTTCCACTTCGGGTTTTACAGATAGTACGCATACAAGGTTCATAGGTGGGTATGAGGAAAATGCTAATTTGCCAAAGGTCGATATGTTCCTCAACCATCACCCCGACCAGCATGATCTCGTATTTTACCCGAGCGACCCAAACAAGATGATTTCTGTTAATGATGGGGGGAATTTCTATACTAATGATAATACCGTTCAGAATATTTTATGGACATCGCTCAATAATGGGTATATAACCAGTATGTTTTATACCTGTGCTATAGACCATGCATCAAATAGCAGTATTGTCATTGGCGGTACGCAGGACAATGGTAGCTGGTTCACTAATTCAAATGATGTTAAACATCCGTGGGTGACACCCAGGGGTGGGGATGGGTCGTATTGCGCCATTGCCGACTATGGAAAGGCCTACTATTTCAGCATACAGAATGGAAAGATGATGAGAGCCGTGGTGGATAATTCGGGTAATGTGGACAGTTTTGCGCGGATAGATCCTATTGGGGGCAGGGGGTATCAATTCATCAACCCATATGTGCTTGATCCGAATAATAATAACATCATGTACCTGATAGCCGGTAAATTTTTGTGGCGTAATAACGACCTTTCCGGCATTCCTTACAAAAATAACTGGGACTCTATTTCTACTAACTGGGTTCGCTTTCCCGACTCGGTATCATCTGCCGGCAGATTTACTGCTGTGGCTGTATCTAAAAAGCCCGCCAACCGTGTCTATCTCGGTAATGATAACAGGAAACTTTTGCGTATTGACAGCGCTCATGCAGGTACTCCGGCCATGAAAAATATCACTTCTTCTTTATTCCCGGGCGGGGCTACTGTAAGCTGTATTGCTGTTGACCCCGAGAATGCTGATCATGTTGTAGTTACCTTTTCAAATTATAACGTTAACAGTATCTTTTATACTAATGACGGAGGTGCTACCTGGAAGAAGGCCGGCGGCAACCTGGAGCAGAACAATGCTACAGGTACAGGTAATGGCCCTTCTGTGCGCTGGGCTTCCATCATTCCATTACAGGATGGGCGTGTGTACCTTGTAGGAACGAGCGTAGGTTTATTTTCCACCACAAATTTGAACGATACCAATACTGTTTGGGTGCAGCAAGGCGCGAATACCATTGGTGCCGCAGTGGTGGATATGATTGATTTCCGTTCTACTGATGGGCTGGTGGTCGTTGCCACACACTCCAATGGCGTTTTTTCATCGCATATTGCCAGTATAGCCAACATGACTACAGTGAAGCAACTGCCCGTTGCCAATAGCGGGTTCAGGTTCACCAACTATCCCAACCCCTTTACCGGAGAAACTACTATACAATACGAGTTGGAGGAGCGCGGCAATGTGACGCTTAATATTTATGATGGTATGGGCCGGCTGGTGCGTACAGTAGATAATGGCCAAAGAGAAGCAGGGGAGCATAAATACCTGTTTGCCACAAACAATTTGCCTCCGGGTTTATATTATTGTACGCTTATTGCTGGTGCGCGTACCGAAACGAGGAAGATTGAGGTTAGGTAGCTTAATCTTTTTCCCCCTCAATGTAGGCCATGGGGACGGTGAGACTCAGGCTGCCATTGATTGCTGCTATTTTGTTCAGATTTTGTTCAAGATTACTGAATACCAGTGTATGTTTTTCTTCCGGTATCAGTTCCTTCCATGAAGCCAGCCACCCCAGCTTCACAAAGTGGTGGTTCAGAAATGCTGTACCATCAAGGAAATTCATACTGAAACTATCATGGAAGGACCTTGTAACATGCAGCCCGGCAGTGGTGAATAATGAGGACACAGAATCGATAGTGCCCCTGTGTTCCTGGTGTTCCCGCAGTTTTTCTGTCAGAGGTCCGTTGTCAGTTTCAAGCAGTGTTTTTTCAAATACATTATAGAACTCCAGCCAGTGTCCATTAAGATTAGTGGTCAGGGCAAGCCGGCCTCCTCGCCTCAAAACACGGTGGCACTCGCCGAACACCTTTGCCGGGTGGGTGAAATTATTAATGCCCAGATTCGATACAATCAGGTCTATGCTGTCGTCACTGAAAGGTATTTGTTCGGCAGTCCCCTCAATTATCGTTGCATTCTTTACTCCGTAGTTCTTTATTTTTTCTTTAGCCCTGTTATTGGCGTTTGTCCATGGGTCAAGGCCATAACAGGTACACGAGTTGCCCAGACTTTGTGCCAGTTCCAGTAGCGGAAATCCAGCCCCGGAACCTATGTCAAGCACGGTAAGGTTAGGTTTCAGTTCCAGGTGTTTCAATAGCAGAATTCCGAAGTGTGCGCTCCATAGCGGCAGTTCATCAAACGTGCCTACGAATGAAGGTGAATCTTCAAATGTATAAGATAAGAATTCAGGCATAGCACTTTCCGGGGTTTTACGCAATTTAACGGAAGCCGGGAAATTATCCTAACACTACATTAGCGGCCCTTATCCCGTTGGTGAGAAAACTTTTATTATCTTTGGCTACAATGGATATAACGCATCTGCTGCTATATATAATAGGGTGCATACTGCTTATTGGCTTTTTCGCCGGTACTGAGATCGCTTTCATTTCAGCAAATAAGCTGAATATTGAGCTGCGCAAAAAACAGGGCAAATTCTCCGGCCGGATACTCGCCCGGTTCATGGAGAACCCATCTGAATTCATTGGCACTTCACTCGTAGGTGTCAATGTGGTGCTGGTCGTTTACGGTATCCTTACCGAGCGGGCTACCGAGCGTTTATTCGCTCACTATGGTATTGAGTTGTCGGAATACACAAAACTGGGCATAGACACACTGCTGGCCACCATTGTCATTCTCATTTTTGCTGAGTTCTTGCCAAAAGCTATTTTCAGGGCAAAGGCCGAGACTGTGCTTGCACTTTTCAGTGTGCCCATGCTGCTCATGTATTATGTCTTTTACCCGGTGGCCAAGATTTTCGTTTCCATTTCCGAGTTCATCCTCAAGTACCTTTTCAATGTGCATATAAAGGAAAATAAACAGGTATTCAACAGGGTTGATCTTGAAATGCTGGTAAAGCAGAGCAAGCATGGCCATGAAAGCGAGACAAGCGAGGTGAACGCGGAGCTTTTCGAGAATGCCCTTTACCTGGTCAATGTGCGTATACGTAAATGTATGGTGCCTCGCAATGAAGTGGTGGCGATGGATATTACTTCAACAATTGAGGAAGTGAAAAACAAATTCATCGAAACTAAATTGTCAAAGATTATTATTTATGACGACAGCATTGATAATATAGTAGGCTATGTACATCACCTCGACCTTAACCGTCGCCCTGCCGCAATAAAGGATATATTACATACGATTACCCCTGTTCCCGAGGCTATGAGTGCAGTTGACCTCATGAACAGGTTCACCAAGGAACGGAAAAGTATTGCATGGGTAATTGATGAGTTTGGTGGTACGGCAGGCATTGTTACCATGGAAGATGTGCTGGAAGAGATTTTCGGAGACATAAATGATGAGTATGACGAACAGGAACATGTGGATAAGCAGATAGCTGATAATGAGTACATTTTCTCGGGCAGGCTGGAGATTGATTATCTCAACGAAAAATACGAATTCGGCTTTCCTACTGACGTTTCTGAAACGCTATCCGGCTATATCATAGAAAGGCACGAAACAATACCAAAGATAAAAGAACGCATCATTATTGATGATTTTGAGTTTGATATACTGCTGGTAACAGATACCCGTATCGAAACAGTGAAAATGAAAATACTAAGATAATTAACGCAGAGACGCGATGTGTAGCGTCTTAATAAAATCAATTTAGCCATATGCCAATTCAACGTGCTTTTAACCTCAATAAATGGATAGACGAACACCGTCACCTGCTTAAGCCGCCTGTAGGCAACCAATCGGTATATAAAGAGGCCGGTGATTTTATCGTGATGGTGGTAGGCGGACCTAACAGCCGAAAGGATTTTCACTTCAATGAAGGTGAAGAGCTTTTTTACCAGCTGGAGGGCGATGTGAATGTGCGCATAGTGGAGGATGGCAAGATCGTGGATATCCCTATTAAGCAGGGCGACATGTTCCTGCTGCCTGGCCGGGTGCCGCATTCACCACAAAGGGGAGCCGGTACGGTGGGCCTGGTGATTGAGATCAAGCGCAAGACAGAAGAAATGGATGGATTTCTCTGGTTTTGCGAGAACTGCCACGAAAAGTTGCACGAACAATACATGCACGTATCAGATATCGTAGCGCAGTTGCCGCCGGTAATGAACGCGTTCTATTCAGATGTAGAGAAGCGCACATGCAAAAAGTGCGGAACAGTGATGGAGCCACCCGCACCGATAAAATAATTATTTACAGGGACATCGCGCTATTTCTATAATTCGGACCCGCTGGGTCACTTTTTCATGCCGGGGAATTTCATGTTCAACCCTTTAAGGGTCTTTTGTATTGTTTGGGCCACGAGGTATGATTTATACCAGTTCTGGTCTGAAGGTATAATATGCCACGGCACATTGTTGCAGTGCTCAAATGCATCCTCGTAGCATTTCATGTATTTATCCCATAGCTGTGATTCCTTAAAGTCATCAGGGCTATACTTCCACATTTTTTGTGGTTGGCTCAGGCGTTCTTCAAGACGTTTCAGTTGCTCTTCATGCGATACATGAAGGTAAAACTTCAGTATATGCGTGTTGTTATGCTCGGTAAGCAGGCGTTCAAAATCATTGATAGCTGCCATGCGCTTCATAATTGTTTCTTCATCGGTAAGATGATGAACCCTTGCTACAAGAATATCCTCATAATGCGACCTGTTGAAAATATGTATCATGCCCTTTGCCGGCACGCGCTGGTGTACGCGCCACAGAAAATCATGCGACATTTCTTCCTTTGTCGGTTCTTTAAAGGAAATTACGTTTACGCCCTGAGGGTTCATACTGGTAAATACATCACGCGTAAGTCCGTCTTTGCCACTGGCGTCCATGCCTTGTATCACTATCAGCAAGCTATGCTTATTTTCAGCATAAAGCAGGTTCTGGAGTTTGTCCAGGTCTTCCAGTATCTTTTGCAATTCCCGCTTTGTTTTGGTTTTATCCAATTTGCCGGGTGCCCTGGTATCAATATTTTTAAGTTTTATTTTCATGCCGCTAATCTCCTGTTGGGTTTCTATATGTTTAAGTAACCTGACTTTTTAATTCAGTATGATAAATCACTATTCCCTTTAGAGTCAGGGGTTTGGCGGACCTTCTGCGGGATGCATCATCCTTTTATATGCCTTAATAAATATCGCGCCAAGATTCTTATAAGGTGGCACATAGTCTGCAAATTTTTCCATTACATCAGGCCTATGCTTAAATTGGCCCTCAAGTTCGCTCCATATGCCTATCCAGTTGACGTCTGCGCCTTCCAGCAGGCGTGCGTTCAGTGCTTTTATCAGGGGTTCGTTCACGGCCATCACCCCTGTTTGTTTTGACGATACAATATGTGCGTCAGGCGAGCGATCCAGTACGGCAGCCAGATTGTGGTAACCGCCGCAAGAGCCAAGTATCACCACTTTGGCATCTTCGGTCAGTTTGGTCAGGGTCACCTTGAGGTGGTAGCTGTGCCCCCTGTGTATCATTACCGTTGGGCTTATGCCGCTGTCATTCAGGAATTGCGTCAGCGAATCCAGTGCTTTCTCATCTTCCGGCTCTTTGAGCGGCAGGTTGGCATAGATCACTGTTTTCTTTCCCGTTACCGATGCTATCTCCGTCCAGTATTGGTGCTCTGTTATCTTCCAGTTTTTGTCTTTCTTGAAAGTGCCTATATAGCTGTTGTAAGAATCCTCGCCATCCTTATCGCCATAAAAGAATACCTGCTGGTACACAATACCGGAGTCTTCCACAAGGCTGTTGTAGGGCACTTTGTTTATAGGAGGCAGTTTCAACCTTGCAGATGCTACTGATGCTCCGGTATCGCTGGTGGCTATTCGGTTGCCCTGAAAAAGCATGGCCAGCAGGCTATAGACTATCATGCCTTTTTTGCTCCTTTCTGTGTAGGATAATTCATAATTGTCCTTCACCTTCTGGTGTAGGTAGGCCGATAGCGCTGTATCCCTGATGCTGCCAAAAGCGTCGGCTACTTCCACTGCGCCTTCCAGGTCGTCATCCTTGCCATATTGCAGTCCGCTTATGAACTCATCCATGACCTCTGTGCGCATGGTGTCATCCATGGTGTGCAGGAAATCAGAAAGGGTGTTGTACCCGGCGCACATCCTGATGAATGTGCGGAAGTGGTCCTGGTTCAGTGTGTCGAGCAGTTCATCGCCCTTCATGGGTGCCATGCGTGCCACGAGTCTCTTGAACGTGCCGAGGAAGCTGCTGGTATATATCTCATCCTGCCCATACACCAGTATGTAGAAGAGAGAGGTAGGGGGCAGGCTATCTATACACCTGAACCGCACTTCGTCTTTTTCTTCGTGCAGCTCATTCATCTGGCGCACATAGTATTTCAAGGCGCGGTATTGCAGCTCGTCAACATAGGTTTTCTGTGCTATCGAGTCGTCCTCCATCTTTAGCCGCACCAGGTTGTTGAAGTATAAATCAGGGTGGGCGGCTATGGTGTCTATCTCCTCCACGGTTTTGCGGCCATAATAGATGTCGCTGAGGAAAGGGAACGCCTTGGGTGGCGAAACCGAATGAGAGGTTATTTTCACTATGGCTTCCACCAGCGGGTCGCGGGTATTATATACGGCGTTCTTCAGGGCATAGTTAGTAGAGTAGGCGTAGTTGAATATCAGCAGCGGATCTATCTTCACCGCTTCCTTTATGATGTTGCCGGCAAAGGTGTCTTTCGCATATTCCGGCAGGCGCTTTATCATCATCATAGGGTAGGCCCTGCCAATCTCGGTGTAGATATAGGCCCTTACCTGCGGCTGGGCGTCCATGAGGACCATGCCGTTGTTCAGCGAGTAGATGTTGGTATTCGCTTTCACATATACCATCAGGGAATCTTCATTGGCGGCCTTCAGCATCCCCCGCATATTAGCTACCAGAGTATCGTAGTAGCCGGCCTTGCGGCGGGTATCTGTATTGTACTGCCGCATCAGCTCCCACACGGCCCTTAGTGAGCGTATGCGGTGCTGATGGTCCATATTATTGTCGCGGGCCACCACCGGCATATTCTCTATCATGCGCTGCAGCGTGTCCACTTTCTTAATGATAGCCCGTGTAAGGATAGCAGATGTCGTACTGTCTTTACCTACACGTATTATCTTATCCTGTTTCCCGTCCCTGCCATCGGCACGGGATTGTTCATTGTCTATTTTATCATGCCAGGACTGGCGGGTTATGGGTATTGGCCGCAGGAGGCTGTCGCCGCGGTAGGGGTCGGGCTTGACTTCTTTTTTCTTATAGCGAACAGGGTACTGTGCAGATGCGGTATCAGCAAACAGAACAGCCAATAGTATAAAGGACAATAAAAAAGTGATCTTTCTCATAAAAGCCCCCCCAGTGCGCCAGATACCGAAGCAGGGAAATATTTTCAATCAAATGTACTTTTTTAAGTGTGAAAGAAAGGCTAAAGGCGGAAAATATGTTGCGGTAAAAGTGCTTTTTCGACACTTTTTTTTACATTTTATTGGTTTGTGGTTTCCGTGCGTAAATGATTGGTTTATAGAATGATGGAACAGTAACTGTACCGTGATGGTTTTGCGGTGCAGTCTGGGTGCGGTTTTGAGGGGTAATTTTAGATTTAATAATGTTCAGGATGCGGGAGTGCTGTAAGCATGGGTTACTTTACCCGGCATAGGTGGGGCGTCGACTTTTTTCCGGTGCAAGCCAGTTGGTGGGGAACACCCACAAAGGCGGAGAAACAAAAAGCAGGTATCAATACCTGCTTTTGTGTGGAAAAATCTACTTATTAATTAACGGTTAAGGGTTGTGCTCACTTTCCCCATTCCGGATACAGCGGGAAACCTTTCATAAATTCGTTCACCTCGCCCTTAACATTGCCCAGCAGTTGTTCGTCATCGGGGCTCATAAGCACCCTATCGAGCCAGTTGACTATATGCTGCATATCACCTTCCTTCAGCCCGCGCGTCGTCATTGCTGATACGCCCACTCTAATGCCTGATGTAATAAATGGCGACTTGTCATCAAACGGTACCATGTTTTTGTTAATGGTGATGTCGGCCTTTACGAGGGTGTTCTCAGCCTTTTTGCCGCTGATGTTCTTGTTGCGCAGGTCAATCAGCATCAGGTGGTTGTCTGTTCCGCCTGATACGATGTTATATCCTTTTTCGGTAAAGGCTTTTGCCATTGCCTGCGCGTTGGCTACTATCTGTTTGGCGTATGCTGTAAAGTTCTCATGCAGAATCTCGAAGAAAGCCACCGCCTTGGCTGCTATCACATGCTCCAATGGCCCGCCCTGTGCGCCGGGGAATACCGCCATATCGAGCAGGTTGCTCATCATGCGTATCTCGCCCTTAGGCCCCTTCAACCCAAACGGGTTTTCGAAATCGTCTTTCATCATTATCAGTCCGCCACGAGGGCCGCGCAATGTTTTGTGTGTGGTGGTGGTTACAAAATGGCAATGGGCAAATGGGCTGCTGAGCAGTCCCTTCACTATAAGGCCGGCAGGGTGGGCTATATCGGCCATGACCAGTGCACCCACTTTATCGGCTATGGCGCGTATGCGGGCATAGTCCCAGTCGCGGCTGTAAGCAGATGCCCCGCAGATAATGAGTTTGGGCTTATGCTCCAACGCTTTGCGCTCCATATCGTCATAGTCCACAAGGCCGGTTTCTTTCACCACTCCATAGTGTACAGCATGGTATAATTTCCCGGAATAGCTGACCGGGGAGCCATGCGTAAGGTGACCGCCCATGCTCAGGTCGAGGCCCAGTATGGTATCGCCGGCCTGCAGCACGGCAAGCATCACTGCGGTATTTGCCTGGCTGCCGCTGTGCGGCTGCACGTTGGCATAGCCTACGCCAAACATTTCTTTAGCGCGGTCAATAGCCAGTTGCTCGCTTATATCCACTACCTCGCAGCCACCATAGTATCGTCTGCCGGGGTAACCCTCGGCATACTTGTTGGTCATTACGCTGCCCATAGCCTGCATCACCTGCATGCTGGTAAAATTTTCAGATGCTATCAGTTCCAGGCCGCGGCGCTGGCGTTCCAGTTCTTCGTTTATGAGGTTGAATATTTCGGTATCGCGTTGCATGATTATTTATGATTTAAGATGTTTGATTGATGATTTTCCCTTAACAGTACAATATTCCCAGTTACCATTTTACCCAATTACCGTTTTGCCTAATGCCCCTTTCTGTGTTTTACTACTCCGCCGGCACCTGCTACTTCTTTTATTGTGTTAGTAAATACGAATGCGTTAGGGTCTATTGTGTGCACAAGGTTTTTGAGGCGGCGCACTTCAAGGCGGGTGACTACCGTAAAAACAATATCGCACGGCATGTGGTGGTTGAAGTTGTCTTTCAGATAACCCCTTTCGCCCTTATAAACTGTTATTCCTTTGCCCATGTTTATTACCAGTTTTTCTTTAATGTCGTCGCTCTTGCCTGATATGATCGTTACTCCGGTATATTCTTCCAGGCCTTCTATTACATAGTCAATTGTTTTGGTGGCTACATAGTAGGTAAGCATGGAGTACAGGGATTTCTCCATTCCCAGTTTAAGGGCCATTATCAGAAATATGATGACATTCAACCCGAGTATGATCTCGCTGATGGTGAAACTGCTTCTTTTCAGTGTATATAAAGCCAGTACCTCAATACCATCGAGCGAGCAACCTGCGCGCATGGCCAGCCCAATACCAATGCCCAGGAAAAAACCACCGAAAAGCGATACCAGTATCTTATCGTGTGAGAATACCGGGTAATCGATAAAGGCCAGGCAAAGGCCTAAAGCCACAACGCATGAAAAAGTTTTGAGCGCAAAGCGTACATTAACATGAAAAGCCCCCGCAATGATGAAAGGAATATTTATGAGCACAATAATCCAGGCAACATTCCAATGATACAGTTCGTGGAGCAGCAGCGATATGCCGGTCACACCGCCGTCAAGCGCACCGTTCGGAATCAGGAAACTTTTTAGCGCAAATCCTGTTACCAGCGTTCCTGCCACTGCGTACACTATATCCTGTGCAGTTTCAGGCAAACGTTTCAATAGCTTAATCATTACTTTTTGATCTTAGACTTTACGATGGCAAGGTTTTCAATTTTTTTTGCCTTCCTGAGTCTTTTTGCTGAAGATGTGAAATACCGGTGCTTTTCGAGGAACCTTACCTGTAGCTTGTTCCATTCATTCTCATTGTCTATGATGCCATACATCACCAGTTCGTCAAATAGTTTGTCGCCGATGGTAAAGAAATCATCCCTGCCGAGGTAGTCGAGGTCGGCGTCGCAGATTATTTTCTCCAGCAGGTTGGTTGGTGATTGCGGTATTTGCGTGGCCATGATCATACCGCAAATGCGTTCTATCTCTTCCGGTTTATAATCAAAATCAGGCAAGTATTTGCGGGCCAGTTCGCACGACAGGCGTTCATGTTCTTTTTGTGAGATAAGGAACCCTGAATCATGAAACAGGACAGCGGTTAATATAAGTCGCTTATCATCAGCGCTTATTTCTTCCAGATCAGACAAATTTTCTGCTGCTTTGTATACATCTTTTATATGGCCTAAGCTGTGGTAAGTAAGATTCTTGGTTAGTTCTTTTTTCAGCTTATCCAGTATAAATTTCTTAACGCGCTCAAATTGCATGTTGAAACAGGTATTTAATAAAGGTTTAAAAATATCAATAATTATTAATTACCCTAAAATTTTGAGCATTATATTTTTCATATTGTATATTATTTAATTTGAAAGGAGTGGCTGAATATAAAGGCTACAGTTCTTTCCTTTTAAAAAAAACAAAGCCGTTTTTTTCTCCAATGAATTCGAGCTGGGGCAGGGCGGCGAACCGCGCTTTGCTTTGTATTTTGCAGATGAAGTAGGCGGGCTTATCCAAAACGCCGTTCAGCAGCCAGTCCTGGTTAGCTATCGGGGCTATTTTTCGGCCCTTGCTGTCAAGCCGGAAGCTGTAGTAGTTGGAATCTGTGGCAGGGAGTTTCTGTGTATAGAACAGGTGTGCATAGCTCATGTAGCCTAAAGGCCTCATATACACATCCTTTCCTTTCACACTTTTAAAATATTCAATAGCGGCCCTTTGCGAGTAGGCTTCAATTTTCGGGGTGAAATGCAGTACTGTTACCTGAATAGTAACCAATTGGATGATACATAGCGCCATCATGCCTTTCACGAAGTCTTTTTTCATGGCATATACAGCTATCCATATACCCAGCAGGTATAAGATGCCCCATATACTCTCGGTATAGCTCCATGATACATCTGCCGCAAAGTTGCCCACTGCGAAGGGGTCTTGGATATAAGGTATCAGTTTTTGCTTGTTGATGCCTATAACGGGCAACAGGGTAATGAGCAATGCCACAATGGTGCCGGTGAACAGCAGCAGCCACTTCACAGCTCTTTTCAGCGGCTGGTGCCCATATCCCAGCCGGTATAGCTGCAATGCGGCAAGGTAGGTGAGCGGGAAATAGCAGAGGGATGAATAATGGACTATTTTGGTCTTAACGATGGAGAAGAGGATGAGCACAACCCAGAAAAGTATCCACATCCAGCGGGTGAAGTCCTGCGCCTGGGGCCTATGTGCATCCCGTTTGCGTGTGTACTGGAACAGAAACACAGATGCGGGGAAACAGCCAAACAGCAGGACAATAAAATGGTACACAAATGGCCCGCCATGGTCGGCATCTTCGGTGCTGAACAGCCTTACCTGGTAGGTGATGAATTCATTGATGAACCATTTGCCGTAGGCCATGCCATGCACGGCGATGGCGCTGCCCATCCACAGCAGGATAGGGATAAACGCGCAAAAGGCCACCAGCAGCAAATGTTTTATTTTATACCCGGAAACCCCTCTGTTAACTACCAGGTAGACACAGAGCGCCAGTAACGCTACCAATATGGCAACGGGGCCTTTGGTGAGCACCGCCATGCCGAGGAAAAGCCCGGCAAACACGGCATGAGCCGGTTTGCCGTCGGAAGAACGGAGCAGGTGTACCTGGAAGAAGGATAGAAAAATGAACAGGTTGAATATAGGGTCTATAATGCCCGATTTAAAGTAAAAATGGGGGAGCCACGTGGCGGCATACAGCAATACCCACCATCCGGCGAGTTTTTCATTGGCTACGCGCCTGCCCGCATAAAAAAGTATCATGAGTGTAGCTACGCCGGCCAGCGCATTGGGCAGGCGGGCAGCAAATTCACCCACCCCGAATACCTTCATGGCCAGGGCCTGCATCCAGATAAAGAACGGGGGTTTTTCCCAAAAGGGCATAAAATCTATCTGCGCCCGCAGATAATCTTTAGATACGATCATTTCACGGGCGCATTCTGCAAAGTTTATCTCGTCCCAGTCGAACAAGTGCACATTGCCCAGAAAGGGAATGAACAGCAGGCCTGCCAGGAAAGCTATAGCCGTATATTTCATATAATTCGGCATAGCATCAGTTGTGTGTGTGCTTCGGGAATTTCCCTTTATAGTATTCCATTACCGAAAAAACAAGCGTTGTGACCACCGTGCCAAAAATACTGCCGGCATATACATCCTCAAAAAAATGCGCCGTGAGGTATATGCGGGAATAGCCTGCGGCGAGCGCCAGCATAAAAAACAATACCCCCAGTTTTCTGTTTTTGCCGACAAGAATTAATGACAGGAAGCAAAAAAAACTGAATGCCCCCTGGCTGTGCCCTGATGGAAACCCGCTGTGCAGTAGCCTGGGCCATTCGGGAAGATAGTGCAGCTCCGGCAGGTTTTCGTAGAGGAGCCTTGGGCGGGGATGATTGAGGTAGCCCTTAATGAAGTGATGAATAATAAAGGGAAATACATTGCACAGCAGCGCCGTGGTGAAGTACCACCAGTTGCGGAACCTGGGCAGTATCATCAATGCCAGCAATACGGGTATAATGACTTCGGCCTGCCCAAGCATGGTGATGTAGTACATCAATATATCGCCAAAAGCTGAGTAACGGGTATTGACGGCAAAGAATAATATCTTCTTGTCAAAAGCCATGATCAATATACCCCCTGCTATTATCCATAGCACGAAGGGTATGAGAAAGTATGGATTATATGGTATGCGGAACTTCTTAGGCAACAGTCTTGTTTTTTACCGGTAAGATAATCTTTATTTTCCTCCATACCCGCACGTACCATTCTTTTGTAAGTATCTGGGAGTCATTTCTTGCCGATTTTATCAGCCATATGGCCAATGGCAGCAGGATGGCCGTTGACATCCACATACCTACCCAGGGAATTGCAGATCCTGCTTTTACCAGTTTTTCGCCGGTAATATTGAGTATATGGAATGCCATAAAGAATATAACAGCGATGACCAGTGGCATACCCAGCCCGCCTTTACGGATGATAGCCCCCAGCGGCGCACCTATGAGGAACAACAGGATGCAGGCAAATGATAACGTGAACTTGCGATGCCATTCGGTAGCGTATTTTATATAATTCTCGTCGTCGAATTTCCGGTTGATATTGTTCACTTCCACCAGCGACTTGAAATTGCGCACATTGGCGGCGGCGGTGTGCAGCACCGATGTGCGCAGCGAGTCGGGTATTGTTTCGAGGAAGGATGAATCATATTTATGAGGGCGTCCGGTAAAAGCCTTAATGCCCTTTGTTATCTGGTCGGTTTCTTTGCCTTTATTACTAAGTGTGACATAGGGCGACATGGTGCTGTTCATGGTGGTGACGCTCTTTTTTTTCGCGCGCTTCAGGCTGTCTATGTTCTCCGATAACTGCAGCACGTTCATCATCTGGTAGGCATTTTTAAAAAGGTCTTCATTAGAGCGTGCAAACTGGAGGCCGGAGAGGTCGAAAACTTTGTCCCATTTTTCAAAATGCATCCTGATCTGGGTATAGTCATTCAGTCCGTGGCTGAAGCCCTCTTCATATCGCCATCCATCCCGCAGCCTGAATATCAGCGACCTTTTATCGGGCGATGATACCATCTCTCCTTCCTTTGCCAGGATAACTTTGTTATTCCCCACCATGTCAGAATGGTCATAGATAACAATATCGCGGATAATCCTGCCATCCTCATCTTTACTTCCCACCCTTATGGAGAACCCCTTGATCTCATTGTTAAACTGATCGGGGCGAATATTCATGGTAGGTTTTGCATTGCGGATGTCGTAAAGCAGTGAGAATGCCTTCAGGTTGGCTACAGGGATGATGTTATTGCTGAAAAGGAAAGCGAGGCCCGAAACGAAAATGATAAAAATGAACAGCGGGCGCATAAAACGCAACAGGGAAATGCCCGAGGATTTTATAGCCACCAGCTCAAAATTCTCGCCCATATTGCCAAATGTCATAATGGAGGCGAGCAGGATACTAAGGGGTAGGGCAAGGGGTACCAGCGTAGTAGACATGTACACCAGTAACTGGGAAATAGGCCAGATGCCTATTCCTTTCCCTATCAGTTCATCCATATACAGCCAGAAGAACTGCATTACCAGCACAAAAAGCGAAACGAAAAAGGTAACTATGAACGGCCCGATGAAACTCCGGATGATCAGTATGTCGAGCTTTTTTATCAAATACTGGTTATTTTACCGCAAACCTACATAAAAAGCTGCACCAATGTGCCCGTAACCGACCACAGATTAACCTTTTGTTATAAACAATAAGCCTGCTCGCCAAGGAGCAGGCTTAAATAATTCTATGTATTTGATTATCAGATAATTAACTGCCAATGCGGTGTTTCAGGTCGTTTACCTGAGAGTGCCACAGCCTTTCCTGGTCTTTAAGGTCGGCCTTATCGGCGAAATCTGTGATCCTCAATATCGTTTCGTTGGTAACCGGGCTTTGCTCTATGCTGAACTCAAAAAATTCTGTCTTAGCATAATGGTCCCACCGGTAACGTATGAATTCATTTTCCACATGCTCCAGTATCTCAGCGGTATCCGTGCTGCCATTCCATGTGAAATAGAATGAGTTATCCCTTTGGTCTACTTTATCGGCAAACCATTCCTGCAACCCTACCGGAGTAGATAAAAACTCGTACAAAATAGCAGGGGAGCATCTTATCGGGAATTCTACGGAATACATTACTTTCTTTTTGTTCATTGTATTACTACTCACTTCTGTTAGTTTAAGTGCAATAATAAAAAAATGATGCTACAAACAAAATTTTATTATCGTTTCTGGAATATATTATTTTGTAACATTTATCATTATAGAGTTATTATGTTAATATACTCACAAATTTTTTTTGGGTAGGATTGCGAAGACCCTTAGATTTGTTCTACTGAAACACACCTAACCCCATCGATAAATGCTAGTATCTATTTTCAAACCACAAATTCTTTACTTATGTCGATGCGCCAGTTAAAGATAACCAAATCAATAACAAATCGTGAAAGTCAGTCTCTTGAGAAATACCTGCAGGAGATTGGGAAAGTGGACTTGATTACCCCGGAAGAGGAAGTTCAACTAGCGATTAAAATAAAACAAGGTGACCAGCGTGCGCTTGAAAAACTGACAAAGGCTAACCTACGTTTCGTAGTGTCTGTTGCTAAACAATATCAGAACCAGGGCCTTTCATTAAGTGATCTTATCAACGAAGGAAATCTCGGGCTTATCAAGGCTGCACAGCGTTTCGACGAAACCCGTGGTTTTAAATTCATCTCTTATGCGGTGTGGTGGATACGCCAGTCCATACTGCAGGCACTTGCCGAGCAATCACGTATTGTTCGCTTGCCGTTGAATAAGGTGGGCCTCTCTAATAAGATAAGCAAAGCCTACTCTCAATTGGAGCAGGAATATGAGCGTGAGCCATCGACAGAAGAACTTGCTGAACTGTTAGATATTGGCACTGAAGAGGTAGAAACAACGCTTGGAGTGGCAGCGCGCCACGTTTCGGTTGATGCACCTTTCGTGGATAGTGAGGATAATACACTGCTGGATATACTTGAAAATCCGAACTCAGATTCTGCCGATGCAGACCTGTATCATGGCGAATCACTCCGCTGCGAGATAGAGCGCTCCCTGAGCACGCTTACCGACCGCCAGCGCGATGTGATAAAACTGTACTTCGGAATAGGGGTGGCAAACCCAATGAGCCTGGAGGATATAGGTGAGAAATTCTCACTTACCCGTGAGCGTGTACGCCAGATAAAGGATAAAGCAATTACCAAGCTGCGTACCGCCAGCCGCTGCCAGTTGTTAAAGACATATTTGGGGAACTAAACCCCCAGTCCTTAAAGGGCTTAACATATATTACACTTACGTCCCGTTCCAAACGGGACGTTTGCTTTTGTTTGTAAGCGGCTGAGGGTCAGGGTTCTATCATTCCCCATTTTTCAGCCAGTTCTTTCCATTGGTTTTCGGGTAACTTGGGGGTGCCGTCGTAGGCGCCGGTGAGGTTTCTCTGGCGGAAGGCTTCGTAGAGGGTGATGGCACAGGCCACCGATATATTCAGCGATTGCACCATGCCCACCTGCGGTATGATAAAGTTACCGTCGCAGTAGCCCAGGCATTCTTCGGTTACCCCGGCATGTTCATTGCCAAAAACAAGGGCTATCCGCCCGGTGAGGTCCAGGTCGTATAGGGAATGAGATTGAACGCCAAGATGGGTAGCGTATATTTTGTCGCATCGTTTCTTTACTTCATTCATGCAGGTAGCTGTATTATCGTACTCATGAATAGTGAGCCACCCCAATGCACTGGCCGAGCTGCTTTTGCCAAACTTTTTATGACGGGGTATGGTGGTGTTGAGTATGAACACATCCTGCACACCTACAGCATCGCAGGTGCGCAGCACGGCTGATATATTGTGTGGATCGTGTACATTTTCCATTACCACCACAAGGCCTGACTGGCGGTGGTCAAGCACTTTTTTTATCTTGGCTGCTCTTTCGGGTGTCATATCGCTGTTTATGGCGCAAAAGTAAAAGTATGTGTAAAAAGTGAGGGGGTAATTTTTGAACTTCAACAGGCCACGCTATTCGTTCTCTTCTTCCAGAGGCTGGTGAATGGTGACCTTCACCCGTTGTATACGCATTTTTTCTACGGCCACTACTGTAAATTCATATTGGTCGTAGCGTACAGACTCGTTTACTGCAGCAAATTTGCCGTGTATCTCCAGCACAAGCCCGGCAAGAGAATCACTTTCGCCACGTACTTTATCAAATGTATCGGAGGGCAAGCCCAATAGTCTGCATACATCATTTATCAGTGTCTTGCCTTCAAATATAAAATTGTTATCATCTATTTTTTTGTAATGCAGGTCATCTTCGTCAAATTCGTCTTTTATGTCACCTATTATTTCTTCCATAATATCTTCGAGCGTGATGATACCGGATGTGCCTCCGAATTCATCTACCACTATGGCGAAGTGTATCCTCTTTTGCTGGAATTCTTTCAGCAGGTCTTCTATCAGCTTGCCCTCATGCACAAAATATGCAGGACGCATAAGGGTGTGCCAGTTAAAAACATCCTTGTCAATATGTGGTAGGAAGTCCTTGGTATGTATCATACCGGCAATGGTATCCAGGCTATCTTTAAATACCGGCATGCGCGAATAGCCGGCATCGAGGCAATAGTTTCTTACCTCTGTAAAGCTCAGTTCATGGTCTAATGCACTCACATCCATGCGGGTGCGCATCACCTGCTTTGCTGTGATGTTGCCAAATTTCAGTATGCCTTTGAAAATGTTCACTTCTTCACGGGTTGCTGTATGGCCCACGGTCAATTCAATAGCATGTTCAAACTCCTCATTGCTGATATTCTTGGCGATTTTCCTGCCGAGTCGGTTCTCAATAAAATTGGTGGAGCTGACCAATGTGCTGCTTATAGGCTTAAAAATGCTCATCAGCACACGGATGTATTGTGCCGAGAGCAATGCCATGCGCAGGTTGTTTTGTGTGGCATATACTTTTGGTAATACCTCGCCAAACAGCACAAGCAGGAATGTAACGGTAACCACTTGTATGAGGAAAGCCGCAATTTCGTTCATATCGGGAGCGATAATGGAACTGATCAATACATTGGTAGAGATAACAATGGCTATATTGATGAAGTTATTGGCAACAAGAATGGTGGCCAGCAATAGCTTTGGGTGGTCCAGCAATTGCGATGCTACCCTGGCGCTATGTTTTTCTGTGGTCTTTAGATAATTGATGTCCTTGGGCGAGAGAGAAAAAAAGGCTGTTTCGGCACCAGCTATTACCCCCGACAAAAGTAACAATACAAGTATGGCAATGATGAGTATGGTACTGTTTGACGCTGACGCCGCGCCGGAAGCTAAAAATAATGTTGTTAAACTATCGCCGTCTATGCTTTCCAAGTGGTGTTATTGTTTGGTGAGGGAGTCAAAATTAAACAAAGAAAGAAATGGTTGCATTTCTTTCTTTATAATCATTGTTAATGCTGTTTCATTGAAATCAGAAAGGCAGGTCATCTTTACTGATATTACCGGTGAGGCCGCCGTTGTCAAAATTCATATCGGGTAGTGGCGCGGTATCTGCTGCTGGGGTGTCGGGCCCATTTTCTGACTGTTCTTTGCGCCTGTCGAGCATTACCAGGTTGTCGCCAACTATCTCTGTGCTGAACCGTTTGTTCTTATCCTTGTCTTCCCAATTACGGGTCCTTATGCGGCCTTCTATATACACCAGACTGCCTTTATGGAGATATTTCTGGGCCAGTTCGGCCAGTCCGCGCCAAAGCACTACGGTGTGCCATTCGGTTTGAGACACCAGGTTTCCAGTCTTGTCTTTATATGTTTCTGTTGTTGCCAGTGGAAATTTCGCCACTGCTATGTTTCCTTCAAGGTATTGCAGGTCAGGGTCTTTACCGAGATTTCCTATCAAAATAACTTTATTTATGCCTCTCATGTGTAGTTCAATTTTTCAAATAATAAAAATCATAACCTAACGAATACTAAAAGTATAAATTATTTTTAAAAAAAGAAACAACTGTCTTAGGAAAAGCGGTTTTATTTAACTCATTTACCGGTAGCCACTTACCTTCTTTGCCCGCAATGTCGGGGCGCTTGTTTAGTTTTATACTGAAAAATCGTGCTTCAATTATCTGGTGTGTGAGCCGCTGGGTAGTGCTACCGACATGTGTCAAAAATGGATCTTTTATGTTTATTTTTTCAAATGAAGTATGTTTTGTTAATTGTTGTGAATCAATTGATTGTTCTGTTTCTATAAGATACGGCTCATGCAGGTTTTCCCATATGTCGTTTCCTGTCCGTTTGTGTATCCATAAGGTATCTTTCCACCTGAAAAGAATGTAGTTGAAGTAGCGTTTGCGCACTTTCTGCTTTTTGCTTTTCACCGGAAGCAGGGCTACCATTTGCCGGTCGTATGCAATACATTTTTTCACCAGGGGGCACGTATCGCACCGGGTATTGCGGGGTGTGCATACCGTGGCGCCAAGGTCCATAATGGCCTGGTTGTATGCAGCGCTATGTTCCGTATCCAGTAATTCCTGCGCCAGGTTGGCAAAGGTTTTCTTTCCGTCCGTGCTATCATATGGGGTGTCTATCCCGAAATACCGTGATAGGACACGGTATACATTTCCATCAACTACGGCCTGCGGCGCACCAAAGGCAAAGGAGGCGATAGCGGCTGCGGTATAAGGGCCTATGCCCTTCAATGTCAATAATTGTTCATAAGTATCGGGGAATTTACCTGCGTGTTCGTTTACAATAAGCCGTGCTGTGGCCAGCATATTCTTGCACCGGTTGTAGTAACCCAGCCCCTGCCAAAGCCGGAAGGCCTCCTCGTCTTTGGCTGCGGCCAGTGTGTTTACCGTAGGATATTTTTCAGTGAAGCGGAGGTAGTAGGGCAGACCTTGCAATGCGCGGGTCTGCTGCAGTATCACCTCAGACAGCCATATGCGGTAAGGGTCTTTTTCACTTTTCCATGGCAGGTCGCGCATGTTATCATTCGCATGCCAATCGGTCAGTTGTTTTGTGAAATATTTTTTTGATTTATTTGAATCCATTTGCCGATGCAAAATAAGGAAGGAATCGTTGTGTATAATTTTCCTGTAAAAAATCGTTGTTAACTACTACTTTTGCCCTCAATTACCGGCATAGCAAATGGAGCTTAATAATTTGAAAGAAATGGCCACACAGGTGCGCCGCGATATAGTAAGAATGGTGCATAAAGTGCAGAGTGGCCACCCTGGTGGTTCATTGGGGTGCACTGATTTCCTCACGGCCCTGTACTTTAAAATAATGGACCGCAAGCCGGGGTTTGATATGGACGGCACAGGAGAGGATATTTTCTTCCTTTCAAACGGGCATATATCGCCGGTGTTTTACAGTGTTCTTGCGCGTTCAGGTTACTTTCCGGTTAGTGAGCTTGCTACATTCAGGCATATCAATTCCCGTCTGCAGGGGCATCCCGCTACCCATGAACACCTGCCGGGTGTGCGCATAGCAAGCGGCTCGTTGGGGCAGGGTTTGAGCGTGGCCTGCGGTGCTGCTATGGCAAAGAAGCTCAACAAAGACAACCATATCGTTTACTCCCTTCACGGCGATGGCGAACTACAGGAAGGCCAGAACTGGGAGGCTATAATGTTTGCCGCGCATCATAAATTAGATAACCTCATAGCTACAGTAGATTATAACGGCCAGCAGATAGACGGCCCGACTGTGGCGGTAATGAACCTCGGTTCTTTGAAGGATAAGTTTGAAGCATTTGGCTGGCAGGTAATGGAGATGGATGGCAATGACATGGAAGAGGTGCTGCGCGTAATGGCCGAAGCAAAAGCGGCGGCCGGTAACGGTAAGCCTATCTGTGTGCTCATGACCACAGTGATGGGCAAGGGCGTAAAATTCATGGAGGGTACGCATGAATGGCATGGCATAGCTCCAAGCGATAAACAACTGGAGGAGGCGCTGAATTTACTGCCGGTTAGCACATATGGTGATTATTAAGGATTTTCTGCTACTTGTATAGTTCTAAACAGAGGTCGTCCATAAATAGTTCATTTTTGGGTGTATTCCATATAAACAGGTCTATCGTATCCCCATCTCTGAGGCTACGGGGTATGCGTGTATAAAAGGCAACAGGAAACCATGTATTGGTTTTGTATTGCCCGAATTGGTAAGAAGATCGTGTGCTATCCACCTTATTCTCAATCCTGCATCCTTTCCATAGTTTCCCCGGGTGTTCCACTACGAGCAGGTGCAGAAAATAGCCTGGCATTTGGGTATACATAAATTTTCCGCTGCATTTAAGCCAATTGGCACGTTTGAATTGTTGCCTGCTGTAGCGTACTTTAAGTCTGGGGGAATATTCTTCATTTCCCATTTTATATATATAACCGCTGCCTGATAATGTATCCTTCAAATGTTGGTTTGTAGTTGGCAGGTCATAGTTGTGACATGCGAGTGTTGCTATTTTTGTCAACTGATCTTCCCGGGGTTGTACTTCTGCAATATCCCGGGTATAAAGATCCCGGAAGCTGATGCTGTCTTTAAAGAACATCTGGAAGTTGTATGCCATATTAGATTCTTCGCTCCTGATCAGCCCGAGTGATTGCAGCCGGCTGAACCCGATATTTACGGAAACTAATACAATGATCACCAAAAAGGAAGATATTTTAATGAGCACGTGTTTTTTCGAAAGGAACTGTAAAACGGCGACCATAGGTAAAGCCAGTAGCGGGTAAAGGTGGATCATGGGCCTGGAGCCCAGCCCGTTGATGTAATTGTAGCAATACCAGGAGTAGATGATATACACGTACAAAGGAAAGATAGCGCAGATGCACCATGCCCATTTTTTGATGCGCTTATAAAGTGACAGCCCAACCAGTGACAGGACCATTACAGGGCTATATGGAAGCCAGCCATTGGAAAAGTAAAAAAGCCCTTCAATAATTTTGGGGTGCTTCCAATAACTGAAACTCTGCCCCTGGTAGCTGTAAAAAAGGAGGCTGCCTGTTGTTGCATACCAGTAGATCATTTGAGGTATCATGGGCAACAAAAACGAGACTATAAGTAACCAGAGCTTTTTTCTGTGTTCCTTTATAAAGGGTATTTTATCCCGAATAGTTTCCCGGTTATAAACATTGTAAAGCAAAGGAATAAGCGCACACAGGATATCACTGGGGCGAATAATGGTTATCATACCCATTGTTAGGCCCAGTGTAACAAACCATACTGTCTTCGGGTTTTTATGCAACTCAATAGTAATGAGCATGAGCATTGCATATAAAAAGAAGAGGGGAACATGCGACATGCCTGCCTGGTGCAGGGTGAACCAGAAAAGGTTTGTGCCGGTGAACAGGAGGGCTATGCCTGCAAGCGACCAGGTGGGGGTAAAGTAGGTCTTAAGAATGCGGTAAAGCACAATCATCCCCATGAGAGCATAGAAGACGGCAGATATTTTTAACAGGTCGGCGTAGATATGTGTGAAACCGGTGCCCTCATGCCCCTGTATCCTTTCTATAATGTGGGCGATAAAGAAGAACGGCATTTCCAGAAAAGCGATGCCATAGGTGTACTGGTTCACTTCTTTTCCGGTCCCGCTTTTGTTCTGCTTCATTTGGTCCGCATACCACAATATCTCTCCGTCAATGCCTTTATCTTTGGGCAGGTCATACATCATGTCCACATTGTTGTATATAAATGTGGCCGGCAGGTACATGTAATAACCCAGTGCATCGCCGTACAAGGGACGCGACTTTACTCCATATTTTATATAAAATACAGCAGATATACAGATTACTGCAAGAAGGATCGCTTTATTTAATGATGAACGTAGCACCGGGCTTCAGGAAATGTAACCTACAAAATAAGTTTTTTTATCAAACCGGCGTAATACGGTAAGTAACTACCTAATCTGCCGCCTGTAAAGTATATAAGCTACAACCGCAAAAATGATATTAGGTATCCATACAGCCAGCAGCGGGCTGAGGCTTGCTTTGGTAGACAGGGTTGTAGAGGTTTGCAGAAACATAATATATACTGCACTGATAATGATGCCCAGCGCCAGATGAAGGCCGCTGCCGCCGCGTATCTTGCGGCTGGCTATACAGGCACCAATAATAGTGAGTATAAATCCGGCAAAGGGCTGTGCTGTGCGCCTGTGTTTCTCTACATAATAAAAGTTCAGGTTCTCCCGCCCGTGCAGGCGCTCCCGCTCCACGTATTCGTCCAGTTCGGATGTAGTCAGGGCCTCTTTTATCGCGTCGGTGCGGTTCAGGTCGGCGGGGGTGAAGGGATACTTTTTGTCCATTTCCGCTATTTTCCTGATGCTTTCTTTGTTCGAATCGTTTGTGCGGATGGTGATATTATACAGGTGCCATATCTTTTTTACAGTATCATAGGCTACATGGTCGGCCATCAGTTTTTCCTTGAGTAGTATGCCGTCTATTTTCTCCTCTGTAAAGTGGTTGCCCGTATGGTTACTATAGCTATAGTTTTGCAGGTATACATAAGTGCCTTTTGAAATGCCCAGGTGCATATTGTCGGCAGCATAGGCAAAGTTGCCTGAGTTGATGTATTTGTCCTCAAAGGCAATACGCTGTTTATTTGCGTTGGGGATAATCCAGTGGTTGGCTACCAGGGAGACAGCGCAGAGCAGGGCCGCTCCGATTACATAGGGTTTCAGGAAACGCTGGAAAGATACCCCGGCAGAAAGGATGGCTATTATTTCTGATTTATAAGCGATCTTGGAAGTGAAGAAGATGGTGGCGATAAAGATGAAAAGCGGGAACAGCAGGGCGGTAATATGCGGCACAAAATTCTTGTAGTAGTTCAATACGGTGGTCATGGCCACCTTCTTCTCTACAATATTGTCCACCTTTTCAGAGTAATCAATCACACAGGAGATTATGGCAAGCACCATAATGGAGAAGAAGAAGGTGCTGAAGAATTTACCGATGAGGTATATATCCAGTTTCTTCAGCCCTACAGGCCGCAACAACCTGAACAGGAGCTTTGTTTTGCCCTGTTTAGTTGGTTTGTTGATATCCGGTGCGCCTGTTAACAATTTTTTCTGACTTTTACGTTCTAAAGGGAAGCCCGCCGTGGCGGGGTTTGGGGATTTACAATCTTTGTTTCAATATCGGTATCATTTCGTTCTTCCAGGCGTTGTAGTTGCCGGCTATTATATGTTTGCGGGCTTCTTTCACCAAAAATAGGTAAAAAGCGAGGTTATGGATACTGGCAATTGTTAAACCTAAGAATTCACCTGCCACAAAAAGGTGCCTTAAATAAGCCTTGGTATAAAACCGACTTGTGGGGCAGTCAAGGCCATCGTCCAAAACACTGAAGTCATCGGACCACTTTTTATTCTTGATATTGATAACCCCCTTAGTTGTGAAAAGCATTCCGTTCCTGCCATTGCGGGTAGGCATTACGCAATCAAACATATCTATTCCCAGTGATATGTTTTCTAATATATTCCATGGGGTGCCCACACCCATCAGGTAGCGGGGTTTATCTTCCGGCAGGAATTCGCAGCAGTGCGCACACATCTCATACATCATCTCCTCCGGCTCGCCTACCGACAGGCCTCCTATGGCGTTGCCGTCACATTCCATACCGGCAACAAATTCCGCTGATGCCTGCCTGAGGTCCTTGTAAGTGCTGCCCTGCACTATGGGGAACAGCGATTGCCCGTAGCCATATTTAGGTTCGGTTTCGCTCATATGCTTTACGCATCTTGCCAGCCATCGGTGGGTCAGTTCCATAGATGTTTTGGCATAGGCGTATTCTGAAGGGTAGGGGGGGCACTCATCAAATGCCATGATAATGTCAGCGCCTATGCTGCGCTGGGTATCAATCACATTCTCAGGCGTGAACAAATGCCTCGAGCCATCTATATGCGACTGAAACACTACGCCCTCTTCCTTTATTTTCCTGTTGGCAGCCAGAGAAAAGACCTGGTAGCCGCCACTATCGGTAAGTATCGGCCTGTCCCAACCGTTGAATTTATGCAGCCCGCCCGCCTGCTCTATTATATTAGTCCCGGGTCGCAGGTACAGGTGGTAGGTATTGCCCAGTATTATTTGTGCGTTTATTTCTTCTTTCAGTTGTTGCTGGGTCACGGCCTTTACGCTGCCCACCGTGCCTACCGGCATGAAAATAGGGGTCTCTATCACACCATGGTCGGTGGTGATCTCACCTGCGCGAGCGGAGGATGAGGGGTCTTTTGCTTTAAGTTCGAATGTCAAACGGATGGATTGAGGACGTGCAAAGGTATGCAGGTTAATCTAAAATGGGCTATCAAAATCCCTCATACCCACAAACGATAAATCCCTTGCTGATAGAATTGGTTGGGCAATACCCCAGTCAAATCCTATGCTGTCATACCTTATGCCGGTATCGTGTGCTTTATCATATTCTGATGAAACGAGGTAGTAGGTGAGTGCACCATCAGTTAGCGACTTGAAGCCATGCGCGAAACCTTCGGGTATATATATCGCTTTCTTATTCTCTGCTGATAGCTCATGCGCCTGGCATTGCAGGTAAGTAGGGGAGTCCTTTCTCAGGTCAACAATGACATCAAGAATGGCACCTACCGGGCAAAATACTACTTTACTATGCTGGTGCGGTGGCAACTGAAAGTGCATACCCCGTATCACGTCCTTTTTTGAAAAAGAAAAATAGCTTTCGCGCAGGGTAAAAGCTATTCCCGAATTCGCCAGTTGTGTTTCGCTGAACGATTTCACAAACCCACCCCTCGCATCTTCTGATGAAGGCATGGTGAATAAATAGGCATTGGTAATTACTTTATTTTCTGTCATTAAGTATTATTAATAATACCTCCCCTTTAAGGGCCGGGGGTAAAATATTTCTCTATCTGACCGATGCATTTTTCATGCGCTGTGTGGTGCTTGTCGGCATACCATTCAGCGGTCCATTGTATAGCTTTGCGTGCATCCATTTGCGATTTCCAGCCCATATGCTCATGCGCCCTGCTGCTATCCAGCAGCAGTAGCTTAGCCTCATGCGGTGCATTTTCCTGGGGTATCGTCTGGTGGCTGCCAGCACCATAGCTTTCTATAAAAGTTTTGGTCAGGTCTTCCACCGTCAGCATATCCTCAGGGTTCGGGCCAAAGTTGTAGGCTGTGCTATACTTTACCCGGTCTTCCGTCATTTTTGCGCCCAGCAGCAGGTAGGCGCCCACAGGCTCCAGCACATGCTGCCATGGCCGCACCGAGTTGGGGTTGCGCAGGCCTACTGTTTCACCAAATGTTATTGCCCGCACAATGTCAGGTATGATACGGTCGTCCGAATAGTCGCCGCCGCCTATAACATTGCCCGCGCGTGCGGCGGCAATGGCCTTCTTGTGTTTTGAATGGTCTTTCGGGTTAAAGAACGACCGGCGGTAAGAGTCTATTACTATCTCTGCTGCTGCCTTGCTGGCAGAGTAGGGGTCATATCCGCCCAGTTTGTCATCTTCTTTAAACGGTTCGCCACGTTCTGGGTTGTCATACACCTTGTCAGTGGTTATCATCACACCTATGGCCGGCTGATCCAGCACACGCATCGCATCCAGCACGTGCGCGGTGCCCTGTGCATTTACCAGGAAGGTGTATGAGGGCATATCATAGCCCCTGCGCACAAGGGCCTGCGCCCCCAGGTGAAACACAAAATCGGGCTGAAAGCGCCCCATCTCCGTTTGTAGTTTCTGCTTGTCGCAAATATCTGCTATTTCGCTGCTGTAGCACAGTTTATCGCCATTTATCTGGTGATACAGATCGTTGCTTTTCTCAGGTGCCAGGGAATAGCCTTTTACATTGGCACCCAGCCAATGCAGTATCTGCAGCATCCATGCACCTTTAAAGCCCGTGTGGCCGGTAAGGAACACCCGCTTACCATTGTATACCGAACGCAGGTAGTCCGCGCTTACCACTTTTTCCATAATGCTTCCGTTTGCCACATGTTCTCTAATTCTTCTTTATCGCGCAGGGTGTCCATGCACTTCCAGAAGCTGTGATGTTTGTATGCGGATATCTGTTTATTGCGTGCCAGATCGTCCATAGGCTGACGCTCCCACATAATATCGTCGGCATCATCATGCAGATACTCTTTTATGCCGGGCTCAAGTACAAAGAAGCCCCCGTTTATCCATGTGCCTGAATCCGGTGGCTTTTCTTCAAATCCTTCTATCATGCCGCTGTCCTCCATTTTTATCACCCCGAAACGGCTTGTGGCCTGTATTGCTGTCATGGTGCATATCTTGCCACTGGCTTCATGGTGTTTCAGCAGGTCGTCTATGTTCACATCGCTTACCCCGTCGCCATAGGTCAGCATGAACCGTTCATTGCCTACATAGGGTAATACACGTTTCAGCCTGCCTGCGGTCATAGTATCTACTCCGGTATCTATCAGCGATATTTTAAAAGGCTCAGCGCTCGTTTTATGTACTTCCAGCGAATTGTTAGAGAGATCTACAGTTATATCAGCGTTATGCAGGAAATAATTGGCAAAATACTCTTTGATGACATGCGCTTTATACCCTAGGCATATGATGAATTCGGTATGGCCATAAGCTGCGTATATCTTCATTATGTGCCACAAAATAGGTTTACCGCCTATCTCTATCATAGGCTTGGGGCGTAGCGAAGACTCCTCCGATATACGGGTTCCCCTGCCACCAGCAAAAATGACTACTTTCATAGAAGCAAATATAATAGATAATGACCAAAGGGTTAAAGCCCTGAGTTGTCATTCGGTTAATTGATGTGAATTCAAGTGGATTTTCCGGCAAATATTCATTAGTTATTTCCCTGTCCCTCCGAAAAATGCCCGGGTTACGGCCCGGGCATTTATGTTTCCATGGCGCTCGCGGGGAGCGTATTGTTATTGATGGGTAGAATCGGTATCAGCAAACACAAAGTTTGCGCTATTTGTAATTCCAAACAACGGGTCTTTAGCGGTATTTTGATTTCGTTTTTTAACGGTGTATACCGTTAAAAAACAGTAATATTTTATTGATTATCAATTAATTAGCTAAAATTAATTTTAATAATATGCTTATGTGCGTTCACCAATCATTTTAAAACTGGTACTTTACTGTAGAAGTGCCCTGCCGGCAGGACTTATGTATTTTCTGAAATGAGAAATGAATTGTGCAAATAATGGATGCGGGAATATATGCACCGAAAAGCACATCGCTATTGTCATAAAAAATGCCCGGGTTATGGCCCGGGCATTTTTTATGTTCTTTTATTCACCTGACCTTTTCACGACATCAGGCGGAAAGAATTCTTATTATTCGACTGGAATGCGTGCTCCGGGTGACTGTGCCGGTTGCTAATAACAGCCGATTCATTGCTGCGTATGAGTTCTATCGAAAAATCATCACTCAGCGTCACGCCCCTGAAAACGATTTGTTTATATGGCAGGAACGATTCATGGAATGGTTTCACAATGATGCAGTATTTAGGCACATGGTCCCGGTGTGCCCTCTTGGTTATCTCCTTTGGGGATTTTATGAGTACATCTATTGGTGCGTTGCGCTTGCATTCTGATTTGCGGGTAACAAGTTCCATAAAACATATTTTTTTCCGGTTATTAATTATTGTTTTATTTTTTGGGCAAGACCTTGTATTTTCATCACCTTCCACTGTAAAGCTATCTATTAACTTCTAAATAACAAAACAATAGGTTAATTGTTAACAAATAATTTTATTCTTAAAATGAATAGCTGATATAGAACGTTTTCACGTTTTCCGGTACGCCATTATGTTCAATAACCGGTGGTTAATACGTTCTTCGGATGTTTCCCGGCATGTGTTTTGCAATAAATATTTAGCTTATCTTTAAGCCATTATTTTCTTTTTTGCCGGTATTATTATCAATCATCAATGCTATGAAAAAGTGTTTTTACATATTGCTTCTATCCGTTATTGCAGCATATACCGCTGATGCCCAGCTAATGATACTCACCAGGGCCGGCAAGGGAGTGGAAGGATATGCCGGCGATGGCAGCCGGGCCGATACCTGCCAGCTTCACTGGCCTGAGGCAATTGCGATCACTGATTCCAATGATATTTACATCGCGGATGCCGATAACAACGTCATCAGGAGGATAGATGGCCATACAGGCATCATTACGACAGTGGCAGGTACGGGCTACAGGGCAGGTACGGGCCTTGGCGGCTATAGTGGCGACGGTGGTGCTGCAACAGCCGCGCGCATGTGGTACCCCTCAGGCGTAGCAGTAGATGATATTGGTAACCTGTACATTGCTGATCAGCGTAATGACCGTATCCGTAAAGTAGACACTTTTGGTATCATTACCACTGTAGCAGGCACAGGCCTTCCCGGGTTTTCCGGCGATGGCAGTGCTGCCATAAGCGCCAAACTCGCACACCCTACACGTGTTACGCTTGATGCATCGGGCAACTTATTCGTAGCTGATTCCGGCAATAACCGGATACGGAAGGTAGATGTGGCGGGAACCATCACGACAGTGGCGGGCAGCGGAATCAATGGTTTTTCGGGCGATGGCGGCAGCGCACTATCTGCCGAACTGAACACACCCATAGACATGGCCGTTGATGCCACCGGGAACATTTTCATTGCCGACTATTCAAATAACCGTATACGAAAAGTAGATGCCGCAGGCACTATCTCCACATATGCGGGTATTACTATTCCGGGTTTCTCGGGTGATGGCGGGCCTGCAACTGCCGCTAATATTTTCCAGCCGTCGGGCATAGCCGTAGATGCTGCGGGTAATGTGTTCTTCTCAGACCTGGCCAACTTCAGGGTGAGAAAGATAGACCCGGCGGGCATAATCACTACGGTGGCCGGCAATGGTGACCCCGGCTATAATGGCGATAATATGCAGGCTACCAATGCCAGGCTGTGGTTCCCGGAAGGCATAGCGCTGGATAGCAGGGGGCAGTTGTTCATTTGCGACAAAGGCAACGACCGTATAAGGCTCGTTACAGGTGTGCTTGATATCAACACCATAGGCAATGAGCAGCTATCGCTACGCATCTTCCCAAATCCTAATGATGGCGACTTTACGGTTAACTTTTCATCGCCCGTAGAGGAGCAGGTGCATGTGGTGATAGCCAGCGTAACCGGGCAAAAGGTGCAGGATCTTATGGCCACCGCCAACACACCAACGAGCATCTCTCTGAGGGGCATGGCCCCCGGTATGTACTACCTCTCTGCCGCTACGGCACACGGTGTGCTGAATGAAAGGGTGGTGGTGAGGTAAAGTCGTTATTCTGTTGTAATCAAAGACTTTTTGTGAAGCTCAATAATATTGTCTGGCTATAATATGGCTTGAAAGGCTTTTCTGAAAAATCACCCTTCAACTCTGCCCTGTGCGAGAGGTACAGGTCTTTGAATAGCTTTATCTTGGTAATGAACAACCCATCAAGTAAGCCATTCTTACCTATCTTATCAAAATAATCGGAGGAGATACTTACACGGTACTGCACCTCCAGCCAGGTGCCTATCTGCCTGTCGTACCAGATGTTTACCTCAGCGCCCAGTTGCTTATGTACAAAGCGCACATAGTTGCCACCGGCATCGCTGTCGTGTGTATAGCGGCCCGTATTTGCTATCTGTTGGTTATCCACGCCATAGAGGCTCATAGAATACGGGGATACAGAAACCCGCAAATAATTATCAGGCTGTAGCTTAACACCGGGCGAAAGTATGACCTCGTAAGGGCTTAAAAATGCCTGTATCTTGCCCATGTGGTTCACATCGTTAAAATAATCGCCGTCATAAATGGTAAAAACAGAAGTGGTGGCCTTGGCTATTAAATTTATACTCAGCTTATTGCCCCTGGTTAGGCCAACAGAGTAGTCGTGCAATGTCTTCAGGTCGTCATTCACCCTTTGGATATGTTCTGTATCGGCAAGCCCCGCCTTCTGCACATTGATCATCCAGTGCGCCTCATTGGTCATCTCGAGGCGGCCCCCATCTTTTTTATAGTTCAACCCAAGGTCTATAGCACCTGTGCCGGAAAAATTCTTTTTATCAGGGCCGGGCGAGGAATTTAACTCCAGGAAGTGGCTCACATTCATGCCAATGGCGAAGGTGAATTTGAGTGGGTTTATTTTTTCTGGAAGTTCTTCAGGTGTAATGGTCTGTTTTTTATTTTTGTCTATATGCTTACTGTACTTCTTTGGTACAATTCGCAAAGTATCAACATTGCTAGTTTGGGCTTCCAAATAGTGTGTGCCGAAAATAAAAGCAATAAAAAGGACGACAGATTTTTTCATAAAGATTTTTTTTGGGAATAATTTTTTATGTGTTCAGTTATGTAAGTTCCGAAGAGCAGCCGGCCCTCGGTAAGTGAGACCCGGCTGCGAAGAATACTTCGTTAATCGTCACTATTATTTCAGCGGAATAATATAGGAACCATCCTTCTGACGTTTATAGGTACCTGCTTTCATTGTTGCTTTAAATGATTCTCCCTTACATGCCGCAAAAGCAATATCTTCTTTAAAGGAAATAACATCATCTTTCACTCGAGACGCCGGTTTGAATATGAGGTTATTCTGGTTATCAATTGTACCAGAGGAACCCTCGTTACTGAACAAGGCCATTAAAGAAGCTGGCGGATTATTATTAGGATAAATACCAAGACAACAACCTGTCCCATGATTACAGAAACAGAGTACTAATGCATGTGCAGGTACTGTTGATGCGATTGTAAGCACAAAAATTGACAGCATCATAATTGATTTTTTCATAAAAATTGTATTTTATTGTTTTTATGCCTACTCGTTCCCTTTTCGGCTACCGGGTGCTTACTCTTTTTGAGGATTTTCAGCTTACTCCTTTGTACACTCTTTCCGGAAAGTATAGTTGATCATGCTGCTTATTTCCTGTTCATAATCATAACACAAAACTACTGTTGGCAGCAGCGGCAGAACAGATGCAAACAGGGGTTTCCGGTGCCCTTAAACAAGGGTATTATTTTACCGTTTAACAACGGTGTTGCCTTTCGGCAAGCAGGTACAGGCCCATAAAAAAACGCGGCCATTGCTTATGCAATAGCCG
This sequence comes from uncultured Flavipsychrobacter sp., assembly GCA_964430995.1. Lineage (GTDB taxonomy): Bacteria > Bacteroidota > Bacteroidia > Chitinophagales > Chitinophagaceae > Nemorincola. The sequence continues at coordinate 69,044 of CAYSIG010000027.1, forward strand.
CGCAGGCATTGATCATTCAATATATAGTGGTTAAACGTCCTTCCCGTTCCTTATGGCGTAGATGGCCAGGCCCACTCTTGTTTTGAGGCCCAGCTTTTCGAAGAGGTTATCGCGGTAGCCTTCTACCGTATGCACGCTGCATATCATCTTTTCGGCTATCTCTTTGTAGGTCATTTCAGAGCAGCAATGACGAAGGAATTCATTTTCCCGGTCGGTAAATGACACCTGTTTTATTTTATCGTCCGACAGGCTGGAGAATACTTTATTGGCCGCCCAGTCGGGGTAGTAATAACCATTGGCTACCAGCGAATCCAGTGCCTTTTCAAGCAGGGTAGGATGTGTGTTTTTCAGCAGGTACCCTTTCGCGCCGGCTTTTACCATATTGATGAGCGATTGGTCATCGTTCTGGGCAGACAATGCAACAATAAGCACGTCCGGGTGGTGTTTTTTTATCCATTTGGCTGTTTCAAAGCCATCCATTTCGGGCATTGAAATATCTACGAGTGCAATATCCGGAATGTTTTTTGGCAGCTTAAATTTTTCAATAAGGTGCCTGCCGTTCTCAGCCTCAAACAATACCGAGTAGTGTGGGAAATTCTCTATCAGCGCTGTCAGGGCTTTGGCTATCAGCACATGGTCATCTACAATTGCTATTTTATACTGCATGCCACGAAGATTTTAAAACTGATTCAGGTATGTATAGTTTCACTTCAGTGCCCTTGCCCGGGGCGCTTTGTAAACCAAAATCTATATTCAGGAATTCTGCCCGTTTTCTCATGTTGGACAGGCCAATACCTTTTGCGCTGTTTTCTGAATATCCTGTCAGATCAAATCCTGTGCCATCATCCTGCAATACAATGGCAAGGCCGGAGCTGCCTTTATCGAAAGTGAAGGTGATATGCCTGCAGCGCGAATGTTTGAGGCTGTTTTGCAGGAACTCCTGTATGATGCGGTGTATGAACGCTTTTATGGTAGGGGAGAGGATAATATTATCTGTATTGAACCGGCTTTGTACCGTGCAGATGTTCAGCGCATTCACGCGGTTACATTCATTGTCTACCAGTTCTTTCAGTTCCCATTTTTCGGCATGGGCATTGGTGAGGCTTTTTGAAAGGTTCCTCAACTCTTCCAGCGATTCATCGATTATCTTTCCTATGGCCGATACACGTTCGCCGGTGGCGGTTTCTTTTTGTTCATACTCCAACTGATAGGTATACATTGCCGCCAGTGTGAGGCGCTGGCCCACATTGTCGTGTATCTCCCGGCCTATATCGCGCATGGTGTGCTGCTGTATCTCCAGTTTTGTGAACAGCATCTCGCGGAAGTGCCGTTCATCCTGTGCCGCTTTCTCTTTTTCAAACATCAGCTTCCTCTTTTGGTACTTGAATATAAATAAGATAATGCCCCAGGTGAATATGATCAATATTACAGAGGCAAGGATGATAAATTTTATGAGTTCGGCTTCCCACATATAAAACTAAGTGCGAACGTAAGGTACATCAGGCAATTAAGAATGTAAACGAAGACGCTGTAGTACATATTCAAGTCCCTATATTTATACACCAGCAAATTTCGAAGGCCATAATAAGGACAACTACCTAAGTAGTAAATAAGCAAGCCAGCACTTACCCAGAAAAGTATATTCTGCCGGAATTTTAACACTTTGTCGCTGTTGACTAATTGAATAAAGAAATTCAAGATCATTATCAGCAACAGAATATTGCCAACAGTATAAGAAAACGAGTAGTAGAATACCCTATAGTTTTTAAAATAAAATGCATCTGAAATTAGAGCTATAAAGTATACAGCGGTACAAATCTTTGGTAACCTGCTATATTTTGTAGTTTTAAAGGCATGGTTAAATACCCAGAAAAAAAACAGGAATTCAATGGGTATTACAAAATAACTATAAAAATGAAAATTTATATCCACCATTTTTTTACGCGCAAAAGAAACCCCGATTATTTCAGCAGCCGTAATAAATGTAAGGTATATAGGGAACCATTTCCAATAAGTGTCTTTCCATTTTTTAATGTATAGGAAGGTGGTAGCTGCTGCTGCCACCTCCATTACACAAAGCATATTTCTTAGAAACTCAAACATGGATTTAATAGATATATTGTTAATTAGTCAGGACAATTAGTAGGAGGGTCAGATATATGTTGGTTGGGACTATTTAATAATGGAAAATCTACACCATATATCATGAAATCAGCGCCGCTGTTCATGTATGCAGGGCAATACCTTGTTGGATAAGGTGGAGGGACTATTCCTCCATGATTCATGGCCAAAGCCAATATTGGGGCATGCCATGTTGACTCTGGTTGTACTGAATTACACGTAATCGCGGCAAGAGGATTGAAATCGTGGTGCTTCCCATCAGTTTCCCACTTATAAGTAGGTATGAGGATCACTGTAGACTTATCGGTGTAATTCTCATTATTGACGTTAAATCTTTCAGCGATAAGTGGATTCCCCGAAGTCTCTGCCTGAAATTGAGCGACAAGTGCAGCATCATATTCGGCAAAATAAATACGGATTCCTAAGTCACAACAGCAGCCGGGCAAAGCTATACTGGCTTTGTTTTCTATGGTTTGTATAAACCCTTTTAACCTACTTATACTTACCCATACTGCACGGGAATCTTTGATATTGCCAGTATTCGCATTGTTTATCTTTTCCCAATGATCTGCGGTATAATTTGCGACCAGCTTGACAGCATCGTCCCCGTTAAACTGAAAATCATATGTACTAGGTGTTTGTACACAAGTTTCACATCCACCTTTCCCTTTGATAACTCGGTTACTGCCGGTGTCATTTGTGGTACTATTATTTTCTGTGTGAAAGCAGCAACTACAACAACACCAGCACCAGATGAGTAGTCCTAATGTGATAATGTTCGTGATAATGAGTATTTTTTTCAAATGGTTTTTCATTTTGTTTAATTTTTTAATGGTTTTAAATGGTATAATAAATTATAAAAATCAAAACAATATAAAACATATGGTTCGCATTGTTTCTTGATTAACAGCAGGATAACTTGTTGCTAATTACAATTGCAAAACTATCTGCAAACAGATTTATGTACTGTCTGTTGTTTTTGCGCAAAAGGCGTATGATATGGCTGTATCTCTTTACCCGTTTATGTTTCAGCGTTTTTGTGCTATATGTAAATACCCGTGTATGCGGGTGATGTGTACCCCTGTTTAAGGGGTATGAGGACCCTGCATATAAGGTAAGCGGCAACGTGAGCGGGCGGCTGATTTTTTGTTTTCCGGTACAGCTTTCCTTATTTCGGAGAGATATTGCCGCAAATGGCGGGCTTCCCAATTACTGTTTCAGTCATATTTATTCCGTTGCCAGTGTAAGAAAATGCATTTTTTTTTGGCCGGTTATGGCGGGTATGTGATTATGAGCGGGTGATTTTTTATATTTGCTGTACATACACGTATGAAGCTACATATACTTGCCATAGCTGCCCATCCCGATGATATAGAACTAAGCTGCGCAGGCACACTTATGAAACATGCCGATGCCGGCCAGGACGTTGGCATCCTTGATCTTACCCAGGGTGAGCTGGGTACACGCGGCAGCGCGGCGCTGCGTTATAAAGAAGCAGAGATAGCCGCGAAGGTAATGGGGGTGAAGGTGCGGATGAATGCGCGCATGGCGGATGGGTTTTTCAGGAATGATGAAGCACACCAGAAACAACTTATCGCCTACATCCGCCATTTCAGGCCTGATATAGTTATGGGCAACTCCCTCAGCGACCGCCACCCTGATCATGGCCGCGCGGGCAAACTTATTGCTGATGCGTGTTTCTTTGCCGGCCTGCGCAAGATAGAAACCCAGTGGGAAGGCGTGGCGCAGGAGCCATGGCGGCCCAAACGGGTATATCATTATATACAGGACAGGATGCTGCAGCCCGATTTTATAGTGGATATAACCGCCACCTTCGGACGCAAGATGGAGGCCATACTGAGCTACAAGAGCCAGTTTCACGACCCCTCATCCGATGAGCCGGATACCTACATTTCGTCAGATAAGTTTGTGGACCAGATACGGTACAAGGACGCGCTCTATGGCAAACGTATAGGTACTGATTATGGCGAAGGCTTCACCTGCGAGAATGTTCCGGGTATCTCAGACCTCGACGCGTTGCTGCTACCTGAAATTCCTTAGGGTATTTAACAATATTTTTGCAAATTGCGCGTTTTAAAGATAACCGCATATATTTTGCATTACAAGAGTTGAAGTCACTATCATAAACCCCATCACGGAAAAAGGCTATATATATGATAAAGATCTCCGCAGTCATCATCACCCACAACGAAGAACAGAATATTGCAAAATGTATAGAATCGGTAAAAGATGTAGTGGATGAGATCGTGGTGGTAGACAGCTATTCGGACGATAAAACAACCGATGTAGCGGCATCGTATAAAGCCAAGATATTTTACCATCATTTCAATGATTTCGGCGACCAGAAGGCATTTGCCATAGCCCAGGCCACATACGACTGGGTGTTGTCCATAGATGCAGACGAGGTGTTGTCCCCGGAGTTGCAGGCCAGTATCCGTGCTGAAAAACAGGAACCCCGCTTTGATGGTTATAACATAAACATCCTCGCCAATTATTGCGGCAAATGGATACGGCATTGCGGTTGGTACCCGCAGCCTAAGTTGCGCATGTTTAACCGGCATAAGTGCAGCATCAACTCAAACAAGGTGCACGAGAGCATTGTTGCCAACGACAAGAAGGTGAAGGTGGGTTTTCTGGATGGCAACATATTGCACTATAGTTACAAGAGCATATCTGACCACACAAAAAAGATCGAACTGTACTCTGAGCTGGCCGCCCGCAACGCCATAGACAGGGGAGAGAAGATGTTCCTCCTCAAAATATTGCTGGGCCCCACATGGAAGTTTATTTATAACTTCATACTCAGGGGCGGCTTCCTGGATGGCTACCTTGGATATGTGATCTGTAAGAATATAGCATATGCGGGCTTTATAAAGTATGTGAAGATCAAGCTGTATTCACAAGACCATGGGAAAATGATGGATAACTTCCAGGTTTCAAAGTAATTTTACCAGATGGATCTCAGTTGGCTGTTACCGGAAGGGAAGGGTGTACCTGTGCTTATGTATCACAAGGTATGGCCCGGCATCTGCGACAACCTCACCGTCACCCCCGAAATGCTGCGCGAGCACTGGGAGTACCTTAAAAAAGCAGGTTTTCATACATTATCCTTGCAGGATTACCTGGCTATAGCCTCAGGCGCCAAGTCAAAGCCCGATAAAGCAATTTTAATAACCTTTGACGATGGCTATGTAAATAACCTCACTTATGCCTATCCGCTGCTGCAGGAACTTGGCTGGCAGGCTACATTCTTTATTATCGGCGCCACCCTGAATAATACATACCCGGACATGGGGCCGGGCCCCGACCTGAAAATGACCCAGGAAGACCTCCGGAAACTGGACCCCGCTGTGGTGCAGCTGGCCATGCATGGCTACCACCACCTTAATATGGGTGTTGTGAGCATAAACGATGCCGTGCAGGAACTACAGGAAGCTACGGCTGCCTTCAAAAGGGCTGGTATTCCGTATAATATGGTATGGGCTTATGCATATGGCGGCCGCCCCGGCAGCAGCCACCAGCTTGCCTTGCTGAAGCAGAGAATGAAGGAGATGGGCATCACTGCAGCCTTCCGTATAGGCAATAGGGTGAGTCGTGTGCCCGCTCTCGACCTCTACGAGCTCACCCGCGTAGATATAAAAGGCACAGATACGTTAAAAGAACTCGGAATAAAGCTCCGGAAAGGAAAAATGAAGCCATTTTAGTACCTTGGCGCTCCCGTTAAGGCTACAGACTGCAATAATTCAGAATATTTTTCAGAAATATTTTGCTATTCCATAAAAAATCAAGACCTTTGCAATCCCAAAAAAATCATAATCATGGCTCGCGTTTGTCAGGTAACAGGTAGAAAACCAGTGGTAGGCCACAAAGTATCGTTCTCTAACAAGAAAAAATTACGCCGTTTTCTGCCTAATTTGCAGACCAAGCGTTTTTATCTTGCAGAGGAAGACAGGTGGATTACCTTGAAATTATCTACCGATGCTATCCGCACTATTAATAAGAACGGATTGCTCGCAACAGTAAAAGAACTCCGCGCAAAA